>JBMYRW010000001.1:0-91610 GCA_049602735.1 Thermoplasmatota archaeon
GAGGGCCATCTCGTAGAACCCGAGGCTCTCGGCCACCAGTTCGCCGAACCGGGCATCGTCGATCACCCCCGCGCGGCGCAGCAGCACCGGCTCATGGTACGCCGTGAAGCCCTCGAAGAGCCAGAGCAGGTCCGTGTGGACCTCGCGTTGCAGGTCAAAGGGCTGGAACGCCGACGGCTGGATGCGTTTGACGTTCCAGACGTGGAAGAACTCGTGGGCCACCAGCGGCAGGAACCGCTTCTCGTAGTCCGTGAGCAGCCCCGCAGGGTCGAGGCCCAGGACGGTGCTGGCCCGGTGTTCCAGGCCGCCGCCGTGGCCGGCCGCCACGTGGGTGATGAAGGTGTAATGGTCGTAGGGGAGGCCACCGAACAGCCTGGCCGCCGCCTCCACGACGCCGCGCACATCCTTGGTGAGCCGCGTCCAGTCGACGCCGCCTGGCGGGTGGTAGAAGACGAGGCGGTGGCGCTTGCGCCGCGCCGTGAAGGAGACCACGTGGACCTCGCTGGGTGGCGCCAACTCCAGGGGTGAATCGATCAGTTCGTCGTAGTCGGCGGCCGTTCCGACGGTCGCGGGGGCAGCGCCCTCATCGTCGCTTCCGTGCAGGGCGGACCAGAGCCGCCAACCACGCGGCGCAGCACACGAGACCTCGTGAGGCTGGGCGCGGCTCGCCTCGTCGTACAGGGCGAGCGTCGCTGGGAACAGGTGGGCGTGGTCGGAGGTGACGTGGGTGCTGCGGACGCCCAGCTCACGGCCATAGACGGCGAACGTGAGCTCCACCTCCTGGTCCTTCGTGCCCGTTACCATCCAGGCGTCCTTGCCGGTCTGCCGGACGGCACGCTTACGGCCGCCGACGGTGGCGGTCAGGTCCTGCACGTGGCGCCCGAAATCCCGGATCTTGTAGCTGCCCGGCACCCAGGCGGCCATGCGGAACGTCCGCTCGCCTTCCGGGGTCGCCGGGAACCGTTGCGTGACGTGGACCAGGTGCCTTTCCGGCTCCCGCACGTCGAAGCGGACGCGGACGGACATGGTGACGGTCCCCTGCTGGGCTACTCCAAGTGGGCCACGCGACCGCAGGTGGGGCAACGCAGCTTGATCGGACGCTGGGGCGGCGCCAGGAGGATCGTGCCGCAGTCGCCGCATTGGCCACGCGTCTTGCCATCGGCCTTGGGACGGTTACCCTGCACCGTGGGGGGCGCGGCGGCCTGTTGCTGGCCACCGGAGGGGGCCGTCAGGATGTTGCGCACCACCGGCGTGGTCTGGGTGTACTTGCGGGCGAATTCATCTCTAGGCGGCCGGCGCTCCTGGGCGCGCTCCGTGGCACGCTTGTGGGCGTTGCGCTGGACGGTCCAGTCGCTGACACCGCGCTGACCGGGCCAGGCGGCCGGATCGTCCGGGTTGAAGGGGCGGCTGGGCACCGTCTGCGGCGGCTCGAACGCCGACTGGGCGCCCTTCTGGAACGCCTCCGGGAGGATCATCTCTTCGGGAGCGGCCTTGGCGGCCGGCCGGGCGTCCGAGTACGTGACGTCCTGGTCCTTGGACCAGGTGGGGGCCGGCGCGGGAGGCGCCGCCGGGGGCACGGCCGGGGACGCGGCGGGGCTCGCAGCCGGGGCCGTCGGGGCTGGTGCTGCGGGGGCAGAGGCCGAGGCCGGAGCCGGCGAAGCGACCGTCTTCGAGGCCCGAGGCCGGCGAGCAGCCGACGGTGCACGGGCCCATCGGGCACCAGCAAGCACCACCGCCTGGATGAACAGCACCAGGACGGCGAGCCCGAGGAGGCCGAGGCCCAGCAGGGTGATCAGGCCATCCGGGACGATGTAACCGTACCAGGTGAGCGGGAGAGCGAGCGCGCCCAGCGCCAGCATGAAGCCTGACGCTAAGCGATGACCGGTGGTTCCGAGTCCTTCCTGCATGTGCATCCCGCGCAGAGCACGCCGGCCGACGCTTATAGAAGGGCCGAAACGGCCTCAGGAGCGTTCCAGGGTGCGCACGTCGATGCGGAACTCCATGTCACGGGCGTCAACCGAGTCCTCCTGCATGCCCTTGACGGACGCTTCGGCGGCAGCCTTGACGGCCGCTTCGACGCCCTTGCCTTCCTTGATCGCGGTGGCCAGAGCGTGCTCGGCTTCGCCGGACTGCTTGCCCAGGGCGATGCCGTTGCGGTCGATGGCGTTGCCGTCGACGTCGCAGTGGTAGATCACCGGCTGGGTGCCGTGGACGTCGTAGCCGGCCACGATGATGCCGACGCCGAGGGGGCGGCGGTAGCTCATGCCGAGCTCGTGCAGGTAGTCGGATAGCGCGAGGCTGACCTCCTTGGGGCTCACTTCGCTGCCGAGGACGAACTTGTGGTTGACGGCCAGGTCGCGCAGCACGGCGCGCACCTGGTTGGTGTCACCGCCGTGGCCCGTGACAAGGACGACGCAGTGGTCGCTGACGTCGATGATCTTGTCCGCACCGGTCAGAAGCGGGTTGCCGTCGCGGTTGATGGTGGCCACGACGACCTGTTTGTCGTCCTTGGCGGCCAGGATTGGCAGGCCCATGCCCAGCGTGATGCGGGCGTACTTGATGGCCGGGATGCTGCCGCTCTCGTCGAAGTGGAGGTAGGCGGCATCGACGGTGGGCTTCATGCGGTCGCCTCCGCCACATCTTCAACAACTTCAGACGTGAACGTGTAGGTCTTGAGGCTGCTCTCGCCGTCGTTGGGCAGGCGGTAGACGACCATGCCGTTGCCGCTGGCCACGTCACGCTGGGCGCTGGCACGGATGGCACGCTGCGCCAGGGCCGCGGCGTCCTCCATGGTCTTGATGTTGTCCCAGTCGGCGCTCTCCAGGGCGCCAACGGCGGGGCCGGTGCCGCTGCCGCTTACGGTGAAGTCGCGCTTGGCGATGAGGCTCCCGTCGCCGCCCACGTCCCACAGCTGGGTCTTGCCTTCGCGGCGGGTGGCCAGGATGAACTGACCGTAGATGCCGCCGGAGCGCTGGATGGAATGGGCGGACAGCTTGGCGAGCTCAGCGGCGGAGAGGCCCCAGCCGCGGCGCGCCTTCGTGTACTCCAGGTTCAGGCGCAGCATGTGCGCGAACGACTGGGCCTGCGAGACGCTGCCGGCGATCGTGATGGCGCTGTCGCCGTCGAGCTCTTCGATCTTGACGACATCCTTGTCAGCCACGAAGTAGCCCATCGTGGCGCGTCGGTCGGTCGCGAGGACGATGCCCTCGGCGGTCCGGATCCCCACCGTCGTGGTCATGCGGCCTCCGACAGGTCAGGCGTACTTGAAGCGTGGCAAGGGAGTCGGTTCTCCATACCCCCTGATGGGCGGCACTTCTACAAGGAGACCAGGTGGGTCCCCTGCCCGGTCACAAGGCAGCGGCGATGGCGGCCAGCAGGCCGCCCAGATCGGCGTCCGGCGCCTCTGATTCCACCAGGAGCAGACCGGCCACGAGGCGCAGCTTCACCAGGCGCCCCTCCGGCTCCGTGACCCAGGTCAACCGGACCTCATCGGGGCCGTCGCTGCGGCCATAGAAGCGCAGGCCGTCGAACCAGCGCCCTTCTAGGGCCTCCGCCAGGGCCGCCGCGTCCGCGCCAGGAAGAAGGCGCAGGCGCAGCAACTCCAGGTCGACCCGTTCATGTCGCGTCAGACCCGCCTCTTCCGACCCCTCCTGTTCCACGAGCCGGTAGCCTTGCTCCGTCCGCTCCAGGGCCTCCTCCGCCTCCAGGCGCCGCAGGTGACGGGTGAGCTGCTGCGGGTGGACGCCCAGGCGGCGACGCAGGCCACTGAACGCCACGACCCCCTCGGCGTCGGCCAATTCCTCCAGGATGCGGCCCGGCGTTCCGGTGCGGCGGGCGTGGCCGAGAGACGGTGTGGCCAGTCGCTGTCCGTTCATCGAAGCGCATCTGGCGGGGCGCGTATTTAGCGGCCGGCCTCCGGGCCAAACCTTGGCACAGCGCCAAAAAGGGTTATGTCAGGCCCAACCGACGCCCTTGCTATGAAGCGCCTTGGTCTCCTGCTCACCGCCGCCCTCCTTCTGGCCGGCTGCTCCGACGACCCCCCGCCCTCCGAGGACCTGGACGACCCCTTCAACGACCAGGACGTGGACCTACGCAGCGGCAAGGGCCTCCTGCGCGGCGTCGTGGTCGACCAGGGCATCCGGCCCCTCGAAGAGGCGGAGGTGTTCATCCGCCCGGCGCAGCTGACCGCCACCACGGACGTCAACGGCGCGTTCCAGTTCGTCGACCTCGACCCTGGCACCTACTTCATCACCGCGTCAAAGCCCGGCTACGACGAGGTCCAACAGACCGTGGACGTGGTGGCCAACGTCGAGGACCCCCGCATCGTCCGTGTCCTCCTGGAAGCGGTCCCCGGAACGGAACCGTCGGTCGAGACGTTCAGCTTCAACGGCTTCATCGAATGCAGCGCCGGCACCCCGGCCACGTTCCACGAATGCGGCGCCACTGGGGCCGACCAGGCGACCGCGTACTTCCCCCTCGAAGGCAGCGTCCGGTGGATCCAGACGGAGATCCTCTGGCAGTCCACCCAGCCCACCGGTGACACGATGTACGTCGTCCAGGGCATCTGCGCCTGCAGCGACCAGACCTCGTTCCCGGACTTCCCCGAGCGGTTCAACGAGACCGCCGAGGCGACCAGCGTCCACCTGACGCAGGTGGGCGAAGCGTTCATCGGCGCCCAGCTGGCGGCTGGCGCTGACACCCTCGTCGTCAGCCTCTCCAGTGGTGGCCCCGCCAACGGAACGGGCCTCGCCCTCAACCAGGAGTTCAACGTGTACGCCACCGTCTTCTCCAACATGGACCCCCAGCCCGGCTGGAGCTTCGTGGAAGACGGCGACCACCCTGAGCCGTAGGCTGCCCGGTCGTCCATCGCTCAGAAAAGGAGAAGGAAGGGGAAGAGTGGCGTTGCGCGCGCAGTCGCCTGTCTAAGCCAGTCTAGGCCAGCTTCAACACGTCCATGCCGCGCACCATGTCACCCGTGAACAGGTAACCCTGGTGGACCTGGACGTCCCAGATGGAGCCGTTCTGGTCGAGGCGGTCGGTGATGACCGGCGTGTCCAGGTCGCTGAAGTCCACAAGGAGGACGCCGGCGGCGTAGAAGCCCATCACGAGGAAGTCGGTGTCCTCGATGACGCGGCCGAAGTGGGCCGTGCAGCTCTGGAGGGCGTCCAGGGCACTGAAGGGCAGGGCATCGGGGTTCGGGATGGACGGCGCACCCAGGGCGTCCGTGAAGCTGGGGCTCAGGCGGCCGCGCAGTTCGGGGGCGGTCTCATCGGCGAGGTCGTAGAACCACAGGTTGCCCAGGGGGCCGCTGTTGGCCATGCCGCCGAGGCCGGTGTAGAAGTCGCAGCCGTTCAGGGCGCCGCCGCCGGTCTCGTCGCCGACGATGAGCACGCTGGCGTCGTGGTTGACCAGGGCCAGATGGCTGAAGGTCGCCGGCAGGCCGGTCTGTTCGTTGCTGGGGACCACGCCTTCGGTGCCGGTCATCTCGGGGATGCGGGGGAAGGGCACTTCGCTCACCAGTTCAGGGGCGGCCGGGTCGGCGATGTCCCAGATCTGCGTGTATTCGTAGCCGGCGCAGTAGGCGCGGTACTTGTCGTCGGCGCGGTCCAGGTAGAACGTGATGTCGTGGCAGCCGCGGTTGGCTTCGGAGGGGAAGCTGCCGAGTTCGACCGGCTTGGCGGGGTCGCTGAAGTCCACGATGTCCATGCCACTGTTGTAGACGATGGGGGTGCCCGGGACGACGGCGATGTTGTGGTTGCTGCCACTGGTGGTGAACGAGCCGATCAGGAAGGGGTTGGCGGGGTCGGTCACATCGGTGGCGAAGATCTCGAGGCCGCCGGCGGTGGTGATGACCACGAGGCGACCGTCAGGGAACAGGATCGTGTCGGCGTCGCGGACGGGGACGTCAGGCGCGATGCCGGCGATCTGGGGGTTGGCGGGGTCCACGATGTCGACCACGTAGAGGGGGCCGCTGCTGCGGCCGCCCAGGAAGGCGAGGGGACCGAAGACGGCGATGCCGCCAGCGGTGTCGGCCTCAGGGACCGCCGTGAGCTCCTCGAGACCCGCGATGGGGCTGGGGAGGCCGGCGTGGACGGGGTTGTACCAGGCGACGGTGCCGTCGTCCATCACCATGCGGCCGACGCCGTCGACCGCTTCGGGCAGGGCGCCGGTGACGCCGAAGTCGAAGGCCGGGTGGCTCGTGTTGAGCCCTTCGTCCAGGAAAAGCAGGGGTTGGGCGTCGCCGCCATCATCATCGGAGGTGCAACCGGCCAGCGCCACGGAGGCGGCCAGCAGTGCGACCAGGGGAACACGGAGGTCCATGGGCTTCGCGACAAGGGCCTTGCTTTAACGGTTTGCCGCGCAGCTGTGTGGATCACAGCCTCATGCCTGATGGCACACGCGACTTCGGCTAGGAGGCGGGCGGGTTGCCGCGGTCGTAGTCGTCTTCCAGACGGATGATGTCGTCCTCGGAGCAGTCGCCCACCTGCATCTCCACGATGACCAGGGGCTCGTCGCCCGTGTTGGCGATGCGGTGGACGGCGCCCAGGCCGACCACATGGGTCTTGCCGGGCAGCAGCGGGACCGGCGGGTCGGGCCCTTCATCCTGGCCGGTGCCAGCGACCACACGCCAGACCTCGCGGCGGCGGCGGTGCTTCTGGAGACTCATGCGGGCGCCCGGCTTGACCACCATGCACTTGAGCGTCGCTTCCGGAAGGCGGTACCAGTCGACCCAGATGCCCCACGGACGCTCCTCGATGACGTCCGACTCGAAGAGCCCGATCGCCTCCAGGGCCTCCCGGAGGGCCTCCGGGCTGCCGGCGTGCGGGGGCGGGCGAGGGGCGAGGGCGGGCGCCTTGTAGGTCCAGAGGAGGTTTCCGACGTAGTTGACGAAGAACGCGACACCGATGGCGACGAGTTCCGCGATGCGGTAGTCGAGGCCGGCGCCACTGTTGAGGCCCCAGAGGACGCCCAGGTTGGTGACGTACCCGAAGGCGCTCACCAGGTGGAAGTCGAGGATGCGCAGCCGCCAGGGCTTGGTGCGCCGGTCGGCGAAGGTGAACCGGTCGTTGAGCAGGAAGTTCCAGATGATGGACGCCTCGACGGAGATGGCGGCGGCGCCCAGGACGGGCAGACCGGCCCGTTCCTTGAGCAGGAGGAGGGCGCCGAGGTTGACGATGACGCCGGAGAGGCCGACGAGGCCGAAGCGCACGAGGCGCTTGTTCTCTTCGTGGGCAGCGGCGAGGGCCGCCAGGTGGACGAGGTACTGCCAGATGACGGCACCGCCGAGCTTGCTGTCACCGTCGCGGCGTTCCTGGAAGGTGTAGCCGACCTCTTCGATGACGCGCAGGTCGCTGCGGCCGATGATCTCCAGGAGGATCTTGTAGCCGCTGGGCTGCAGGCGGTCCAGGGCGACGGCGTTGCGGCGCACCAGGAAGAGGCCACTCATGGGGTCCGTCAGGCCATGCTGCCGCAAGGGCGGCAAGGCGATGCGGGCCATGCCGGCGGCACCCACGGACATGAGGCGCCGGTACCAGGGGAACGCCCCGTCGGAGCCGCCGTCCACGTAACGGCTGCCCACCACGAGGTCGGCGCCGGCCTCGCGGGCCTTGGCCAGCAGCTTGGCCATGACGGCCGGCGGGTGCTGGAAGTCGGCGTCGATGACGGCGACGTAGGTGCCCCGTGCCTCCTGGATGCCCCGGACGACGGCGGTGGCGAGGCCCCGGTCGCGGGTGCGCACGATGACGCGCGCCTCGGGGTGGGCCGCCTTGGCGATGGGGCCCGTGTCGTCGCTGGAATTGTCGTCCACGACGATCAGTTCGATGTCCTCGCCGGCGAGGGCCTGCTTGAGCTCACCCAAGAGCGGCCCGATGTTGGCCGCCTCGTTGTAGGTGGGGATGACCACAGAGAGGACGGGCACGTCGGCGCCCACAGGAGGCCCTGTCTTAACTGGAACCCGCGCCGGGCCCGAGGGCGACCAGTTGCCGCACGGCGCCGCCCCAGTGGGTGAGATACACGCGCCCGTCGGCGTCCTGGCCGAACCCGGTCACCTGCAGCCCGGTGTCCATGAGGGGCTCGATGGTCGCTTGGCCGTCGCCCTGGAGGTGGGCGGCCCAGAGGCGCCCGGTGCAGAAGTCGGCGAACAGGTAGGCGCCGTCGAGGCCGGGGTAGTGGCCGCCGCGCACCACGGGCCCTCCGGAGATGGAGCATTGACCGTCCTTGTGGGGGTACTGGGCGACGGGCCAGACGACGTCCGGCGTGGCGCTGCCTTCGTGGCGGCTGTTGCCTTCGTAGAGGTCCCAGCCCAGGTTGGCCCCGGCGCCGCTGCCGGCCGGCAGGTGGTTGACCTCTTCGTACCGGTTCTGGCCCACGTCGGCGATCCAGAGGTCCCCCGTGGCGGGGTCGAACGCCATGCGCCAGGGGTTGCGCAGGCCGTACGCCCAGATCTCGTCGCGCGCCCCTGCGTCGGTCGTGAACGGGTTGTCGAGGGGGATGCGGTAGCCGCTGCCTAGGGGTCCCGAGACGTCGATGCGCAGCAGGGCGCCCAGGAGTGTCGTGAGGTCCTGGCCGTTCTCGTGGGGGTCGTCGTGGTCGCCGCCGTCGCCGACTCCGATGTAGAGGTGGCCGTCAGGCCCGAAGAGCAGGTGGCCGCCGTTGTGGTTGCGAAACGGCTGCCCCACGGTGAGAAGCACCTCCTCGGCGGCCGCGTCGGCGGTCCGAGTGGTGGGGTCGTAAGGGAAGCGGCTGATGTGCAGGTCGCCGATGCGCCCTTCGCCGGGGTCGTCGCAGGGGAGCCCCGTGTAGGCGGCGTACAGCCGGCGGGGCTGGGCCGGGTCGAAGGCGATGGAGAGGAGGCCCTGTTCCAGGTGGCAGATCGCGGTGCGGTCGCGAAGATCCAGGAGGAGGCCCTCGGGGGTGCCGACGGCGGCCAGAGCCTGCACGGTGCCCTGTTGCTCCACCACGGCGAGCCTGCCCGCATCGTCGCCGGGCAGCGGCAGTACCTGCACCGGCTTGGTGAGCCCGTCCGCCAGGTCCACGAGGGCCAGGTCGTCACGGAAGGAGTCGACGGCGCCGGGCTCGGCCACATCGGGCCATTCGAAGCGGTCGGAGCAGCCGGCCAGGGCGGTGGCGGTCACCAGGAGGCACAACAGAAGCGGCCAAACGCGCACGCGCCCCATGCCGCGCCGTGGCAGAAAGCGGTTTGCGCCCGGTCCGGCCAGGGACCACGGCCCACGTCGGGCTCGGCCTGGTCGCTGCGGCCCTGGCGGCACGCTTCGTCTGGGCGGGCGACGCGTCGTACACGTTCAACGAGGCGACGTACGTCGAGCTGGCCCGGCATCCCTGGTGGAGCAGCTTCTACCCGGACCAGGTGTTCCTCCGCCATCCACCCCTGGCGTTCATCGTCATGGCGGCCTGGCAGGCGGTCTTCGGCGACGCGGAGGTCGTCATGCGGCTGCCGGCGCTCGCCGCCACGCTGGCCGGCTCCTGGGCCCTCTGGCATGCCTCTTGGCGCCTCGGCGGCGACCGCGCCGCGCTCTTGGCCGGCATCGTGCTCGCCGCGGCGTGGCCCCTGCACGCCTACAGCCTCCAGGCGACCATGTACCCGTTCGCGTTCGCAGCTGCAGCAGGCGCCGCGTGGGCCCGCGCACACGAGCGTGACCTGGCCGAAGGGGTCTGGCTCGTCGTCTTCGCCCTCATCCACCTGTTCGGGTTCCTCTTCCTGGCGCTCTGGGGCTGGGAGCACCGCCACCGGCTCGCCTGGGTCGTCAAGGTGGGGTGGCCTGCGGCGGCGTGGCTAGGCGCCAGCATGGTCGTGGCCCTCCTGGCCAACACGGAAGGGGACATCATGCGGCTCGGCGCCCTCGGGCAGGCGGTGCGCGGTGGCTCGACGGCCACGGACGCGGTCGCCACCCGGCCGGCCATCCATTTCGCCGCCGGCGCCCTCGGGGTCTGGAGCCTGAACCTGCTGCTCATGGCCCGCGCGGCCACCTCGCCTGAGGCGCGCAAGCGCTTCGCCGGTTGGCAGATCGGCGTCGGCCTGCTGGCGGTCTACCTGTTCTTCGCGCCGCCGTACCCCCGCTACGCCCTGTTGCTCCTGCCCTTCGTACTCGTCGCCGCAGCATCGGTGCCGTGGCCCACCGGCGCCCCGCGTCGCCCGACCTCGGCTTGGACCGCGGCCGCCGTCGTCGGTCTCCTGTCCTTCCCCATCGGCTTCGCGTACCTCACAGAAGGGCCCGACCCGCGTGCGGCCGGCGACGTGCCCGGCGTGCAGGAATGGGCGGACGCGTGGGCGCTCCTGCCCGAAGGCGCGGCGATCGTGGCGACCTCCGGCCCCACGGCGACGGCGTTCTACGACATGGAGGCCGGCCTGGAGGTGACCAACCGGACCCAAGCGCCCTACCTCATCGAGCTACAGGGCGGCGACCGGCTCATCGTGCGCCTCGACGCTCCCGAGGACGTGGCGGCGCTGGAGCTGGCGGCGGACGCCTGGATCGTCCCAGACCATTGGCCCGGCATGGACGACGACCTCGTGGCGCGCGGTGCAGGACTGTGTGGCCAGGTGGCAGGCCTGAAGGTGTTCGGCCAAAACTGCTGAGCGCCACGAAGGGGCAAGGGGGAGAAGGCACGGAGGAACAGAGGCTCACGCTGCGGCATCGTCGGCCGGTTCGGCCGGCGGGGCGCCGTCGTGGTGGTGGGCGTGGCGGTGGCCCGCCTTGAAGCCGGCGTGGAAGCCGCGGTGGAAGCCCGGCGGCGGCAGCTCGATGCCCTGCTCTTCAAGGCAGGCGCGCTTGTCCTCGGCGTCGCGGCACGCCTCGAAGGCCGCGCGACGCTCCTGGATCTCCGCCCAGCGCTCGTCACAGGTCGCCTGGTCGTTGGCCTCCAGGCAGTGCTCGTAGAAGCGGGCCTCATGCTCCGCTTGCAGCTCAGCGCGGCACAGTTCCACGTCTTCGGCATCAGCGCAAGGGTCGATCCGGTCGCCGCGGGGGCCGCCGGGATGGGCCATCACGAGCGTCGCGCCGCCGATGAGGAGGCCGACGGCGGCCAGGGTCCATAGTGTCGTCTTGGTTGTCTTGGTGGGCAAGTGTCTCACCAATCCCTCATAGCCGCCCGTCCGGGATAGGACTCGTGAACGATCGGTCTGGATGATTCGTCCATGCCCCTTTAGCCCCAGGCGGACCCATCCCTGATCGTGCAGCACGTCATGGCGCACCTGCTCCCCATCCTCCTCCAGGCCGCTGCGGCCACCGTCGCCGTTGTCGGGCTCTGGCGGGCGACCACACTGCACCGCCTCTTGCCGGACCCGCGGCTGCGCCGCCTGCAGTGGTTCTTCGGCCTCCTGGCGGGGGCGCTTGCCGTCCACGCCCTGGGTGGCCTGCGTCTGCTGCGACGCTTCGAGGAGACCCGTGCGCCGACGCGGGGCGGCCGCCGGCCACCGCCTGGCTTCGAAGGGCCCGACTTCGCCGTCTTCGACGGTTGGGCGTGGGCGATCCTGCTGCACCACCTTCTCCTGCTCGCCGCGTTCGCCGTGGCGATCCGGGCGTTCGGGACACCCCGACGGGACGCGCCCGAGGGCCAGGCGGCGCCAGCCGGGCCGCTGGCGCTTGCCCTGCCCCTGCTGGCCCTTCCGCTCTTGGCGGTGCCCCTGCGATCCACCGTCGCCATCCTGGGTCTCGCCGAGGCGGTCCTGGCGCTCTACCTCGCCCTGCGAAGCCTCCTCAACCACGCCGAACGACGCACGCGGGGCGCCCTGCAAGCGGCCGTCGGCTTCCTGCTGTTCTTCGTCAGCCACACCCTGTTCTGGCTGCTCCACGTGCCCCGCGGGCCACGGCCTTTGTGGGGTGAACTGCTGGAACTGGTGGGTGTTTTGTTGCTCGTGGGCGTGCTTCCCGCGCCGCGGGGACGCTGATGCCCAAGCCGTACCGGAGCCGCAGCCGCATCGTGCTGGACATCCTGCGCGCCGTCCGTGACGAAGGGGACGCCCAGGTGACGCGCCTGCTGCTCCTGTCGAACCTCAGCCACCCACGACTGAAGGAGCACCTGGACGAACTGACCGGGAAGGGCTGGCTGGCGGAGGCGGACGACGCCGAAGGGACCGATGGCCGCCGCTCGTGGCGCCTCACGGAGGAGGGGCGACGGATGCTGGCGGAACTGGACCGCATCGACCAGGCGATGCAGGACCTGGGGCTCGGCCTTTAGACCGCTAGGCGACGCGGCGACGCGACCAGGCAAGACCCAAGGCCACCAGCAGCGCCACGATCAAGGGAGCGCCGGGAGCGTCCTCCGTCTGGGCTTCCGCGACGGCGGCGGCATCATCCGGGTGGTCCTCCTCCGAGTCCACCACGGCCACCAGGCGCACGAGGGAACGCAGGTCCGGGTCGTCGACGCCGCGCGCCGAGAGCACCAGGTCCGCCGTCACATCCTCCGCGGCATCGTCGGGGGCCTCCACGAGCACGTGGACGGTGTGGCTGCCGCCGGCGGGGACCAGGATCGTCTTCGAGGTGCCCAGGCGACCCCATTCGGCGTTCAGGCCGGCAAGGGACAGCTGGAACCGTTCGTCACGGTCCAGCTCGCTCTTGAGCTCCGCCTTGAACAGGGTGCCCTCGCCGGGGTTGACGTAGCGCTCCTGCTCCTGGGTGACGAACGCCAGGCCGGCCAGGGAGTTGAACAGGTCGTCCACCGGGTCGCGGTACTCGAAGAGCGGCAGCTGCATCGTCCCACCAGGGCGCAGCTCAGGAGCCTCGGCGCCCGTGAAGAGCGACGCGCGAGGCGTCGTGAGGTTGAGCCACAGGCCGAAGAACGCCCGCTTGGCGTACTCCAGGCGGTCCGCCTCAGGGTTCGGGACCACGTCGAACTGGAACAGCTGCTCGCCGCCGACGCCCAGGTCCACGGGGGCCGACGGGGTCAGCTCAGACACGATCGTCGTGCTCCATTGATTGGCCAGCTCATCGAAGGCGAAGTGGACGAACTGACCGCCCACCTGCGCCTGCACGAGCGGCTCACTGGTGGCGATCGGCACGGTGAGCGTGCCGGCCCGGCTGAGGTCGAAGTCGAGCCCCATCTCCAGGCCCGGTTGCAAGAAGATGAACCATTGCCAACGGGAATGGGGCGGGCTGTCCGTGCCGCACGGCTGGTGGCAGCCGAAGCCCTGGTAGTTGCCCTTGATCGGCACACCCTGGTCGTTGTCGTCCTCTTGGAGGGTATTCATGTACGCCTGGCCGCTGTTGCCGGCGAACAGGTTGTCCGTGATGACAAAGAGCGGGTGCTCCTCGCCGAAGCGGGTGCTGTGGATGAACAGCTCATCATGGTGCCCGGCCGGTTGCGGCACGGCATGGTAACGGATGCCCAGTTCGGCGCGGCCGATGCTGGCGCTGTCGGTGGTGCTGCGCAGCTCCAGCCCCATGGACTCGACGGTGCCGTGCTGGTGACGGAACGGCGTGGAGACCAGCACCGGGATCTCGACGCTCTGGCCGCCCGCCAGGCGCAGGACGCTGTCGGGGATCGTCACGTCCCAGGCGCTCGGGGCATCCAGGGCGACCAGTTCGAACAGGTCCTCCTCGGTGCCCGTGTTCTGCGCCATGACCGTGAAGACGAACGTGGTCGCCTCACCGTTGGAGGCCCGCATGGGAGCCGGCGTGAACAGGCTCGCGTGGCCCGACTGGCGCAGGCCGAGCTCGATGACCACCGGTTCGCCGCCGGGGCCGTCGTCCGGCATGAAGTCGTAGGCGTCCCATTGGCCGCCCACGAGGATGTTGTTGATGTTGATGAAGCCCTGACTGGTGCGCAGGTGGCTCTCCACGTGGAAGTCGCTGAGGCTGCGGCCGGGGAACGGCGCGGCGCCTTGGCTGTCCAGCAGGTCCTGGCGGTCGAGTTCGAAGAGGAACGACGCGGCGGGGACGTCCTGGGTCACCACGAGGGGGGTCAGGAAGTTGAAGAAGCCCTGGTCGGGGTCGTACTTCTCCAGATTGCCCCAGGTGTAGTCCTGCTCGGCCAGCGCGCGGTTGATGCGCACCTGGTAGAGCTGGTCTTCGTGGGTGAAGCGGATCAGGTACCGCGTGTCGTCCACGATGAACACCTCGCCGGGGTCCTCCAGGCTCGCCACTTCCAGGCGGAACGTGAACGTCTCCGGGCCTTCCGTCACTTCAAGGGCGACGAGGTCCAGGGCCGGGTTGCGCTGCGCGGGATGCGGGTTGCCGGACTGCGTCTCCACACGGTTGGCCAGGTCATCCACCGCGTCGGTGGTCACCTGGAGACCGGCGGCAGCGCCGGAGGCGATCATGAGGACCGTCAGGACGAGAAGGGACTTCCCAGTACCAGACACCATGGCTTGGACCGCTGGGTCCAGCGCTTTAACCGTTGTCGCAGCGACGTCGCATCGCGCCGGCAAGTCCCATTGCACCGACCGCAACGAGGATGAACGCCGGTGCGGGCGACTCTTCGGAGGCCTCGTCGGCCAGCGCCTGGACGCGGGGTTGCTCATCGTCCAGGTCGACGTTGGTGTCGACGGTGGCCACAAGGCGCAGCAGGGCGCGGAGCCCTTCCACGTCGCCGCTGGCCGCTTCCAGGATCAGGTCGGCCTTCTCGCCGTGGCTGGCACCTGCGGGAGCGATGACGGCGATGTTGACCGTGCGCGTCTCGCCGGCGGGGATGATGAGGCGAGGGGGCATCACCTGGGCCCAGTCGGCGTTGGGGCCATTGAGGCTGAGGTCGAAGACGGCGTCGAAGCCGAGGTCGCTGGTCAACTCGGCGGCGAAGAGGGTCGCCTCCCCGGGGTTGACGGCGCGCTCCTGCGCACCAGAGGCCGCCAGGCGTACCTGGGCGACGGTGGCGAACAGTTCGTCCACGGGGTCGTGGTATTCGTTCAGGGGCAGGCGGATCGTGCCGCCGGGCACGAGGCGCGGCTGCTCGATGCCGGTGAAGCTGGCCGGGCGGTCCACGGTGAGGTTGAGCCACAGGAGGAGCCCGGAGTCGGGGCGGTAGGGCACCAGGTCGGCAACCGGTGTCGGCTCGATGGCCGTGACGAAGTCTGCGCGGGCAGCTGCCCCGATGTCTTGCGGCTCGGTGGCGGCGAGGCTCGCCAGGTTCGTGAAGGCCCGGTCGTTGAAGGCGCGGCGTTCGTCGCTGCTGCGGCTGCCGGGGGCTCCCACGAGGAGCAGGTCACCGGACAAGGAGGCGCCGATGGCGGGTTGGTTGGCCTCGATGGTGAGCGCAGCTTCGCCGAGACGGGCCAGGTCGAAGTCGAGACCCATCAGGAGGTCCGGCTCCAGCCATAGGTACCAGGAGTGGATGACGCCGACGCGGCCGCCTTCCACGCTCGCGTCGACGCTCTCCAATTGGGCGGCCACGGGCACTCCGTCGTCGAGGGGGTCGTCCTGCTTGGCATTCATCCAGGCCCAGCCGTCGTTGCCGTTGAACGCGGCGCCGAAGACCGGTTGCAGGTCCCATTCGTACTGATGGCCGTGGACCCAGAGCGTGTCATGGTGACCGGCGGGCTGCGGCACCTCGACGTAATGGACGGCGAGCTCGGCGCGGCCCACGGCGCTGGCGTCGTCGGTGCTGGTGAGGGTGACGACGAAGTCCTGGACCGCCCCGTGCTGGTGGCGGAACGGCGTCGTGATGAGCACCGGCAATTGCAACTCCTCGCCGGCGCCGAGGCGCAGGACCGGGATCGGCAGCGTGACGGTCCAGGCAGACGGCGCCCCCTCGACGGCCACTTCGAAGGTGTCCTCCTTGGGGCCTTCGTTGGCGGCGGTGACGCTGAAGATGAACGTGGTCGCCTCACCGTTGGAGGCGCGCACCGGGTCAGGGGCGTAGAGGCGGGCATGGCCCGTCTGGGGCAGACCGTGGACGACGGTCCAGGCGGCGCCGTTGCCGCCGTTGGCCGCGGGGTCCGCCATCTGGTCCTCCACCCAACCGGCTGCGGGGACCTCGTTGCCCATGAAGCGGATGACGGGCTCCGGGCCCAGGATGCCGATGGCACGCACCTGGACGCCGGCGAGCTGTTGGCCGGGGAACGGCTTGGCGCTACGGTGGTCCAGGATCATGCCCCGGTCCACTTCCACGCTGACCGTCGCGGCGGCCACGTCGGCTTCGGGCGACAGGAAGGCGATGCGACTGTAACGCTCGGAGGCGGTGTCGAAGCGCTTCAGTTCGCCGTGGAGATAGTGGGCGTCGACGCGGCCCGCCAGCACCTCCACGCGGTACAGGCGTTCGCCGGCGGTGAAGTCGATCTGGATGCGGGACGATTCCAGGATCGGCGTCTCGTCCTCACCGAAGAGGCTCGCGAGGGCCACTTGGAAGCCGTAGGTCGCCTCCGTCTCCCACATCTCAAGGCCCCGCAGGTCCAGCTGGGCGAAGCGGGCGGGCAAGGTGACCGGTGGCGTCTCGGAGGAGGCGTAGAACTGGACGTCGCCGCCGGGGTCTTCGAGCAAGGTGATGGGGCCCGCCCCAGGTGTACTGGTCTGCCCGGAGGCATTCGGGACGGGCACCATCAGGAGAGCAAGGATCACGACCAGTGTGCGGTTCATACGCCTCACGTCGTGGCCTGCTTATCAAGCATCGTGGTGCTGGCGCCGAAACCGTCGTCTTCAGACGAGGCGTGTCTGGCCTGCCCCGGAGGCTCTCCAGCCACTAGGCGGGGCCGCGCGGGCGGGCGTTGCGGGGCGTCGTCCGAGCTGCTGGGCGACGATGGCGTCCACACCGGCGGCGAAGTCCTCCTCCAGGCCCCGGTCGATGGTGGCCCCGGCCGCACCGGCGTGGCCCCCTCCTTGTCCCCCGAGACGAGAGGCCACGTCGCGCAGCGCGGCGGCGAGGTCGATGCGACCAGCGAGGGCCCGGGGGCAGCGGCTGCTCACCTTCGTGCGGCCGTCAGGTGTGTGGGCGAAGCCAAGCAAGGCCAGGTCTTGGCGCAGGTCGAGGCTGTCGAGGGCCATGCCGCAGACGATGCCGACCACCGTGTCGCGCACCTTGTCCTCCAAGTGGACGGTCTGGATGGCGACGTGCTGGGTGACGCCGACCCCTTCGAACGCCCGGAGGGCGCCGGCGAGGTGTTGCCGGTGGCCCGTGAGGAGCCCGAGCGCCTTCTGGTACGCGTCATCCCGGTCGCCGCGGGCCACGGCGAGGCCCACGTCGGCCTCGTCGTAGCGCGCCGTAGCGTTCAGGAGTGTGGCGAAGCTCTGCAGCTCCTTCACCGGCTGCCCGGCCGCTTCGGCCTGGATCTCCACGACCTGGCGGAAGAGGTCCTCCGCCGCGTCGGGGCCCAGGTCGCAGTCGAGGATGCGGTCGACGATGGCGCTGCGGACCTTGACGCGCTCCGTTTCGGGGAGTTCGCCCCATGTGCCTCCGGCGGCGACGGGGTCGATGCCGAGGCCGGAGAGGAACCGGTCGGCGTCGCGGGGGTGGCCGGTGACCCCCGGGACCGGCGAGTCACGGGCAAGGCCGAGCCACTTGGGGAGCGGGCGGACGTGGGGGCCGTAGAAGCCCAGGTCGGGGCCCGCTGTGAGGATCCCCGCGGCCACGCCTGCCGCGACAAGGGCCCCGTTGCTGCCGACAAACGCCTTGTTGGGGCGGTCCTGGAGGTCCGCGGCGCCTCCGACGAGCGCCATGGGTAGCAGGTCGATGTTGGCTGGGTCGAGGGCATGGGCGACCAGGTACGCGGTGCCCGCGCCGCTCGCCTCCGTATGGCCGTCCAGGCCCTCAAGGAGCGGGTTGACGTGGGGGAACGCCTCGGCGCCTTCGGCCAGGAGCTGATGATGATCACAGACCAGTTTGGGGACGTCCCCGAACCGATCGTGGACGGCGGAGCCCAGATCGCCGAACCAGAGGGCGTCGTGACCGGCGTCCAGAAGCCGCTCCATGGTCGGGTCATCGAGGCTCTTGACCGGCTCCACCCGGTGGCCGATCCCCGCCCGCTCCAGGGCCTCTGCCGCGATCGCCCCGGCGGAGACACCGTCGGCATCAATGTGGCAGACCACCGTGACCTCCTCCTGGCGCTGGAGCCAGTCGGCCGCGTCGCGGGCCCGGCGTTGCAGGCCAGGGTGCACCTCCACGGCGGGGCAGCAGCGGCGGGGGCTTAGGGGGTTCGGGGGGCTGAGTGGAACCTCGACGGCTTGAAATCCGGAGGGGCGCCATCCCCTGGCGTGCGGCTGATCGTCGGCGCCCTGCTGCTCGCCTTGTTGCTCGGGAGCGACGGCGCCAGCGCCCAGGACCCCAGCCAGCTTTTCGGCCAGGTCGCCGACGTGGAACTGACGGCCGGAACGCCCGACGTGGTGATGGAACGGGGGGAGATGACCAACGTGGAGTTGACGCTCACCAACCCCGCTGGCAACCCGTTCCCCGCCGACATGACCCTCTCCGTGGCCCCTGGCGCACCATGGTCAGCGTCGTTCGACCGCAGCCGCCTCCAGCTCGCCGGCGGCGAATCGGCCACGGTGACCCTGACCATCCAGGTGCCCGCCGACCAACGCGCCGACAACTTCACCGTCGAGGTCTTCGCCGTCGCGAGCCACCCGCTGTGCCTCCCCGACGAGGTGTGCGGCTTCGACGCCGCCACGGTCGAAGTGGCGCTGCAGGAATCCACGTTCGCCGGCCTTCAGCGCCAACTCGGCTGGGGCCTCTGGGCCATCGCCGGCATCCTCGCCGCCGGCGCCCTCGGCGTCCTCCTCATCCTGTTGAAGGCCCGCGGCAAGATCATCCTCGACGCCTCCAGCGTCGCCCTGCGGGTGGAGCCAGGCGGGACCCATCACGTCACCGTGACCGTCCGCAACACGGGCCAGCGCCAACAGCGGGTGAGCCTCGCCGCCAACGACGTGGCCGGCTGGGACCTCAACGTGGAACCCGCCGAATTGGACCTGGAGGGCCGCTCCACCGGCCGGGCCGTCCTCGAGTTGCAGGCACCCGCCGGCTTCGACGCGCCCGTGCAGGTCTGCCTCGCCGCCCACGCGGAGCCCCTACGACAGGACGTGGTGCTCGACATGGTGGTCAGGCCCGCCTCGTGACGCCCGCGCCTCCCCTCCTGATGCCCTTATGACCGGCGGCCCCGTCGCGCGCCGCGCCCATGGACCCGCAACTCCAGGCCATGTTCGACCTGGCCTTCTTCCACGACAACGGCTTCGCCCGCCTCGAGTGCAGCGAATGCGGCGCCGACTTCTGGAGCCTGGACCACGCGGCCAGCAACTGCGGCGACTCCACGTGCACCGAGTACACGTTCCTCGGCGCGCCGCTGTCGAAGAAGGAGATGAGCCTGCCCGAGATGCGGGAGGCGTTCCTGGCGTACTGGGAGACCAAGGACCACAGCCGTGTCACGCGCAACCCTGTGGTGGCGCGCTGGCGGGATGACATCTACCTCAACATCGCAAGTATCGCGAACTACCAGCCCCATGTGACCAGCGGCGACTGCCCGCCCCCGGCCAACCCGCTGGTCGTCTCGCAGCCGTGCATCCGCCTGAACGACCTGGCCAACATCGGCCGCAGCGGGCGCCACTTCAGTTGCTTCGAGATGATGGGGCACCACGCCTTCAACCTGGACGCGCCGGGCTGGGGCGAGCATTACTGGACGGAGGAGTGCGTCGCCGGCGGCCACGAGTTCCTGGTGGACGTGCTGGGCCTGGAGCCCAAGAGCCTCACCTATGTCGAGTCGGAGTGGGCGGGCGGCGGCAACGCCGGCCCCTGTTTCGAGGTGTTCGCCGGTGGCCTGGAAGTGGCCACGCTGGTGTTCATGTGCCTCGAGGAAGCGGACGATGGCCCGTTCGACATCAAGGGCGACTCCTACCGCATGATGGACCTCCGGATCATCGACACCGGCTGGGGCCTGGAGCGCCTCGCCTGGGCCAGCCAAGGCACGCCCAGCGCCTACGAGACCGTCTTCCCCGACACCCTCGCCGATCTTCGCGCGCGGGCCACGGTGCCCATCGCGGACGACGCGCGCAGCGGCGAGATCGTCGCCATGCACGCCCGCGTCCAAGGTGTCCTCAACCTGGACGTCGGCATGAAGCTGGACGCCCTACGCCAAGAAGTGGTCGGCCGGCTCGCCGAGCACGGCATCGAGACCACGGTGGAGGAACTGGAGACCATCATGGGCCCCGTCGAGAGCCTCTACGGCCTGGCGGACCACCTGCGCTGCCTCAGCTTCATGGTCGGCGACGGCCTGGTGCCGGGCAACGTCAAGGCCGGCTACCTCATGCGGCTCATGTTCCGCCGCGCCTTCCGCTTCGCCAAGGACCTCGGCATCGAGGCGCCGCTGAGCGAGCTGCTGGCTGCCAACATGGAGCGCATGCTGCCGGAGTTCCCCGAGTTCAAGGCCGGGATCGGCCGCGCCCGCGAGATGGCGGACCTGGAGTTCGAACGCTACGAGGAGTCCAACGCCCGCGGCCTGCGCCTCGTGGAGCGCGTGCTCCAGAAGTCGAAGTCCATCGACACGGAGCAGCTCCTGGACCTGTACGACACCCACGGCCTGGGCCCCAACACGGTCGCCGACGCAGCGGCCAAGCAGGGCGTCACGGTCACGATCCCCGACGACTTCGACATGCTGCTGGCGGAGCGCCACTCCAAGGAGAAGAAGGCGAAGGCCAAGGCGATCGTCGGCGACGCGGCGCCCCCGACGCAGCTCCTGTTCTACGAAGAACAGGACACCCGCACCTTCGACGCCAAGGTCCTCTGGACCGGCGAAGTGGACGGAAAGCCGGCGGCCGTCCTCGACCGCACGGCGTTCTTCTGGGAGACCGGTGGCCAACCCGGTGACCAGGGCACCCTCGGCGGCGCCAACGTCATCGGCATGAAGAAGGACGGCGACCACGCCATCCACCTCATGGAGGCCCCGCTCGAAGTGGGCGCTACCGTCGCGGGTGAAGTGGACTGGGACCTACGCATGGACCACACCCGCAGCCACACGGCCACCCACATCATGAACCAGGCCGTGCGCCGCGTGCTCGGCCCCCATTCCTGGCAGGCGGGCACCCAGAAGTACCCCGACTGCGCCCGCGTGGACATGAGCCACTTCCGCCGCCCCACGGCGGATGAACTGCGGGAGATCGAACGCCTGGCCAACTGGGTCGTCATGCAGGGCGCCGGCGTCACCCGGACGTGGTGGCAGCGGACCGAGGCGGAGGCCCATTACGGCTTCAGCCTGCTCCAGGGTGGCATCCCGAAGGGCAAGGACGTGCGCGTCGTCGAGATCGCGCCCGTCACCCGGCCACCCGCCGACGGCGCCGGGCCCAACGAGTATGATGCGTTCGACTGGGACGCTCCCTTCGACACAGAGTACTGCGGCGGCACCCACTGCCACACGACCCAACAGGTCGGCCCGATCAAGCTGTGGCGCACGGAACGCATCCAGGACGGCGTCGAGCGCTTCGAGTACAGCGCCGGCCTCCATGCCGCTGCCCGCTGGCAGAACGACGACGCGCTCCTTCGCGCCGCTGCCGCCGAACTGGACGTGGCCCCCGCTGAAGTCCCCGCCGCAGCTGCTCGGTTCTTCTCCGAGTGGAAGGAGCAGCGCAAGCTGCTCGAAGAGGTGCAGAAGCAGCTGGCTGAGCTGAAGGCCCAGGCCGCCGCCGGCGACGCGGAGACCATCGGTGACGTGCGCCTCGTCGTCCAGGCCGACCTGGACCCTGGCGCCCTCCAGAAGACCGCCGCCGAACTGGTCGCCGAACCCAAGACCGTCGTCCTCCTCGCCGCACCCAGCGGCGACGGCAAGCCCGTGCGCCTGCTCTTCGGCCGCTCGGCCGACGTGGATGTCAACATGGGCAATGTCCTGCGCGAAGCGGCCGCCGTCATGGGTGGAAAGGGCGGCGGACGCCCCGACTTCGCTCAAGGCGCAGGGCCCGACGCGTCCAAGACGAGCGAAGCGCTCGAGAAGGCCCGGTCGGTCGTTTCGGAAGCCCTCTCCTGATCTGCCGTGGGGCCAAGCGCAGCGCGGCCCCACTTGAGCCGCGCTCGAGCGGCGGGCCGGTCGATGGTTTCAGAATCCTTGGCCTGAACCTCGTTGAAGGTAGCTCCTGTGCAGCACGGTTGATATCCCCCCGGCTCCCTGGGCCCTCCATGCGCGTGGTCTGGGTGGTCGTAGCGTTGGTGTTCTCCGGATGCCTCACAGAGGATGGAACAAGCGACGACGCGACCGACGACGGGGCGGCCGGCTTCACGGATACGGCCGTCTTCTCCGGCGACTACGATACCGAAGTGATGCGGACGTTGACGCAGGGTCCTTTCGGCATCGGAGCCTCCGAGGCGGTCGTTCTTGAGAGCGCGCTGGACGGTGTCGACATCGAGATGCTGGTCGTACGGCCAGACTCGTCGGAGCCGGTGCCGGTCGTGCTCATCGCCAGCCCCTACTTCTTCCCGTTCGTGGACCTCCAGAACGACCCTGAAGCCTGGATGGTCGCCTGGGAAGAGGACCTTCTCAGTCACGGATACGCCTGGGCGTACCTGAGCGTGCGGGGCACGGCCGGCTCGGGAGGCTGCAACGACATGGTCGGCCACGCCGAACGCCACGACATCGACCAGGCGATCACCTGGCTTGGTACGCAGGACTGGTCCAATGGCCACGTCGGCATGGTGGGCGGCAGCTACGACGCCAATACGCAGTGGGCAGCGGCCTCCATGGGGAACCCCTACCTCAAGACCATCGTGCCTCTGGCCGGCGCGCCGAGCAACTACCACGAGTTCGTCCACAACGGTTCCGTCAAGGCGTGGACGCCTGCCCAGTACTTCGGGTTCTATTGGCTGGTGTACGGCTCGGGCGCCCTGGGCGCTGCGGACGGCCATGACCGGACGCTCGGCCACACTGTCGAACTGGCGACCTGCCCTGGTGCGGTGGACCATCTGGTCGGTTCCACGGAGACGTTCCTGACCTCCGAGACCGGCTCGACGGGCATATGGGAGGAACGGGACTACCAGGATGAAGTGGTCGCCAACTACGACGGGAGCATCTTCCTGATCTCAGGCCTCCAGGACATCACGGTCGAGCCCCACGGCGTCTTCCCCTTCATGGACCGCCTGGAGGCGAAGGGTCTGGCCATCAAGTACCTCGTCGGGCCGTGGGGCCACGAGAACGCGTGGCGGGCCGATCAGGCCGAGATGCTGCTCCGATGGATGGACCGGTGGCTCAAGGGCGACGAGACGATCGACCTGGGGCCGAAGGCGCTCGCCATGGACACCAACGGCGGCTGGCGCGCGGAGCCCATGTGGCCCCCGGCGGACGCGAATCCGCTTGCGCTTGGACTGTGCGAGGGAACCCTTTGCCCCGAACCGGCGGGCGGCTCCGCCATGCTGCTGCCGACGGCGCCCACGCAGGACCCGGTGGAGTACGCCGACCGGTTCAACGGCATCTGGCGCCAATGGGATCAACCGACCGGGACCCTTTGCCCCACCTGCCCCACGTTCACGACGGGCCCGCTCGATGAGCCCCTGGTGTTCGCCGGCTCGCCGCGACTCCACCTGGCTGTGACGCCACAAGGGCCTGGCGGTCATCTGACGGCGCTCCTGCACCAGGTCGGTGCCGATGGCGTGGCCGTGCGCGTCGGGCAGGCGATCATGGACCTTCGGTTCCACGACGGCGGCCAAGAGCCGCAAGCCGTGACGCCGGGCTCGGCCCTGGTTGCCAAGATGCAGTTCCAGCCGCTCGATGTCCATGTCCCCGCCGGCTCTGAGCTGGTCCTTACCATCGAGCAGGGAGGCTACGGGGTCCGCTGGCCGACCCTGCCCACGTACCCGATCGAACTGGACTACGCCGGCAGCACGTTGGTCTTGGACGTGATCGCCCGGGCTTCTGATGGCTACCACGATGCGCCGGCTCGTGTCGGGCCTGAGGGGCCGCCTCGCTAGGCGGGGACTTCCACCTGCTCCGTCCGCTCGACCACGGTGGTCAGCGTCCCCGACACGGTGAACGGTTGCCGTGTTACGTCGATGAACGTGCTGCCGCCGTCCTTGGCGCTGGGCCAGACCTGTAGCAGGAGTTGTTGGCCTTCGACGTCGAGCGGTCCGTCGACGGTGAAGCTGCTCGTGTCCTCGCCGTAGGCAATCTGGGTGCCGTTGGGCGCCTGGATGCTCAGGACCAGGCCGGTCTGCGTGGCGTCGGCGGGGGTCCAATCGATGGTGAGGCTGATCGCTGTGAGGTCGCCCTCGAAGTCGATGGTCGTCTGGTACGCGGGGTCTTGGACGAGGTGACCGTAGGGGCAACCGGGGAGTTGGCAGACCCAGACGCCTTCGACGGTGCTGCCCGACCAGTCCACGGGGGTCTCGGCCATCTCGGTCACCGTGATCGTCTCCGTCCGGGTGGGCCCTTCGTCGCCTCCCGCTGCGCCGCTCCCGGCGCCGTCGCCTGAGGCGGTCGCAGGGGATCCGTCGTCGCTACAGCCTGCCAGCACCAGGGCCAGCGTCACCAGAGCCACCGTCGCCATCCGCACCATCGCCGCCAAGCGTGCCCTGGGCTCCAAAACGGTTGTGGGCACGAAGCGCGCGTTTCAGGCGTCAGGGCCGTACGTGGCCAGGTAGCCTTCCATGCGGAGTTTCTTGCGGGTGCGCTCGCTGCTCATGGTGCGCACCTTGCCGTAGACGTCCCGTTCCTGCCAGCCACGGTCGAAGCGGCCGAACACCCAGGCGATGCCGCTCACACTGTTGGGGTCGCGGCCGTCGAGTGCCCACCGGTCGTTGAGGTGGAACGCCAGGCGCCACGCCTCCTCGGGGCCCGGGCTCCATTCCAGGATCCGTTTGCCCCAGAGCATGCGCAGGTGGTTGTGCAGCATCCCCGTTCGCGTCAGTTGCCGCTGCGCCGCGTTCCAGACCTCGTCGTCGGTCTCCGCCGCCTCCAGCGTGGCCGCGTCGTAGGTGGTGCGCGGGTCGTCCGCGTGGGCAGCGAGCGTGGCGCGTGCCCATTCGGGCTGGGCGGCGTACGCGGTGTTGTCGGGCCGGTGGTGGCAGTCGACGAAGCCGAGTTCCCGCCAGGTGACGAGCTGGTCCATGAACGCCTCCGCCGCTTCGCCGAGGCCCCACCAACCCTTGGAGCCGTTGGTGTTCGTGATGCGGCCGGGGTTCCAGTCCTCGGCGGCCAGGATGCGGCCGGCCACCTCGTGGGCGCCGACGTGCCCGTAGTGGAGGTAGGGACTCAGGCCGCTCGCGGCATGGGCGTCGGGGTGGCTGGCGTCCAGGTAGCCGTCCAGGCGGGCCACGAAGTCGTCCAGGCACGCCTTTCCCGCCCTGGCGCCGCCTTCCAGGTCCACTTCCCCCACGGCCTGGTCGCCGTTTCCAGGCGGACGCTGGGCGCCGTCCACCGTCGGCTCGGCCCCGTCGGCACCTTCGCAGGGGCGCGCCGCGGGCCACCAGAGATGGTCGGCCAGGTTGCGCATGATGAAGCGTCGCAGGTGGACGGCGGCGGGCCAGGTGCGGGGGGTGGCTGCAAGGGGCAGGAGGCCGTTGCCCTCGACGGCCACGGCGCGGCAGGTCACGCTGGAGGGCAAGCCGGGTCGGCGAAGGGGATGATCGTCGGTGACGAGGAGCGAGGCACCCTTGGTCGCGGTGGCCAGCAGCTCCGCGAGGGCCTTGGCGGGGGCGAAGACGGCGCGGTGAGGGATGCCGTCCTTGGCCAAGGCGGCCGCGTTGTCCGCCATGCCTTGTTCGACCCAGGCGTCGAAGCGGGGCGCCGCGTACGGTCGGTCGGTGCGACAGGTCTCCAGCACCCAGAGCCCGACGCCAGCGGCCCGAGCCCGCTGGGCGGCGTGCTGGAGGGCCGGGTTGCCCGTCATGCGCCGCGCGGTGCGGCACCAGTAGACGACGGGACCGTCCGCTTTGCCCCCTTGGGCGTCGGTCGGCAGCACCCGGACACGGATGTCGGGCACGGCGCCGTAGGCCGCCGCGGCTTCAGCCACGCAGCGTCCACTCCTTCGGGTAGGGCTGCAAATAGGTCTGGCCGGCCAGCCAGTCCGGCACCGGCGCCCGGCGCACGTGGTGGCGCAGCAGCGTCAAGGGCACCAGGAGCGGCATGACGCCGAGTCGGTAGTCGTCGATCGCTTCCGCGAGCTCCTGACGGTCCGCGCCGTCCACGTCCCGCTTCAGGTAGCCGGCCGCGTGCTGCAGGGTGTCCACGTGGCGTCCCACCGTCGGCACCTGCCTCATCACCTCTGCCGCCCGGTCCCTGTACGCCGCCACGTCGCCGTCGGCCGCCAAACGCCCCAGTTCCCGCGCTCCGGCCGGATCGTGGCTCCGGTAGGTCAGTTTGTGGTCCCGGTGGAATGTCATGAGGGAAACGCCTGGCGCCACGTCGGCTTCGCGCCATCGCCGCACCCAGAACGCATGGTCGAGGAAGCCCCAGCGCAGCGGGTCGGCGTGCAGGCGCCCCTCGTCCAGGACGGCGAGCCATGGCCGTTGCCGCAGCAGCTCGGCGGCGAAGAGGCCCGGCTGGTCGAGGGTCGGGTTCGGGTCGTACCGTTTGGCCAGGGGCCCACAGGAGGGGCTGCCCTTCTTGAGCAGGAAGCCATCGATCTCCGGCAACGCGGCCACGGCGTCACGGCACCAGGCCACCATGCGTTCCGTCCAGTCCTCGCCGGTCTTGGGGGCCACCATGCGCAGGTCGTCCTTGGGCCCTTCCAGCCGCACGGTGGGTCGCGGGACGCCCATGCCGACGTCGGCCTCGGGGCACAGGGGCACCCATTCGGTGCGCGGCCCCAACGTGTCCGTCAGGTACCGGTCGCGCTTGTGGCCGGCGTTCCATCGGACCTCCTGCCCGAGCAGGCAGCCACTGACGCCGAGACGCAGAACGGCGTCACCCACGCGCCACGGCCTCCTTGGCGATCGCCTTGGGCATGGCGCGGAAGATCTGCCGATGGACCGGGTACAGGACGTTCCAGTACGCCCAACCGGGCATCCCGCGCGGCTCGAAGAGCGCCGTCTGGATGAGCGTGCAAGTGGAACCGTCCGGGCCGGGCACGACCTCGAAGCGCAGCCACGCCTTGCCGGGCACCTTCATCTCGGCCCGCAGCAGGAGCAGGTGCGGCGGCTCGACCGCCTCGACGCGCCAGAAGTCCACGGCGTCCCCCACGCGCACGGCCTTGCTCGACCGGCGGCCACGACGCAGACCCGGCCCACCCACCATGCGGTCGACGGCGCCACGCACCTGCCAGGCCCAGTCCCAGGCGAGCCAACCGGTCTTGCCCCCGAGCGACGCGACGACCGCGAAGGCGGCCTCTGGGGGTGCTGCCACCTCGACGCGGCGCGCCTCCCGTTTGAGGTTGTGCTCGTCGACCATGGAGAACGGCGTGGCGGCCCCCGCGGCCCCGTGGGCGCTGCTCCACCGCGTCGGCACCAGGTCGCCCTCGGTGCGTGCGATGGCGAGCGCCACGGCCTCCTCGTACGGCATGGGGACCACGTCGGGGAACGCTGACCGGGCGGCCGTCGTGTCGGCGACCAGGTCCTCCCGCATGCCGTCGATGACCGGCACGGCGACGCGGTTGGTCACGGGCGTGATGAACTGCACCCACCGCGCCGCGAGCGTCGGGGCGAAGACGGGGACCTTCACGATGAGGCGACGGCGCAGGCCGCGCACGCGGGCATACCCTTCCATCATGTCCCGGAACCGGATGGCGCCACTGCCGATGGGGACGACCCCCAGGGGCCCCGTCTCGAGGGCGCGGGTGAGGTACGTCAGCACGTCACGGATCGCGATGGGGTCCACGCGGTGGTCGACCCAGCGCGGCGTGAGCATCACCGGGAGACGCTCGGTGAGGTACCGGACGATCTCGAAGCTCGCCGAGCCGCTGCCCACCACGGGGCCGGCCTGGAACTCCGTGAGCGGCAACGCGGCCAGGCGACGGCCCACCTCGGCGCGGCTGCGCAGGTGCTGGCGGGCCTCACCAGGAGGCTGCAGGCCACCCAGGTACAGCACGTGTCGGACGCCCGCGTCCTTGGCAGCGGCCACGAAGTTGTCCGCCGCGCGCAGCTCCAGCTCCTCGAACGACTTGGCGTCCCCCATGGAGTGGACCAGGTAGTACGCCGCCTCCATGCCGGCCAGGGCCGGCGCCAGGCTCGCCGCATCCAACAGGTCGCCCTCCACGACCTCGACGCCTTCCCAACCCTCGCTCTGCTTGGGCACACGGGACGCATCGCGCACCAGGACCCGGACGTCATGCCCTTGTGCCACGAGGGTAGGGACCAGGCGGCCGCCGATGTACCCGGTCGCCCCGGTGACAAGCACGCGCATACGGATGCATCGACGCCCCGCCTTATGCAGGCTGCGTCGAGGGGCGGGAGGCGACGGCCCAGTAAGGGACGGCCAGCCACGGCAGCGCGGAGAACAGGGGCAGGTGCCACCAGACGCGCAGGTAGTCCCATCCTTCACCCAGGTAGCCACGAAACAGGATGGCGTCGTAGACCAGGTACGGCAGGCTGAACGCGGCGGCCACCACGAGGGCCGGCCGCCAACCGCCCGCCCGGTCGACCTGCCGGGTCAGACCCGGCCCGGCCCAAGCGAGGGCCGCCATCGGCAACAGGTCGACGACGAAGAGCCGGAACCACCACGGCGTATCCAGGAAGTAACGGGTGCTGGCGCCGGCCAGGAAGAAGGCGAGCCACGCTGTGTTGGCCAACAGGAGGACCGGGAGCCACCGCACGCGCCAACAGCGGGAGCGCGCAGCTTGAGGTTTTGCACATATTCAAACGGGCCTTTGCACATGCCAACGGCTGGCGGGATGTGCAAAAGGCGAGTCGCCCGGTGCCCTTACCTTACGCTTCGGCGGGCTTCTCGTTCAGGAAACCCGTGCTACCGTACAGCACCGCCTTCTTGACGTTGCCAATGTGGCGGGTGATGTCGATGCCCTGCGGGCACGCCTCGATGCAGTTGAACACCGTGCGGCAACGCCAGACACCCGTGTACTCGTTGAGGGCCTTCAGGCGCTCTTCGTTGCCCTCGTCGCGGGTGTCGAAGACGAAGCGGCTCGCCTGCACGATCGCGGCGGGGCCGACGAACTTGTCGTTCCACCAGAAGCTGGGGCAGCTCGTGGTGCAGGCGGCGCACATGATGCACTTGGACTGGTCGTCGATGAGCGCCTGGTCCTCGGGCGCTTGCAGGCGCTCGCGGCCGTGGGGCTCGTGCTTGGTGATCTGGTACGGCTTGACGCTCTCGATCGAGTCGAAGAAGTGGTCCATGTCGACGATGAGGTCCTTCTTCGCCGCCAAGCCCTTGAGAGGCTCGACAGTGATCGTGTCCGGCAGGTCCTGCGCCAGCGTCTTGCACGCCAGGCGGTTCTTGCCGTTGATGACCATGGCGTCGCTGCCACAGATACCGTGGGCGCAGCTGCGGCGGTAGGCCAGGCTACCGTCCTGGTACCACTTGACGCGGTTGAGCAGGTCCAGCACACGGTCCGTGGGCTCCACGTTGTCGAGCTGGTAGCTCTCCATGTGGGCGCTCTTGTCGCCGCTTTCTGGGTTGAAGCGGGCGATGCGGAGGGTGACGTTCTTCTTGTCCATGATCCACCTCAGTACACGCGCTCCACAGGTTCGTAACGGGTCACCACGACCGGCTTGTACTCCAGGCGCGGACGGCTATCGCCCTCCACGCTCTCCGGCAGGTAGGCCATCGTGTGCTTCATCCAGGTCGCATCGTCGCGCTTCGGGAAGTCGTCGCGGGCGTGGCCGCCGCGGCTCTCCTGGCGGGCCAGGGCCGCTTCCACGACGCAGAGGCTGATGTCGAGCAGGTAACCGAGCTCCAGGGCCTCCATGAGCTCCGTGTTGAACAGGCTGCCCTTGTCGGAGACGCCCACGTCCTTGTAGCGGCGGCGCAGGTCCTGGATGATCTTGCGGCACTCCGTGAGGCTCTCCTGGGTACGGTAGACACCGCACAGCTCCATCATCTTCTCCTGCATCTCGTCGCGCAGGGCCGCCACGGACTCCTTGCCGCTGCCGGCACGAAGGGCATCCAGCTGCTTGCGGACGGCCCCCTCGGCCTCGGCGCTCGCCGAGGGGAGTTCGATCCAGTCCGCATCGGCGCAGAAGGACGCCATCGCCTTGCCGCCGCGGCGGCCGAAGACCACCAGGTCGAGCAGGCTGTTGGTGCCCAGGCGGTTGCCGCCGTGGACGCTGACGCAGGCGCATTCGCCGGCGGCGTAGAAACCGGTCACCTTGGTGTTGTCCGGCTTCCAGACCACTTCCGCGTCCACGGTCGTGGGGATGCCACCCATGGCGTAGTGCGCCGTGGGAGCGATGGGGATGGGCTCCGTCTTGGGCTCCACGCCCAGGTAGGTGCGGGCGAAGCCGGTCACCTCGGGGAGCTTCTTGTCGATGACCTCGGGGTCCAGGTGCGTGATGTCCAGGTGGACGTACTGATCGCCCTCGGGGCCGATGCCGTTGCCGGCACGGATCTCCGTGTAGATGGCCCGGCTGACCACGTCACGGCTGGCCAGGTCCTTGATCGTCGGGGCGTACTTCACCATGAACGCCTCGTCGTTCTTGTTGCGCAGGATACCGCCCTCGCCCCGCACCGCCTCCGAGACCAGGACGCCGATGCGCCACAGGCCCGTGGGGTGGAACTGGTAGAACTCCGGGTCCTCGATGGGGATGCCGTGGCGCATGGCCAGACCGACGCCGTCGCCGGTGAGGGCGTGGGCGTTGGAGGTGACCTTCCAGGCGCGGCCGTAGCCGCCCGTGGCGAACATCACGCCCTTGGCGTGGAACGTGTGCAGCTCGCCGTTCTCCAGCTCGTAGCTCACGACACCGCAGACCGCCTTGTTGCCGTCAGCGTCCGTGGACTCGAGGATCTCGAGGACCTGGTGTTCGTTGAAGAACTGGACGCCCTCCTTGATGCATTGCTGGTACAGCGTGTGCAGCATGGCGTGACCGGTGCGGTCCGCCGCGTGGCAGGCGCGCTCCACGGGGGCTTTGCCGTGCTCGCGGGTGTGGCCGCCGAACTTGCGCTGCGAGATGCGCCCGTCCTCCAGCCGGTCGAAGGGGAGACCCAGGTGCTCCAGGTGGATGATCGTCTCGGGCGCGTCCTTGCACATCACTTCGATGGCGTCCTGGTCTCCCAGGAAGTCGCTGCCCTTGACGGTGTCATAGGTGTGCCATTCCCAGTTGTCCTCGTTGACGTTGCCGAGGCTGGCGGAGATGCCGCCCTGCGCCGCGCCGGTGTGGCTGCGGACCGGGTACAGCTTGGAGAGGACGGCGACGTTGAGGTCGCTGTGCTTGGCGAGCTCCAGGGCCGCCATGAGGCCGGCGCCGCCGGCGCCGACGACGACCGCGTCGAACTTGTGGTACGTCATGGGGAACCTCCCGTGGAAGGAGCGACCTTGGGCATCGCCATGCCATTGCCGGAGGCCGGCTCGCTGCCGGCGCCGCCGGTCTCGGAGCCCTCCATGCCGGGGTCCATGGCACCGCCGTCCATTCCTTCGCCGTCGTCGTGCGCCGCGCCGTGGTCCTCGCCGGAGAGGTCGAGGGTGAACAGCACCGCGGTGCCCGCCACCAGGAAGGCGCTGAACGTCACGAAGAGGAGCGTCAGCCAGGCGTTGCGCTTGGCGGGCTCATGGACGTGGTCGTCGATGAGGTTCTTCAGGCCGTTGACACCGTGGCCAAGGCCGAGGAACAGGAGCAGGAAGTCGACGACGATGAGGATCGGCCACGTGGAGAGACGGGTGATCACCAGGTCGTAGTTGAGGTCGCGGACATCCGTGTGGATGTGGTTGAGCCACAGGTGGAAGAGCGCCAGGAAGACCAGCAGGAGGCCGCTCCAGCGCATGTAGTACCAGAGGAACACCTCGCGGCGGTTGCCCGGGGCCGGCTTGGCCGAGCCCGACATGAAGCTCATGCGTGACCTCCGTGGGCGGCAGTGTCCATCCAGGGCCAGCCGTCGTAGTCGATCAGCAGCGGCTTGGCGACGTAGATGAGCGCCAGGATCGTCAGGCCCATCACCACGTACCACATCTGCTTCTGGTACGCCGACGAGGCCTGCCAGAAATCGACGATGATGATGCGCAGACCGTTCATGGCGTGGTACACGACCGCGGCGATGAGGCCGAACTCGCCGATGCGGAAGTACCACGAGTCATAGACACTGATCGCCTCGTTGTAGGCCTCCGGGCCCAACAGGAGCATGAAGTTCTCCACCAGGTGGACGAACAGGAACAGGATGATCGCCACCCCCGAGACACGATGAAAGATGTAGGCCAACTGGCCTTCCTTGAGTTGGTACACAGGCACCCTCCGACGGAGGGCCGACCCAGTGGTCATATAAAACGGGTCGACAGCGGCGGGGCGGGCGCCACGCTACTCTTCTTCCTCTTCCTCATCCCGCAGCGCCGCCACGAACGCCTTGTAGTCCGATTCGCGGTCGAACTCGATGGGCGTGCCCTGCCAGTGGCAGTCGTCGCAGACCCACTTGAAGAGCTCCCCGCCGTCAGCGAAGAGGCCGTCGGACAGGGTGAGTGGCCGCAGCTTGAGGCTCCCGCAGCGGAGGCAGCAGACGATGCGTTCCCGGCCCATGCGGGGCCACGGTGGGCGGCCCTCAAGGGGGTTTGGCTTTCCTGGTAGCGTCACAAAGCGCTTGAGCGGAGGGGGCTTGGCGGAGGTATGCGAGCATGGATGGTGGCCCTCCTGGTGGCCGCGGCACTTTCTGGTTGCGCCGATGACGATGGCGATGACGGAGCCGGCGACGCGGCCGGCGATGGCGCGGGCCTCATGGACGGCGATGACATGGGCGGCGACGGCATGGAGCGCCAAGTGGTACAGGTGACCGTGAGCGCCGAGGGCATCTACCCGGCCAACCCGAGCCTGGCCCCGGCTCGGCTGGAGGTCCCCGCCAATGCGACGGTGGAGTTGACGTACATCAACAACGACCCGAACCCGGTCGTCGTGCATGACTGGTTCGTGGAAGGCATCGGAGCGCAGACGGCCCAGCTCGGGAGCGGCGAGTCGACGACGATCTCCTTCGAGACGGGCGCGCCGGGCGAGTTCGCGTACTGGTGCGCCGTGGGCGACCACCGCAGCGCCGGCATGGAAGGCGTGCTCGTGGTGGCCTAGGCGCCCCGGCCCACAGGCGAACCGCCAAAGCGCCGCGGCGTTCATGGGTCTGCCATGAAGCTGCACCTGGTGTCCTTCAAGACCTGCCCGTATGTCCAGCGGAGCGTCATCACGTTGCGCGAGAAGGGCATCGACTTCGACATCACGTACATCGACCTGGCGGACCCGCCGGCCTGGTTCAAGGCCGACAGCCCCCTGGGCAAGGTGCCCATCCTGAAGACGGACCAGGGCGTCCTCTTCGAGTCGGCGGTCATCAACGAGTACGTGGACGAAGTGACCGAAGGCGATCTGATGCCGACGGACCCGTGGCAGAAGGGCATCACCCGCGCCTGGGTGGAGTTCGGCGGCCAGTGCCTTGCGGACTACTACCAGGCGAGCATGGCACCCACGGAGGAGGCCCACGTCGGCCTCGTGGCGGACCTCAACGACAAGCTGGGCCGCCTGCAGGCGCAGATCGTTGGGCCGTTCTTCTTCGGCGAGACGTTCACCTTGGCCGACGCTGCCCTGGCGCCGCTCATGATGCGCCTGGAGGAGTTCGAGAAGATGACGCCCCACTTCGACTTCGCGGCGTTCCCCGAGCTGCAGGCCTATAAGGACCGCCTGGCGGCCCGCGACTCCGTGCAGGGCTCCATCGTGCCGGAATGGCGGGAGCTGCACGCCGACTACATCGCCCAGAGCGGCAGCCACGTGGCCGGACTCATGGCCGCCACGGCGGCGTAGGCGGCTTAGGCGACCGGTTCGGCCAGGGGCGTCGTCCCGGGGCGGTTGCCCTGGCATCCCTTCACCCGCTGCGCCAGCAGCCACACGCTGAAGGCTCCTGAGAGCAGGTTGCCGACCGCGAGGCCCACGTACAGCCCGGGCGCTCCGGCCAACATGGCGCCCAGCCACGCCGCTGGCAGCACCGCCACCAGCAACCGGAACAGGTTGAGGATCATGGCGTCTTTGGGGTTGCCCAGGCCGTTGGCCCCGTTGGCGGCGAGCGCTAGCCAACCCGCGGCGAAGTAGGTGACCGGGACGATCCACAACAGGAGGCGGATCTGTTCCTGCGTCGTGGGGTCGGGGCTGAACGCCTTGGCCAAGAACGGCGCAGCGGCGGCCAGGATTGCAGCAGCCCCCAGGCCCCACAGGAAGGCGAAGCGGCGGCTGTACCGCTGCCCTTCTCCGATGCGGTCGTAGCGGCCGGCACCCAGGTTCTGGCCCATGAACGGCGTCAGCACGCTGCCGAGCGCGTTGACACCGATGAGGGCGACCCCTTCGACGCGCGCGGCGACCCCGATGGCCGCGACCGTGGCGCTGCCTTGTTGCGCGGCGAGCCAGGTGACGAAGCTGGCGGCAAGCGGTGTCAGCAGACTCGTGAACGCGGCGGGCACCGCGATGACGAGAATCGCTTTCCAACTGGCCGGCAACTGGCGCCAGTCCGGCGGGCACAGCAGCTTCTCGCGGACGATGAAGGTCCACGCGGCGGCCACCAGGCCGACCACGTAGGCACCGGCGGTGGCGAGCGCGGCGCCTTGGAGGCCCAGCGCGGGGAAGGGGCCGAGGCCGAAGATCAAGAGCGGGTCGAGGATGAAGTTGGCCACGGCGACGGTGATCATGATGCGCGCCGGTGTCTTGGTGTCCCCGAGGGCCCGCAGGGCGTTGTTGCCGGTCATGGGGACCACGACGAGCCCGACGCTCAGGTACCAGATCGTCATGTATTCCCGGATGAGCGGCAGCAGCTCCGGGCCGGCGCCAAGGGCACCGAAGAACACGTCGATGGTGAAGTAGCCCAGGAGGGACACCGCCACCACGGCGACCAGGGCAAGCAGGATGCTGTCGGTGGCGAGGCGGCGCACACGGCTTTCGTCGCCGCTGCCGGCTGCGCGGGCGATGACGCTGGAGGCGCCGGCGCCGAGGCCGAAGCTGACGGAGAGGACGAAGAACACGGCCGGGAACGTGAACGCCATGGCGGCCAATTCTTGGGCGCCCAGGCGGCCGACGAAGAGTGTGTCGGCGAGGTTGATGACCAGGAAGCTGGCCATGCCCCACATCATGGGGACGGCGAGGCGACGCAGGGTGGGACCGACGGGTTCGTCGGTCATGCTCAGCCTTGCTCCCTTCTCCTTCACGTCGCCTGCCATGGGTCCGCTCCTTTAGTCGTCGCCGCCCACGAGAAGATCCGCGACCGGCAGCCGCCCACTGGGCGGTGCTTCAGCGCGGCGGCGCAGGGCGTCCGGCAGCGCGGCGATGGGGCCTGGCCGGCCTACGGCGATCGCAGCGATCACGTCGTGTTCGTCATCGAGACCCAGCGCGGCGTGGGCGGCCTCGGGGTCGAGGCCACCCATCGGGCGCGTCACCAGTCCATGCGCCTGGGCCTCCAGCAGCAGTTGCATGGTGGCGGAGCCTGTGTCGAACCAGGCGTGGCGGTTGGCCTGGCCGGCGAGCCCCATCTTGCCGGCGTAGCTGTGGTCGCTCAGGGTGGTCTTGGCGACGATCCAGATGATGGCCGGGGCATCGTCGCTCCAGGCCCGGTTGCCGGCCATGAGGGTGGCGTCCAGGCGGTCGCGGTCCGGCCCCCGGGTGGCGATGTGGAAACGCCACGGCTGTTCGTTGAAGCTGCTGGGGGCCCAGCGTGCCGCTTCAAGGAGGCTGGCGAGGGTGCCGTCGCCCAGCGGCGTGGGGTCGAAGGCGTAGTGGCTGCGGCGGTCGGCGAAGCGGGCGTCGATGGGGGCGTCTGGCTGACGCTGGCTGGTGATCGTGGTCGTTTCCATGGTGGACTCCTTGGGAGGGATCAGGAGGGTCAGGGGGCTAGGGGAGTTCGAAGAGGAGGAGTTCGGCGTCGGTGGTCGCCAGCAGGGCGAGCGGCTCGTCGTGGCTGCCGGCGGGTGGCAGGGCGGCACCGTCGCCGGGTCCGAGGGGCGTGCCGTCCAGTTCGAGGCTGCCGCGGGCGACATGGATCCAGAGGTGACGGCCCGGCGTGGGGGCATACGTCGTCTGCTGCCCGGCGTCGAGGCGCCCCGCGATGATCGCGGCGTCGGCGTTGAGGGCGATGCCTCCTTGCTGGCCGTCTGCGCTGGCGACCACTTGGACGCCGGCATCGAGGTCGAACCTTCGCTGGTCGTATCCAGGCTCCAGGCCGGCAGCCGCAGGTTGGATCCAGATCTGCAGGAACTCCGTGTCCTCGTCGGCGCCGCTCATCTCCGCGTGCACGACGCCGGTGCCGGCAGTCATGCGTTGGACGTCCCCCGGTTCCAGGGTGTGCTCGTTGCCCATGGAGTCCCGGTGGCTCAGGGCGCCGCGCAGCACGTAGCTCACGATCTCCATGTCCCGGTGGGGGTGGGCGCCGAAGCCGGTGCCGGGCCGGATGGTGTCCTGGTTGATGACGCGAAGGTTGCGGTGGCCGCGCCAGTCGTCATCGTGGTAGCCGGCGAAGCTGAACGTGTGGTAGGTGTCGAGCCAGCCGTGGTCGGCGTGGCCGCGTTCGTGGCTGCGCCGGATGCGCAGGGGTGTCCGGAGGCTGTTCAAGCGGTGGCTCCTGCGACGGGGCGGCCCAGGAGGCCCTCGGGGCGCTGCGTCCAGGCGAGCACGCCGGCCAGTGTACCGAGCACGAGGGGGACCGCGAAGTCGCCGTTCACCAGGTGGGTGCCCACGGCGCCCAGCATCAGGAGGGCGAGGCCGTCGGCGGCCCAGAACCGGGTGCGGTTCACCAGGAGGCCGATGGCGCCGGCGACCTCGAGGGCCCCGATGACGGTCAGGGCCCAGGAGGGGACGCCAAGATCGTCCTCGAGGGGGCCGACGACGGCTTCGTTGCCGATCACCTTGTTGATGCCGGCTCCCAAGAACGCGAAGGCGAGGAGGGCGGTCAGAACCCAGAGTCCGATCAGCTTGCTACGGGAGGTTGCTCCTTCCATGGGACCCACTATCAATGCAGGAGTATTAGAGACTCCAGTCCCGCGGCGCGAAGCCTCTACGAACGCCCGGACTGATCCATTGATATAGACCAAGGACCCACTACGAACCGAGTAGCAATGGGTTCACCCTGCGAGACCACGGACGGCGGCTGCCAGATCGGCGAACTGTTCCAGCTGCTGGGGCGCCCCCACATGCTCGACATCACCCACATCCTGTTCCGCGAGGCCGACGGGCCCGTCCGCTTCGTCGACCTCCAGAAACGCCTCGGCCTGTCCCCCAACACCTTGAGCGCCCGGCTCAAAGCGCTCGTGGAGGCCGGTCTCGTCACGCGCACCGCGTACAACGAGATCCCGCCCCGCGTCGACTACGAGGCGACCGCCAAGGCCCGCGACCTCTGCACCGTCTTCGCCGCGCTGCACGAATGGAGCAGCAAACACGACCTGCGTCCCGAGCCGACGGCGGAAGCGGTGACTGTGTTGGCAAAGGCATAGCCATCGAATTCTCCGTACTTGCCCACCGAACCGGCGCCAAATTCAACATCAATGAATGCAATGCCCTTCGAAGGAGTTCACGGGGTTGCTGGGATATCGGGAATAGCCGATTTCGGTTGAGAACCAACCGCCCTCGATGTCTCCGCAGTCTCGATTCCGTTCAGTGGTGGTGCCTCCTTCGCATCACCCAGCGATGGGGAATCCTCTAACCCTTTGGCAGCCCCCGATTCCCCCAGGCCATGTGGAGCTGGTTCAGACGGGCCAACATTTGCAAGATCCAGAAGCCGATAGTCACCTGGCACAACATGCACGGGTCGTTGCAATCCAGGCGGCAAGACCCCTTCCAATTCAGCTAGACTATGCAGGCCTTGCAACACTTCACCGTAAGTCCCCTGCGATGCGACTCGTATCGTCGTGGCCGACCCAGGATCTGAAAGCAATTGACGCGCAAATGCATCACTTGATCGGACGTCTCTAGTGATTAAGGCCCGGTCGCCAACGAAACCCATGATCGGAAGCCGCCACAGTTGGTGCCCCGCACCGAACCGGCGTAGCTGAGGCGCATCATCACGAAGCGCTGGTACGTCCATGGCAGCATTCAGTAGCAAACCCAAGTAGTACGTTCTGTTTCGATTGACATGCTGGACGATTGGATGCTCGGCCCCGCCCCCTTGCGCCACCTGATCGCGCAAAGAAGCAACCCCCATCAATAATGATTGATCAAGAATGTCGGGGGCAAAGAATGACATGAAATCCAGAATGTTCGTTGCGTCAAACAATGTACCCGGCGAACGTGGCACAGACGTAATATGTTCCAAGTAGATTTCCTTTACATCTTCTACGTGCGATAATACCAAGAAATTCTCGTACACCGTCCATTTCAGGAGGTTCGTGGCGCGGGAAAGAAGTGGCGAGATCTGATCGATTGTGCGAACAAGCGCTGTCTCGAGGCTCTTGATCGTCGCCTGAGTCTTTTTCACTTGATTGTTGATGCGAGACTCGGCTGCCGCCATGACCGCTGATGCCTCTTGGGTTGCATCCGTCGTGGATGATGCGACCGCTGAGCTGCTCAACGCCTGCGCAAACTGCGCTGTTGTGCTGGCTCTGGAGCTGCTGTGGGCGACGGCCACGGAGGCCACGAACGGAATGCTGGCGCCGGCGGTCACGGCAGTCGAACTCACGTTGGTTTCCGTGCTGGCATTGGTCCGATTTGCCATGTGACTGGCTTCGGACAGCAGGGATTCAACGGTGTTCGCTTGGTGAGCTGCCTGTTCTGCCGTCGACACAATATCTTCGATTGCCTGCGCTGAAACCTGTTCCGCGCGAGACTTGATCCGCTCAACAGTATCCTTCGACTCGCGAAGGACCTGCCCCGGCGCGAGGCTCTGTAGGTTGGCAAGGCTACCCAAGCTGTAGCCTACAAACGCCCATTCCTGCCTGACCGTCACCAGATACCGGCGACGGGGCAGCCCCTCCTCCGAAACAGGGCTGACCCGGGTCATCTTCAGCCTCCTGACGGTACGCGTTCGACCGGCCCCGTTCCCATCGGAAAGATCCAGCTGCGGCAACAAGGGACTCGAGCAAGCATAGTTGAGGCGCAAGAGGTCGTCGTACAACGAAGGTGAGAATACACTGGGCAATCGCGGCAGTGGATCGACCGCTGCATGGCTTTCAAGAGGCCCTAGCTGATCCACAACGATCGAAACAAAGGCATGTTGGGATTCTTCGGGAATCTTGAAAACCGCCTTGACGAGACCAGATGCGAGTCGGCCAGCTTCGATCACGCCCGTTGAAGCAGAGGTATTCCCTCGCGGGAACAGCAGGATCGCGATTCCTCCAGCGTTGGTGCGGGTGCGGTCGACGAGACGCTCATGCTCATCGTAGAGCCGAACCGGGTGTCCTGAAACGGCATTTCCGTCCTGGTCGGATACGACCGCCAAGGCCATCTTTGTCCGCCGCCCATCACTGATTTCGTTGCCACGCCCAGCCAATCTGGGATTCGTATCCAACATGCTGCGCATGCGCGAATCGGAATCAGAAAAGCCCTGCTCGGCGGCCTTCCTTACGCCGGGGGATGCGAACTCATCATCGATGGCGGCAACGGCCGCCTCTTGGTCACGGACCGCCTGGTCCATCGCGTTCTGCAGATCTCGCTCCATTGCTTCCGCGGCCTCCGCCGACACGTTGGCCAGAGCCTCCGCAAGTTCTTCTTCATGCAGAGCTTGGAGCCGCACGATACGTTCTTCGAGGTCCTGTGATCCCTCCAGCCGTATTTGATCGACGGCTGCCTGACGAACCCCCGCCTCTCGGGCCTTAAGCCCACCAAGATCGCGGTCCAGATTCAGGGGGGATTCTTCAACAACGCGGATGATCTGCGCCTGATATTCCGCTGTCTTGGCTCTAAGTTTGTCACTCCTTATGATAACTTGCGAAATTTGGCGCTCGGCCTCGGCGACTTCAGCCCGCACCGAATCCTCGAGTTGCCGATCAGCGCTGGCTTCATCTCGGAACCCTTGCGACTCGATTTCCATTTGTTCCGCTTCCGCCTTCGACTGATCGATTTGGTCCTGGACCACCCCATATTGTCGCTCTTCAGCAACAACCAATTTCTCATATCGTACGGCCTCGTTCTTTGCCTCATCCTGGTCCGCGATTGCCTTGCGCAGCGCCTCCTTTTTCTTGGCCAACGTGCCGCGGAGGTTAGCGAGCTCCGCCTGGTGAGCCTGAGCTTCTTGCGCCGAGGAACCCGATTCTCGTTCCAATTCCCTTGCCTGCGCAGCCAGGTTCTCGGCATCCAACCTGGCCTTCGCGCGTGTCGCATCATGGCCGGCCCAGATCGATTGGTAGGCAGGATCCTTGTAGAGCCAGTTGCGCTTGTAGGAGGAAATTTTGTTATCGGGAATGCCATGCGATTTTTTGATGTCTGGATAGCTCCCTGCCCTCAAGCTCCACTTCCGACCTTTGGGCTTTCCTCGATTATAGCTTACGTGCTCAAAGAAAATCCATTCCCCTTCCGAAATACGCACCGCCGAGGCACGGTCGTTGAACGCTCTGCCGACCCATGACGAATCTGAATTGGAAGAAATGGATTGCCCCTTAAAATTTCGCTTCTCCCATAGGGTAACAATGCTCATCGTACATCCTTCCCGTTCTGCTGTAGTTGGGTTTTCGCATCTGCCTCCTGTGTTTGGCCGGCAATGAGCTTCGTCGCTCCTTGATGGAACTCGGGCTCCGCTCGGGAAGTGTTTGCCAAGGAGGCGGCCTGTTGGACCGATTTCCGGGGCGCTGCCATGGAAAGGAACGCCAGCTCCGGAATCGAATTCAAAGGAAGGTCCGGCAGTTCCATTTCATCGATGCTCTCGATCCGTTGGGCTTGTTTCTCGTCCGCCTCCATCGCCTCCAGGTACGCAAGCTCTTCAGGCGTTGGCACCAAAGCTTCGTCCAATCGAATTTCAGCGGCCTGTTGGGCCTCAGCTACTGCGTGTTCTGTTCTTCTTTCTGCGAACTCTTTGAATTCCCCCACCGTTACCTTGTTGGCTGCGGCAGCCTTGCGCCGTGCCTGCCCGATGGCTGATTCACGTAGAGCTTGTGCCTGGGAAGCGAAGTCCTTCAGGGCTTCTTCCCGCAGCGTCGAAATTCGCTCCACTTCGGCCGCCTTTGCATCGGCGAGCTCCCGCCCATGCAGCTGTTGGGCCTCGAGAAGGTGCCTTCTGCGATGTCGCGCGGCCTCTCGGATGGTCTCTGCGAGTTTTGCACTGGACTCTGTTTCAAGGGAAGCCGCATGCGCCAGCTCAGAATTGGCGTGGTCCAACCGTGACCGCTCGAACCGAATCTCTTCCTTCGCCGCCTGAAGCGTAGCCGATGCTGCACTCCGTTCGGTTTGGGCCGCCTTTTTTTTGGTAGCAGCATCAAACCTTTGTTTGGACGCGAGGCCTAGGGTTTCCTTGGATCGCTCCACCCTTTTGCGGAGGATTTCATACTCCTGCTTGAGCCGCGATGCTTGCGCATTGGCGTCGCGAGCGGTCTGCTGCTGAATCGAGAGCTCCGCATCAAATTTTGTCAATTCGTCCCGGGCAATCTCAACTTCCTGCCTCAGCTCGTCGAGGCGATCTGCATCAACAAGGCTGGCCCTAGCAGCATCGATTTTTTCGCGATGGGATTGAGCATTCTTTCGGTATTGTTCCAACTTTTTTTGATGTTCCGTCTCGGCTGCACCATGCGCGCTTCTTGCCCTTCGCTCATCGTTCGAACGAATCGCTGCGTCCATCTCGTCGCTGTAGAAACCGTAGATGGACCAACCATCGCTCGATGTTTTCACGGCAGCACCAGGCGCTACAGCACCCACGGACCATTTAGCTTCATCGGCCCAAGTTGCAAGTCGGGATGGTTGCCGCGATAAATCACGGGAACTGCAGCAACTGATGCTAATCCCAAGATCGTTTGGCTGACGCCTCTGTTGTCATGATCTTGGAGTGGCGAGGATTGGATAGAAGCGCTCCGTAAATCTCTTCAATGGCGCGGCCTTTCTAGGGCTGACGAAAAGAGCTGTTCGTCAGGACAAGAAGAGCCCATGCTTCCACCATCCAAATCCTCTGGCCGTATTGGCCGGCTGAGCAGGTCGAAGGGATTGGCCCCTGGCGATGTCCTCACGGTGCGCGGCAAGGAGCTTCGAAGCTTTGCGGGCGGTAGCCTTACGGGGTCCCAAAAGCTTCGCATCGAACGGCTGGCAGGAACAAGGCTTGTGGCCCTGAAAATTGACGGCAGTCCAGATTATCTTGGCTCGCCCGATGACCCTGGAAGGCCGACGACCTCATTGGCCCGGGTAGCCCCAAGTGATGCCAATTCCAAGATTGCCCTATTTGAGATGGAGGGTAACCAACTTAGGCTAGGGAGGTTCCTGCCACCGGGCAACATCCCCGGGGATGCCGAGATCAGCCTGAGTCAGCCGGTCAAGAAACGGGTAGATGCGTTGCCTTCTGGCCCGAACAGGTCGATTCCCGATCCCCCCGAAACGCAACCAAAGGTCGAGATTTCAACGCAGCTGGACTCCACGGAGGGATCGTCCAATCCCTCTGCGCCCGCGGCTGACATGAATGGCTACCAAGCCATCGTTGCTGCAGTCCGGGATCATGACGGAAACGTAGCCTCTGGCGTCCTTGCGCGTCTGCGACGTGGACAGCGGGTCCTGGACGTGACGCGAACAAACCACCAAGGCATGGCCTTGCTGCTCTTTGGGGAACCTTCAGCTGGCTTGTCTGAACCAAGCGATTCGAAGGCCCCATTTTCCATCGAAGTGATTGCCAAGGACGAAGTTGTATCGGTCGAACTAACCCACACAGACGGAGACATTGGAATCGTGGACGTCCAGATCAATGAAACGCCCAAGTTGACGGCTACGGCACCCAATCTCTTGGCCCGGCTTCCGGCCGAACATAGCCCCCAACTTGCATCCACGCTGATCACAATTGCTGGGGCATCCTCCCAAATGGATGAGGTCGCCGCCAAGGATCGGGGCGATCGCGTCCGCCATTTCCGTCGTCACGTGGCTGTTCCACGCATCGGCCCAGACGGTGGCCGGTTCCTCGTGATGGTGCGCCAGGACTGGACCTATCTTGGCGAGGCCTTGGGCAACATCCACGATGCGAATGCAATCCTCCCACAGCAGACTGCGACCAGCGAACGGTCGACAAGTGATCAGCTTTCAAGCGAAGCTCTTGGAGCTACGCTGCCTTACGATCGGATCGCAAACCGGATTGTGGGTCGGCCAAGACTCGAAGAACAGACACAGCCCACGGAGCCAGCCCTGGCGATCCACTCCCTCCCGTCGCTGGCGGGCTTCTGGGTCGCGGATGGTCGCTTCGATCTCGTCTCAAAGGAAGCAAACCAAGCGGTAAGAGACCAAGCTGAGCGACTGATTGGTGCAAAAAAGATTAATCGTCAACCAGAGGCCCGCACGATCGAACAGCGGTCCCCTGACGCACTGCGTGCCACCAATTTCCTGAATATCGACTTGAATGAAAGGTTCTTGGTGCGTAGTGCGATCGAGACCGTGTTTCGCGTGGACGGCCTTGTGCCATCACCACAAGACGCCACAACCGTGCCAAGCTTGACGGTTCGAGAGTTGCTTGCCATGTGGCCCGTTTGGAGCGAGCTGCTCCGCTTTGATGGCGTTCTGGAGGATCAACGGTTGCTCCAGGAAATGGTGGAACGCGAGCGCGTTGACCTAGCCGTCCCGTCCGAGATTGAAATCGTTCTTGATTTTGAATCCATGCTAGCGGATGGACTTGCAACGCTCCGCGTGGGGCAGGACACCGCAAAGGCCGTACTTCCAGCCGGAAAAGGTACGGTGACGATCAGCGTCCAGAATCCCTCCAACCGCTCTCGGCGAGACATCAGGGAATTTGTACTGGAACTAAGCCTGGAAGTTCCATCGACGTCCATCAGTATTGATGGAGATCAGGACAACGCCGATCTTCGGGAGCTCTTGGAGCGCGTGCATCGGTCCAGCAGGGATGATCTGCTCGATCAGGCCAGCATCACAGTTTCCCCAGTGGCAGCACATTTCCAATCGAAGGAAGGCACCCTAGAATCCATCGATTCGATTGAGGTGGTCGGATCGCGGTTCCTAAGAGGCCCCGAGAAGCGCCGCTGGACCTTCGACGTAACTCCCGAGAAAATTGATGCGCGGAAAGTGAATTCCATCGTTGACCACATCCTAGACCAGCAAGGGAGGTACTTGCGAACAGCCCTGGCGGCGGCTTGGAAGTTCCCGGAATGGCGCCAACGCCTTCAATCTCTCTTGGGAATCGATGCCGATGATTCCGTATGGGAGTCGAAATTGATTGGCTTTGATGGCGCGTCGGCCTTGTACGTGGTTCCCGCCCACCAGGACGATGCCTTCGCGAAGGAGCTCCTTCGTGACCCTGGATCGGCCATGCTTGTTCATCTCCCTACGGGGTCGACGTTTACCCAAACCAGCCCGATTGATGTGGAGGCGCCTTCCGACCTCCATGCGGAAGCCGATGGCGTCAAGCAGGGCCGCTCTTTGGAACTGGCCCGGTCGATGTTGCAACAACTAGGCGTTGATGCCACACTGGCGGAACTGATGCCAAAGGATCCAAACCTTTCTCCAGATTCTGTCGATCGTCCTGGCCGAACGGAGGACCTGACGAAAACCACCGAAACCATCGTGAAAAAACTCCATGAGCAATCGAGCCAGATTGCCTAGTGCATCAGGGTATTGCAGCGTTCTCGAGGTAGATCTCACCTAGCGACTACTGTCGGTGGAGTTCGCCGGCCCCAACGCCCGTAGCCGCTCCGCCAGGATGCCCATGGCGGTCGCCGTCTCCAGGCTGACCGAGGCGCCGGTGATCTCGTAGTGGGCGGGGCAGGCTTCCAGGACGTGGCGGGGTAGCCCGCGCGGGCCGAGGCCCATGAGCACGCAGAGTCGTCCATGCACCTCTTTGGCCCTCTCCAGGGTCTCCAGGCGCTCTGGGTCCGGCTTGGGCGTCGTCGCCACCGGCCAACCGGGCAGGTCGTCCAGGGTCAACTCGTCCACGGCGCTCACCCGGCCGGCCTCGAGGAGCGCTTCCAGGTGCCCGGCGCCTTCACCGATGCCGGTCTCCGTCGCTGCTGCTTCCGCGATGGCTGCCAGGTCGGCCGGGAAGGCCACCAGGAGCAGGTCGAGGTTGAACGCGGCGGCGAGCGGTGCTGCGCGGGCGACGGCACGTAGGTGAGGCAAGCCCAGGCCGCCGTCGTAGGTGTTCCAGAGGGCGAGCGTGTGGGTGCCGGCGCGACGCTCCGGGCGCCACGTCCCCTCCGTCGCCACGGCTTCCTGCTCGGGCTCCGCCGACTCGACGGGGACGGCCGGAGCGGCCAGGTCGAGGCCAGCCTTCTCGGCCGCCGCCTCCAGGCGCTTGCGCGTCGCCGGTGGCAGGTCGGCGCGCTCGGCCGCCTGAAGGAGCATGCCCTTGCCGGCGGCGTCGCCCAGCTTGTCCAGACGAGCGCCACACGCGATCAGCACGTCGGGGCGTTCGCCGCCGAGGCCGGCCACGCGGGCCAGGTCCTGCACGTCGTCCATGCGCCACACCATGCGGCGAAGCGGCTCCGCGCGAGCCTCCTCCGAGAGCGCCATCATGGCCTCCATGGCCGGCGCGAGCGCCTCCGCACAACCACGGTGATGCAGCTGCCCCAGGGCCTCAGCGCGGGGGGCGTCCGCCATGTCCTGGATCGCCACCATCAAACGGCCATGCTCGTGGGGCTCCGCGTGGCGAAGCACCGCCTTGAAGCCACGGGACTCGAAGCCGGCGTTGCCGCCTGCGCGTTGGAAGAGCACCTCGCGGCCATCAGGGCCGACGTGGCCCGCTGCCGCCTCGATCGCCGACAGGGTCCATTCGCCGTCCGGAAGAGCTGCGATGCCTTCGGCGACCTCCAAGAGCAGCACGTCCCGAGTGCGGCCATGCCAACCGGCGACCGCCTTGGCCAGGTCGCCCAGCACTTCGGCGCGGCGGCCCAGACGCTCCACCATGGCGGCCCGTTGCAAGGCGCCGCGGAGGGCCTCCTCGGTCTGCTTCAGGCTCGTGTTGCCCACGGTCGCCACCTGCGCCATGGCGGTCGCGGCCCAGGAGAGGTCGCGGATCGCGTCCGCCTCGGCCAGCAATTCTACGGCCGGTCGGGTCTTCGCCTTGGCCAGACGGACCAGTTCACGGGCGCGGCTCGGGGCGTGTTCACGTGCCGGCGGCTTGCCATGGCCACCCCCTCCGCCCCCACGGCCGCGGCGGCCGGGGCTCTTGGTCTTGGCCATCAGAAGGGGGTCCCGTCGGGTCGCTTGGCCGCCAGGGCCTCCGCGTACCAGACCAGTTCGTCCAGGAAGCGACCGGCGCGGCGCTCGTAGTCGCCCGTCAGGTCGTTGCCGTCGTCATCGAAGCTCGGACCCACCCGGCTCACGGCGAACATGATGCTCGGTGTGACCATGCCCAGCTCGCCCAGGATCACCCGGTAATGGGGCGCCGCGCGGACGCCGGCGAAGGGGCCTGCCGAGTAGGTGCAGATGCCGGCCGGCTTGAAGTGGAACTCCGACTGGAAGTGGTCGAGGAGGTTCTTGAGGCCGGGCGGGATGCTGTGGTTCCATTCGCCCCCGACGACGACGAAGCCGTCCGCCGCCGCCAGGACGTCGTGCGCCCGTTGCATGCCCGCCGGCGCCTCGCCTTCGGGGTACTCCTTGAACATCTTGTCCAGGAAGGGCAGCTCCAGCTCCAGGGCATCCAACAGTTCGGCCTGGTGGCCTCGGGCCTGTAGCTGGCGCACCATGAAGCGCGCCGCCTTGATGCCTTGGCGGTCCCCTCGGTTCGAACCGTACAGGACGGCGAAACGCATGCTCATGGCGCGTCGGACCCGGTGGCCCCTCATAGCCGCGAGCCCAAGGGCGCCCAGGCCAAGGTGGTCAGTTCTCGAGGACCACGCGGTAGCGCGCCTTGCCGGCCCGCAGGTGCTCCAGCGCCGCGTTGACGTCGGTCATGGAGAACGCCTCGGTCTGCGCCTCGACGCCCCGCGCCGCCGCGAAGTCCAGCATCTCCCGGATGAGCGCCCTGCCTCCGATGGCACTTGCCGTCACGCGCTTCTGCCCGGCCAGCAACGTACCGGCGTGGATGCCGAGGTCACTGGGCGGCACGCCGACGAAGCACAGCGTCCCGTTGGGCCGGAGGGCGCGCAGGTAGCCGTTCCAGTCCAGATCGGCGTACGCCGTGTTGATGATGAGGTCCTGCCGCGGCCCCGCCTTGGGCCCTCCGTCCGCTGAGGAGACGAAATGGTCGGCGCCGAGCGCCCGCGCCTCGTCCTCCTTGTCCGGTGAGCCCGAGTACGCGGTCACTTCGTAGCCCAGCGCCTTGGCGAACCGGACGCCCATGTGCCCCAGGCCACCGATGCCGATGACACCCACGCGGGCGCCCGGCCCGGCCAGGCGCCGCAGCGGGGAATAGACCGTGATGCCGCCGCAAAGGAGCGGTGCCGCGCCTTCGGAGGAGAGGCCGTCAGGGAGCTTGAACGCCATGCGCGCATCGGCCAGCACGTGGTCCGCGAAGCCACCGTGGTGCCCCACCGCCGTCGCCTGGTTGCCAGGACAGAGGTTCTCATCGCCGCGGGCGCAGGCATCACAGGCGTGGCAGGCGCCGCATTGCCAACCCAGTCCGACCCGGTCTCCCTCCTTCAGGCCAAGGACCGCGTCACCCGCTTCCGCCACGGTGCCCACCACTTCATGGCCCGGTACCAAGGGGTACTGGCTGCTGCGCCAGTCGTCGTCGATGAGGTGGACATCGCTGTGGCAGATGCCGCAATGGGACACCCGGATGAGCACCTCATGGGGCCCCGGCTCCGCCTCGTACGTGAACGGCTCCAGGGTCGAACCCTTGGTGGGCGCGGCGTGGGCGTGGACCTGCATGGCCCCACCTCAGGAGATCTCCAGGTCACGCACGAGGCCCAACGCATCCGCGACGCGCTCGTCCAGACCGGTGCCATGGCCTTGGACGAAGTGCAACGTGTACGGCCCCACGGGACCGGTGACGCTGGCGCCGTAGACGTGCACGTAGCCACGTTGGCATTTGTAGCCGATGTACTCCAGGACCGCCACGCCACCCGTCGTCTCCGCTGTCAGGCTGCCGACGCGCAGCACCAGCTCATCGGCCGGGTTGGCCGCCACCAGCACGAAGGCATAATGGCGGTCGCCGCCGCCCGGGGGCTCCAGGCACGCGAAACCGGCGCGATGGTTCTGGACGTAGTGGCTGTACCATTGGCCTTGCTCCGCCAGACCCGCCCAGGGCCCCACGGATTGGTCCGCCGCAGCGGCGGTCGGAGCCGCCAGCACGGCGGCGCAGCAGAGGATGAAGGTCGTTGCACAAGCGAACCAACGCATGCGGGGCCTATCGGGCTCTTCCAGGTTCAAGGTGCCGCAACGGTTACAAGACGACCTGCCACCCGCGGGGCATGGACAAGACGAGCCGCATGAGGCCCGTGGCCCTGGCTGCCCTTCTGGCGATGACGCTCGTGGCGGGTTGCCTCGGAGACGACGACGGAGAGCGGGACGACGCGGCCGGAGGCACGGCCCAAGACGAGGCCCCGAACGCGACGGAACTGTTGACGTACGACGCCACCGGCTGCTCGTTGGCGGTCTCCGTGCTGTTGCGGGACCTGGACCATCTGGCCGGTTTCCTGCCGGAGCCGTTCCGGCCCGCCGATGCCCAAGGCCTCCTGGGAACACCCGTGCCCGTTGGCCAAGGCGGCGTCCTGGCGACCACCTACACCTGCGAGGACTCCGTCTTCCTCGGCGGCCCCTTGGCCGGGGCCGAGATCAACATCCTCGTGGCCGACCCGGGTCTCGATGCTGACGCGTCCCAGGTGACCACCCACTACTACCTGGCCAAGCTGTACCTGCCGGCCAGCGCGGCGCTGGACCGCTTCGCCACCGATGGCTGGGACGTCCAATCGGCCGACGAGATCACCAACCAGGCCGATGCCCTTCTGGGTGGCACGGTCCGGTCGGGCGACGTCGTCGCCAACGGCACGCTGGCGTACGGCATGGAGGTCCAGGGCGCCGCCCCCAGCACCCTGGCCGGCATCAGCCGCTTCTGGCAGGTGACGCCCGGCGGCCCCTCCTGGTTCGACTACGATGTCGCCGCCGAGGTGAACCTGGGCACGAGCCTCATCACCTGGGAAGCCGGTGGGTTCCTCGATGGACTCCAGGCCGACGGATCCGCCCTGTCGGCCACGGCACCCCTGGAGGTGCCCGGCATCGCGGTGCCGTCCTTCGACTGGCAGGCGACGTACCGGCCGCCCGGTCCCGTCCCCGCCCCCGCTGCCACCTCCTCCTGAGCCCGGGCGACGCCGGTTCAGAGCGGGAACAGCCAAGCGATGGTGAGCGGAATGATCACGACGAGTGCCAGGTTGAGCGGCCCGCCGACCCGGACGAAGTCGGAGAACCTGTAGGAGCCCGGCGCGTACACCATGGTGTTGGTCTGGTAGCCGACCGGCGTCAACATGCTGGTGCTGGCGGAGAGCATGACGGCCAGAGCGAACGGCCGACCGTCTAGGCCCAGTGACGCAGCGGCGGCCACGACGATGGGGATGAGCAGCACCACGCTGGCGTTGTTGCTGATCATCTCGGTGAGCAGGCTCGTGAACAGGAACACCGCCATGAGGAACGCCAGCGGCGGCAACAGTCCACCGACGGCGACCAGGCCGTCCGCCATGAGCGCCGCTGCGCCCGACTTCTCCAACGCGATGCCCAGCGGGATGATGCCAGACAGCAGGAGGATGATGTCCCAGTGGATGGCGTCGATGAACTCCTCCACCTTCAGGCAGCCCGTGACGACCATGGCGACGGCGCCCGCCAGTGCGGCGGCGACGATGGGAAGGAGGCCGAGGGCGCTCACAGCTACGACGGCGATCATGATGCCGGCGGCCATGAGGATCTTCTCCGGGCGGAAGACCGGCTCCTTGCGCTCCCGCGTCAGGAAGAAATTGGCCGATTCCTCCAGGCGGTCGAGGGCCGATTCAGGGGCCTGCACGAGCAGCACGTCGCCCGCCTTGAGCGTCGATTGGGCCAAGGGTCCGATGCTCAGGCGGTCGTGGTGCCGGAGGGCGAGGACGATGGCGTCGAACCGGTCGCGGAAACGCATCTCCGCCAGCGTGCGCCCTTCGACGCGGCTGCCGGGTGCCACCACCAGTTCAGCCGTCGCCCAGCCTTCCTCGCCGCTCTCCGGGTCTGGTTCCAGCCCATGCTTCAGTTCGGCCAGGCTGACAAGGCCGTGCTGTTCCTGGAGCTCCTCTAGGCCTTCGCGGCTCCCTTGCAACAGCAGCAGGTCGTCTTCGCGCACCACGAAGTCCTTGCGGGGCGCGCTGTGGGCGATGTCGCCACGGAACAGCCGCAGCACCTGGAAGCCGTTGGGCCTTGTGAGTCCCAGTTCGCCGATGGTCTTGCCGACCGCCTGGGCGTCGCCAGGGACGTGCACCTCGGCGAGGAAGCCCTTCAGGTCGAAGCGCTCCGTGGCGTCCCCGGTGCCCCGGTCGGGGACCAGGAGCGGTCCGATCGTCAAGAAATAGATCGCCGCAGCGGCAAGGGCCACGACACCGACGAGTGTGAACGAAAAGAAGCCGAACGGCTCCAGACCGTAGCGTGGCAGCAGGGCGTTGCCCAGCAGGTTCGTGCTGGTGCCGATGAGGGTGAGGGTGCCACCGAGCATGGCGAAGAACGACAGGGGCATCAGCAGCTTGGAAGGGCTGTGGCCGGCCTGGCGGGCCAAGCGTGAGGCGACCGGGATGAGGACGGCGACGACGGGGGTGTTGTTGACGAAGCCAGACATGCCGCCGGCGACCCCGCCCAGGGTGAGCGTCTGGCGGCGCACGCCCTTGCCGGCCCACCGCGTGAGTGCGCGGCTGAGGTAGTCGACGGCGCCGGAGCGTTCGATGCCGGCCGACAGGACGAACATGGAGAGGACGGCGATCGTGGCCTGGCTGGCGAACCCGGAGAGGCCCTCTTCGGGGCTCAGGATGGGGCCGGACCAGCTGCGTGCCGGCAGCACCATGAGGGACGCGGCGGCCAGCATGGAGGTGATCGCCGGAGGGAGCACCTCGCGGACGAACAGGAGCAGCACCACGACAAGGACTGCAAGGACGACGCCGATCTCCCAGACGGCCACGGAGCTTGAGCCCACGCGGAGTGGATAACCTCACCGGAGGCACCTGGTCGCCCGTTCCGTTCAGCCGAGGTGGAGGGTGCGTCCCGGTTCCGGCAGCAGGGCGCCACGCCCTTCCTTGGCCTGGTAGCGCTCGGCGCTCAGGTGGGGCGCCTCGGAGTGGATGGGCACCAGGGTACGGGCGCCGATCTCGTCGAGCACCCAGTCCAGGTCCTCGGTGGACAGGTGGCCGCTGACGTGGGTGTCGTGGCGTTCCAGGTTGAACGCGGAGAGCCAGCGGTCGAGTTTGCGGTCGCCGATCTCCATCTCGTCGTTGAACGGCTGGGTCATGGAATGGATGTACAGACCGCCGGCCCTTGGGCCGGGGGTCTGCGGGAAGAGGTCGAAGAGTTCGCTGATGGTCCAGTAACTGATGGAGAACAGGTAGGCGTGGGGCGCTGCGGCCACGTCGGCGGAGGTGACCGTGTTGTCGCCGGTGAGGTACGGCCGCTCCCAGGTCTCGTGGTCGGAGAGCCAGAAGTCGCTCCATTCCTCGTCGCCCACCTGGACGGGGTGCATGGCGAGGTCCCGGTCCGGCATCAGCAACGTCCCCGGTGGCATGGCGCGCACGCCCTTCTTCCTCACCGGCGCGTGGATCGCGATGTGGGGGTCCCGCCGAGGGTCCGGGAGGCCTGGTTCGCCGCTGCCGCGCACGCTGTCGAGCAGGTGGGCGAGCTTGGTCGGGATGACGAGCCGGCGGCCGTGTTCGCGGGCGACGTCCCAGATGGAGAGGAACCGGTCCAGGTCGCGCGGCGGGAAGCTGACGCCCACGAAGCGGTCCCCGGCGGCGCGCAGCATGGCACCCATCTCGGCGGCGACCATGCTCTCGTCGTCGGTGTTGTTGTGGCCGTGGTCGTCCCCGGGGGGCCGCACGCGGGTCCCCTCGGCCAGGATGACGTCGACGCCGCCGGCGCGCTCCACGAACCGCTTGGTGGCATCGGGGTCGCGGCCGTGCATGCGGAAGTCGCCGGTGTAGACGACGGAGAGCGGGCCTTCGAGGAGCGTCGCGCGGGCGCCGTGGATGGAGTGGTCCACGTCGAAGTGCTTGAGGTCCCAGTCGCCCACCTGCACGGCCCCGCCGTCCGTAGGCCTGGTGGCGGCCACGGGGTCGCCGGTCTCCGGGTCCTTCCAGGCGGTCCCTTTGCCCGGTGAGCCGTCCTTCTTGGGCAGGATGCCCTTGGGGCGGGCCTCCAGGTACTCCGCCATGACGCCGCCGCCGGTCTCTTGCAGGCTGGCGAGCGTCGCGCGGCTGCCGGGCGAGAGCCAGATCGGCACGTCGGGCCGCAGGAGCCCCAGGAGGCCGCAGTGGTCCATGTGGGCGTGGCTCACCAGCACGCCGTCCACCGGTGACGCGCCCGCTTGGCCGCCTCGGTCCTGGCGCCACAGCGTCGGCAGGTCCGGGATGATGCCCAGGCGCATCAGGTCCGGCGCCAGCGTGGTGCCCCGCGGTTGCAGGAAGTCGTCGTAGTAGTCGTTCCAGCCCGGGGTGCGCGCGGCGCCCGGCCTGGGATCGCTGCCGAACCGCTTGCCCAGGTCCAGGAACAGCCGCGAGCCGCCCCCTTCGAGGAGGAAGGCGTTGCCGCCGATCTCGCCCACGCCGCCGTAGCCTTGCAGGGTGACGCCCACGCGCCTCGATGGCGACCGGTTCTCTTGGGGTTGCCCCCTTGCTCAGCGTTCCACGATCGCCGTGACGCCTTGCCCCCCGGCGGCGCAGACGGAGATGAGGCCCCGGCCGGACCCCTTCTCGGCGAGGCTCTTGGCGAGCGTCGCCAGGATGCGGGTGCCGGTGGCTGCGAAGGGGTGGCCGGCTGCGATGCTGCTGCCCTTGACGTTGAGCTTCTCGTGGGGCACGGCGCCGAGTCCCTTCTGCTCCCAGACCTGGAGCGTGGCGAGGACGACGCTCGCGAACGCCTCGTGGACCTCGAAGAGGTCGAAATCCTGGAGGGCGAGCCCATGGCGCTCCAGCAGCTGGGGCACGGCGTGGTACGCGGGCGCCATGAGCAGCCCTTCATTGCCACCCGCGAAGTCGGTGGCCCCGGTCTGAGCGCCGCTCAGGTAGGCGAGCACGGGGAGCCCCCGCTCCTTGGCCCAATCCTCGCTGGCCAGAAGGACGCTGCTGGCACCGTCCGTGAGCGGCGAGGCATTGGCGGCCGTGATCGTTCCACCGCCGCCGAAGACGCCCTTGAGCCGCGCCGCAGCCTCGATGCTCGTGTCGGGGCGGAGGTTGTTGTCCCGCTCCAGGCCCTGGTAGGGCATCACCAGGTCGTCGAAGAAGCCGGCCTCGTAGGCGGCGGCCAGGTTGTGGTGACTGGCCACGGCCAGCTCGTCCATCGCCTCCCGCGTGATGCCCAGTTCGTCCGCGGTGCGCTGGGCGTGCTGCCCCATGGAAAGGCCGGTGCGGGGTTCGGCGTTGCGCGGCAGGTCAGGTAGCCACGCCGCAGGGTTGAGGAGCCTGGCGGCCGCCTTCGCCTTGGCGCCACCGCTACGGGCCGCGTTGAGGTCCATGAGCGTGCGCTGCAGCCGTCGACCCGCCGCGACGGGGGCATCACTGGTGGTGTCGACGCCGCACGCGATGCCAGCGTCGATCTGCCCCAGGGCGATCTTGTTGGCCACCAGGATCGCCGATTCCAGTCCGGTGCCGCACGCCTGCTGCACGTCGTAGGCCGGCGTGTGCGGGTCGAGGCTCGTGCCCAGCACCGATTCGCGCACCAGGTTCCAGTCGCGGGCATGCTTCATCACCGCCCCGCCGACCACCTCTCCCAGGAGAGCGCCTTCCAGGCCGGCCCGGTCCACCAGGCCCTGCAACGTGTCCGTCAGCATGGTCTGGTTGGACAGTTCGTGGTACGCCGTGTTCTGGCGGGCGAACGGGATGCGGTTGGCCGCGACGATCGCCACCCGGCGGGGCTCGGTGGTGTGCACGCCGTGGATGCGCCCGCTGGCGCGATAAGGGTGCGTGTGGTGGCGGCGCAAGCGTCCTGCGGAAGCTTCAAGCCCCCTGTCGTCACCAAGTGGCCCCATGAACCGCCTGTCCCGCTCCTGGGGCCTCTTCAAGACGAGCCTGTCCGTCCTCAAGCAGGACAAGGAGCTGCTGTGGATGCCTGTGCTCTCCGTGCTGGCCAGCATCCTGACCATCATGGCGATCGCCGGCGTCGGCTTCGCCCTCACGCCCGCCCTGTTCATCGACGGCGCCTTCGACGTGATCGGCGCCGTCCTGGCCCTCGCGACCTACCTTCTGCTGGCGTTCGTCACCCTGTTCTTCAACGCCGCCGTCGTCGCTGCGGCCAACGAACGGCTGGGCGGCGGCGACCCCACGGTCAAGAGCGCCCTGGCTGCGGCATGGGCCCGCAAGGGTCGCCTCTTCGCTTGGGCGGCCGTCATCGCCACCGTCAACCTGATCCTCCAGGCGCTGCGGGAGCGCGCCGGCTTCCTCGGCCAGATCATGGCCGGCATCGCCGGCTTCGCCTGGAACCTGGCCACGTTCTTCGTCGTCCCCACCCTGCTCTTCACCGAGAAGAGCCTCGGCGACTCGGTCAAGGGCAGCGCCGGCCTGTTCAAGCAGACCTGGGGCGAGACCGTCGTCGGCGAGGCCGGCATCGGCTTCGTCAGCGGCCTGCTGGGCATCGCCATCGGCATCACCGGCTTCATCGGCACGCTGGCTCTCGCGACGGTGCTGGGAACCATCGGCCTCATCGTGGGCATCGTGACGACCGTCGTCGCTATCCTCGCCCTCGCGGCGCTCAGCAGCGTGCTGGCGGGCATCTACAAGGCGGCCCTGTACCGCTGGGCCACCGGCGGCAACACGGGCTCCTTCGACCAGCAGACCCTCGCGTCCGCGTTCCACCCGTAGGCCTGACCTTCGGTGGCCGACCAAGAACATCGGGTCGAGTCGATCGGGTAGAAGGGAGGGGCGGCGCAGATGCGCCACCCCTCCTCACCCGTCGCCCAGCGAACGCGACTGACCCAAACGGTCGCGGTTCAACCAACCACCACAGTCAGTGGGCGAACGACGAAGGCCACCAACCCTCGCCGGGTGTCTCCTTGATGTCCGGTCGACGGGGCACCAGGGAGCAACGGCCCAGCCTTGCTCCAGGTTGTTAATCCTTGTTGCACGTTCCATGGCTTCAACAGAGAAGCGGGGCCCCTGCGTCTACAACGCTTCCACGTCGAGGATCAAGCCGGCCTGCACGGCGCTCGCGATCGCCTTGGCCTCCGGCGTGTTGGCCTTGAACCGGAGCTTGCCGTCCTTGCTGGCCAGGCCGGCAGCGACCTCGGAGCCTTCGATGAGCACGCGGATCTCTTGGCTGCCATAGCCGGGGCCCGCCAACACGAACAGGTTGCTGCCGGTCTTCTTGACGCGCACCTCGCCGGGACCCCCACGAGGCCCGCCGGAGCCAGCCGACCCGCCCTGGGCCCGCTTGCCGCCGCCCTTGCCGCGTTCACGGGGTCGCACGTCGAGGCGGATGCCGAGCCGGCGCTCCAGGCCCTGGACGGTCTTCCCGCCTTTGCCGATGAGGCTGGGGACCTCTTCCTGGTCGACGAACACGGACGCCCGGTTACCGTTCACCTGCACTTCGAAGGGGCCGTGGACGTAACGCCGCAGGGCCCGGTTGAGCTCCCGTTCCGCCAACGCGGAGGCACCGCTACGACGCCGGCCCGCTGGCACGCCCGGGGCGCCGGCCATACCGCCATCGAGGGGCATGACGACCACCTGTTCACCGTACGTGTAGAGCTCGAAGCACTCCTGGCGGGTCTGAAGGTCTGTCACCACGACGACAGGGCGCGCCAGGTCCTCCTGCATCATGCCGGAGGGGACGCGCACCGTGAACGTCAGCTCCAGCACCTGGGCGACGGCGCCTTCGTCGATGAAGACCACGGTATCGACCACCTGGGGGATCATGCCCAGTTCGACGCGGCCGATGAGCCGCTGCACGGCGTCGATGGCGCGGCTGGCGTGGGTGACGCCGAAGAGGCCGATGCCCGCCATCCTCATGTCGGCGAAGACCCGGAAGTCGCCCGTCGTACGCACCTCGTCATACACCACGTGGTCGGGGCGCACCAGGAGCATCACCTCGCCGGTCCACTGCATGTCCCGGTCGAGGGCGCCGTACTGGGTCACCTCCTTGGGCACCTGCAGGTCGCGGGGCTGCTCCATGGTCTTGACGACGCGGTCCAGGCCGTGCAGGTGCTCCGCCAACGCGGCGGCGAAGGTCGACTTGCCGCTGCCCGGAGGTCCTGCGATGAAGACGCCGCGGCTCTTGCCCAGCGCCCGCTCCAGCACCTCTTCGGGCAGGTCGTAATCGTCCAGGCCGAGCTTGACGACGGGGCGCACCGCGGTCACTTCGAGGCCATCCGCGAAGGGCGGCTGCGCCAGCGTGACGCGCATGGGCCCCATCTGGATGACCGTGCAACCGTGGCGCTCCAGCTCGATGAAGGAGTTGTAGTCCCGCTTGGCGAACTCGATCGCCTCCCGCGACAACGCCCGCAGCTCCTCGTGGGCGATCGGCGTGGGTGCCCGCGTGGCATTTTCGCCGCCCGCGGGCTCGTAGCTGAGCCCGGCCGGCGTGCCCCGCTTGACCATCGGGATGCAGTCCGCCTTCAGGTGGACGCTCATCACGTCATCGTCGAAGAACCGCCACAGCGCCAACTGCTCCATGGCGGGCGGGTCGTCCACCACGGGCCGCAGGTACAGGTGCTCGACCCCTGCCGCGGCCGCCGCATACGCCTGGACGCGGTCACTGGTCACCAGGACGCCGCCCTTCTGCGCCGCCGCCACGTCACGGATGGCCGCATCGATGGCCCCCTCGCCCGCCGCAGCGATCTCCGCAGGCCCAGGACGCTCACCGAAGATCTCGACGCGGACGTCGCCGGCCTCCGCCGCACGTTGCAGGCGCCGCAGTTCATCCAGGCCGGCGAAGCCAGTCTCCTGGCCACGGTTCGCCTGCGCTTCCAGCTCAGCCAGCGCCGCGCGGGGGATGACGACGCGGGCATCAGCGTGGGCCGGTTCGGCCAGCAGTTCATGCATGCGGCCATCGACGAGGACCGACGTGTCCGGGACCAGGGTGACGGTCACGGCCATGGACTGCCATGCCGGGGGATAACCGTGGGCCGCTTGCTTCCAGTGGAGCGGGGGGCGCAGCCCAGCTAGACCAGTTCGACGCCCCGCGCCTCGCACCAGTCCCGCACGATCTGCCGTTGCGGCCCCTTGAGCCCTTTCTTGTGCAGGTAGACCCCGGAGGCGCCCGGCGTCGCCGCCCAGACACGGTCCAGCACCCCGAAACAGGCTTCCGGGTCGTCCGGCGGCAGCCCGTACGCGGCGACCAAGTGCCCGAAGTCTGCCTCCCCGGCGAGGGCCTTGGTGGTCTGTTGGGGGACGTAATGGCCGCCGCCGACACCCAGCAGCACCGGCGCGCCCTCCTCCGGGGCACCGCCGCCGTCCCGGCCATCCAGGACATCCAGCATCGCCTGGGCATGCACCTCGGCGCTCGGCCGGTCATCGTACCACGCCTCGTCGCTGCCGATCTCGACAAACAGGCTCGGCTGCAGCATGAGCGGCCCGTGGTGCGTCGCCTCGTAGGTGACACCGTGCTCCAGGCCGCGTGCCTCGGCATGGTGGGCCAGCCGCCGGAGCAGGGCGCCCATGTCCCGGGGCGCCGACGTGGCGCAGGAACGCGGCTGGCCACCATACTGGGCCGCATCATGGTTGCCCATCGGATGGACGGTGAGGCTCGGCTGGCCGCTGGCAGCGCGGTGGCGGCTCAGGAACCAGACCGCATCCGGGGCCCAGCCGGCCGCCTCGATGTCGTCCGTCAGCGCCTCGTCGTGGATCGCCGGCCCCTCGATGTCCACCAGGAGGTCATCGCCGCGCCGACGCACCGGTCCCGCGCGGAACGTCTCCCCCGTCGGCTCCCAAGCGGGGTCGCTCGCCTCCAAGAGGCGGTCCCGCATGTTGATGCTGGCATTGTCGCCGAGGTTGCAGACCAGGAGGCGCACGGGACGGCGATGGTCGGCGCTGCTACCTAACGCTTGAGAACGGCGCCCGGGCCGCGACCCAACCGTCGCAGTACGACGCGCTTGAGGTACGCCTGACCCAGTAGCACCACGAGACCCACCGCGACCTCCACGGCCACCGTCCGGCTGCGTGTGCGTCCTGTGGGCATCCGCTTGTCCTCCTGGGCGCCGGTGATGGGGAGGAACGTCTCGCTCACCTGATGCGTCGGCAGGCCGTTGCGTCCGAGGATCTCCTTGATCTCCGGGCTGGCATTGCGGCGCTTGGACCACAGGTGCTGCACGTACTTGTTGGACAGCTCCACCTCGCTCTCCAGGCGCCCGTCCCGGAACGCCCGGACATGGAGCTGCAGGTCGTCCGGCTCCTGGCGGATGACGCCCCAGACCTGGCCCGGCTTGCGCGCCTGGCGAGGATCGCGGCGGAAGCCCTCCGCCAGCAGCACCGCCTTGGCGGCGGCCAGCCAGGTGGCCACGTCGTCGCTGGGCGCTTCCTCCTCGGGCAGGGGCACGCCTGGTCATCGGCGTCGAAGGCTCAAGAGGGTTGCCCCGCCCCAAGCGCCATAGCAGGGGGCCCGTTGGCGCCCGCGTGGCCGCCGCGACGACGCCCTGCCCCCATTGCAAGGCCCCGGTGCCCTTGCCGGACGGGTCCGTGAGCGACGGCGCCTGCCCCGCCTGCGACCGTCCGCTGCGCTTCATCGACGCCCCGGAGCACCCGTGTGCCTCCTGCTCGGCACCCGTCGTGCGACCCCCCGGCCAGGACGCGGTTCGATGCCCCGACTGTGGCCACTTGCAGGCCACCGACCCACAGCGGCCCCTGCAGATCGTGACCCCTTGCCCCAGGTGTCGCCGCCGCATCCCGGTCCCCGGGGACGCCTCCGAGGCCACATGCCCCCATTGCGCGGCTTTGTTGCGCCTGGCGCACGACTTTTGAACGTCCCACAGGATGGATGCTGCATCATGTCGGAAGCACTCGCCCAGCAGCGCACCACGGTCAAGGGCCGCAAGGCGCCCAAGGAAGGCAAAGGGGGCAAGGGGCTCTTCGGACGCAAGGGCGGCAAGAAGGCGGCCCGCGGCGATGAGCAGCCCGAGGCGTTCACGAGCACCGGCGCGGCCGGCGGTGACCTGGAAGCCGTCGGCGGAGGCTCCGTCCGACGCATCCATTTCGCCAGCGAACCGGAGGAGGTCGTCACCGAGCACCGGGAGCGCCGCTGGGTGCGCCGCCACCACGACTCCATCGGCGCCATCGAGCACGAAGTGGACCTGCTTGGCAAGTACGGCCGCACGTGGCGCCCCCTGACGCACACCGTCGGAGCCGCCGACCGTGCCTTGGCCCGCAGCGACCGCCAGGAGCGCGTGCTGTACGAGACGCCAGGAGGCCACGTGGTCGAATCCGTGCGTGAGACGGGTGGCCGCCGGCGCCGTGACCTGTACGTCACCAGCCGCGTGGGCGAATCCCGTGGCCGCGAGCAGCGCATCGACGCCTCGCTCATCGACCGCATCATCAAGCAGCGCTACCGTGGCGACGGTGCCATCGAGCGTCAAGTGGTCGTCACCAAGGAGGTCGAAGTGGAGGTGACCGACGACGGCGAACGCGTCATCAGCGAACGGGTCGTCGAGGACACGGCAAGTGCGGCCACCAAGACGACCACCCGGCCCTCCACATCCACTCGGTCGGATGGTTGGGTGCCCGAGACCAAGGCCACCAAGAAGACGGTCACGAAGACCGCCAAGAAGCCCGCCGCGAAGGCCACCAAGGCTCCCCGCTCCCAAGTGGACAAGGACGGCTACAAGCTGTTCAAGAACGGCAACCGGTACTACTTCAGCAAGAAGACCCAGAAGGAGGCCGCCGAGAACGGTGGCCGCCCCGTCTACGAGGTCCCTGACGGTAAGGCCGTCGAGGTCACTTCCAGCGGCCTTCCGGTCCTGAAGAACGTGACGCCAAAGTCCAAGAAGAGCGCCTGAGAGACGTGGGTCTGATGACGCGTCGCCTTCCTGTCGTCCTCCTGCTGGCGACGGTCACGATGGCCGCCCTGGTCGCCGTGGCACAACAGGTCCCTCAGCCCTTCGAGGAGGAGTTGGACGGCAAGTGCTTCAGCTGCCACAAGCAGGAGATGCCGCAGGGCACGATGTACCTCTTAGCGCCGCCGGCCACCATCGACGTGGAACCTGGCGCCGTCTTCGAGTACCAGCTACGCGTCGACCATGCCTGGGTGGAGGTCCTTGAGCTCTCCAACTTCGTGGGCACCCTGGACCTGCGCGATGCCCCTGGGCTCAATTTCGTCACCGAGACCATCGAGCCGATCCTCGAGGAGCGCCCGGGCCAGATCGACTACGATCCCGCCTTCGCCGGTCAGGCGCAGGTGAGCGACGAGGTCATCGAGGTCCCGGTGGAGACGACGGAGTTCCAGGTGGTCCTGAGCCCGGATGATTTCTCGCCGCTGGGCCCCGACCTGGCGCTCGTGTTCCTTCCCTCTGGCGGCGGCAGCATCCGCATCGACAACGGCGGCCCCGGCGAGGACGAACGATTCTCCTTCACCGCCGGCGAACTGGCGGCCAACGGGTTCGGCAACTGGACCGTGCGTGTCGAGTACCGCCCCGTCGACCAGACGGCGCTGCCGCCCGTGTCCCCGGGCTTCCGGCCGTTCGTGGGCTACGACCTGGAGCTTTCCCAGTGGTTCAACACGACGGGTGCGCGCCAGCAGTTCCAGTTCATCGAGCAGGGCATCACCGGCGGCCAGAGCACCCTCTTGACGTGGCAGCTGCAGGCGACCGAGGAGCCCTTGGACGACGAGCAGGTGGTCATCGCGCGGGTCAACGCGACGGCGTTCTATGACCACACGGACCCCGGCAACCCCGACTATGGCAACTACACCAAGGGGACGGGGCTCCTTCTCACCGCCCTGGGTACCGGCAGCGGCCTGGTCATCGAGGACCCGTTCGCCTCCACCGTCGTCCGCATCGTCTCTCCTGATACCGGCGTCACCATGGCGCGTATCAGCGAGGTCGTGGGCTACCTCACCGGTTTCCTGCTCATCGCCTCCGTGTGGACGGGCGGCATGTTCGGCAAGGCGAGCCGCCGTCAGCTCAACGTGGTCTTCGGCTCCGCCAAGCGCCGCGTGGCGTTCCACAACCTAGTGAGCTACTTCCTGACGGTGGCGGCGATCGTCCACCTGATCCTGTTCATCATCGAGGTGCGCTACCACTGGTCGCTCGGCCTCATCTGGGGCGGCCTTGGCCTCCTGGCCATGCTGGGCCTCGGCGTCACCGGCGCCGTGCAGATCCCGCTGATTCGCAGCTGGGGCTACCCGACGTGGCGCTGGGTCCACCTGGGACTCGCGATCGCCAGCCTGGTGTTCTCCGTCGTCCACATGCTGCTCGACGGCCAGAACTTCGAGGCGGTGCAGGCGGCCCTTGGCTACGAGGACCCCCTGGTGCGCTGGCTCGACGACAACCGAGTGTAACGCCCACCCCACCCCGCCCCCCCCTCCCGCCCGGACAGCGGCCATGGCCGGCCAAGCTTCAAGACGGAGGCCTCGTCGCCCGGCCTGTGCTCGAACCGCTGGCGGCCGATGGTCGTGGCCGTATCTTAGAGTGGACGCCCCGCGAAGGTGGCCCAAGCCTGCGCTCCCCGGCGCTGCTTTGGACGGACGTCCCATCCCTGCCGCGCCCCGACGGCGTGGACGGCGTGGTGACCCAGCGGCCCACGGGTGACGGCAAGGCCCTAGAGATCGTCAGCGGCGGCACGTGGTTCTTCGAGGACCAAGAAGCAGGCAACGCGGCCGGCGACGCGGTGCTGCGTCCGCTGCCGCCCAAGCCCACCACGGAGGTCCAGGTGGCCACCACCGAGGGCGACGATGGCCTGGCGGTCTTCCACGACGCGGCCGGGTGGGCCAGCAACCCGGCCCGGCTCGTGCCGGCGCTCATCGAGGCGCGGACGCAGGCCACGGAGGGCCGGATGCTGTGGGCGCCCGGCGTGGGTGGCCCCGAGGACTACGCACTCTGGGCCTACTTGGGCATCGAGGTCTTCGATGCCAGCCCGCTCCAGCTCGCCGCGGTGCGTGGCCAGGCGTTGACGGTGGACGGCCCCGTGGCGGCCGCGGACGCGCCGGCCCTCTTGGACGGTGCCGAAGGCGACGTCGAGGCATGGGACGAAGCCCGCCTCCTGGCCTTCAACCTGGAAGCTGCCCGCCGCGAACTGCGCCTGGTCGAGCGGGCGATCCGTGACGGCAACCTCCGTGAACTCGTCGAGCGCCGCGTGTACCGTTCCGCGCGGGCCGTCGAGGTGCTGCGCCGCTTCGACCGCGAACACGCCTACCTGGAGGCCGCGTCCCCGGTGGCCAAGGCGGGCGAGGTCGCCTGCCGCACCCAGGAATCCCTCTGGATGCCGGAGGTGGAGCAGTTCCGTCGCCGCATGGCGCGCCCGGACGGCTACGTGCCCCCGGCCTCCGCCGACGTCCTGGTGCTGCTCCCATGCAGCGCCCGCAAGCCGTACCGGCTGTCCAAGAGCCACCGGTACTTCCAACGCGCGCTGGATGACTCCGGCATCCGTTACCGGTGCCACGAGGTGATGATCACCAGCCCGCTGGGCATCGTCCCCCGCGAGCTGGAGAACGTGTACCCGGCCGCCAACTATGACGTGCCGGTCACGGGGCGCTGGAGCCTCGATGAAGAGGCCGTAATCCGTGACCAGGTCGCCGCCCTGCTGGCCAAGCACGACTACAAGCACGTCGTCGCACCTACGCATTCCTCAAGGAGACCCTCGGCGAAGGCGCGCTCCACACGGCCCCCTCGGTCGCCGGCAAGCCCCAGTCGATCCCCGCCTGCACCCGCCTGCGCGACGAACTGCGCCGCATCCGGTCCGATGACCCCCGAGCCGGGGACTTCAAGCAGAACGTGGCCGTCCGCCGCCGCGAAGACCTGGCCGCCTACACGTCGTTCCAGTTCGGCGCCACCGCGTCGCGCCTCCTGGCCCCCGAAGGCGCCCGCGTGAGGGGCAAGGCGCCCTACCACAAACTGTTCGCCCCGGATGGGGAGCAGATGGGCATCACGACGGACAAGGGCATGATGAGCCTCAGCCCGCGCGGCGCGGCGGCGCTCGCCGAAGCGGGCGTCAAGCGGGTGTTCATCGGCGACTTCCATCCCAAGAAGACCAGCAGCCTGTTCGCCGTGGGTGTTGACGGGGCCGACCCGGACGTCCGCCGCGGCGACGACGTGGCCATCGGGCACCTGGCCGAGGACGGCAGCTTCGACCTGCGGGCCGTCGGCAAGGCCCAGATGAGCGCCGCGGAGATGACGCACCACAAGCGCGGCGTCGCCGTCAGCCTACGGCACGCGGCGTGAGCGCCCGGCGAGCCGGGTGAACCTTCAAATCAACCAAGGAGTGAGAAGCACTGTGCAGGTCGTCGACCCCGCCCTCGTCAACGAGGAACTGAACGCCGAGGCGCGCGCCATCCGCAAGGACATCCCCATGCGGGGCGACCCTGGTGACCTCACGGACTACATCCGCTGCTGGGCCGAGGACGACGTGCTGGGCGACCGGCCGTGCCGCGCCCTCGTGGTGATCCTCAAGACCCGCGGCTGCACCTGGGCGCTGGCCGGCGGTTGCACCATGTGCGGTTACGCCAACGAGTCCGCCTGGCAGAAAGTCAGCGAGGACCAACTGGTGGCCCAGTTCGAGAAAGGCTGGGCCAAGTACGACGGCGAAGAACTGGTGAAGATCTACACCAGCGGCTCCTTCCTCGACCGCCACGAGGTGATGCCGGGCGCCCAGGAGCGCATCCTGAAGCGCATCGGCGAGGAGGCCCCGGACGTGGCCAAGGTCGCCTTCGAGAGCCTCCCGGACTTCATCCAGGAGGACACGTTCGCCCGCCTGGACGGTCTGGTGCCCAAGCTGGAGGTCGGCATCGGCGTGGAGAGCTGCAACGACCGCGTCCTGCGCGATTCGATCAACAAGGGCCACGGCTTCGCTACGTTCCCCCGCGCCGCCGCCATCTGCCGCGAGCACGGCGTCTCCGTCAAGAGCTACCTCATGTGCAAGCCGCCGTTCCTCAAGGAGAGCGACGCCTTGGCGGACGCCGCGGCCACCGTGGCCGCTGCGGGGCCCCACGCGGACGTGGTGAGCCTCAACCCGACCAACGTCCAGGGGCGCACCGTCGTGGACGCCCTGTTCCGCCGCGGCAGCTACCGGCCGCCGTGGCTCTGGACCATCGTGCACGCGCTGCTCAAGGGGTACGAGGATGGTGCCGCCGCTGCGGGCCGCGACGACGGCAAGTACCCCGCCACCGTCAAGTCAGACGTCATCGCCGCTGGCCAGGCCCGGGGCGCCCACAACTGCGGCACCTGCGACGAGCGCGTCGGCAAGTACCTGAAACAGTTCAAGGCGACCCAGGACCCCAAGTGGCTCCGCACCTGCCTCGAGAAGGTCCAGTGCCCCTGCCGCCGCGAATGGGAGCTCACCGTCGAACTCGGGCCGCTCGTGCCGGGGTATGGACAGCTCTGATCGGATCGGATCAAGCCATCTCGTCGGCCACGAACTGAAGAACGTCGAACAAGGCGGCGTACCAGTAAAGGACCTCTTCCACCGTGTCGTCGCCGATGACGCCAGCCAGTTCCCAAGCCAACTGGACGTGTTCTTCGCCGAAGGCCTGGGTGCCTGGAAGGACCGATTGGACCTGGGCTGCCAGGATGCTGCGGATGACGTAGAGATTGGCGATGGCGACCGAATAGGCACCGTCGGAGGGGCCCATGGGGAATGTCGCCGCATCCTGGTTGATCTCGAAGAGGAAGCGGTAGTCGCCTATGGCGGCGAGCCCCCAGAAGCCGATGAAGTAGGTGCCATCCTCGGGGATCGTGGCCCGGATGCCCGTGGGGTCGAGCATGTCGAAGGGGCAGGCGCCTGCCAGTTCTTCTCCAGGCGCCGCGTAGATATGGGCGCAGGAAGAGCCGCTCCACCGGAGGTGGACGACGTCACCGGCTGCCGCCTCGAACATGTACCAATCCAGGTCATCGTAGAGCAGGCTCTCGTCGCCGTCGGGGAACAGTTGGGCGTGGTAGACGATGGACGGTTCGACCAGGATGTCGTCGCCCGTCCAGGGGCCGGGGGCGTCGCGCCCGCTACCGGCATCGTTCTGGGGAATGATCTCGGCGGCCGCTGGACCGATCGGGACCAAAGCGGCGATCAGCAACAGGCTTGCGGCAAGGACAACACCACGCATCATCGTGTAACACGATGTTGGGGCTCTTGAGGCTTGCGCCGCCGACGCCACGTGACGCTTGGAAGCCGGGCCGGTCAGCCCGCAAGGAGGCCGAACGCTTCAGCGATGATGGCCGAGGCGAGCTCCAGCCCCTCGACGATGACCCCGGAGGCGGTCTCGATGGCTTCCAGGCCGGCGTCGAAGCCATCCCACACGCCGTCGCGGGCGGCGCCATGGGCTCCATCCGTGAGGCCCGGCGTCAGGACGGGCGAGGGCCCACCCACGCCGATGCCGAAGTGGTAGTCACCGTAGGCGCCCAGGCCGGCCACGAGGACCACGTAGCTGCCGGTCGCGGGGGCGACGGTCGTCACCGGGTCGCCGGTGATGCCTTCGTTGGGGCAGGCTCCCGCCAACTGTTCGCCTCCCGCGTCGTAGATCCACACACAGGCACCGCTGGTGAAGGCGACCTCGATGGACTCCCCGGCCTCGGCGTGGAACCGGTAGGCATCCAGGTCGTCGACGAGGACCGCGCCCCAGTCGTCCGCCTGAGGGACCAAGGTGGCGCCGTACGCGACGCCGGTCTCGACCGGCAGGGCAAGTTCGAGTGCCGCTGGGGCATCGCGGCCGCTGCCTGCATCGTCGTCCAGTCCGCCCGCCAAGGCGCCCTCGCTGTGGTGCCCGACGGCGCCCGGTACCAGGAGCAGCGCTGCGGCTACCACCATCCACCCTCGCATGCCGACGCGAGCCGCCGGGGCCGATAAGACGGTTGCGCGGAGCCCTGCGGGCCGGGAGGGGAGTGGCGCGTCAGCTTCAAGGAGGGGCACCGGTCGCCGCGTGTGGCCCAAGCCGCCGTGACCCTCCCTCCCGAAGCCGCCGACCTGTGCGACCGTTGCCTCGGCCGCCTCCACATCGGTGCCGCTGGCGCCGAGCCGCAGGCCACGGCGGGCGCGGAGGCACGCGCTGCGGCCGGCTGGGCCGATATAGCCCCCTCCGATTGCGCCGTGTGTGAAGGGGCCTTCGAGGACCTGGACGCCTGGCTGGCGGCCATCGACGCTGCCCTGGACGGCATCCAGTTCACCACGTTCCAGATCGGGACGGTCTTCCCAACGCCCTGCGAGCAGTTGGAGAAGCGACTCCTGGCAGCCGTCCGTCCCGAAGGCGAAGGCGCGGAGACGATCCGCACGGAGGCCAACCGGCTGCTGGCCGGCCTCGTCGCCCAGCGGACAGGGGCCACCGTCGACCAGGGGCGCCCCGACGTGGCCCTCCTGTTGGACACCCGGTTCTGGACGTGCACGGTGCGCCCGAACAGCCTGTTCATCGCCGGCCGCTACACCAAGCATCGCCGCGACGTGCCCCAGACCCATTGGCCGTGCAAGCGCTGCCAGGGCACCGGGTGCTGGGAGTGCGACGACGTGGGCGTCCGCTACGCCGAGAGTGTCGAGAGCGCCATCGCCGACGTGCTCGTGCCGGCCTTCGAGGCGACCGGTGCCAGTTTCCACGGCGCCGGCCGAGAGGACATCGACGCCCTCATGCTCGGCACGGGCCGCCCGTTCGTCCTGGAGCTGCACGAACCCCGCCTCCGCGCGGCCGACCTGGCCGCCGCCGAGGCCGCCGTCAACGCTTCCACCTCCGAGAGCGGCGTCGGCGTCACCCGCCTTCGCCCCTCCGAGAAGGCCGAAGTGGTCGCCATCAAGGCCGCCGACTACCAGAAGGAATACCTGGCCCATTGCCTCGCCGACGAGCCGGTGACCCCTGAAGCGGTCCAGGCCGCTGCCGACGCCCTGTGCGGCGTCACCCTCGACCAACGCACCCCTGAACGCGTCAGCCACCGCCGCGCCGACCTGGTGCGCAACCGCACCGTGGAGACCGTCATTGTCGAGACCCCCCCGAGCGCCGACGAACCCCGCCGCTTCAGCCTCCGCGTGCTCGCCGAGAGCGGGACGTACATCAAGGAGACCGTCAACGGCGATGACGGCCGCACGCAACCCAACTTCGCCGGCCTCATCGGGATCCCCACGGTCGTGGAATACCTGGACGTGGTCGCCATCCTCGACGAAGCGCCCGAGGACGCTTGAAGTTCGACGACGTCGCGAGGGGCCTTAAATCCCGGAAGGGGCATCGAACGCCGATGAGGTCGCTCGCGCTGGCCACGATGCTCTCCTTGATCGCCTCCGGGGCCGCCCTGCACGCCGGTGCTGGCCCCGACGCCGCCGTCGCCCCTGGCCCGACAGCGATGGAGGCCTCTTGGGCCGCCAGCGAGGCCCAGGAACCGGACGAGAACCTCATCCTGGCCAAGGAGACGTTCCAGATCACCTCGCTCGCCGGCCAGCTCGTCACGTTCGACGTGCCCGCCGACGTGGGCCAGGTGTACGCCCAGTTCCGCTTCCAGCAGGCCGCCGTCCGCGACTTCCGCGTCGGAGGCCCCGGTGCCTGCGCCGACGACCACCTGCCGGGCGCCGTCTTCCTGGGCAGCGCCCAGCAGACCTACGCCTGCGGCCTCCTGAAGGAAGGGGCCTCCCAACTGGACCTGAGCGTCGATCTGGGCCACGCCGTCGGCACCGTGACCGTGTTCGCCCGCCCCTTGGCGTCGGAGTAACCTCTAAGAACACCGACCGGTCCTCGCGGCCTAACGTCCGCGTCCCGGACCCCCTAGCGAGGGTCAGCACGGGTCGCGGAACCAGGTGTATCATGCCCGTCCGTTCCAAAGGCCTGCGCAGCAAGACGCGCGGTATCCTGACCAAGCGCCCCCGCGACCGCGGTGAGGCCACGCCCAACAAGGTGCTCCGCCAGTTCCCCGAGGGCTCCAACGTCGCCATCGTGATCGACCCGGCGCAGCACGGCGGCATGCCGCACAAGCGCTTCCAGGGCCAGACCGGCACCATCGCCGGCAAGCAGGGCGACTCCTTCGTGGTCGCGCTGACCCACGGCGGCAAGGACAAGACCCTCGTCGTGCGCCCCGAGCACCTGAAGCAGGTCTTCTGAGGTCACCATGACCGCCGAACCGGACGTCATCCTCGACGACCTGGAAGAAGAGGGCCGCCTGGTCAGCCTGGCCGAAGTGCTCGTGATGCTGCAAGAAGCGCAGGAGACCCGCGAGGACATGGCCTACGAGCAGAAGATCGCCCTCGAGCACTCGCGTCGCTTCGCCCGCACGGACGTGGAGAACGCCCGCGCCATCATCGAGAAGGTGAAGGCCCTCGTGCCTGAAGCCGAGGAGAAGTACGCCGTGCGCGTCGCCGACCTGCTGCCCCAGCACCCGGACGACATCCGCTCCATCTTCCAGAAGAGCCGCCACGAACTCGACGAGGCCACCATCGATGGCATCCTCGACATCGTCGACGAGCACTACGTCGCCTGAGCCCTGGAGCATCCATGGAAGACTACGTCCACATCCTTGACTTCCTGCCCAACGGGCGCCCCGACGCGCCCCCCAACCGCAGGGAGCCCACCATCTTCGCCGTCGGCGAGGACAAGTTCACCCTGTTCGAGCTCGTGCCCAAGGCTGGCGCCAGCTTCGCCCTGGGCGACCGTGCCTACGTGGGCAAGGACGTGGCGGAACGCGACCTGGTGCAGAAGATCCGTGGCCGCGTGACCTACGAGGACCTGACCCCGGCCGCCCACGGCGAGCTGGAGTACGTCATCGAGGACATCGTCAAGGCGGACGAGTCGCGCTTCGTGCGCTACTTCAACGACCTGGGCGCCATCAGCATCCGGCTGCACGCCCTGGAGCTGCTGCCCGGCGTCGGCAAGAAGTCGGTGGAGCACATCGTGGAGGAGCGCCGCAAGAAGCCCTTCGAATCCCTGGCGGACATCGAGGAGCGCGCCCATGTGCCCCATCCGGAGAAGATCATCGTCAAGCGCGTGATCGAGGAGCTCAGCGACCTGTCGCAGAAGTACCATCTCTTCACCCGTCCGCCCGCCAAGGAGAACGACTTCCACGGTGGTCGCGGCGGCGGTCGCGGCCGCTGGTAAGCGAGGCGGAGCACGCCATGGCCCGCGGTGCCAAGCTGGGCCAACATTTCCTGCGTGAACCACGCATCGCGCGTCGGATCCTTGAAGCGGCGGAGGTCCAGCCTGGGCACCGTGTACTCGAAGTGGGCCCCGGCCCGGGCGTGCTGACGGAGCCCCTTGCCAAGGCGGTGGGGCCGGACGGCGAGCTCGTGGCCCTTGAGCTGGACACGGAGCTGGCGGACGCCCTCGAAGGCCGCTGGGACAACGTCACCTTGGTGCGCGCCGACGCGGTGCAGACCGACCTGGCCGCCATGGGCCGCTTCGATCGTCTGGTGAGCAACCTGCCCTACCAGATCAGCGGCCCCATCACGGCTGCGTTCCTCGACCTGCTCGCCGACCCGGCCACCCGCTGGGACCGCGCGGTCCTGATGTACCAACGGGAGTTCGCGGACCGCCTGCGTGCGGGCCCCGGCAGCAAGGCGTACGGTCGCCTGTCCGTCCACGCGGCCCGCTGGTGCCGTGTGTCCCTGTTGCGGGACGTGCCGCCGGGCTGCTTCGACCCGCCGCCGAAGGTCCATTCCAGCGTCCTGGTGCTCGACCCGCACCCGGAGGCGCCGTTCGAGGTGGCCGACGAGGCGGTGTGGCGCGCCGTGGTGGACGGACCGTTCCAGCAACGCCGCAAGCAACTACGCAACACCGTCCCGCCCGCCGTGGCAGGGCTCGGCGTGGCCAAGGAGGACGCCCTTGCGGCGCTGGAAGAGGAGGGGCTGTCGTCGGCTCGGCCGGAAGCGGTTCCGCCCGCCCGCTTCGCTGCCCTCGCCAACGTCTTGGCCGCCTCACGGGGCGCCTGATGGAGTGGCGTGGCCTCTTCGTGGCCAAGCACCCGGACGTTTACGAGCCCAGTGACGACACGTTCCTGCTCGCCGAAGCGGTCGCCGACGCCGTGGCGGCTTGGCCAACGCCTCGCCCACGTTTCCTGGAGGTGGGCTGCGGCGCTGGACTCGTCAGTCTGGCAGCAGCGAAGGAGGGGGCGCGGGTGACGGCGACCGACCTGAACCCGCACGCCGTGGAACTGGCGACCCACAACGGCAAGCAGAACGGCCACCCGCTCGACGTTCGCCACGGCGACCTCTTGGAGCCTGCCGCCGACGCCGGACCGTTCGACCTCGTGGCGTTCAACCCGCCCTACCTGCCCACGGCGGAGGACGAGAAGGTGACCGGGCCACTCAACCTGGCCTTCGACGGGGGCCCCGACGGCAACGAGACGGTGCTGCGCTTCGCCGCCCAGCTCGCGCGGCTGCCCGCTCCGCTGCCGACGCAGGTGCTGGTCATCCACAGCAGCCTCAGCGACCCGGCGCCCCTAGAGGCTGCGCTGGCCAAGTTGGGTTACCAAAGTGAGGTGGAAAGGGAGAAGGCGTTCTTCTACGAACGGTTGCGGGTGCTCAGGTTCACCCGCTCAGCGCGCGTTGGCCTGGACGCTTAACGGCGGCGGGCCACGAACGCGGCGCCCAGGAGGGCGAGCAGACCGAGGATGCCGAAGCCGGGGGCGTCGGAGCCTTCGCCGTCCGCGCTGTCGGTGCCGGCGTCTTCGCCGCCGTCGCCGTGATCATGGTCCGAGTGGTCCTCGCCGTCGCCATGCCCTTCGCCGTCGCCGGTCTCATCGCCGTCGCCTGATCCGTCGTCCTCGTCGGTGGTGTCGTCCGCCGGCGGCGGGGCGTTCGGGGCGACCGTGAGGGCGAAGTTGCCGACGAAGTCGTCGTACTCCACCAGGATCGTCCAGTTGCCGGGCGTGACGCCCTCGAAGCTCTCGGTGCTGTTGAAGTCGGCCGTGTAGAGGGCCTCCAGGAGCGTGGTGCCGGCGCCGTCGATGATCGACAACTGGGCGCTACCGTTGACGACCTGGGTGATCGTCGTGGCATTGAAGCTGTCATGGGCGGTGGTCCAGTTGTAGACGTAGGTGTCGCTGGACGCTTCACCAAACGATTCGGCGACCGCGATGACCGACTCCTCTTCCTGGTTGTAGAAGACCGAGGCCCCTGTGTCGGCGGGAAGATCCAGTTCTACGGCACCGGGCAGGCCCGGAGCTTCAATGCGGCTGGCAAAATCTCCGCCGACGAGCATCAAGGCGTTACCCAGACCGTCGATCTGCGTATGCCAAAGGATGATGTCGACCCGGAGCTCATCGGAGGGGGAGAGGGTCTTGCCACCGATGCCGACCGTGCCGGAGACCTCCGAAACATCATCAGACCCCGAGCAGGTCGGGTTCACAGGCCCGGTTTCGACACGGTTGAGCTCCTCGCCATTGAGCAGGAAGATGACCCGGAACGCCAACGTCGCGGGCGTCGACCAGATCATCGGGAGATCACACGCAAAATAGCCGAAGAACGTGCCGTCCCCGGTCAACGTCACTTCCGAGGAGGGTGAATAGGTCCATGAGGTCGTGCATCCGAGCGCGGCAGTGGATCCTCCGAGGTCGACGGCCCCGGCATCAGGGGCAGCCACTTCGCGCATGGAATACACATCGTCAGTCCCGCAGAACGGGAAGAGTGCCGCTGGCGAATCCACGATGTCGGGGGCGAAGTAGATGGCCGATTGGGCCGCGGACAGCGGTGTCAGGGCCAACAACATCAACAACGCCGACGGGACAAGGATTCCCTTCATACGGCCGCGATTGGCGTTTCTGTTTTAGCTATTCCCGGTGAGCCATTGCCCGGGCCCGGCCCTAAAGCCCCTGAAGGACCCGCCACTGCTTGACGGCGCTCTCCAGGGCGTTCTTGCCCACACCGATGCGGGCCTCCGCTTGCAGGCGGGTCATGCCGGGGCCGGTGACGCCGAAGCCGACGGGCTTCTCGAACTCGTAGGCGATGTCGGCGAGCTTGCGGGCGGCGTGGCCGGCGACGATGTCGTCGTGGCCCGTGTCGCCCTGGATGACGCAGCCGATGGCGACGATGCAGTCCACGTCGCTGCGCGCGGCGAGCTTCTTGGCCACGAGGGCCATGTCGTAGACGCCGGGGACGGTGACGTGGTGGCTGATGGTGGCACCCAGCAGCTCGGCATGGGAGGTGGCCAGCTCCGTCATCATGCGGGTGATGTCGTAGTTGAACTCGGCTTGCAAGAGGGCGATGCGGGGGGACATGGTATCGAGGGCGTGGGTGGGATCGGGATGGTCTGGCACAGGGGACGGAGCGGGCGTCGGTGTGAGGGGCACAGGCGGCGCCGGTTCAGGATCGGGGATGGCCGCGGGCGGTGCTTCGAAGACGGGGGGCGACGGTTGTGGCGGCCCTGGTTCTGGAGGGGCGGGGGTAGGCGGTGCGGCTGGGGCTTCCGGCTGGGCATCGGCGCTACTGGTACGTTCGTAGACCTCGTATTCGTCGGTCTCGCTTGTCAGCTTGGTCGCCTTCTCCTCCGGGCGACCCGCGGCGGCGCGTTCCTGTTCGCGCTGACGCCGCAGCATCTCCTCCAGCGTGTCCTCGTTCATGGCATCCCCTTGTTTCCGATGGAAAATCCTGTTTTAATGGGCTCCGGCAGCGCCGCCACTGCCCCCGCCAGGGCCACCGGTGAGTCCTGTCGTACCTCCGCTGGCGGGGCCGACGTCCGCGAAGCCCTGTCGTTGGCCCGTGCCGGCGCGGCGCAGCAGCTCGTCGGGGCGCTCCAGGAGCCAGTAGGCGTTCACAGCGTGTTCGGCGACCCGGTTCTGAGTGATGGCGGCCAGTTCCGCATCATGTTCGGCCTCGTCCATGTGGACGAACACCTCCAGGACGTGGACGCCGGTGAGCAGCTGCGCCAGCATGATGCCTTGGCTCGCCTCATGGGCGCACTGCTTGTCGATCTCCTCCGGGCCCGGCATGCCGCAGGCGACCACCACGTCGCAGCCGTCCAGGTCAATGAGCCGACGGGCGGCCACGCCCAGGTCCTTGAAGCCGGGCACCGTGCGGCGCAGCACGCGGTTGGGGGCGATGCCTTGGCCGTGCAGGGTGGCGACGGCGATGGCGCCCATGTCGATGGTGGAGAACGTGGTGTCCACGACGCCGTACCGGTACGCCTCGCCGTCGCGAGGGCCGTGGCCGACGCCAGGCGTGGGCCCCGCCGATGTAGGCATCATGCGGCGTCCTCCGGGTAGAGGCTCTTGGCGGCGGCGCGCTCGGCGATACGGGCCATGATCTTGCGGCTGCCGTCGAGGTCTCCAACGAACTGCGGCAGGCGCACCACCTTGCACGAGATGCCGCGCTCGTCGAACTGGGCCTGCACGTCCTCCACTTGGTACGACTGGTCGAAGCCGAGGGCGAACAGGTCCGGCTGCATCTCCTCGACGATGCGGTAATAGTCGCCTCGATGGCCGAGCACGGCGTGGTCGACGGGCTTCAGGGCCTGGACCATATGGCGCCGGTGCTCCTCCGGCGTGATCGGCTGGTGCTTCTCCCGGGCCACGGACTCGTCGCGGGCGATGACGACGACCAGTTCGTCGCCCAGTTTCTTCGCCTCTTCGAGCATGTGGACGTGGCCGGGGTGCAGGAGATCGAAGACGCCCGTGGTCATCACGCGGACGTGAGGGCGGGGGCCGCTACCGGCTGCTCGAAGGTCTTGCTCGCGTTCTGCCATGCGTCCAGGATGTCCTGACCCGTGAGGAACACGAGGTCGTGCCTGGCGGCGTAAGCCTCCGCGTCTTTTCTCGTTAGCGCCCGGCCGCTTACGGGGTCCATCATCTCACAGACCGTGGTCACGGCGGGCAGGCCGGCCATGCGGGCGAGTTCCAGGGACAGTTCCGTGTGGCCCTGCCGGGTGGCGAGGCCGCCGACGGCGCCGTTGAGCAGTTGCACGTGTCCGGGGGCACGGAAGCGGGCACCGAAGTCCGCCACCTCGACCTTGCCGGCCGCCAGCTCAGTGGCGAAGGCGGCCAACGCCGTGATCGTCAGGCTGCGGTCCTCGTCCGTGATGCCGGTGAAGGTGTCCCGGTGGTTGATCGTCACGCCGAAGCTGCTCTTGGACGGGTCGTACCGGATGTCGTCCGGGGTCGTGCCGGCCAGGACCGGGTGGTCGCGGGCGGCATCGGCCAGCAGGTCGGCAGCGAACGGCAGCCCGAGCGCCTGGTGGATCTCGGGGCCGATGGCGGTGCAGACGAGGCCGCCGGCATCCATGCGCATGGTGCGCACCACGTCGGGGCTGACGTGGGGCCCGGCGGCGACGATGTCGACCTCTTCTTCGCGGCCGTCGGCGTCGTACACGAGCACGATGCGGCCCTCCTGGAGGGCGCGGAGGGCGGCCTGGACGTTCGGGTTCACAACCGACCCACCCGCTGGTGGTTCATCAAGGATGAGTTGCCACCCACAATCGGGTTAGTGGGGTCTGAAAATCGAGGAAAGGAAGGAGAAAGGCTTGCCCGCGGCCCGCAGGCAGGTACGCGTCGGGCCTAAGCGGCCACGGTCGCTTCGGCGTCAGCGTCGACGTCGGCGATGGGCTCGGCGTCGTCGGCCTCGACGGTCGCCGCTTCCCAGTTCTTGCGGTAGGTCGTCACGTAGCCGGCGATGCGGTTGCGGAACGTGGTGGAGCTGACGTCGGCCAACTCGTCGACCTTCTTCTTGTTGTGATCGAAGTCGTCGCTGAACTCCTCGTTGTGCTTGCGCACGAGTTCGATGGCGATGCGCTTGATGTACGTCGGACGGATGTTACCCATGGATGCACCTCCCCTTATCGGGGCCGCGAGTGGCCGGCCAGGACCGGACCCCGTATAAGAGGGTGATGGGGACTCAGGTGGTCAGGCGGTGGCGGCGCCGAGCGGCCGCGATGGCCACCAAGATGGCGCCCGCACCGATGGGTGTTGCCGGCATCGCGGCCTCATCGTCTTCGGAATCGGTTGCGCTGTGCGCTTCTTGCGAGCGATCATCTAGCCACTCCGTTGAAAGATCGTCCTGAACTATCTTGTCAGGCGGGCCGGATTGGGGAGGGAACAATGCGCCGTTGGCCCCTGCCCCGCCTGATGTCGCGGTCGCACTACCGCCGTTGCCGCCAAACATGCCGAATGCGCCGTCTCCTCCAATTCCGTCGGCGCCACCGCCTTGGCCGCCGAGGCCTGGGCTTCCAGACGCGTGTCCCCCGGAGCCTCCCCGGCCCGATTGAGCTTCCGCCGAGCCCCCGGAGCCGCCTTGGCCACCAGGGGACAGATCCCCGAACCCGGCGGTCGCATAGGCGGCGCCGCCCGAACCGCCGTTGCCCCCGAGTCCGCCTACGACGGTGGCATTACCGCCGTATCCAGCATTGTGGGCACGCGCGTCGGCCCAACCGCCATCACCGCCTCGAATTGCACCGATTCCACCGCGGCCACCTGTTGCATCAGCGTCGCCTGAATCGCCGCCATTGCCCGCCTTTGGCGCTTCGCCAAGGCCCTCCACCCAGAAGATCGACGCGCCGTAGCCCCCCGCGCCGCCGGTGGCGTTGGCGTAGCCACCCCCACCGCCGTTGAGGCCGGGCCCGCCGTCGCCACCGATGGCCGTTGCCCAGCCGCCGTGGCCGCCATCCCGCTTCTGGTCGCTGGCCTGGTGGAAGTAACCAGGGTTGCCGGCTGAAGCGATGGCATCGGCGTTGCCGCCCAGCCCACCCCAGGTCGTTCCTACGGCGCCCTGCCCACCGATGGCCGTTGCATTACCGCCATGGGCACCGGACCCACGGGCGCCGCCAGTAGCCAGGCCTGCGTTGCCTCCGTTGGGATCAACGACCGCGGTGCCGTTTTCGCCCCGGGCCGTCCCATCCTGGGGCCCGCTCGCCGCACGGGCATCGCCGCCGGATCCGCCGATGCCACCCAGCAGGTCCCAATCGCGGGGGTCCACCGCCTGCCCGTCCACCAGCAGAGCCCCGGCCAGTCCACCGTCGCCGGCCTGCGCCCAAGCATCCGTACCCGCGCAGGCGAGCGCGACCGCATCGCCGCCACGGCCGCCGTTGCCCAGGTGAAGCGGCCCGTCGATCACCAATCGTTCGACGTGGAGGTCGATGCCCCAGCCATCCTCCCCTGACATGCCCATGGCCTCGGCCGTTTCATGGCAGGCGCGCATCGTCTGGGCTTGGCCGGGCGCGCCATCCGGCAGACGAAGGAGCCCCCCCGGTCGGATATGAAGCAGCTCGCCCGTGATCTGAAGCAGCTTGGGGCCTTCGCAGTCCTCGAGGGGGCGCAGCTCGACCCTTTGGACCACAACCAGGCTGCCCACATCCAAGGGTCGGTCGCAGTCGAACACCCATGTCTGGAGTGTCGCAGCGTCGGCCGCGGGCGGTGCCGTCGTCGGGAACGCCGAGACCCCTCCCGAGATCAGAAGCAGGCTTGCCAACAGGGTTGCACCACGGACCACGCCGCCCAAGCGGAAATCGACGATATAAGGCGGCTGGGCCGCAGGCTTGACTGTCGATGGATGCGGGGCCGCCTCGGTAACGCTTTGCCAGTCACGCGCTTGCAAGGCCGTGGACGCCCGCCAGGCAGCCGCCGTCGCCCTCGGTGGCGCCCTGGGAGCCTTGGCCCGATACGCCCTGGGGCACTGGGCGACCGGCCCCGCCCGTGACGGCGCGTTGCCGTTCCCGTGGATGACCCTTGCCATCAACCTGGTGGGCAGCTTCGCCCTCGGGTGGCTGCTCCTGGGCGGCGCGGGCGACGACTGGAGCGCGGCGGCGAAGGCCGGCTTCGCCACCGGGTTCCTAGGGGCCTTCACCACCCTGTCCACGTTCAGTGTCGAGACGACAAGCCTCTGGCAGGCCGGCCAACGGGCCGCAGCGGCGGGGTACGTGGCGGCGACGACCATCGGTGGGCCGCTGGTGGCTTGGCTCGGCGGCCGCCTCGGGTCTGCCCTTTGACCGTTCTTTCACATGAATCAAAACGTCGCTTCACGCTTTGATTGGCGTGAAAGATTCGTTATATGATACGGCGGCGACGTGGGCATCGGTGACCCAAATGGGAACCAAGCACAACCTGAAGGCCCTGCCCATGACCGCCGTCGTCAGCCTCGCTCTCGTGGCACTCTCCGGCTGCACCGACGACGCTACGACCGACGGCAACGCTGCCCCTGTAGCGGCCTTGCACGTACCCGAAGACACTGCGTGGACCGATGAAGCACTCGTGTTCGACGCACAGGCCGCCACCGACCCTGACGGCGACGTGACGCGCTGGACGTTCGACTTCGGTGACGGCAAGACCATGCAGGTGGACAACGCCGACGAGGCCCGCGTGGAGCACGCCTACGACCAGGGTGGCGAATACACCGTCACCGTGACCGTCGCGGATGACGGTGGCGAGAACGGCCCCACCCTGACCGATGCCGCCACGCACACCGTGGCCATCAACGAGCGCCATGTCCTGCCCTCGGAGGCGCTGTACGCGCTGCCTGCGGGCAACCAGAGCAGCACGTCCACGACGGAGTTCGCTACGCGGACCGGCATCGACGGCTTCCGCCTTGAACTGGACATCGAAGGTGCCACCCTGACCGGCACGTCCGAGATCGTCGTGCGGCTGACCGGCCCCGGCGGCGTCGTCGTGCAGGAGCAGGTCGTCGAGGTCGATGCCGGTGAGACGGAAGAACTGCGTCTCGACGGCGACCTGGACATCGTCGGCGACCACGCCGTCGAACTGGAGGCCAACAGCGGTGCCACCCTGGTGAGCGGCCAGCTGCTCCTCTACTACGACCAGGGCTTCTAAGGAAGCGCCTGCGGCTCCTCCACCTCTTCCTCCCCTCCGTCCCTTTCCTCCCCCTCTTCTTCGTCTTCTGCGTCGGCCCCTGCCCGGAGGTCCAGTGCGTCCCAGGTGTCCAGGAACTCGTTGACCAGGCTCTTGGGCGGCCTGTGACGACCGAGCAACCCGATCACGGCGTCCGCGTCGCATAGACGGACCATCTTCCGGCGCCCGTCGGGCCGCGTGGCCACCACGCCGGCCTTCTCCAGCCGCTTCAGGTGATGGGTCAAGGTGCCCGGTGTCACCCCGACGGCCTCCGCCAAGGCGCCCGCCGAGCGCTCCCCCTCCGCCGCCAGCGTCAAGGCCACGCCGAAGGGGACCGGGCGTCGTAGCAGACCCAGCCAACGCCGCTCCTGGCGGCTCGGTGCCGCCTCCTTGCCCGTCGGCCAGAACCGCCAGTAGCCGTCCTCCCGCGTGGACGCGACCAATTCATGCCGTTCCAGGTACCGCAGATGGTACTTGGCATGGTTCGTCTCCAGGCGGGCCCTCCGAGAGACCTCGCGCAGGTGCAGGCCCGGATACTGATGCACCACCTCGTACAACCGGCGGCGCACGTCGAGTTCGAGGGCCTCCGTCATGGCCGCGCCGGCCTCACGACGGCCGCGTAGAACGCCGTGAGGACCCCGAGGTCGAAGAGCACCATAGGCAGGAGCAGGTCGTCCGCCCAGGCCGCCGACGTGAACAGGCTGCCCGTGAGCACCGCGCCCTTGAGCAGGAACAGGCTGAACCCGACGGCCAAGAGCAGCACCTTGGGGCTACGGCGCTGGGTCCACGCCAGCCAAGCCAACGCGGTCAGCGCAGCGGCCACCACCAGCAAGGCCCCGACGGCCAGGTTGGTCCCAAGGCTCATGCGGACCTCCGCAGACGCGCCACCAACAGGAGCACCGTGGCAAGGGCGCCGCCGGCCAGCAGCGTCGGCCAGTTCCCTTGGACCTCGTCCCGGATGACCTCCAGCGGACCTGCGCCCACCGGGCGGACGGCGCCCATCTGCAGGTCGTGCCGTACCACCTCAGCCGCGGGGTAACTGATCCAGACCACCGCCTGGGCCCCTGCGGCATCTTCACCATCGTAGGCGACGCGGGTGTCGTGGACGGCCTCCGAGCGACCTCCCGTGCCGGCCAGGCCGCTCCAGGCGAGGTAAGTGGCCGCGTCGGTTCCTTGCTGGACCAGCGCCCGCTCAAGCAGCTCAGGACGACCATCCACTCGCAGCTCCAGGGCCAACCTTGTGCGGTTGCCGGCCTCGGGCGCCGCGAACCGTTCGATGCGCAGGTCGAGGTTCACCGAGGCGGTCGCCAGGTCCGGGTCATTGATCGCCACCTCCGCCAGAAGGGCGCTCCAGGTGATCCTCCCTCCGTCGGGAAGGGAGCGTTGGGCCACCAGGAGGTGCCGGCCTGGTTCCGGTTCTGTGTGCGTCGGCCGCAGCCCCGTGGCCGCCGCGAGGTCCACGCGTCGCAGGATCGGGTCCCCGAGGCTGATGCGTCCATCCTCGTCCAGGTCGTCGTAGGCCACCAGCGATGCAGGGTGCAGCCACAGGGGCGGGCTGCCGGGCGCCGCGAGGCCGATGGAGCCGTTGCCCACCGCGTACTGGAACGTCAGCCGTTCGCCTTGCGGGTCCAGCCGTTCGACGGTGTAGCCTGCGGCATCCAGGGTCACGGTGACGGAACGTGGAGCATCCGCCCAGTCCTCTTCATGCTCCATCGGCGGCTCCAGCGCGTGGGCGCCGGGTGCCGCCAGGGCTCCCAGGACGACCAGCAGGGCCAGCACGGGCATCGGGTGGGGCGGGTGGAACATGCCACCCCATCGAGGCGGCGCCGTTAGGCTTGCGGCCCGGGACGCCTTCAGAACAGCTTGGCCTGGCCGCCGGCGGGCTTGGGCCGCTTCGGCTTCTCCGGTTCGGGCTCAGGCTCCGGTTCAGGCTTGGCCTCGGCGGGCTTGGCCTCGGACCTGGCCGGCTTGGGCTCCGACGCGCGCGCCAGCGGCCCGTCCAGGGGTCCTCGTCGCACCGCGGCGCCCTTGGCCGCCTCCGCCTCGATCGCTTGGAGCTCCTTCACCTTCTCGCGGATCTCCTTGACGGCCTTGTCCTTGGCCCCGGCGCCCAACAAGTGGGCCACCTGGTCGTCCGTCAGGTCCCATTCATGGGTGCGGTGGGCCGCGAACTCCGGGTCGGACGCGAAGAGCGCCTCGACCGCCTGGAGCGTGCCGTCACGGACCTTGCGCTGGGAGGCATGGGTGCCCTTGCCGATGGCGCCTGCGAGGGCCGCCTGGGCCTGCCGCCTGCCGCGGCTGCGGCTCATCTTCATCAGGTACTGGGGGAAGCCGAACGGCTGGAATCCGCCGCCGCGCTGGGGGCGCTCCTCCACCACGCGGGCCGCCTGCACGCCCACCGTGGCCAGTTCGCCGGCGTAGCTCCAGAGGCCGAAGTATTGGCGTCGGCGGGTGCGGCCCAGGAACACATCGGCGCGGCTGAGGCTCTCGTACGCCGCCACAAGGTTGCGGGGGTGCCGGTACGCCTTGGGGATGTTCTCGTCGATCCAGAGGGCGATGTCCTCTGGCGTGATGTCGACGTTGCGGGCCTCCCGTCGCACGGCGTCCATGTCGTGCCCCTTGAGCACGTGCTTGACCAGGTCGAACGGGGTCCCCGTCGCGTCGCGGAAGCCCAGGCTTCCCAGGTCGGCGGACGAGACATGGCCCCGGCCAGCAGCAAGAGACTGAAGATCGCGGACGGCCGCGCGCAGGTCGCCGCCCGCCCGCGCCGCGATCGTCTCCAGGACGTCCCGGTCCACCTTGATGCCCTCCTTGCGGGCCACGCCGTCGAGCGCCTTCGGGATGGAACGGACGTTGACGCGGTTGAACTTCACCGTGGCCGCCAGGGTGCGCAGCGCCGCGCCGCTGCCCTTCTGGAGGGCGTAGAGGTCGTTGACGATGAGGACGATCGGCTGCTGCGTGCGGCGGATCGTGTCGAGGATCGCGGCCTTGCCGCCCCGGTCGGACAGGTCCTCGTCGCCGCTACCGGAGCCGCCTGCCGCGTTCTCGCCGGAGAGCCGCTCCGTCAGGTTGTCCGCCTCGTCGAGCACGATCAGCTTGCGCCCCGCGTCGGTGCCGACCGCGTGGAAGCTGCCGTCGTCATTGAACGTCTGATGCAGCGCCCCGGCCGTCGCCACGCGTTTGATGGCCGTCGCGTTGCGGGCGTCACTGGCGTTGAGCTCCACCACCTGCCAGCCCATGTCGGCCGCCAGCGCGAGGGCGGCGCTGGTCTTGCCCACACCAGGAGGGCCGGCCAGGATGAGCGCCCGTTGTTTCGGGATGCCGCCGACCCAGGACTGGGCCCATTCGCCGAGCTGGCGCACCGCGGGGCCGTTGCCCACGATCTCCTTCAGGCTCGTCGGGCGGTGGCGCTCGGTCCAGTCCACGAGGCGGCGAGCCCGGGCCCGGTCAAGAGGCTTCAGGCCGAGGTCAGGCGGGAGCCAGCGGCAGGCTGACCGTGGAGCCGTCCGCGCCCATGTGGAGCACGAAGCCGCTCTGGCTGGGGTAGCCCTGGAAGCTCGGGAAGTCGCCGGCGGCCACGCGCACCTCGATGCTGTTGCCGGCCGCGAAGGTGTGGTGGTACGGCTGCAGATCGAACGTCGTCGGCAGCGCCACGCCGGGCAGGCGGTCGCGCAGCCCCAGGATGCCCTTGGTCACCAGGTCGGCGGAGCCGTCGGGGGCCACATCGAACACCTTGACCGCCACCTGGACGTGGGCGCCGAGCGGCGTCATCACCAGGTCGGCGGTCGGGGTCCCCAGCAGCTTCGTCGCCTCTGTCAATGGGCCCGTGCTGAAGCTCACGGTGTCCACGGGCGTGCCGGCGGGGAAGTAGGAGAGCTCTGGGAACAGGAGCGTTGCCGCGCCGTCGTCGGGGATGCCGGCCACGTGGGTCGGCACGAGGGCAACCACACCGTCCGCGCCGGCAGCGGCGCCCAGGGAGCCATCGGCGCCCAGGCTCAGGGCCGGGCCGGCGTCGTCGGGCCAGTCGGCCAGGGCGAAGCTGGTGCCGTCCCAGGGGCGACTGGAGACCGTGATGGGGTTGGCGGGGTCAATCGGGCTCGGGCCGGCGCCCTTGAGGTAATGGTCGAAGAACGCGATGATCTCGTCGTACAGGAAGTCCACCTCGGGCCCCTCCTGCACGGCGCGCGGATGGCCCGCGTACCCCAAGTGCAGCCGCTTGTGCTCCGTCGGGATCGCCTCGAAGAACTCCAAGACCTGGTCGCCAGGGAACAGGTCGTCGTTGAGCCCCTGGATGATGAACGTCGGGATGGTGATCTGATGCGCCAGGTCGCGGACGCTGCGCTCCGCCCAGATCTGCTCCATCCACGGTGAATCGATGCCGGCCAACTGGTGCGCCAGGGCCGCGTGGACGGCGGGATCGTAGGTCTCGCAGAAGCAGCGGCGGCCGATGTTCTCCCCGAACAGCTCCATCTCGATCGGGTCGTCGCCGGACTGCGCCAGGCCATGGCCGCTGACGTAGAAGCCCATGGCGTAGCTAAGCTTGAAGACGTCATTTGGCCGCAGAGCGAGCTCCAGGTCGGTCCAGCCGACGACCGGCGCTGCGGCCGCGACGCCGGAATCGGGGCGCGCCGCCGCCCAGAACGAATGGGCACCGCCGTAGCTGGCACCCACGACCCCCACGGCGTCCTCCACGACGGGGCCGTTCGCCTTGAGCCAGGCCACGATGTCCACCAGGTCCTGCTGCGACGCCGGGCCGACCACGTCCATGAGTCCGGTGCTCTGGCCGAAGCCTCGCGTCGTGTACGCGAAGCCCACGTAGCCATTGTCGGCAGCCAACTGCGCCGTGTCGTCATCCTTGGAGCCACCGTAGCCGTGGATCGCCACGAGCGCCGGCAGCTCGTCGCCGGGCTGCGTGCCGTTCGGGACGATCATCAGGGCATCGAGCAGCGTACCGTCAGGCATCTCCACGAAGAAGTCGTTGCGGCCCTCCGTCCACCAGGCGTCAGCGGGGCCGTCCGCCGCTGCCGGGACCATCTGGAAGCCAGCGGCCAAGAGCATCAGCAGAGCAGGGAGGACAAGGGACGCGCGCATGGAACCAACCAGGTCGCCATGCCGCGCCGCCGCCATAAACGCGTGGCCCCCGCCAGCGGCGGCCCCCGCGGAGGCCCCTACAGGCCCACCAGGTCATCCAGGCAGCTCTCCGGCCGCGGCCTGCCCACGACGAACTGCTCGCGGGCGATCTGCAGGCTCTTGCGCTGCCCCGGCCACGGATAATGCTCCATCGCCTCCGCAGCCGACACCCATCGGAACTCCGTGTGCTCCTCCGACAAGGCGACCTGGGCGTCGCCGGCCACCTCCGCACAGAACACGGGGCTCAGCATGATCTCATCGTAGGCGGCCAGGTAGAACCGGTTGACGTAGCTCGTCTGGTAGAAGTGCAGCGGCCGCAGCCCCGTCTCCTCCCCCAGCTCCCGCAGCGCCGTCTCGTACGCCTTCTCCCCCGCCTCGATGTGGCCCTGCACCATCTGCCACGTACCACCCAGGGGGATGTGGGGCGCCCGCTTCATCACCAACCACTCCTCCGCCGTCGCCACCGCGCCGGGGGGACGGCGGAAGACATGGCAGTCGGCGAAACGGGCCTGGATGCCGGGCACAGCCGAGCAGCGGCGAGGGGGGCTATAGTCCCTTGACCCAACCAGCGACGGCCGCGACAGCCTCGTCCACGTCCGCCTCCGTGATGTGCCGATGGGTGACGAACCGCGCCGTGGGGCCTGCATCACGAGTCAAGGCCCGTACGCCGGTCGCCGCTTCGAGGGCTGCGCAGAACGCCTCGCCGGCCATGCCCGTGGCGCTGGTGTCCACCATGACCATGTTGGTCTCCACCGGGGCTGCCAGCGCGAGGCCTGGCACCGCCGCGAGGCCGACGGCCAGGCGCTGGGCGTTGGCGTGGTCGTCGGCGAGACGGTCCACCATCTTCTGTAAGGCGACGAGGCCCGCCGCCGCGATGACGCCGGCTTGACGCATGCCGCCGCCGAGGCACTTGCGGGCAAAATGGGCCTCTTCGATGAACTCGGAGCTGCCGCAAAGGAGGCTCCCAACGGGTGCGCTGAGCCCCTTGGAGAGGCAGAACATGACGCTGTCCGCGCCGCCTAGGAGTCGGTCCGGCGTCGCGCCGGCGGCCGTTGCGGCGTTGAAGATGCGGGCACCGTCCACGTGCAGCGCCGCGCCCTTGTCGTGGGCGAACTCGGCCACCGCGCGCACCTCACCCGGCTGCCACACCGTGCCGCCGGCCCAGTTGTGGGTGTTCTCGATGGCGACGATCTTGGTCGCCGCAAAATGGGGATCGTCGGGGAAGATGTGAGGCTCCAGGTCGTCCGGGCCGAAGATGCCCCTGGGCGCGCGCAGGGTGCGAAGGCTCACACCGTGCAGGAGCGCCGCCGCGCCTCCTTCGTAGAGGGCCATGTGGCAGTTCTCCTCCACGACTGCCTGCCCCCCGCGGCCACTGTGGACCCAGAGGGCGATCTGGTTCGCCATGGTGCCGGTCGGCGTGAACAGCGCCGCCTCCATCCCCATCCGGCGGGCGGCCTCTTCCTCCAGCTTGGCGATCGTGGGGTCTTCCCCGAAGACGTCGTCGCCCACATCGGCGGCGGCCATGGCGTCGCGCATCGCCTGCGTGGGCTGGGTGATCGTGTCGCTACGGAAGTCGAGGCTCACGCGCGGCGAGGCACGGTGGGCGGCTTGGGTCTGCCGCTACGGCGCCGGGCCCAGCAGTTGGCCGAGCCATTCGTTGACATCCTGTTCCATCTTCAGTAGGTCCTGGTGGACGTCGAGGCAGGCCTCTAGGAGCTCTTCGCGGCTCATGCATCCCTGTCGCCGCGTAGCACGTCAACGGGGCGCCTACGGGGTCAGTCCCCTTCGTCCGTCGGCGGGCGTTCGGGACCTTCGGGCCACTCCCCGTTGTTGACGCGCTCGATGGTGTCGAAGGGATCGGGAAGGCCCATGGCATCCCATTCCTCCTGTTCCAGGCGGGCCAGGCGGCGGGCGTAGACGATCCACGCGGCGCTGCCCCAGAGGGTCATGGCGGCGCCCCCGAGGGCGAAGGCGGTCATGATCTGCCCGGCGAACATGAGGATGACGCCCATGACGGCGGTCCAACGGGCGCTCTCGACGCGGGTCTTCTCCTTCTCGATCGCCTTGCGCAGGTGGTCGAGGATGGTCTCATCGACGGGTCGGCCGCCCCATGCGGTCTGCATCAGAAGATCGCCGGTTCCCTATACTCTCCGTGGACATCCACCATGGCGTTGCGGATCTCGCCGAGGGTACACTTGGTGCGGCTGCACTCCAGCAGGAACGGCATCAGGTTCTGGCGCTCGGGCCCTTCGATGGCGAACGCCTCCTGGAACCGGTTGATGGCCGTCTCAGCCGCAGCGGCGTCGCGGTCGCGGCGCAAGGCGGCCAGGCCGTCCACTTGCCGGCGCTCGCCTTCGGCGTCGATCTTGAGGATCTCCCCGTAGGGCTCCTCTTCGATGCGTTGGGCGTTGACGCCGACGATGACGCGGTCGTTGGTCTCGACGGACTTCTGGTAGCGGTAGGCGGAGTCGGCGATCTCCCGCTGGAAGAAGCCCTTCTCGATGCCGGCCACGACACCGCCGATCGCTTCGATGCGGCGGAAATAGTCCCGGGCGGCCTCCTCCATCTCACTGGTGAGCGTCTCCAGGTAGTAGCTGCCGCCAAGCGGATCGATGGTGTTGGCGACGCCGGACTCCTGGGCGATGATCTGCTGGGTACGCAGCGCGATGCGGACCGCCTTCTCGGTCGGAAGGGCGAGGGCTTCGTCGAAGCTGTTGGTGTGGAGACTTTGGGTGCCGCCGAGGACCGCGGCGAGGGCCTGCAGGGCCACACGCACGATGTTGTTCTCCGGTTGCTCCGCCGTGCAGGTCATGCCGGCCGTCTGGGTGTGGAACCGCAGCAGCCAGCTCTTGGGGTTCTCGGCGCCCATCTCTTCCTTCATGAAGCGGGCCCAGATGCGGCGGGCGGCGCGGTACTTGGCGATCTCCTCGAAGAAGTCGTTGTGGGCGTTGAAGAAGAACGAGAGCCGCGGGGCGAAAGAGTCCACCGGGAGGCCCCGCTGGACGCCGCGACGCACGTACTCCATGCCGTTGGCCAGCGTGAACGCCAGCTCCTGCACCGCCGTCGAGCCGGCCTCACGGATGTGGTAACCGCTGATGGAGACCGTGTTGAACGCCGGCGCGTGGGCGCTGCCCCATTCGAAGGTGTCCAGCACCAGCTCCAGGGCGGGGCCGGGGGGGACGATGAACATCTTCTGCGCCTGGTACTCCTTCAGGATGTCATTCTGGATGGTGCCGCGCAGCTTGTTGAAGGGGACGCCCTGCTGCTCGGCGGCGCCCAGATAGAACGCCCAGATGACCGGCGCAGGGCCGTTGATCGTCATGCTGACCGACACGTCGTCCAGGCCGATGCCGTCGAAGAGCCTGGTCATGTCGTCCTGGCTGTCGATCGCCACGCCCACCTTGCCGACCTCGCCGAGGCTGTACGGGTGGTCGCTGTCGAAGCCCTGCAGCGTCGGGAAGTCGAACGCCGTCGACAGGCCCGTTGTACCCTGGGACAGGAGGAACTTGAAGCGCTCGTTGGTCTCGGCAGCGGTGCCGAACCCAGCGAACTGCCGCATGGTCCAGAGGCGGCCACGGTACATGGTCGGCTGCACGCCGCGCGTGAACGGGAACTCGCCCGGGTAGCCCAGGTCCGTGTGGTAGTCGAAGCCGACGCGCGCCAGGTCCTCCTCGTTGTAGAGACGGCCCACTTCACGGTCGGACAGGTTGACGAACCGTTCGCGGCGCTCAGGGAAGCGGGCGAGGGCCTTGGCGAGCGTCTCGTCCTCCCATTCGGCCTTGGTGCGCCGGCCAGCGGCGCCGCTGTCAGCCTGGACGGTCTTGGATTCCACGGCCCTCGCCAGGGGAACGTTGGGGATAAACCGATGGGAGCAGGCTACGGCGTCCCGTCGATCGCCAAGCAAAGGTCAGCCTCGTCGTCGCTGCGGCAGGCCTCCGCTTCACCGAGCACCGAGACGGCGACGCACCGGCTGGCCGACGACAGGACCGTGCACGAGGATGCGTCGCCGGCGCCGGAGACCGCAGTACAGTCCCCTGCGCTGTAGATGCCATCGCAGGCAGAAGCATCGCCCAAAGGTGAGACCGCCACGCAGTCCGCGGCGCCTTCATCGAGGGCACCATCGCAGGCCGTGGCGTCTCCGGCACCGCTGGCCGCAACGCATCCGCTCGCGCCGCCCAGGTCGTCGCAGGCGTGGGCGTCGCCCAGGCCGGAGGCCGCGATGCAGCCATCGGTGGACCAGTAGTCCCGGTCCTGGCAGGCATCCGCATCGCCGACGCCGGCCACGGCCCAGCATTGGTATTCCTCATTGTTGCCGGTGCAAGCGGTCGAATTGCCGGCCACGCTGACGGCGACGCATCCGCTGTACTGGCAGGAGGCATCACCGAACACACTGATAGCATACCAATCGGCCTCCGCATCCTCATCGGGCGAGACGACGATGGGCTCTGCGGCTCCCGACGGCGTCAGAGCCGAAGAGACAAGGAACAACGCAGAAACGAGCATGGCAAAACGGAACGCGACCATATCGTGGCCAACCGGTTGACGTCACTTAAGCCATCGGCCGGTCGCAGCCTCGTGATGCAGGTCTTTGCCTGCGTGCGCGCTTTCTAGGTCCCGCCGACGAGAAGATCGCGGTTCATGGCATGCAGCACCTCACGGGTGTCCGTGATGACGCAGCTGACGCCGTGGCGGGTCATCTCCAGGGCCCGGTCGGGGTCGTTGACGGTCCAGACGCCCAGGTGGAAGCCTTCGCCGTGGATGCGTTCGGCCACGGCGTCGCTCATGAAGTCGTGGTCGGCGTTGATCCATTGACAGCCGAGCTTGGCGGCCATCTCCAGGTCGTCACCGTCGACGGGGCCTAGGACGATGAGGCCGCGCGGCGCGTCGGGGAACCGTTCAAGGGCGAGCTTGAGGGCCTTGGGGCTCATGCTGCTCACCAGCACGCGGTCGAGGACGCCGTGGTGCTGCGCCAGCTCCAAGGCGGGGCCCGTGGCGTCGTTGTCCTTCATCTCCAGGTTCCAGAGCCCTTCCCAATCGGAGAGCGCGGCGAAGACGTCGTCGAGGCGGGGGACCGGGCCGGCGCCGGTGTCGAGGCTGCGCAACTCGTCGTAGGTCATGGAGTCCACGCGGCCGTTGCCCTGGGTGGTCCGTTCGACGCCGGCGTCATGCAGCACGACCACTTCGCCGTCCCGGGTACGACGGAGGTCCATCTCCAGGCAGGGGAACCCGGCCTCGACGGCCGCTTCGAAGGCTGCCAGCGTGTTCTCGGGGTGCTCGGCGGAGAGGCCGCGGTGGGCGGCGGCGAACGGCTTGGCGGCCTTCATCGGAGGTCCCTCGGGTCGTCGTAGCCGGCGGGGTTGTCCTCCACGTTGGGCGCCCCAGAGGTGACGGGGCGGTCCGTTTCCTTCTCGTCGTCGTCGGATCCGACGCCCATGCGTTCGTCCTCGGCGCGGGGCGAGTCGATGTTGATGCGGGCCGGCGTGGTGTCCAGCTTGATGACCGTCTCTTCGCCGCGGCGGCTGTCGAGGCGCCACGGGTTGGCCTGGACCACCTGCATGTGGGGGAAGGCGATCTTGATGCCTTTCTTGACGAACGTGTCGTGGATGGAATGGAACAGGTCGGTCTGGGTCTTGAGCACACTCGACCGGATCGGTTCCACCCAGTAACGCAGCTCCAGGTCGACGCTGCTGGGCCCGAAGCCGGCGGTGATCGCCATCGGCTCCGGTTCGTCCATGATCTCAGGGTGCTGCTTGGCCAGTTCCACCATGGTCTTCATCGCCAGGCCGAGGTGGCTGCCGTACTCGACGCCCACGGCAAGGCGGCGGCGCAGCTTGCGGCCGTGGGTGAAGTTCTTGACACGACTGCCTTCGACGATGCGGTTGGGGATCGTCACCTTCTCGTTGTCAAAGGTCAAGAGCGTGGTGGCGCCGAGGCTGATGTCCTCGACGTAGCCTTGCACCATGTCGATCTCCACCCAGTCGCCGATGTCGAAGGGGTGGTTGGCGAAGATGAGGAAGCCGGCCACGATGTCACCGATGGTGTCCGCGGCGGCCAGGCCGATCACGATGCCCGCGAACCCAGCGCCGGCGAGCAGGCCCGTGAAGGCGTTCTGCAGCCCCCAGACGCCGAGCAGGCTGATGGCCGCCAGCACGAAGATGGAGATGCCGATGACGAGCCGCATGGGCTTGGTGCGGCCGACGACCACCTTGGTCTGGTAGTCGTCGAAGGAGCGGAGCCTGGCGTAGCGCCTGGCGGACCGGGTGAGCGTCCGCTCGGAGAGCTTCATCAGGGCCCAGGAGAGCAGGAAGATCGCTGCCGTCGCGATGAGCCGCACCGCCAGCTCGTTGGCGGGGTCGTCGAACCAGTCGAGGACCGATTGGAAGGCGTTGGGTGAGGCCTCGAGGGCCGGCGCGTCGGCGCCCTGCATGTCGCCTTCGACGGTGCCGTTGTGCTCCACGGCGCGGCGAGCCTCGAAGGGGCTCTTGATGGTTGCCGCTGCACCCCGCCGCCTCGAACATCTTCAGTCAAATCGAACAGAACCGGTGCGTGGGGCCCCGCCTCGGGTGCCCGGACGCCAAAGCGGCTAAACGACGCCCACCCTTGGCCCGCTAACCGGTGGCTGCCAGGGCGGCAGCCGCCACACGGTGACGATCATGGCATCCAAGGGTCTCGAAGGCATCACGGCGGCGGAGTCCTCCATCTGTTACATCGATGGAGCCGAGGGCATCCTGAGCTATCGGGGCTACGACATCGACGAGCTGGCGCCCAACGCCACCTTCGAAGAGACCACGTTCCTGCTCTGGGAAGGCCGCCTGCCCACCCGCGACGAACTGACCACCTTCAAGGAGGACCTGGCCGCCCACCGCGAACTGCCGCCGGCCGCCATGAAGGTCCTGCGCCAGGTCGCCACCAGCATGGGCCCCATGGACGCCCTGCGCACCGTCGTGAGCGCGCTGGCCGCCGGCCGCGACGACGCCGACGACCACAGCGTCGAAGGCGACCGCGCCAAGGCGATCGAGGTGACCGCCCAGGTCGCGACGATCCTGGCCCACTACCACCGCCTGCGCCGGGGCCTCGAGCCCCTGCCCAGCGATGCCACCCTGAGCCACGCGGGCAACTTCCTCTGGCTGCTCAATGGCGAGAAGCCCACCGCGGCGGCCGAGCGGGCCCTCGACGTGGCACTCATCCTGCACGCCGACCACGACCTCAACGCCTCCACGTTCAGCGCCCGCGTCACCGCGGCCACCCTCAGCGACTACCACAGCGCCATCACGAGCGCCATCGGCACCCTGAAGGGCCCCCTGCACGGCGGCGCCAACATCGGTGTCATGAAGATGCTCGTGGCGATCGATGAGTCCGGGCAGGACACCACCGAGTGGATCAAGGAAGCCTTGGACCGCAAGGAGCGCATCATGGGCTTCGGCCACCGCGTCTACAAGACCCTCGACCCCCGCGCGCCGCACCTGGCCGCCCTGTCGAAGGACCTGGCCGAGCAGGCGGGCAACATGAAGTGGTACGAGATGAGCCTCGCCATCCAGAAGGCCGTCAAGGAACAGAAGGGGCTCGATGCCAACGTCGACTTCTTCTCCGCCAGCGGCTACTACACGATGGGCATCCCGATCGACCTGTTCACGCCGATCTTCGCCATGGCCCGCGTGGCCGGCTGGAGCGCGCACGTCATCGAGCAGCACGAGAACAACCGCCTCATCCGGCCCCTGTCGGACTACCAGGGCGAGTTGAACCTCAAGTGGGTCCCTGTAGAAGAGCGCGAGCTGATCGCGTAGCGATCAGGTCGTGAGATACCGGTTGCGCTTGCGCGACCGGTGGACCGGAGCTACTGGCGTAGCCAGTCGGTCGTGAGATACCGGCCCAAAGGGCCGGAGGAACAACCGGGCAGCGTGCGCGGATCGCTACGGTCCAGCAGCCCAGGACCAGGCCCGGAGCGTGTAGGTGCGCCCATCGTCGTCCACGTACGCCACGCGGTAACCCACGGAGGGAGCGTACCAGGAGAACGTCTGCGTCTCGCGGAAGCCGTCATCCGTCTCGAAATGCAGCTGGATACCCCGCCGCTCACCCGCGTCGGTCTGGTACGTGGCCCACGACCCGACCGTCCGGGCCTGTTCCACGGTGCCACCGGCATAGGTGCACGACCAGGAGTCGTCCGTCGCGGGGAGCAGCCGGCCGATGGGGCAGCCGAAGGTCGCTTCCACGCCGCCTTCGCTCACCGCCACGGTGCCCAGGGTCTCCTGGTCGATCCACAGGCTCTGCGACGTGTACGAAGCGCCGAAGCCGTGGCGCACCGCGAGCTGGTACGTGGGGATGTCGCCGCGTTGGCTGATGCCGACGACGCGGTAGTCGCTCCAGCGGCCCTCGGAGGCAGAGAAGTTCCAGCGATCGCCGAGGCGCCATTGGGGCACCTCGATGGCGTCCAGTTCCTCTTGCGTGGGCGGGCTGCCCTCCTGGCCATCGTCGTCCTGTCCATCCTCGCCGGTCGCCCCTTGGCCGGAGGAAGCTCCGTCGCCAGAGCCCTCGCCGTCCAAGGTGTCCGGGTCGT
>JBMYRW010000001.1:91620-123267 GCA_049602735.1 Thermoplasmatota archaeon
ATTCGATCGCATATCTATAAACGTTTCGCAGTTGAATCCAACAAACCGAATATCGTTGGCGTTCACCCAGCCGCCGGCCGAGCTGTCGAGTACCAGGCCGGTCGACGCGTTGAAAACGGTAACGTTAATTCGGTTAAACGAAACCGGCTGCCCTGGGGCCGATCGCGGTCCCATCCGTCCACGCGCACGCCGCCCGCATCCGCGTCGTCGGCGTCATCGCTGCTGTCGGAGCAACCAGCCAGGAGCAGCGCCCCGACCACCAGCGCCGCCAGGGGGGAGCGCCTCATGCGTCCCCGGCCTGCCAGTTCCAGTCGGAGAGGACGAAGGTCTCGCCCGTGGGCTCCATGAACGCCAGGCGGTAGCCGACGTCGGGGGCGTACCAGGTGCGGGCCTGGCGGACCGTGCGGCCGTCATCGGTGATGATCGTCACGAGCACGCCGTCCACGTCGCCGCGAGGCGTCTCGAACGTGTGCCATCCTTCCACAAAGCGCGTCTCATTGACCTGGCCGTAGCCGAAGGGCCCGTCGCACGAGCGTTCGTCGTCCATGACGGGTAGGAGGCGACCCAGGGCGCAGCCGAAGGTGACGTTGAAGCCGTTCTGCTCGATGCCCACGACGCCCAGGTTGTCCTTCTCGGCGAAGGCCACGTTGCCCATGGAGGCCGGGCCGGGGCCGCGCGTGACGTTGACCCGGTAGACGGCCTTGCCGTCGCGGGTCTCTTCGCCGAGCACGAGGTAACGCACCCAGGCTTCGCCGTAGGTGAAGTTCCAGTAGTCGCCGGCGCGCCATTCCGGCACGGGCAGGGTGGCCGGGTCAGGCCCGTCCGTCTCGCGGCCCGGGAACTCGTCGGGCGCCTCGAAGGGTTCTCCGAGGTCGTCAGGCACGTTGCCGCCGTGGGCGTGGTCCCCGTGGTCATGGCCGTCGTCCCCGCCGTTGCCTTGGCCGCCACCGGTACAACCGGCCAGGGCGACGCTCACCATCAGGAACGCGATCAGCTTGTGCATACCGGGCGCGACCGGGAGGCCCCAGGTGAACGTTGCGGCCCGGGAGTGGCGCGGCACGCTCAAACGGGGCCGGCGCCGTCGCGGCCGCGTGAAGGCGGCGGTGTTCTACGAGCACGGAGACTTGGACAACCTGGTCGTGGACGAGGTGCCGGACCCGGAGCTGGGCCCCGGCGACGCCCGGGTGCAGGTGAAGGCGTGCGCGCTCAACCACCTGGACCTCTTCGTCCGGGAGGGTTTCCCCGGCCTCAAGCTGCCGTTGCCCCACGTGGGCGGCACGGACATCGCCGGCGTCGTCGTCGAAGTGGCCGACGACGTGGAGGGCGTGGCCGTCGGGGACGAAGTGGTGGTCAACAGCGGCCTCAACTTCGACGCGGACGAGAACGGGGACCTCATCGTGCCACCGCAGCCGGAGATCGTCGGCGAGACCCGTTGGGGTGGCCTGGCCGAGCAGGTCGTCGTGCCAGCGGACCACCTGGTGCCCAAGCCGCGGGAGCTGTCGTGGGAGGAGGCCGCCGCAGTGCCGCTGACACTGCTCACCGTGGTGCGCATGTGCCGCAAGGCGCGGCTGAAACCGGGCGAACGGGTGCTGGTGCCGGGCGCCGGCGGCGGCCTGGGCGTCATGATGGTGCAGGTGGCCAAGGCGTTCGGCGCCTGGGTCTGTGCCACCACGAGCACCCCCGAGAAGGTGGCCAAGGTGCGATCACTGGGCGCCGACCTGGTGATCGACTACCGGGAGGACCCCGCGTGGGGCAAGACGGCTTACATGGCCACGGACAAACAGGGCTTCGACGTGGTCCTTGAATCGGTGGGCCAAGCGGTCTGGAAGCACGCGGTGCGGGCGCTGGGCAACGGCGGCCGGCTGGTCACGTGCGGCGCCACCACGGGGCCGCTGGGCGAGACGGACATCCGCCTCATCTTCTGGAAGCAGCTCTCGGTGATCGGCAGCACCATGGGCACCCCGGACGACCTGCGCACCGGCCTCGACCTCATGGCCCAAGGGAAGGTCAAGGCGATCGTCGATTCGGTCTACAGCCTGGACGACGCCAAGGAGGCCCAGGCGCTCATGGAGCGGGGCGAAATGTTCGGTAAAATCGTCGTCCGGCCGTAGGCCGGGCCGCGCCCAAGCGTTCCCTGGCCACCAACCTTATCCCCGCCCGCGTCCAAAGTGAAGGTTGCATGGCCCTCGTGCAATCCGCCACGAAGCCCGTCGTCACGGCCTCCGCACGGCCGGTCAACCGCGTCGTCGTCCCCGTGGAGGGAAGCGATCGTGAGTACCTGGCCCAGGAGACGGCCATCGAACACGCCGCGGCGTTGGGCGTCCCGGTCTATGCCGTGCACATCCATACCCAGCCAGGCGAACCCCCGGCCGGCCTGTTCACGTTCATGGAGCGACTGGCCGCACGATGGGAGACGCCGCTGGAGACGCGGGTCCTCCATGCCACGGATGCCGCCGACGAGATGCTCGCGGAACTGGACCCCCTCGACCTGGTCGTCTTGGGCAGCCGGCGCCTCGGCAAGCGGTACCACGTAGGCGGCATGGCGCAGGAGCTCATCGCCCAGGCCCCGTGCCCGGTGCAAGTGGTCCGGCTCGGTTGAGCCTTAAGGCCGTCCTCCGAATCGCCGCGTGTGGGCACCCTCGTCCTGGTGTGCAGCAGCAACTTCTCCGGCTCCACCATGCTGGACCTGATGCTGGGCAGCCACCCACGGGCGTTCTCCGTCGGCGAAGTGCAGGCCTGGTACCGCCCGGAACAGGAACACCACCTGCGCATCGTGTGCCCCTGCGGCCAGCGCCCCTGCCCTGCCTGGGAACAGCTTCGGGACCTGCCCGCCAGGCACCTCCACCGCGACGTCCTGGCCAAGATGGACAAGGACGTGGTCGTCGATTCGTCGAAGGACCCGTCCTGGGTGCATGACGCGGCCCGGTGGGCGGCGCGCGACGGCCTCGACGTGCGCCACGTGGTCATCTGGAAGGACCCGGTGGCGCTCGCCCACTCCTATTGGAAGCGGGGCTCGCCGCTCGCCCTGTGGCGCAAGCACCAACTGGACTACTACGAACGGCTGCGACAGCTCCGGGTGCCCCTCGTCGGCGTGCGCGTGGAGGAGCTGGCCGCCGACCCGGTCGCCACGCTGCGCCGTCTGTCCGAGGCCTTGGACATCCCCTTCGAGGCCGGCCAGGAACGGTTCTGGGACGGCGACCTCCACCCGCTCTTTGGCAACCTGCGCACCCGCCACCAGGTCGAAGCGGGGGCCTCGACGATCCGCCGGGAAGAACGGTTCGAGCCCGGCTTCGACGCGGTGCGCCCAGAGGTGGAACGGATGTTGGCCGAGGACGAACGGCTCCGCTCCGTGGTGACGTGGCTGGAGAGCCTGGGCCTCGCCCACGGCGCGTCGACCCGTGATGCCGCCGCGACCGGGCCGGGCCGTCGGGTGATGCCATGGTGGTACTATCGTAACGCCGTATGGAAGGCGGTCCGACGCGTGATGCTCCGGCCGCCGTGGCGCCCGGGCCGGGCGAACGGAAGCGCCTAAGGGCCTGCGTCCGTGGGCCCCGCGGTGCCAGGGGAAGCCGGCAGGCTCGTCAACGTCTTCGGGACGGGCCGCAGCGGGACCACGGTCCTTGACCTCATGTTGGGCAATGCGCCCGACGCGTTCTCCGTCGGCGAGGCGTACTCCTGGTTCCGCCCCAACCACCAGCGTCACCTGGAACTGGAATGCTGCTGCGACCAGCGGCCGTGCCCCGTGTGGGCCGAGTTGAGCCGGCTGCCCGCGCGCCATTTCCACCGGGACGCGTTGGCCGCCACCGGCACCACCACGATCGTCGACTCATCCAAGCAGCTCTCGTGGCTCCTGGATGCCAACCGGTGGGCCGCCAAGGATGGTCTGGCCGTCGCCAACGTGGCGATCTGGAAAGACCCCGTCGACCTCGCGTACTCGTTCTGGAAGCGCGACCGTCACCCCGACTGGTTCCGCCGCACCTTCATCGACCATTACGGCCGCTTCTTCGCCATGGGATTGCCCAACGTGGCGGTCCGTCACCAGGAACTGATGGACGAACCGGCCGGACTCATGGAGCGACTGTGCGGCCACCTGGGCATGGACTGGGAACCGGGCCGAGACGCGTTCTGGGAGAAGGACCACCACATCATCGGTGGCAGCCACTGGGGCCGCGCGCAGGTGCAGGAAGGACGCAAGCTCCACGCCCCGCCAGCCAAGCGACCGGAGGCGTTCGAGGCCGCGTTGCCCGACATCCGCCGCCGCATCCGTGACGACCCGAAGATGGGACGGCTCATCGCCCGCCTGGAGGCTGCCGACCTCCACGCCCAGGAGGAAGAGTTCCCGTACACGCCCCGACCGGCGCCTCGTTGGACGCCGTGGTGGCACTGGTACAACCGCCTGGAGCGTCCGTGGCGCCGCCGACGCTTGGGTGACGCCCGCCCAGAGGGTGAACGGGCGCTCCTGGAGAAGGAGATGGACCGCGGCGGGCCGCCGAAGAGCTGAAGCCGCCCGGTGCGCCTTGTGCCCTATGTCCTGGCGCGCACGTTGCCTCGTGGCCTGCCTTCCGTTGGTGCTGGTCGCCGTGCCCCTTGTGGATGCGGCGGACTGGCCCGAGCTGCGCGGCGGCCCGCAGAACCTGGGCTCCGACGGCGGTCGCGGCGGCGGCACGGGCGCGTTGCTCTGGCGGCACGACCTGGCCGCCGCGATCGGTTCTGGCGCCGCCGTGATGGAAGACCGCGTGTTCGTGGCGTCCCAGGATGGGGCCCTGCACGCGCTTGATGCGGCGAGCGGTTGCCTGGCGTGGTCCGCCGAGGTCGCCTCCGGCGCCTTGCGCCAGTCGCCCATCGCCACCGACGACCACGTGTACATCGGCTCCTCGGAGGGTCGTCTGGTCGCGCTGGCCGCCGGGGACGGCCGTGAAGTGTGGGACCATGACGCCGGCGACGCGATCGAGGGCACACCCGCCGTGGCGGGCGGACGCCTGTTCGCCCCGAGTCTCGACGGCTCCCTGATCGCCCTCGACGCCTACACCGGGGACCTCCTCTGGCGCGTCGACCTGGATGCCCCCCTTGGCGGCTCGGCGGCCGCAGCCGACGGCCTCGTGATCGTCGGCGCCGACGACGGCTTCGTCCGGGCGTTCGACCAAGTGACGGGGGACGAGGCGTGGTCGTACAAGGCGGGGCAGCAGGTGCCGATCCGGTCGAAGCCCGCGATGCTGGATGGCCGGCTCTTCGTGGGCGACGATGACGGCTGGCTGCACGGCGTGGAGCCCGGCAGCCCTGTCGCGCCGGCCAAGCACCTACGGGACCAGGCGATCCGCGGCGCGCCCGTGGTGACGGAGGACGTGGTCTTTGTCGCCGGCCCTGACGGCCTGCTCGCCAACCTGCAACCCGGTTTCTTGCAGAAGCGTTGGGAGATCGACCTGGGCGCCGGCGTGCCCGGCTCGCTGGCCCTGGCCGGCACGACGGTCTACGCAGGCCTGGACGATGCATCCGTGGTCGCCGTCGACAGCCCGGGCCGCAGCGTGCTCTGGCGCCACCACACCAGCGCCACCGTCACCGGTTCGCCCACGGTGGCCGACGGTCGCCTCTTCGTGGGAGACGCATCCGGGGCGTTCGTGGCCCTGGATGCCGGCGCGGGCGTCGCCGAGGCCCAAGGTGACGGGGCCCCGGGGCGGTGCGCGGCCGCGGAAGGCGACGAGGAGAGCCCTGGTTTCGCCTTCGGCCTCGCCGGGATGCTGGGCCTGCTGATGCTTGGCGGCTGGGTGGCCCGTCGTCGCCGCATTTAGTCCGACCGAAACCGTTTGCCGCCGCCCCACGCAGTTTATAGGGCACCAGGGTAGGCCGCGCCACCGGGCCCCCTGCCACAAGCCCCACCTTCAAGAGGAGGAGGCACACAGGAGACCCCAACGAGGCACCATGGCGAGCACCGAGGCCATCAAGGAACTGGCGGACAAGGAGTACCGCTACGGCTTCACGACCGACATCGAGGAAGACCGGGTGCCGCCGGGCCTGAACGAGGACATCGTCCGCCTCATCAGCGCCAAGAAGAACGAGCCGGAATGGCTCACCGAGTGGCGCCTGGCCGCCTTCCGCCAATGGCAGAAGATGGCGGAGCCCACTTGGGCCAAGCTCGACTACAAGCCCATCGACTACCAGGCGACGACGTACTACTCGGCGCCCAAGAGCACCGCGGACGGCCCCAAGAGCTTGGACGAGGTGGACCCTGAGATCCTGGGGATGTACGAGAAGCTCGGCATCTCCCTCGACGAACAGAAGCGCCTCCAGGGCATCGCCGTCGATGCGGTGATCGACTCCGTGTCGGTCGGCACCACGTTCAAGAAGCAGCTGGAGGCCCAGGGCATCATCTTCTGTTCCTTCGGCGAAGCGGTCCAGGAGCACCCGGAACTGGTGCGCAAGTACCTGGGCACCGTCGTGCCCACCACGGACAACTTCTTCGCCGCCCTCAACAGCGCCGTCTTCACCGACGGCAGCTTCTGCTACATCCCCAAGGGCGTCCGCTGCCCCATGGAGCTCTCCACCTACTTCCGTATCAACGCCAGCGGCACCGGCCAGTTCGAGCGCACGCTGCTGATCGCCGACGAAGGGGCCTACGTGAGCTACCTTGAAGGCTGCACGGCCCCCGCCCGCAGCGAGCACCAACTGCACGCCGCCGTGGTGGAACTGGTGGCCCACGAGGACGCGGAGATCAAGTACAGCACCGTCCAGAACTGGTACCCCGGCGACAAGGACGGTGTGGGCGGCGTCTACAATTTCGTCACCAAGCGCGGTCTCTGTGAAGGCGCGCGCAGCAAGATCAGCTGGACGCAGGTCGAGACCGGCTCCGCGATCACTTGGAAGTACCCCAGCTGCATCCTGAAAGGCGACGACTCCGTCGGCGAGTTCTACAGCGTCGCCCTCACAACCAACCGCCAACAGGCCGACACCGGCACCAAGATGATCCACATCGGCCGCAACACGCGCTCCACCATCGTCTCCAAAGGCATCAGCGCCGGCCACAGCCAGAACACCTACCGCGGCCAGGTGAAGATCCTGCCCGGCGCCGAGGACGCCCGCAACTACAGCCAATGCGACAGCCTCCTCATCGGCGACGCCTGCGGCGCCCACACCTTCCCGTTCCTGGACGTCAAGAACCCGTCCGCCAAGATGGAGCACGAAGCGACCACCAGCAAGGTCAGCGACGACCAGATCTTCTACTGCCGCCAACGCGGCCTCGAAGAACAGGACGCGGTCAACCTCATCGTCAACGGGTTCTGCAAGGACGTGTTCCGGCAACTCCCCATGGAGTTCACCGTCGAGGCGCAGAACCTTCTCGATCTCAAGCTGGAAGGGGCGGTCGGGTAGCCCTCGAACAAGTCAGCAGCCGCCCGCCGCGCCGGTCCAGAAGTCCCACATCGCCCTCGTTGCGTCCGGCCCCGCGGGATCGGTGTGCGGTGCGCCGGCCGGCCCGCCGGACCACGCGTGGCCCATGAGCGGGATCCCCCAGTGCTCCAGCAGCGGTCGGCCTGCCGCGTCGTGGTAGCAGCTGACCGTGTAGGCGTGGCCGCCGGGCACCTGTCCGTCCCGCTGCGCGTCGGCGGCCGCGTCGACGGAGTCGTTGTCGACCCCGTCGTCGACCAGGTCGTTGGTCTGGGCCCATTGGACGACCAACTGTTCGCCGTTGACCGGCGCCACGACCCAGTCGAGGCCGCCGTGGAAGACGATGGTGGGCATCTTTTCAGGGGCGGGAGCCGCCTCATACGCCCATCGCCCTGCCAGGTCCGGGTCCGGCCCGCCGAAGCGCTGCGCATAGGCCGCTGTGGCCAGGTCGCTGGCGGCGCGGTATTCGACGCCCATGGCGACGCCGAGGCCGGCGTACAGTTCGGGGTACGTAGCCGCCAGGATGGGCGCCATTCCGCCACCGCTGCTGGCGCCCGCGATGTAGATGCGCTCTGGGTCGATGGGCCACTGTTCGATGGCGCCTTGGGTGGCCGTTGCGATGAGCAAGGGCTCCCCGGCACCCCGTTGTTGGTGCTCCGGCCGGAACCAGTTCCAGCAGCGATCCGAGTTGTAGGCCGGGTCTTGGTCCGGGTAGAGGACGAAGAACCCTTCCTGGTCGGCCAGGTCGTTCCAGGCGGTCGTCTCGGCGATCTCGAGGCCATCCTGGGTGCAGCCGTGCAGCATCACGACCAACGGGGCTTGACCAGAGAGCGGTGCCCCGGGTTCCCACAGGTGGTAGGCCATCGTCCTGTCGCCCGCCGTGACCTCGCCGTGGTGCCATGAACCGGCGGGCGGCCCCGTGGCGCCGCTTGGCCACGACCCGGCGGCAAGGAGCAGCGGCACCAGTACGCTCAGCCACCGTACGCTCGCGCCCGTCATGCATGACCCTGGCCTCCGGGGGTGATGAGCTTCGGGTCGAAGCGTTCCTGGCAGTCCCGCGCCACCAACGCCGGACCTGGCTCCAAGAAGGACTAAAGCCGGCGAAGAATCTGCGTTTCCCGATTATCTATGGCTTCGATGAAGACCGCGACCGCCGTACTCCTGCTGGCCCTCCTGGGATCCGCCCTCGCCCCGGCCTCCGCCCACGACGAGACCGCCGCCGTGGTCCGGCCCGTCCTTGATGACGTGAATCCGCTGATGCGCGATGACGATGACCTCTACTGCACGATCGAGATCAGCGGGCAATTCCCGTTCTCGTCCCGCAGGAACAGTTGCACCGTCTCCTGGACCGACGACGACAACGTGGACGTCTTCATCCGGGTAAGGACCCTGGACCTGTTCAGCACGTTGACCTACCGCGGCGCATGGTACGACGACAATGGTGAACCCGCCGGCGGCAACGGCTGCGAGCGCGCGTTCTCGACCCCGCAGACATGGGCTCTTGCCAACAGTTGTGGCAAGAACACGGGCGGCTACACCCTTGCACCTGGGACCTTCAGTGCCAAAACGACCATCCGCTACGCGACCTGCATCACCACAGCTGACCATTGCAGCTATGAAGTCCGGGTCGAGGTGAGCGACCGCACGTAGATCGGGCCCGTCCGCTGACGTGATCAGCCGAGGCCGACGGCCCAGCTACTGCTTCGCGCGCCCACCTTGCCTCCGGCAAGCTGGCCAACCGGGCCTTCGGCCCGCGTCGACCGCTCGTCCCTCGCGCTCGACTTACCACCACCCACACCCTCTTATCTACCCCCTTATGAACGAAGCATCAGAGATGCTCGTCATCAAGGACCTGCACGCCGAAGTCGAAGGCAAGCCCATCCTCAAGGGGCTCAGCCTGACGCTTGCGGCGGGCGAGACGCACGCCATCATGGGCCCCAACGGCAGCGGCAAGTCGACGCTGGCCAACGTGCTCTCCGGCCGCCCCGGCTACGAGGTGACCGGCGGCTCCGTGACGTACAACGGCAAGGACCTCTTGGCGCTGGAGCCGGAGGAGCGCGCCCGTGAAGGCGTCTTCCTGGCGTTCCAGTACCCCGTGGAGATCCCCGGCGTCAACAACACCTACTTCCTGCGCGAAGCGGTCAACGCCGTGCGCACCCACCGAGGCGAGCCGGAACTGGACGCCATGGACTTCCTGGAGCTCTCCAAGGAGAAGGCGGCCATGCTGGGCCTGAAGGACAACCTCCTGCACCGCAGCGTCAACGCCGGTTTCAGCGGCGGCGAGAAGAAGCGCAACGAGGTGTTCCAGATGGCGATGCTACAACCCTCCCTCGCGATCCTCGACGAGACGGACAGCGGCCTCGACATCGACGCCCTCAAGGCGGTGGCGGAGGGTGTCAACGCCCTGCGAGCGCCGGACCGCTCCTTCCTGGTCATCACCCATTACCAGCGCCTCCTGGACTACATCGTCCCTGACAACGTCCACGTGCTCTCCGGCGGCCGCATCGTCAAGAGCGGCGGCAAGGAGCTGGCGCTGGAGCTGGAAAAGGAAGGCTACGGCTGGATCGAGGCATGATGGCCGACGCCCCGACGACCACGGTCCCGGAGCACCCCCGCCGCGAGGCGAGCCGCGAACGCGCCGCCGCTGGCCTGCCAGGCCGCAAGGACCCCCGCTGGCTCCATTCTGACCCAGCTTGGTTCACGGCGGACGCGGTCTGCGTCCCCGTCCCTGGCGACGTGACGGCCGCCGATGTGACCGCGCTTGCCGTGGAGGGCCTGCCCCACCGTGCCGTCTTCGTGGACGGTCATTACCGCGCCGACCTCTCCGATGCCCCCGATGGCGTCCGCCTGGCGCCGCTGGGCGCCGACGATGAGGTGACCCGCGTCCATTACGGCCACCATGACGAAGCGGACGGGCTGTCCGCCCTCAATGGGGCCCACTGGGAAGACGGCCTCCTGGTCGACGTTCAGCGCGGCGTTCAGGCGAGCCTGCACCTCATCCACCTCCACACGGACGCGCCCGGCGTCCGCTACGACCGGGTGCTCGTGCATGCCCAGCCCGGCAGCGAACTGACCCTCTTCCAGGAGGAGACGGGTGGCTCCGCGGCGACGGTGGTCAACGCCGTCACCGAGGTCCACGCCCATCCGACGGCGATCGTCCGCCGCGACCACCTCCAGGACCTCCACCGCGAGGCTTCGGCGGCCCACACCTTCGAGAGCCGGGTGCAGAAGGACGCCAGCGTCAGCGACGTCAACCTGCACCTGGGCGCCGGCCGGGGCCGGACGACGGCCACCGCGCGCCTCCTGGAGCCTGGCGCCGACGCTGAGCTGTCCGGCCTGTACTTCATGGACGAATCTCGGCGCAGCGACCACTGGACCCGCGTCGACCACGCAGCGCCCCATGCGACCAGCCGCAGCCTCTACAAGGGGCTCCTGGCCGGCAAGAGCCGCGGTGCCTTCACGGGCAACGTCCTCGTTCGCGACGGAGCGACCGGCACGTCCGCCGAGCAGGAGAACCGCAACCTGCTGCTCTCCCGCGACGCCCTGGCGGAGTCCACGCCGCAGATGGAGATCCATCACGACGACGTCGCTTGCGCCCATGGCAGCACCGTCGGCCAGCTCGACGAGGACGCTCTCTTCTTTCTGCGCGCCCGTGGCATCGGCCCGGACCGCGCCCGCGCGCTCTTGACGGAGGCGTTCGCCGCCGAGGCCCTGGAACGCCTGGCGGTGCCCGCCGTCCGCGACGCCGTGGCTGCCCGCATCCAAGCGTGGTTCAAGGAGGACGAAGCATGAGCGGCCAGACACAGGAGACCACCCCTGCCATGGCCGCCTACGACGTTGCCAAGCTCCGCGCCGACTTCCCGGCCCTCCACCAGGACGTGCGCGGCAAGCCCCTGGCGTACCTGGACAACGCGGCCACGACGCAGAAACCCCGCGCCGTCCTCGACGCGATGGCCCGCTACTACGAGGAGGACAACGCCAACGTCCACCGCGGCGTCCACGCTCTCTCCGAGCGTGCCACGGCCGCCTACGAAGGGGCCCGCGACACGCTGCAACGCTTCATCGGTGCCGGCAGCCGCAAGGAGGTCGTCATGACCCGCGGCACCACGGAGGCGATCAACCTGGTGGCCGCCAGCTTCGTCCGCCCGCGGCTGGAGGCCGGCGACGAGGTGCTCATCACCCACCTGGAGCACCACTCCAACATCGTGCCGTGGCAACTCGCCTGCGCCGAACGGGGCGCCACCCTGAAGGTCGCGCCGCTCCGCGATGACGGCAGCGTCGACCTGGACGCGTTCCAGGAGCTGCTGGGCCCCCGCACCAAGTTCACGTCCGTGGCGCATGTCAGCAACGCGCTGGGTACGGTCAACCCCGTCCGCGAGATGGTGGACGCGGCCCACGCTGCCGGCAGCCCGATCCTGCTCGACGGCGCGCAGGCGGCACCGCACCTGGCCGTCGACGTGGCCGCCCTCGACTGCGACTTCTACACCGTCAGCGCCCACAAGATGTACGGGCCCACCGGCATCGGCCTCCTGTACGGTAAGGAGGAACACCTGGACGCCATGCCCCCGTACCAGGGCGGCGGCGACATGATCCGCTCCGTCACCTTCGACGGCACGACCTACAACGACCTGCCGTACAAGTTCGAGGCCGGCACCCCCAACATCGCCGGCACCATCGGCTTCGGCGCGGCGGCGGACTACCTCACCGCGATCGGCCTGGAAGCGGTCGCCGCCCACGAGCACGACCTCCTGGAGCACGCCACGGACGTGGTGGGCGGCCTGGACGGCGTGCGCGTCATCGGCACCGCCCCCGGCAAGGCGGCCGTCCTGTCGTTCGTCCTCGACGACGTCCACCCCCACGACGTGGGCACCCTGGTGGACCAGGAGGGCATCGCGATCCGCACCGGCCACCACTGCGCCCAACCGGTCATGGCCCATTTCGGCGTCCCGGCGACGTGCCGCGCCAGTTTCGGGATCTACAACACCAAGGACGAGGTGGACCGCCTTGCGGCCGCCATCGGCAAGGTCCAGGAGATGTTTTCGTGAACCTGGGTGACGACCTGCGGGAGCTGTACCAGCAGGTCATCATGGACCACAACAAGCACCCGCGCAACAGGGGCCCCGTGGAAGGCGCGGACCACCACGCCGACGGCCAGAACCCCCTGTGCGGCGACACGGTGACCGTCCATCTGAAGCTCGCCGGCGACGGCCAGACGGTCGAAGCAGCAGGCTTCGAAGGCCACGGCTGCGCCATCAGCACTGCCAGCGCCTCCATGATGACCGAGGCCCTGCGCGGCCGCCCCGTCGATGAGGCCAAGGCGCTCTTCGACAGCTTCCACGCGCTCGTCACGCGCGACGCCGACAAGGAACCCGACACGGCCCTCCTTGGGAAGCTCAAGGTGTTCGCCGGCGTCGGCGAGTTCCCCGCCCGCGTCAAGTGCGCCAGCCTCGCCTGGCACACCATGAACGCCGCCCTCGACGGTGGCGGGAGCGTGAGCACCGAATGAACGCCGATTCCTTGCAGATCGTCGAGTTGGCCCGCGACGTGGCCGCCACGATCATCCCCGACGGTACCCCCGTCACCTTGCCCGCCGGCACCACGGTGCGCATCACCCAGGCGCTCGGCGGCTCCTACACGATCCAACTGGAGCGCGGCGGCAAGTACCGCATCGAAGGGCGCGACGCCGATGCCATCGGCCAAGAGCCCACGGAGGCCCCCGCCGAGCCGACGGCGGACGCGGTGGACCCGGCCACCCTCGACGAAGGCCAACTGCGCGACGCTGCCTGGAAGGCGATGCGTGGCGTCCACGACCCGGAGATCCCCGTCAACATCGTCGAACTGGGCCTCGTGTACGAACTCCACCTGCACCGTCGCGGCGACGGCTTCTACTTCGCCGAGGTCAAGATGACCCTCACGGCCCCCGGCTGCGGCATGGGTGACGTGCTCGTTCGGGACGTCCAGAACGCGCTCACGGCCATACCGGGCATCGAGACCGCCACGGCGGAGATCGTGTTCGACCCCGTGTGGAACCCTCACAACATGATGAGCGAGGCCGCGAAGCTCCAGTTGGGCCTCCTGTAAGCGCGCGGCAAGAGGGGGCGCCGCGCGGCCCAGGGCGTGTAACCAAGTGGTTACAAGCCTTTTAGTCAAAACGGTAACGTCTGCTGCCACTGAGCCTAGGCTCAAGGTGGCATCCATGCAGATCCAGCTCACGAACCGAAACATCACGCTCCCACTTTGGGGGCTCCTCATCGTCGTCCTAGCGGCGGCGGTGCTGGCCCTCGCCGACGAGGCGGAGGCGACCCACTACCGCTTCGGCACCCTCAACTGGGAAGAGACCGGCAACGGCAACGAGGTCGCCTACCACGGCGAACAGGCCTGGCGACGCAGCTTCGGCAGCTTCGGCAACCCAGGCATCGGCGACGTGTTCTGCGTCGGCACCCTCCAGCACGGCGACGGCTCCAGCCAGCGCCTCTGCGTCAAGACCACCGCCATCAGCACCGCCAAGGACTGGGCGTACGGCGAACTCGTGGACCGCAACGGCAACGAGCTCACGCACACGTACAGTGGCAACGGCCCCTACCTGGCCTACTGGGAGAGCAACGCCCGCATCAGCCCCCACGCGGCCGGGCAGTTCCACGTCAACAACCCCGACCAGTCCATGCGCCTGGAGACCAGCATCGACTTCTCCAACACCAACGATGCCTCCCCGGTGGCCACCATGCCGCCGATCGTCGACTGTCTCAAGGAGAGCACCTGCGACTACATCCAGGTCCCCGCCTACGACAACGACGGCGACACCCTGAGCTTCCGCCTGGCCACCGAAGAGGAGGTCACCTGGAGCCGCACCAACTGCTGTGACAGCTTCGTGCAGCCCGGCTTCCCCGGCAGCGGCGCCCCCAACCCCCTCTCCGTGGACCCCGCCACCGGCTTCCTCCACTGGGACACCCGCGGCGCCACCGTCAGCAACGACCCCAACGAAGACACGCTCTACTCGGCCGCCGTGGTCGTCGAGGACGGCTTCACCAAGACCATCGTGGACTTCTTCATCCGCCTCGCCGACCCGCCGCTCCCCCTCTGGGACGAGCCCCCGACCCCCTGTGGCAACAGCTACAGCGTGGCGGCCGGCCAGACGATCACCTTCACCGTGCAGGGCCGCGGCGGCGACACCACGCGCGTCGTGGACATCGACCACCTGGGCCTCCCCGCTGGTTCCTCGTTCACCCTCCCCGCCACGGCGTACAACCCCTCCAGCACGTTCACCTGGAACACGGGCGCCGGCGACATCGGCGACTACCTGGTGACCTTCACCCTGACGGACGACCTGGGCAAGCAGGCCCCGCCCTGCAACGTGGAGCTCCACGTGGACCCCCTGGCCGCCCCGGTCGCCGAGTTCAGCTGCCCCGCCGACCCGGCCTACGCCGGCACGCCTGTCAGCTTCACCGACCTGTCGAGCGACAGTGACGGCACGCTGGTGAGCTGGGCCTGGGACTTCGAGAACGACGGCACCACCGACAGCAGCGACCAGAACCCCACGCACACGTACCCCGCCCCTGGCGACTACACCGTGCGCCTGGACGTCGCGGACAACGACGGCCTCACGGACCACCGCGTCAAGACCTGCACCATCCTCGAGGACCCCAACGACCCGCCGCAGGCCGCCTTCACCAGCGACCCTGAGCCGGCCAACCCCGGCAGCGAAGTGCAGTTCACCGACGAGTCCACCGACAATGACGGGAACATCGAATCCTGGCACTGGGACTTCGGCGACGGCACCACCAGCAACGAACAGAACCCGACGCACACGTACGATGAGGAGGGCGACTACACCGCCTGCCTCACCGTCACGGACGACGACGGCGCCAGCGACACGACCTGCAACGTCGTCACCGTGGTCAACGAGCCCCCGGTGGCCGACTTCACCTGGAGCCCCACCACGCCGACCGACCTGGAGGACGCCACGTTCACCGACCTGTCCACCGACAGTGACGGCACGATCGTCTCTTGGAGCTGGGACTTCGGCGACGGCGCCACCAGCGGCGACCAGCACCCCGTCCACGGCTACGCGGACAACGGCGACTACACGGTCTGCCTCACCGCCACCGATGACGACGGCGCCAGCGACACGGCCTGCAAGGTCATCACCGTGCTCAACGTCGCCCCGGCCGCCGGCTTCGATTGGAGCCCCGAGGAGCCCACGGACCTGGAGGACGCGACCTTCACCGACCTTTCCGCGGACGCCGACGGTACTGTCGTCTCCTGGAGTTGGGACTTCGGCGACGGCGCCACCAGCAACGTCCAGCACCCGGTCCACGGCTACGCGGACAACGGCGACTACACGGTCTGCCTGACCGTCACGGACAACGACGGCGCCACCGACACCTCCTGTCAGGTGATCACGGTGCTCAACGTCGCCCCGACGGCCGCGTTCACGGGCGACCCCGCCAGCCCGTCCAACACCGAACCCACGGACTTCACGGACGGCAGCAGCGACCCCGACGGCACGGTGGAGTCCTGGAGCTGGGACTTCGGCGACGGCAGCACGAGCACGGACCCGAACCCGAGCCACCAGTACGAGAACGGCGGCACCTACACGGTCTGCCTCACCGTCACCGACAACGACGGCGCCACGGACACGACGTGCAGCGACGTGACCATCACGGCGGTGGTCATGAAGGGACGCGGCGCCGGCCTCTGGCTCGGCCTACCGGACCCGATCGACTTCCTGAGCCCCGGCAGCGGCCCCGACCTCATCTTCGGCCACACCCGCCTGGTGCAGAGCGAGGACGAGAAGCACCGCACGGAGAAGCAGCTGATCGTACCGACGCCTGTCGGCGTGCTGGCGACCTTCGAGAGCCACGTGGACATCACCCGCTGGCAGGTCAACACCACCGCCAGCGTGGAGCGGGCTGAACTCGTGGTGCCTGGCATCGGCAACATCGACATCCAGGGCGCCTACGCTGAGTCCAACGTGGCCTGCGGCTTCCGCGACGGCCGCATCGAACTCGGCAACGTGGTGGTCAACGGTGAGACGATCACCCACGCCGGCCAGGACTTCGCCGAGAACGAGACCTACGAGCTGCCCTTGGGCGCCAAGATCGTGTTCAACGAGCGGATCGTCCACGACGAAGGCTACACCGTCAACGCGGTGCACATCTACGGGCCCCTCAACACGAGTGTGATCGTGGCCCACGCCTACGCGCAGATGTGCAACTGCCCCGGCACCTTCTAGGTCGGGCGGCGGCCCATCGGCCCCCTCTTCCTTTCCTCTCTCTTTCTCTCCTTCTTGCTGCCTTTTGGTGCGCCCTCGACCGCCCCAGAGGGGTTCGACAAACGCCGATGCAAGGCGTCAGCGTCCCAAGAGAATCCGAACATGTTCACCGGTAAGGAATAAGTACGCCCTGTGGACGGGGGAACCTGTGACCCAGGAGGCCGCGGCCGCCCCGGCGGACAGCAACGGTTCGGATGCCCCCACGATCGACCCCGTGACCCGGCTGCGCGAGCGCCGCTCCCAGGCGGCCCTCGGTGGCGGCACGGCACGCATCGAGGCCCAGCACGCCAAGGGCAAGTACACCGCCCGCGAGCGCATCGACCTCCTGGTGGATCCTGGCACCTTCGTGGAGCTGGACCCCTACGTGCGCACCCAGAGCACCAACTTCGGCCTCGACCGCAACCGCTTCGATGGCGACGGCGTGGTGACCGGGTACGGCTACGTGGACGGCCGGCTCGTCTACCTGTACAGCCAGGACTTCACGGTCCTTGGCGGCAGCCTCGGCGAACAGACCGCCAAGAAGATCTGCAAGGTGCTCGACCTGGCGGTCAAGAACGGCGCGCCGGTCATCGGTTTCAACGACTCCGGCGGCGCCCGCATCCAGGAAGGCGTCGCGAGCCTGGCCGGCTACGGTGACATCTTCTTCCGCAACGTGGCCGCCAGCGGCGTCGTTCCCCAGATCTCGGTCATCGTCGGCCCCAGCGCCGGCGGCGCTGTCTACTCCCCGGCGCTCACGGACTTCATCATCATGGTGGAGGACACGAGCCACATGTTCGTCACCGGCCCCGACGTGGTCAAGACGGTCACCGGTGAAGAAGCGAGCCAGGAGGAGCTGGGCGGCGCCTCCGTCCACACCGTCAAGAGCGGCGTGGCGAGCTTCAGCGGCCTCGACGAAGACGACACGATCCAGAAGATCAAGACGCTCATCAGCTACCTGCCGTCCAACAATCTGGCGGAGCTGCCGGTGACGGAGCCCACGGACGACCGGTTCCGCATGGACAGCGACCTGGCCGCCTTGGTGCCGTCGTCGCCCAACAAGCCGTACGACATCCGCGAGGTGATCACCCGCGTGATGGACGCCGGCACCTTCGAGGAGATCCAGCGCAAGTGGGCCCAGAACATGGTCATCGGCTTCGCCCGCCTGGACGGCCACCCGGTCGGCATCGTGGCCAACCAGCCCGCCGTCCTCGCCGGCGCCCTGGACATCGAAGGGAGCGTCAAGGGGGCCAAGTTCATCCGGTTCTGCGACGCCTTCAACATCCCGATCATCAGCTTCGTGGACGTGCCCGGCTTCCTGCCCGGCCTCGGCCAGGAGCACGGCGGCATCATCCGCAACGGCGCCAAGCTGCTCTACGCCTACTGTGAAGCGACCGTGCCCAAGCTGGCCGTCACGACGCGCAAGGCGTACGGCGGCGCCTACATCGTCATGTCGTCCAAGCACGTCGGCAGCGACGTCAACCTGGCCTGGCCGGGCGCCGAGATCGCGGTCATGGGCGCCGGTGGTGCCGTGGAGATCCTCCACAAGCGGGAGCTGGCCAAGCTGGCCGCCGAGGACCCGGCCCAGGCGCTGCTGCTGAAGGCCCAGTTCGAGGCGGAGTACCAGGAGAAGTTCGCCAACCCGTTCGTGGCCGCCGAGCGCGGCTGGGTGGACGACGTCATCGAGCCCGCCGAGACCCGCCCGCGCCTCATCGCCGCCCTGTGGCCGCTGATCAACAAGCGCGAGCACCGGCCCTCCAAGAAGCACGGCCTCACGCCGCTCTGACCGGGCCCCGCCGCGCGGCCCGGCTGCGCCGCCGCCTTTTCCTTCCCCTTCCACGTCCCCCGTCTCGTCCTCGCCCCAGGTTCCCCATGGCATCCGCTACCGTCACCCGTCACCCCATCGCCATCATCGGCCTCGGCTGCGTCCTGCCCGACGCGCCGGACGTCCCCACCTTCTGGGACAACGTCCTCGCCGGCAAGAACAGCATCCGCGAGGTGCCCAAGGAGCGCTGGGACCCCGAATTGTACTGGGACGCCGACAAGGGCGCCCCCGACAAGACGTACGCCAAGATCGGCGCGTTCGTGACGGACGACGGCTTCAACGGCCTCGACTTCCGCATGCCGCCCAAGGTGGTGGAGCACATCGACCCGAGCCAGCGCTGGGCGCTCTCGGCGGCCAAGGAGGCCCTGGAGGACGCCGGTTACGCGACGGGTCTGCGCGGCGACGAAGGGCGACCTTTCGACCGCAGCCGCTGCGCCGTCATCCTCGGCAACGCCATGGGCGGCGAACAGATGAAGCTCACCACGAAGCGGCTCTACTGGCCCAGCGCCCGCCGCGCCATCGAGGCGGACCCGGACTTCCAGACCCTCAGCCCCGACCAGCAGGCGGCCATCCTGGCGCGCGCCGAAGCGGCGTACAAGGCGGACACGCCGACGGTGACGGAGGACACGATGCCGGGCAACCTGTCCAACATCGTCGCCGGCCGCATCGCCAACGTCTTCGACCTGCACGGCAAGAACTTCACCACGGACGCCGCGTGCGCGTCCTCCCTGGCGGCCCTTGATGCGGCCGTGGAGGCCCTGCGCAAGGGTGAGGCGGACCTGGCGCTCAGTGGCGGCAGCGACCGCTCCATGGACATCACGCCGTACGTGGAGTTCAGCAAGATCGGTGCCCTCTCTCCTGATGGCAGTCGGCCGTTCGACGCAGGCGCCAACGGTTTCGTCATGGGCGAAGGCTGCGCCGTGTTCCTGCTCAAGCGCCTAGAGGACGCCGAGCGCGACGGCGACAAGGTGTACGCGGTCCTGCGCGGCGTGGGCGGCAGCAGCGACGGCAAAGGCAAGGGCATCACGGCGCCCAACCCCGCCGGTCAGGTCAAGGCGGTGCAGCGGGCGTTCGAGGACGCCGAACTGCCCCCGGCAACGCTGGGTCTCCTGGAAGCGCACGGCACGAGCACGCCCGTGGGCGACCCGGTGGAGCTCCAGAGCCTCATCGACGCCTTCGACGGCATGGGCGGCGATGGCGCGACCGCCTCCGCGCCCGCCCGCGGCAGCATCGCCGTAGGCAGCGTCAAGGGCAACATGGGCCACCTGAAGTCCGCCGCCGGCGCAGCGGGCCTACTCAAGGCGACGCTGGCCGTCCACCACGGCGTCCTGCCCCCGACCATCAACGTCCAGACGCCCAACCCCCGCATCGACTGGGCCGCGTCCCCGTTCACGATCCAGACCCAGCAGGCGCCCTGGGCCGACCCGGCGGGTCATCCGCGCCGCGCCGCCGTCTCCAGTTTCGGCTTCGGCGGCACCAACTTCCACGTCGTCCTCGAAGGCCACCGGCCTGGGAGCCTCAGCGTGGCCTCGGCGGCCGCGATGGAGGCCGTCGCCCCTGTCGCGGGCGAAGCGGCCTTCGACCAGGCCGGCTACGAATCCTACATGGCCGAGACCGGCCAGGCGCTCGAACAGGAGAGCCTGGTGCTGGCCGCCGATGCCGCAGCGGGCGCCGCCGCCGACCTGGCTGCCGCCAGCCCCGATGCCCGCCTGCGCGACCTGTTCCATCCCCTGACCGCCGCTGGCGTGACGGCCCCCGAGCGGGTCGGCATGGCCGTCGCGGACGTAGCGGAGATTCCCGCCAAGCTCGCCCTCGCTCAGAAGGCGGCCGCCAACCCCGCCGCCGCGCGCCTTGCGTTCAACCAGGGCGTCTTCCTCGGCCGCGGCAAGCCCGAAGGCAAGGTCGCCTTCCTGTTCCCCGGGCAAGGCACCCAATACGTCAACATGGGCCGCGACCTAGCGGCCAAGTACCAGGTGGTCGCCGACACGTTCGCGGAAGCGGACGAGATCCTGTTCGACGAGCTGGGCGGCATCAAGCTCACGGACATCCTCTGGCCCAGCCCCGACACGCCGGAGAACCGCGAGGCGAGCGAGGCCAATCTCCGGCTGACTGAGTTCACCCAACCCGCGGTCCTCACCATGGACGTGGCCCTGCTGCGGCTGCTGGAACACTGGGGCATGAAGCCTGACGTGGTGGCCGGCCACAGCCTCGGCGAATACGGCGCCCTCGTGGCCGCCGGCGTCTTCGAGCTCGGCGACGCCCTCCACGCCGTCGCCGCACGGGGCCGCGAGATGGCCCACGTGGACCTGCCCGACCTGGGCAAGATGGCCAGCGTCACCGCCGACTGGCCCACCGTGGAGCAGGCCCTCGCTGGCATCGACGAATACGTCATCCCGGCCAACAAGAACTGCCCCAGCCAGACGGTCATCGCCGGCAGCACCGCCGGTGTCGACGCCGCCGTCGCCAAGATCCAAGCGCAAGGGCTCCAGGTGATGGAGCTGCCCGTCAGCGCCGCGTTCCACTCGGAGATCGTCGCCCCGGCCAGCAAACCCCTGCGCAAGGTGCTCGGCCGCCTCGACGTCAAGCCCCCGCAGGTCCGCGTGCTCTCCAACGTGGGTGCCGCCGACTACCCGACCGACCCGGAAGCGATCCGCGACAACCTGGCCGTCCAGGTCGCCAGCCCCGTCGAATGGGTGGAGACCATCGAGCGCATGTACGCCGAAGGCGTGCGGACGTTCATCGAAGTGGGGCCCAAGAAGGCGCTCACCGGCTTCGTCCTCGACATCCTGAAGGCGAAGGGCGACGCGGTCGCCATCTGCTCCAACCACCCCAAGAAGGGCGGCCTCACGCACGTGGCCGAGTTGTTCGCGTTCCTGGGTGCCTGGGGCCTGGAGCCCAAGCTTCCCGCCCTCGACGACCCGGTCTACACGGCCGCGTTCCGTGACCCGAAGGCGGCCTTCACGACCACCGTGGCTTCGGCGCCTGCTGCTGCCCCCGCGCCTGTAACGGCCGCCCCTCCGCCCGCCGATGACGGCCGTTTGGCCACCATCGAGAAGCACCTGTCCGCCCTCCACGCTGAACTGGACGCGGCCCGCAATGGCGCCGCGCTGCCCACGACGGCCCCCGCACCGGCTGTAGCGGCCGGAGACAGCGACCTGGCCCGACGCGTCGAAGCGCTGGGCCTCTGCCTGGACGACATCGGCGTCAGCGGTATCAGCGTCGGCCTGCCCGGCACCAAGAAGCCGCTCTTCGCGGACGACAACTGGGACCGCATCCTGGCCGGCGAGAACCTCATCGACGTCGTGCCTGAGCCTGAGCGCGCCAAGCTGGCCGGCAAGAACATCGTCCGCCTGGTCAAGGGCGGCGACGGCTCCGCCCAGTTCCAGAGCGTCAAGGACGTGGCCGAGGTCATCCAGCTGGCCGGTCGCCGGGGCGGCTTCGACGTGGCCGACTACGGTGTGGAAGGGGACTTCGCTGCGACGCTCGACAAGACGTTCCAGTATGCCATCGCGGCCGGCCTGGAGGCCCTGCGCGACGCCGGCATCCCGCTCCAACGGACCTACCTGCAGACGAGCACCGGCAGCTACCTGCCCAAGGACTGGAAGCTCCCGCAGCCGCTGCGCGACGAGACGGGCATCATCTTCGCCAGCGCCTTCCCCGGCTACGACAACCTGCTCGACGAGGTCAGCCGCCATCTGGCCGACCGCTACGCGGGCGCGACCCTGGATGAACTGAACGCCCTCTACAACGACCTGCTGGGTGTCGTCACCGATGAAGGCGCCCGCGGCAAGCTCCAGGAGGCGTTCGACGCCGAGTTCGCCCGCTTGCAGGACGTGCTGCCGGCCCACGGCGCGGCGCGCTACCAGTTCAACCGCAAGTTCCTCTTCAGCGTCCTCTCCATGGGGCACGCCCAGTTAGCGCAGTTCATCGGCGCCCGGGGCCCCAACACTCAGGTCAACGCCGCCTGCGCCAGCACCACCCAAGCGATCGGCATCGCCGAGGACTGGATCCGCACCGGCCGCTGCCGGCGGGTGCTCGTGGTCGGCGCCGACGATGCCACCAGCGACAACCTGTTCGAGTGGATCGGCAGCGGCTTCCTGGCCAGCGGCGCCGCCACCACCAAGACGCGCGTCGAGGACGCCGCCCTTCCGTTCGATGCCCGCCGCCACGGGATGATCGTCGGCATGGGCGCCGTCGGCGTCCTGGTCGAAGCGGTCCCCGAGACGGAGGCGCGTGCCATGCGCCCCATCGCCCGCCTGCTCGCCTCCAAGGTGAGCAACTCCGCCTTCCACGGCAGCCGCCTGGACGTGGACCACATCGCCGGCGAGATGCAGGCCCTGGTCGCCAAGGCGGCCCGCCAGACCGGCCAGAGCGCCGAGGCGATGGCCGCCGCGACCGTGTTCATGAGCCACGAGACCTACACGCCCGCGCGCGGCGGCAGTGCCAGCGCGGAGATCCACGCCCTGCGCGCCACGTTCGGCGCAGCGGCGGACCAGGTCGTCATCGCCAACACGAAGGGCTTCACGGGCCACCCGCAAGGGGCCGGCATCGAGGACGCCATCGTGCTCAAGTGCCTCCAGCGCGGTCAGGTCCCGCCCATCGCCAATTTCCGCGACCCGGACCCGGAGCTGGGGAACCTCAACCTCTCCAAGGGCGGCGCGTACGACGTCCGCTACGCCCTCCGTCTGGCCGCCGGTTTCGGCAGCCAGGTCGCCATGACGTTCACGGAACTCGTGGGCAAGGAAGACGAACGCGTCGCGGATCCGGCAGGGTACGAAGCCTGGGTCGCCCAGGTGACCGGCCAAGCCGGCGCCACCCTCGAAGTGGCCAACCGGACCCTTCGCGTGGTCGATCAAGGCCCGCCCGCGCGGACCGCGGCGTCGGTCGCGCCGCCCACGCCCAAGCCCGAGCCCGCCCCCGTCGCTCCTGTCCCTGTTCCGATCCAGGCGCCGGCAGCATCGGGCAGCGCCGTGAGCGGGGAGGACGTACTGGCCAAGCTGACGGCCCTCGTCGCCGAGCAGACCGGCTACCCCGTCGATATGCTGGAGCCGGACCTGGACATGGAGGCCGACCTCGGCATTGACACCGTGAAACAGGCCGAACTGTTCGGTGCGATCCGGGAGATCTACAGTGTCCCCCAGCAGGACGACCTGCAGATCAAGGACTACAACACCTTGCGCAAGGTCGCGGACTACATGGCGGAGCGAGCCTCCGGCGGTGCTCCGGCGGCTGCCACCGAAGCGGCGCCTACGGCTCCCACCGCCGAACCGGCGCCCTTGCCGGCCGCGCCCCCATCCGCCGCCGTCGGCCCCGACGATGTACTCGCCAAGCTGACCGCCATGGTGGCCGAACAGACCGGCTACCCCGCCGAGATGCTGGAACCGGACCTGGACATGGAGGCCGACCTCGGCATTGACACCGTCAAACAGGCCGAACTGTTCGGCGCCATCCGCGACGCCTACGACCTGCCCGCCGAAGAAGGGCTGCAGATCAAGGACTACCCGACGCTGCGCGCTGTGGCAGGTTACGTGGCCGGCCGACTGGAAGGAGCCGCCCCGGCTCCCGTCGCCGCCCCAGCACCCACGCCTGAGCCCGTCCCCGTGCCGGCCGCGACCGCTGCCAGCGACGACGACGTGCTCGCTCGCCTCACGGGCATGGTCGCCGAACAGACCGGTTACCCCGCCGAGATGCTCGAACCGGACCTGGACATGGAGGCCGACCTCGGCATTGACACCGTCAAGCAAGCGGAACTCTTCGGGGCCATCCGCGACGCCTACGATCTGCCCGCCGAGGACGGGCTTCAGATCAAGGACTACCCGACGCTTCGCGCGGTGGCCGGCTACATCAGTGGCCGCCTCGGTCAGGCCGCGCCCGTCGCCGCGCCGGCTGCGCCTGCACCGGTCGCGGCCCCGCCGGCCGATGCGGGGTCCGACGACATCCTCGCCACCGTTACAGCCCTCGTGGCCGAACAGACCGGGTACCCGGCCGAGATGCTGGAACCGGACCTGGACTTGGAAGCGGACCTCGGCATTGACACCGTCAAGCAGGCGGAACTGATCGGCCAGGTGCGCGAACACTACGGAATCCCCCTCATCGAGGACCTACAGCTCTCCGACGTGGCGACCCTGCGCGCCGTCGCCGGTTTCGTGGAAGCCAACATGGGCGTCGCGGCAACGCCCGCTGGGGCCCCTCCGGCTGCCCCTGTGGTGGAAGCTCCGGCCGCCGCCGCACCGGCCCCCACCGAGAACGCCAGCAAGATCGTCCGCCGCAGCCCCGTCGTCCGTGGCGCCAGCCTTCCCGCCCAGGCCCGCGAGGTCCCCCGTGGCCCTGTCCTCGTCGTCGGCGACCCCGACATCCCCTACCTCGACGCCCTGAAGGCGGCCGGCTTCACGCCGAGCCTCCGCGAGACAGGCGCCGAGCCGGTCGGCCTCGTCATCCTGGCGACCCGGCCCGGCGAACGCGCCCAGACACGCCTTGGTGCTGCCTTCGAAGCGGCCAAGGCACATGCTGGGAGCCTCCGCTTCGCCCTCGTGGTGACGGCCCAGGATGGCGCCCACGGGCTGGAGCAACCCCACGACCCCGCCATGGCGGCCGCGGCCGGTTTCGGAAAGGCGCTGCACAAGGAGCTGCCCGACGCCATCGTCCGCGTGGTGGATGTCCATCCCAAGTTCGACGGCGGCCCCGCTGCGGCGCTGGCTGAACTGGAGCGCGGTGACCGCTTCGAGGTCGCTTACGATGCCCGTGGCGACCGCCGTGTGGTCGATGTGCCCATTGTGGCCCTGCCCGACGAGGTGCCTGATGTCTCCGGCATGGCGCTGGTCGTCTCCGGCGGCGCCCAAGGCATCACGGCCGAGCTGCTGGCCGCCCTGGCACCCCAGACACCTCGCCTCCTGCTTCTTGGCCGCACCGCGCAGCCCGCCGAAGTGGCCGACTGGGCCACCTGGGACGACGCGGCATGGCAGGCGGAGACCGCCCGCGCCCGCGAGGAGCTCCTGGCGCGCGGCGAGAAGGCGACGCCGGTCGCCATCACCCGCGAAGTGGACCGCAAACGCAAGGCCGTCGAGGTCCACCAGAACCTGCAACGGCTCCAGGACCTGGGCGCCGAAGTCCTGTACGCCCCCGTCGATGTCACAGACCCCGAGGCCGTCACGCAGGCGGTCGACTGGGCCCGCAGCCACTGGGGCCAGATCGACGGCGTGCTGCACGCCGCCGGCATGGAGGTCTCCAAGGCGCTCGCCGACAAGCCCCGCCACCAGTTCGACCAGGTGGTGTCGGTGAAGGTGGATGGCTGGAACGCGCTGATGGCCGCGACCAAGGACGACGAGCTGCGCCTGCTGGCCGGCTTCACCAGTGTCGCCGGCCGCTTCGGCAACCTGGGCCAGACCGACTACAGCGCCGCCAACGAATTCCTGGCCAAGGCGGTCGCCGCCGAGGCCCGCCGCCGTGGCGCGTCCGTGGAACGGGCATTCACCATCGCGTGGGGACCCTGGGGCGAGCTCGGCATGGCGACCAAGGGCAGCATCCTCCAGGTCCTCGGAGCAGCCGGCGTCTCTGCGATCCCGACGGCCGACGGCGTGGCCCATTTCCTGCGCGAGATGGCCGCCCCCGGCATCCGTGAAGCCCTCGTGGCCGGCAGCCTGGGCGACATGGACGCCGACGGTCAGCTCACGGACGCACTGCCGAGCCCCGCACTTGGCGCTGCCCGCGACCGCGTCGCCGCTGCCCCCGAACATTTCCCTCTCGTGGCGGCCGTCGAAACTGCGAGCGACGACGAAGTGGCCATGACGGTCACCATGGACCAGGCCCGCGACCCCTACGCCGCGGACCACCGCGTCGATGGCGTGCCGTTCCTGCCCGGCGTCTTCGGCTTCGAGGCGTTCGCGGAGGCGGCCGCCCTGCTGGCACCCGAGGAAGGGCTCCGCGGCGCGCGTGGCGTGCGCTTCGGCATCCCCGTCAAGCAGCTCAAGGAGGAGCCGGCCGAAGTGACGGTTAGGGCGAGCCGCCGCGACGATGAACCCGGGACCATCTCCTGCCGCTTGGAGCGCCAGGCACGGGGCCCCAATGGTCAACCGCTGGGCAATCCGCGCGTCCACTTCGCCGGCGAGCTGTTGCTGGGCGTTCCCAAGGCCCGGCCCGTGACGGACGAGGTGCCGATCTGCACCCGTGATTTGGCCCGTGACCAGATCTACCCGCCGTTCTTCCACGGCCCCAGCTTCCAGGTGCTCGCGTTCGCCGGCCCCTTCGACCACGAAGAGGCGGTCGGCATGTTCCGGCTGCCCGAAGAGGCTCCCTTGGCCGCCCCCGCCGGCGCCGTTTTCCGCGCGCAGCCGCTCGTCATCGAGGCGCTGTTCCAAGTGTGTGGCCTGCACGCGATGCAGACCGCGGACCGCATGTGCCTCCCGGCCGCCATCGATCAGGTGGACCTCTACGAGCCGGCTTTGCCCGGTGACGAGGTGCGCCTGTGGGCCCAACCGACCGGCACCGACGAAGACGGCCTGCGCACCTACGACGCCGCCGCCGTCACCAAGCAGGGGCGTCTCCTGGTCCGTCTGCTCGGCTTCCGCATGGTGGAGACCGGGCCGGCCCCGAAGGCCGAACCGGAGCAGGCTGCCCCCGCCGAGCCGACCAAGCCGGCCACCAACGGCGCGACGCCCGCCCCGGCCCCCGCCCCGACGCCGGCCACCGTCGAGCTGCCAGAGTTGGACGGGCTCGCCTTCGCGGCCGTGCCCGTGGCCGAAGCCATCGACGCCACGGCCCTGTCGTTCACGGACGCCGAGCGGGCCCACCTGGCCACATTGACGGTCCCCAAGCGGGCCGCCGAATGGGCCGCCGGGCGCCTCGCCGTCAAGGAAGTGGCGCGCCGCGTCGAACCGGCCCTCGACCCCACCGACATCTGGGCGGAGGCCGATGAGAACGGCCGGCCGCACCTGGTGATCGCGGGCAACCGCGCCCCCGTCCACCTCTCCATCACCCACCGCGACGGCCTGGCCATCGCGGCCCTCTCCGAGAGCCCCCTGGGCATCGACCTGGAGACCATCGAGGCGAAGCCCGCCAGCTTCCACGAAGAGGCGTTCAACGCCGACGAACGCGCGGCGCTCGGCCGCAGCGCCCAGCCGGATGTCGAGGCTGTCTGTTTGTGGGCTGCCAAGGAAGCGGCGTTCAAGCAGGCCGGCACCGGTCTCGCCGCGAGCCTGCGGGAGCACACGGTCCGGGCTGATGGCCAAGGCGGCGCCGTGGTCGAAGGGCCCCTGGGCACCTTCGCCGTGCGCTTCTACGACGTGGCAGGCCGCGTGCTCGCCGTCAGCAGCCCCACCTTCGCGTCCCCCTCCGCCTCATCGTGAGCCACACCATGCCCGCCGACAGCCCCGCTACGGTCACCCGCACCCGGATGGCGACGCCGACCCTGACCGGTTGGCCCGTCCGCCTGGGCGTCAGCGTAGGCCTCGCGGGCTTCCTGGGCCTCATGGGCGCCGTGTCGTTCCCGCTGCCCTGGACGCCGGTGCCGTTCAGCATGATGCCGTTCGCGCTCCTGGTGACGGGCGCCATGCAGCGGCCAGGCTACGCTGGGCTCAGCGTCGCCCTCTACCTGTTGGCCGCAGGGGCCGGCGCGCCGATCTTCGCGGGCGGCGAGAGCGGCTGGCACCACTTCGTCGGCGCCACGGCCGGCTACCTGGTCGGCTTCGCGGCGGCGAGCATCGTCGTCTCCTGGTACCTCCAGCGGCCCCGCCGTCTCCTGTCGGGCCCATGGCTGGCCCTCGTCGGGGGCTTCCTGGGCGCTGCCGTGCTCGCTGGCATCGGTGCCATCCTCTGGATGTGGCGGACGGGGGACGGCCTCGCGGCGCTGGACCCCGATGTAGCCTCCTCGTGGGGCGTCGCGCGCTCGACGCTCTGGTTCCTCCTGTTCCTGACCGTCGCCTGCACGGCGATGGCCCTCGCGCTGCTCGCCCGCAACCGGGGCGAACGGCCCCAGGCGCTCAACCTGTTCCTGGTGATGCTGGGCAGCATCGTCATCCTGCACGCCTTCGGCGTCACGGTGCTCTGGCTCGCCACCTCGCTGTCGCTGCTGTCCGCCATCGTGCTGGGGAGCCTGGTCTTCCTGCCCTTCGATATCGTCAAAGCCGGCCTCGCCGTCGGCCTCACCCTCCCCTTCCTGCCGTCCGGCCGCGCCGGCGGCGCACCTGCAAACGAGGAACCTCATGTCTGAGATCAACAAGATCCTGGTCGCCAACCGTGGCGAGATCGCCCTGCGTGTCATGCGGACCGCCCGCGAACTGGGCCTCGGCACCGTCGCCGTCCACAGCCCCCAGGACGCCGAAGCGCCGCACGTCCGGTTCGCCGACGAAGCCTACCTGCTGGGCGACGAGTCCGCCGCGAGCAACTACCTCAACATCGAGGCGCTCGTGGAGACCGCCGCCGCCTCCGGCGCCGACGCCGTCCACCCTGGCTACGGTTTCCTCTCCGAACGCGCCGACTTCGTGGACGCCCTCACCAAGGCGGGCGTGACCTTCATCGGCCCCCCCGCCGAGGCGATCCGCATCCTGGGTGACAAGGTGGCCAGCAAGGAGGCCGCCCGCGCCGCCGGCGTGCCCGTCGTCCCGGGCCTGGACAAGTTCATCGACACCCTGGAGGAGGCCAAGGAGGTCACCGACATGACCGGCTTCCCGGTCATCATCAAGGCCGCCTTCGGCGGCGGCGGCATGGGGATGCTCGTCGTCGAAAAGGAGGAGGACCTCGAAGAGGCGCTCATGGCGACGCAGCGCCAAGCGAAGGCCGCCTTCGGCCGCGGCGAGGTGTTCATCGAGAAGTTCATCGGCCGCCCCCGCCACATCGAGTTCCAGATGCTCGCCGACGGCCACGGCGACGTGGTCCACTATGGCGAGCGCGAATGCAGCATCCAGCGCCGCCACCAGAAGCTCATCGAAGAGGCCGGCAGCCCCGTCGTCTCCACGGAGGACCGCGACCGTGTCGGCGGCAGCGTCTGCCAGCTCCTCAAAGACGTCGGCTACGTCAACGCCGGCACGGCGGAGTTCCTGTGGGAGGACGGCGAGTTCTACTTCAACGAGGTCAACACGCGCCTCCAAGTGGAGCACCCGGTGACGGAGCAGATCTACGGCCGCGACCTGGTGCGCGAACAGATCCGCGTCGCCGCCGGCGAACCCCTGGGCTACACCCAGGACGACGTCAACGCCCGCCGCCGCGGCTGGTCCATCGAATGCCGCATCAACGCCGAGGACCCCCGCAACAACTTCCTGCCCACGCCGGGCCTGGTCAAGCGGTACAACCCGCCCCAAGGCAGCGGCGTGCGCGTCGACAGCTACCTCTACGCCGGCTTCCGCGTGCCGTCCTCGTACGACTCCATGGTGGCCAAGCTGATCACCTACGGCGCCGACCGCATGGAGGCGATCCGCAAGATGCGTCGCGCCCTGGCCGAATACGACCTGGGCGACATGGTGACCAACCGGGAACTCCACCAGCTGCTCATGGAGGACGAAGCGTTCTGCAAGGGCGACATGACCACGGCGTACCTGAAGGAACACCGCGTGCTGGAACGGCTCAACGGCATCGAAGAAGCCGCCGACGCCGGTACCAAGGCCAAGCTGGCCGCCCTCGCCGCCGCCCTCGCCGAGGAGCCCGGCGGCATCGACGCCATGGTCGCACACCGTTACGCGTTCCAGCAGAACGAGGCCGGCAACGTCGGCGTCGACAAGTGGGGCCGCCGTCGCACCACCGCCTGGGGACAACGGGCGCGTCGGGAAGCGAGTGGAGTTGCCCTATGAGATACGCGTTCAGGCTCGCCGGCCGCGAGCACCACGTCGTCCTCGAAGAACACGCCGAAGGTCCCCGTTACCTCGTGGACGGCGACGCCTTCCAGCCCGCCGTCGAGAAGCTCGGCAAGGGCCAGTACAAAGTCACGGTCGCGGGCGAATCCTTCACGTTCACCATCGACGGCGGCCACGTCCAAGAAGGCGTCCACGCGCTTGACCTGGAGGTCCGCCGTGCCAAGCCGGAACTGGTGCGCAAGGGTGCCGCCGGCCGCCGTGGTGGCGGCCAGGTGAAGCCCCCCATGCCGGGCAAGATCGTCGAAGTGAAGGTCCAACCCGGCGACGAGGTCACCGAAGGCGAGGTCCTCGTGGTCCTGGAGGCCATGAAGATGCAGAACGACCTCAAGAGCCCCATCTCGGGGACCGTCAAGAAGGTCCACGTGCAGGCCGGCGCCAACGTCGAACAGACCACGGTGCTGGTGGAAGTGGAACCGGCTGCCGAAGCAGCGGACGGCGCCGATGGAGCCGCCAACGGGGACGCCTGATGGCCGACGACGCCCCGGTCCTCTGCACCCTGGACCAGAACGGCATTGCGACGATCACCATCAACCGCCCGGACGCGTTGAACGCGCTCAACGAGCGGGTGCTGGATGCGCTCCACGCGGCCCTCGTGGACCTGCGCACCAAGGAGACGCGGGGCATCATCCTGACGGGCGCCGGCGACAAGGCGTTCGTGGCGGGAGCGGACATCGCCCACATGGTGCAGTTCCACCCCAAGAAGCGCCACCACGCCATCCTGGCGGCGGAGTTCAGCCGCAAGGGTCAGCAGGTGTTCTACGACCTGGAGCGCTTCCCGGCCCCTGTCATCGCGGCGATCAACGGTTTCGCCCTCGGCGGTGGCCTGGAGCTCGCCATGGCGTGCGACATCCTGATCGCCAGCGACAAGGCGAAGCTGGGCCTTCCCGAAGCCGGCTTGGGCGTCATCCCGGGCTTCGGCGGCACCCAGCGCCTGCCCCGCCGCGTCGGGCAAGGCATGGCGAAGCTGCTCCTCATCACCGGCGACACGATCGACGCCGCAGAGGCGGAGCGCATCGGCCTCGTGGACCGCACCGTGCCCCAGGAGGAGCTCTTGGACCACGTCACGCAGATCCTCAAGAAGGTCGCCCGCAACGGCCCGCTCGCCATCCAGACCATCAAGCGCGTGGTCAACAAGGGCGCGCACCTGCCCTTGCGGGACGCCATCGACCGGGAGGCCGACGCGTTCGGGGCCATCTTCGAGACGAAGGACCAGGAAGAGGGTATGCGGGCGTTCCTGGAGAAGCGCCGCCCCGTCTACCGGGGTGAATAGGAATCCTACCTCCGCCCTCACCGCTATCCCCTACCCCCCCCCCAGCGCTCCACCAAGGTGGACTTCGGGCGGGTCTATCGGTACAGGT
>JBMYRW010000001.1:123277-143266 GCA_049602735.1 Thermoplasmatota archaeon
TGGCCCCGTTCGGCCACCATGCGGTAGCTGACGGCGTGGTCCATGGCGGCACCCCATTTCTCCATGAGTTCGGGGTGGGGCCCGTCGTCCAGGAGGCTGACGTGACCGTGGCCCGCCAGCGACGCCATCGCATCGCTGACCGCTTCGGCATCCAGGCCATCGGACAGGTGGGCCAGCAGCCGTTCGCGGGCGCTGCGCGGGGCGGCATCGAGGCGCCGTTGCACCACGTGGGCCGGTGCATCGCTGGCGAAACTGGCGGCGAAGAGGTGACCGCCGGGCCGGGTGACGCGCAGAAGGTCCCGTAGACCGCCTTCAAGGTCGCTGGTACCAGAGAGGGCGTGATGGGCCACGACGAGGTCGAAGGTGCCGTCCTTGTAGGGCAGCCGGCTCATGGGGAACGGGTTCTGCGGGAGGTCGCCGCGGGGGCCGCGGACGGGGGAATGGGCGGTCGCCTTGCGGGCGCCGGCGCGTTTCAGGAGTGTGGCGAGGTCGCCGCTGGCTTCGCCGACCACGAGCACCTTCTGTCCCTTGATCCCGACGGCGCGCTCCACGTCCTGCACGAGGGCAGGTAGGGCCGGATCGGCGCGCGTGGAGGGGGGTCGTCGAAACCAGGGCATGGGACCGCGTCCTTGAGGCATGGAGCCGCAGGGCGCGTGGCCGTTAACGGTTTCGGACGGATCACTCCGGTGTTGCAGTCTACGTTGTGAAACGACGGATTCCTTCTTGGTCACGCGATGAAATCCGCCCGTCCAGCTCCAAAGCATGCAGGTGGCCGACGAGATCCGCCATGGCCATGAAGAGCTGGCCGTCCTGGGTGAGGCCGGGGAAGATGATGGGCAGCAGTTCGTAGGCGGTGCGGGGGCGCTCCAGGGCGGCCACGATCCGTTGGGCGCGGTCTTCGTGCCAGCCCAGGTGCCGGTCGATGAGCTCCTCCGTGATCTCGAAGGGGGCGTGGTGACCGGGCAGGGCGCGGCACCCGGCGTGGCGACGAAGGGCGTCGACGCTGGCCACGTAGCGATGGAAGGCGCCCCGGTCGTCGTCCAGGAGTTCCACGGCGTTGCTGGTGATGCGTTCCAGCAGCGTATCGCCGGTGAGCACGTCGTTGTCTTCGAGGACGAAGATGGTGCTGCCGGGCGTGTGGCCGGGCGCGTGGTAGGTGTGGACGTCCTGGTCGCCGAGCTGGATGCGGCTGCCGTCGGGCAGGTCGTCCGTGATGGGCACGTCGTCCAGGTAGCGGTCGATGGCGTCGCTGTCAGCGCGCAGGCGGACCACGTCCTCGGCCGGCATGCCGTGGCGCGCCAGGGCATACGCGAAGGCGTCGTTGCGCTCGGCGGAGTCGCGGCGGAACGTCTCGATGTACGGGCTTTCGACGCGCGGGGCAGCCAGGGGGACGCCGTGGTCGTGGCGCAGGCGCCCGGCGTTGCCGGCGTGGTCCACGTGGCCGTGCGTGACGTGCAGCGACAGCTTTGCCGGGTCCTGTCCCGTCTCGGCGAGCCCGTCGTGGAGCGCCTGGTAGCTGCGGCGGCTGCCGAGGCCGCAATCGACGAGCGCCGGTCGTTGCCCCTGGAACAGCCAGGCGTTGACGGTCTTCAAGGGGAACGGGACGGGCAGTTCGATCTGCCGGGGGGCGACCACGGCGCGGCCAGCGGGGCGGGGCTGATAGGTGGAACCCATCTGGAAAAACGCTTAAGTCGAAGAGGTCCGAGTTGTTGTCCAGTCTTCGAACAAAGGTGTCCCATGCGTCTCAACAAGTCCTCCACGATGCTGCTCGCCCTGCCCCTTGTCGCCGTTGCCCTGGCCGGTTGTACCACCGAAGAAGGCGGCCTCGACATGACCAACCCGTACGACTCGTTCGAGGAGGCCAAGGCGGCGGGCGGACCCATCGTGGTGCCCGTGGAAGGCAGCGGTATGCAGCTCAAAGTGCTGGAGCCCATGGACGTCAACCACGTCGCCAAGGGCATCCACCGTGTCGTCGTGCTCCTCATGACCGAGGACGGTAGCGCGCCCGTCACCGACGCCGAATTGACGCTGGCCGCCCACATGGCATCCCACGGCATGAACCATGGCACCTCGGACGAGATCCAACCAGAACACGTGGGTCACGGCGTCTACATCGGCCAGACCAATTACATCATGACCGGCGAATGGGAGCTGCGCTTCGATGCCACCAAGGGGGCCGATACGCTGCGCTTCACACCGATCGTGACCGTGACTTCGCACACGCACGGCGACAGCATGGACCATTCCTGAACGGGCCGGTCCCGCTAGCCTGAACGACGTCCGACGATGGCCGCGGCGGCGAGCAGGCCGACCACGAGCAGCGCCGCCGGGGCGCCGGGCGCCTCCTGATCACCGAAGAGCAGCGCGTCCTGCTTCGCCTGGTCCACCTCGGGAAGGCCGCTCACGCCGAGAATGTTGGGCAGGTCGCCTTCGCCGCCACCCACGAGCATCTGGCCCTTCATCCCCTTCTGTTGATGCTGCGGCAGGCCGCAGTGGATGAGCAGCGTCTGCTTCTCGCTGCCCAGGATGACCGTGCCCGTGTCCTCTTCGCCCCCTTCCACCTCGATCAGGAAGAACGCCTCAGGGTACGTGTCGTGGATCATCCACTGGTGGCGCACGTCGTCGTGGTTGACGAATGTCACCGTCAGCCGGGTGCAGGGCGGGTGTTCGAAGCTGCGCCGGTCGAACGTGTAGACCGCGTCCGGGAAGGGCTCCGCGAACCGTTTGCCGCCGTGGACCGTCATCTCGGCGTCGCCGGCGATCTCATCGCAGCCAGGGGGAAGGTCGTCGGCGTTCTCGTTGACGACCTTGGCACTGGCGGCGGGGGCGGCCGCCACCATCATGAGCAGAACGAGGCCCAGAGCGAGGCGCTTCATTTGCGGAACCTCCTGGCCTGCAGGAGGACGAACCCAAGGACCACGACGCTGCCGAGGGCGGCGGCGAGGTAGATCACCAGGTCATAGGGTTGCACGCCGGTGACCGGTCGCTCGGGATCGGCCGCCTCCAGGAGGTATTCTTCGCCGGTCATGGCGAACGCCGGGATCTGCTGGTCGTAGTACCGTTCGCGGAAGAACAGCCGCCAGTCGTGGCCTTGGGTCACGGGGAGGCTCGTCTCGTTGTCCCGGAACTGCGTATACGCGATGGTCGTGATGTCGCCGCCGGGGCTCACACCGTCCGTGGTGACCGCCTGTTCCCGGTGGTCGTGCATGAACCAGACGCCGGGACCGTAACTGTCGAGGCCGTCGTTCTTGGTGGAGAGGTACAGGTCGAGGCGCTGCGCGGCTGAGAGGAAATGGACGTCGCGTTGGATCTGCCCGCCTGGCGGGGCCTCCACGCCGTCGTAGTGCGTGACGGTGGGCTTGTGGCCGTGGGCGTGGAGGCTGACCGGTTCAGCGCCGCCGTTGAGCACCCGCAGTTTGACGTCCTCGTCCTCCTCGACCCACAGCACCGATTCACGCAGGGTGTAAGGGAAGCTGCGGCCGTTGAGCAGGAAGTAGTCCGGGTCGGCGTCGGTGATATCGTAGCCCCAGGTGGTCTGCTCCGCGACGTGGCGGGGGTCGCGCCAGTCGGTGACGATCTGGTGCAGCTCCTTGTCCACCTCTTGGTAGTGGAGGTCGTACTCCCGGTCGTATTCCTCGCGCACCGCGACGGACGGGTGGCGGACATCGCCGGCCCCCACATTGATGGTCTGCACCCAGTTGTCGGCTCGCTGCTCTTCTACGATGATGGCACCGTTGAGCCCCATGGGGACGTGGACCTGAGGCTGCACGTGGCAGTGGTAGAACATGGTCCCCGCTTGGCGGGGCGTGAAATCGTAGACGCGCGCCTCACCTGGCAACACCGGGCCTTCGCTGGCGTGGGGTACACCGTCGTTGCCCTCGCCGTCGGCGTCAAGGAACGGGTGGTCAACGCCGTGCAGGTGGATGGTGTGCGGAATGTAATGGGTGTTCTCCAGGCGAAGTTGTACCGTGTCCCCTTGCTCGACGCGCAGGCTCGGACTTGGCGCTCGCACAAGGTCTTCGATCGGCCCGCCATGGTAGATGGTCGTCTTAGGGGCGAAGACCCAGAAGCCGGGCTTGACACCAGGCGCGATGGCGTGGCCTTCGCCGGCAATCAGGTCCTCATCCAAGTGCCAACCGTTGAGTTCTGCTACCTCAAGCGTGATTGTGATGAGGTCGGGGTCGCCGTCGCCGTCGCGATCGCAGCACTTCACCACGGCCTGGCGGTGGAGGCCCACCTCATCTAACATCTCCTCAGGGACATTGTTGGTCCCCTTGACGAACGCGGCGATCCACCGGGGGTCGTCGGGATGGCATTGCAGGCTCTCCTCGATCTCGACGCCATGGAGCGTCTGGGCTTCGCGGTGCTCCGGCTGGGGGTCGGGACACAGGGGCTCGACGGGGCCGAGGCGGGCGGGGAGGCTCGGGGGCGCCGGTTCGTAGGCGCTGCCGCTGCCGACGTTGCCGCCCAGGTGTGCCGTGGCCGCAGAGGCGATCAGGAGGAGCGCGAGTGTCGCGGGGGCCACAAGGCGTCGGCTGGATTGCACGATGCTCGAACGATGCCCGGCCGTCTAAGAGCTTCGCCCCGTTCTCATGCGCTGGAATCACCAGGAGCCGCGGGCGGGCCGCGCGGGCGTACCGGGTCGGGGAAGTCGCGGTAGAGCGCCGTCTGGAGCCCTTGCACCTTGGTGAAGACGGCGGCGTGGAGCTTGTGGGCGTCCGGCTTCCGGGCGGCCATGACGTTGAAGGCGGCATCGAGCTGCGCGAGGTCCTTGACCTCCAGCGTGGCCCAGAACTCGCCAAGGCTGGCGGGGCCGAGGCCGAGCTTGCGGCGCGCCAGGCGGGCGGCCTCCACGAGCCCCTCCTCCTTCAGGTGGGCGGCCAGCGCGTCGAAGGCGTCGGCGAAGTCCAGGTCGCGGGTGCCGGGCTTGAGGTCGAACCAGAGCTCGTAGCGGTCCACGGTGTGGGCAGCCGCGCGGCGCGGTTGGGGCTTGCGCAGTCATCTGCCGGCAGCCGCGCGGCACGTAGGAACCCAGAAGAGTCGGCCCGCCTATGGACGGGCATGGCCGACCTGCGGCGGGTGGTCTTCCGCGTGGAACACGACTGCCCCGTGGCCCGCCTGAGTCGCGAACGGCCGGAGCTGAGCTTCCAGGTCTGGTCAGGGCACCGCGTGGAGTTCGTGGTGGCCCGGGGCGCGCGGCCCGGTGAGGAAGCGGCGGTGCAGGAGGCGATCCGACGGCACCTGGACCCGGTACGCTTGCTGGAATTGCCCCGTGGCGGCGGCGCGCTGGCGGTCTGGCGGCCCGTTGTGGACCCCAAGGCGAGCCTCAGCCGGCGATTGGAAGAGAACGACCTGCTGTGGTTGCAGCCGCTGTCGGTGCGCCGGGGCTGGGAGCAGTTCGACGCGCTCGCCTTCGGCCCGGGCGGCGAGCAGGCGGCCCTCGATGCTCTGCGGCGGGACCACCCGGTCCAGGTGGTGCGGCGGGACGATCTTACAGGCCATGAGGCGGCGGCGCTCTTCCAGAGCCTGCTGCCGGTGCTGGAGTCGCCGACGGCCAAGCAGAGCGAGGCACTCGTGACGGCGTTCGACGAGGGGTACTACGGCAGCCCCCGCCAGACCCGCACCGCGGACGTGGCAGGCGTCATGGGGCTCAGCCGCAGCGCTTTCGAGGAGCGGCTGCGGGGCGGCGAGAACCGGCTCATGGCGGCCCTGCTGCCGGCCTTGGCGCATCATCAGGACGCCGATGGTGAGGCCGGCTCCAGCCCGTCCTAAGACGGGCACAACCCTATGCTCGGCGCCCGGCTCGCACGCCCATGAGCTGGGACACCGACCGCATCCGCAACGACTTCCCCGTCACCCGCCGACGCCTGACGCTGGCCGACGGCCGCGACGTCCCCCTGACGTTCCTCGACCACGGGGCTTCGACCCAGCCGCCCCAACAGGTCATCGATGCCGTCAACCGCCTCATGACCGACAGCTACGCCAACGTCCACCGGGGCAACCACCGCCTCAGCATCGAATCGAGCGACCTGTTCGACGGCGCCTTGGAATCGATCCACCGCTTCGTCAACGCCGACGCGGGGCAATGCGTCGTCCCCACCCAGAACACCACCATGGCCCTCGATCTGGCCGCCCACGCCATGGCCGAGGTGCCCGGCGTCACGGCGTCCACGTTCATGGAGCACCACTCCAACGACCTCCCCCACCGCCGCCGCGGCAAGGTGCTGCACGCGGAAGTGGACCACATGGGCCGCGTGGACCTGGACGGCATGCAGGTGATCCTCGACGCCGGCGGCGTCAAGCTCCTGGCGATCACCGGCGCCAGCAACGTCACGGGCTACATGCCGCCGATCCACAGGCTCGCCCGCATGGCCCACGACGCTGGCGCGCGTATCCTCATCGACGCCGCGCAGCTCTACGCCCACGCCGCCATCGACCTCAAGCCGGCCGGCCACCCGGAACACATCGACATGCTCGCCGTCGCCGGCCACAAGGCCTACTCCCCTTACGGCGGCGCGGCGCTGATCGCCGACCAGGAACTGCTCGACGCAGCGCCCCCGTACATGCCGGGCGGCGGCACCGTCACCTGGGTCGCCGACGAATCGGAGCTGTACGCCAAGAGCCCCGACCGCCACACCGGCGGCACCCCCAACATCGCCGGCATCGTCGCCTTCGGCGCCGCCACGGAGTACCTGGCGGGAATCGGCATGGAGAACGTCCGCGCCCACGAAGAGGAGCTCATCGGCCACGGCCTGCGCCGCTTCGCCGAACTGGAAGCGGACCACGACGGCCTGCACCTCATGGGCCCCCGCGACCTCCACGAGAAGGGCGCCGTCTTCAGCTTCCTGCCCGGCCTCGGTGGCGTCACCGGCCACGACGCCTTCAGCGCCACCCTCGACGCCCAGTACGGCATCGCCACCCGCAACGGCTGCTTCTGCGCCCACCCGCTCCTGCACCGCCTCCTGGAACTAGGCGACACGAGCCGCTGGACGGAGGCCCTCAGCGTCGGGGCGCCCATCGAGCTGCCCGGCGCCGTCCGCGCCGCCGTCGGCCTCTACAACACGCAGGAGGAGCTGGATCTGTTGTTCACCGCCGTGGACGACATCCTCTCCGGTCGCACTCCTGTTGTGCAGGAGACGCAGCCGGTCGAGTTGAGCGGGTTGGCCAGTTAGGCAAGAGTCGCAATCCCCGGCTGCCGAACCAGTGCTTTCACCTACCTCTCCGGAAGCATCTACCCTTCGCGCTTGTTGTTGATTCATGGGCCAGCGCACGAGGTTTCAGGCAACCCCAGAAGAAGAGCCCGCGATTCTTGCGGCAGGGTGGGTCAAGGAGAAATGCGCTACTTGCGATCAATTTGTTTGGATAGGTCCCACCGGAGCCATGTTGAATGGGCTCTCCGCATTCCAATTCGCGACGGAGGATCGCCCGGTCGCGGGGCAGATGATTGAATGCTTTGATTGCAACGACCGCCGCTAGGACGCGATTGAAGAAGGGCAACTCTGATTCCGAAACTAGGCACGTAGGCCCCCAAACCTCCAAACCACCGGGCGGCCTGCGCGGCGCGTGGACTTCCGTCTCAGTGACGAAGAGCAGCTCATCCAGCAGACCGTGCGCGAGGTGGCCCGTGGCGCCATCGCTGACCGCGCGGAGCACCTGGACCGCACGGGCGAGTTCCCCCATGACAACCTGAAGGAGCTGGCGGCGCTCGGCATGCTCGGCCCCACGGTGCCCGAAGCGTACGGTGGCACGCCGATCAGCAAGGTCGCCTACAACCTGCTGCTCGAAGAGCTGGCATGGGCCTGCGCGTCCACGTCCGTCACCGTCGCCGTCCACACGTCGGTCGCCGCGTCGCCCATCGTCAACTGGGGCAGCGACGCCACCAAGGAGCGCTTCCTGCCGAAGCTCGCCACCGGTGAATGGATCGGCTGCTTCGCCCTCACGGAGCCCGGCGCCGGCAGCGACGTCGCCAGCCTCCAGACCACGGCCACGCGGGACGGGGACGAGTACGTCCTCAACGGTTCCAAGGTGTTCATCACCAACGGCAACCACGCCGGCAGCGCCATCGTCGCCGCCAAGACCGACCCCGACGCCGGCCACCGCGGCCTCAGCCTGTTTGCCGTCGAGACCGACACGCCCGGCTTCAACCAGGACGGTCACGAAGAGAAGATGGGACTCCACGGCAGCGATACCGCCCGCCTCTCGTTCAGCGACCTCCGTGTCCCCGCCGAGAACCTCCTCGGCCAGGAAGGCGACGGCTTCAAGCAGCTCATGGGCACCCTCAACGGCAGCCGCATCTCGATCGGCGCCCAAGCGGTCGGCATCGCCCAGCGGGCCCTCGACGAAGCCAAGCAGTACGCCATGGAGCGCGTGCAGTTCGGCGTCCCGATCGCCAAGCACCAGGCGATCCAGTTCAAGCTCGCCGACATGGACACCCGCATCGAAGCAAGCCGCCTCCTCTACCAACAAGCCGCAGCCGCCCTCGATGCCGGCCACCTCACGCCGGAACAGGGCAGCCGCTGCAAACTCCTCGCCAGCGAGACCGCCACCTGGGCCACCACGCAGGCCTTGCAGATCCACGGCGGCAACGGCTACACCACCGACTACCCCGTCGAACGCCTCATGCGCGACGCCAAGGTCACCGAGATCTACGAAGGGACCTCGGAGATTCAGCGGTTGGTCATTGCGCGGCAGTTGTTGTCGTAACGCACTCCGCGGCCGCGCCTCCAAGGAACGGAACTTGCCGTAGATGGCGGAGCGCGCTGGCTAGAGACCAAATGGACTCCGCCCGGTGATATGGCACCAGTTCGGGTAATCCCTCTAACGGTCGGATAACCCCGCCGCGAGCGAAGTGGGCGCGCGGCCGGTTCGAGTGACCGGTGGCTCGCCATTACGAGACTTCGCCCAAATCTGGAATGTGATCCAGTACTTTCACCCAACCCCCACTCGATACCTTGTGTCGTTTCTAACTGTTGGTTCGCACCGGCGAGCCTCAGAATAGGTGTTGGCGTCATTATCCAACACCCCAAACCCGTATGTGTCTACACGGCATTGTTAAGTACCTCGTACGCCTCAGGGGATTTGTGAAGAACGAGTACCTGCTGCCACGCAAGGCCGCGATGGACAATGTCTTCGCGCTGCTCGACGAAATCCGCAATCGTCCCAACTCGCGCGAAACAGACATGCGCAAGTGGGTGAAGGAACTCAGTCGATCTCAACACGCCTTGGTTCAATGGGGCCTCGTAGATGATTCGGGGGGCCGCCTTACCTTTACAGCGCCTGGCGAAGCAATTGCGTGGTCAAACGCCCGCGACAGGGATGATCTTCTGGTTCAGCATGTGGTGCTGGGCTACGAACCCTACGAGGTAATTGTCTTGCATCACCTCAAGGAATGGTCGTCAACGCTGACCACTGAGGATGTCCTACCAATCTGGGCGCGCAATTTGGGCATCACGCTCGGGCGCGGCGAAATGTCCGCTTCTGCTGCCACCATGTTTGGCCTAATGGAACGGGCGGGGCTGGGCAGGTATTTCATTGGACGCGGGGGCAAACCCACCCGTATCGAATTCAACGCAGACGCAAAATCGCGAATCCAGGCCGCACAGACGCTGGCCCAGGGCCATGATGCCGATGAAACCGCACCTGAGGAAGACGCTTCAGAAACAGAGTCTGCACAAGATGAACCCGTGACGACTGTCGCGTCTACCGTACATGAGCCACACGTTCGTCGCGTAGTGGAGCACATCGCTCGAAAGGATCCTGTCCCTGTTCGCCGGGCAGCGGATTGGCCCAGGAAGTCCGCACCTCGATTTGAGGATCCGGACGTTGGCTTCGAGGTCTACCGGCGCCCGGGCTTGGAAATCAAGATTCGGCCAACTGAAGAGAACATCAAGAAGGGCGTCCAGTTCCTTCGAATGCTCGAGCCGGAGGACGCCAACGAGTAGAGGGCAAAGGGGAATACCACACGGTCACGTGGTCTAATGGACGGGCAACGCCCCAAGAGAACCTTGTTTGCAGCGGGGGTCTCGGGACTGCTTCGGGCGTGGTTGGGGGTTCGAATCCCCCCGTGACCTCTTATTCCTACTTTCTCGGTGGCAATAGCATTTTCCTTGGCTCTCGCGAAACGTTTTGGGAGTAAGCAGACGGCGTGCTAGTTTGCTATTCACGGGAGCGGCGAACTTGCGAAGGCAACGCATCTGTCCCTTCGAGAAGCGTTTGGGCCTCGCGTACGGGCGCGATATGGCGCGCGGGGCATAATGCCACTGCACTGCCAAGCGACGCCTAATCCAACAGACTCCACCCCATCCCCTTCGCCGGCCCGAGCTCAGCCAGATCAGCGTCAGGCTCATCCAACGAACACGAACCGATCGACAAGGGCACCCACGTCATGGCGTCCCGCGCCCGTTGTGCCATGAGGCGGTGGTGGCCCCAGCCGAGGCCGTCGTGGAGGGTGAAGTTGCCGGCGTCGGTGTCGGTGAGGCAGGCGACGAGGTCGTCGTGGCCGAGTCCGTGGACCTGGTGGAGGCGGAGGGCGATGGCGGTGTTCAGGAACCCGTGTTCGTTGTCGTAGCGGGGGTCGGCGGGGAACGGGTGGTGGAGCCCTTGGGTCAGTTTGAGGGGGCGGCGGCGCTCGGAGGCGGCGGCGAGGATGCGGGCGAGGGTGTTGTGGCTGACCGCGGTGGGGCCGGCGCAGCGGGCTTTGAGGCCGAGGGTGTGGCCGGCGGCGGCGAGGGCGTCCCAGGTGGCCAGGGCGTCCGGTAGGCGCTCCTTCCAGGTGGCGTCGTCCCATTTGGGTTCGAAGTAGAGGGCCACGTCGTTGGGCGCCAGGGCGGCTGCGGTGGCGGCCAGGGCGTCCTGGTCGGTGGCCGGGTCGTCTGTGTGGAGTTCGAGGGCGACGACGCGGTGGGGCACGGCGTCGTCCCGGTAGACGGCGTTGCGCGCCAAGAGGGCTTCGGCGGCTGCTGGGCCGTCAGCTGCGGGGACGCCGACCTTGCAGATCGTGACGGGGCGACCCTCCTGGAAACCGGCGTCCTGGAGGACCTCGGGCGTGACCTTCTCCAGGTTGGGGGGCGTCAGGACCAGGTCGGCGGCGACGAGGCTGGGGCGCTGGAGTTTGTTGATGAAGCCGGCGCTCGTCTGGACCGCGTCGTCGAAGCTGAGGGCTGCCGGCGGGAACATGCCGGCGTAGTCGAAGAGCCGGTGGGTCAGGACGTCGAGGCTCATGCTGCCGGGCCTCAGGCCGGCTCGGCCTTGGCGATCTTCTGGTCGATGGTGCCGAACACGCTGCGGCCGTCCTGCTTGACGTCGATGGTGACCCGGTCGCCGAACTTCAGGAACTCCGTGGTCGGCTTGCCGTCCTTGATGATCTCCAGCATGCGGGTCTCGGCGAGGCAGCTGCTGCCGCGCGCTTCGTCCTCGTTGCTCACCGTGCCGCTGCCCAGGATGGTGCCGGCGGGGAGCGGGCGGGTCTTGGCGGCGTGGGCGATGAGGTCGTGGAAGCCGAAGAACATCTCCGGGCCAGCGTCGGGGTCGCCCTGGAATTCGCCGTTGATCCAGCTCGCCATCTTGAGGTGGATGCGGCCGTCCTTCCACGCGTCGCCGATCTCGTCCGGCGTCACCACGAAGGGGGCGAAGCTTGTGGGGGGTTTACCGTGGAAGAAGCCGAAGCCGGCGGCCAGTTCGGCGGGGATCAGGTTGCGCAGGCTGACGTCGTTCATGACGCACAGCAGCTTGACGTGCTCCAGCGCGGCGTCGGCGGGGGTGCCCATGGGGACGTCGTCGAGGATGACGCCCACTTCCGCTTCCAGGTCGATGCCGTAGTCTTCACTGGTGACGACGATGTCGTCGTTGGGGCCCAGCAGCGGGTCGGCGGCGCCCTGGTACATGAGGGGCGTCGTGCGCAGCGTGGCGGGCGGCTCGGCATTGCGGGCCTTGCGCACCAGGACGATGTGGTGGATGTAGGCGCTGCCGTCGATCCAGCAGGTGGTGCGGGGCAGGGGCGCCATGAAGCTCACGTCCTCGATGGAACGCGTGTCGGGGGCGTTGCCGGCCTTGAGCTCGGCGTCCAGCTCGCGCAGCATGGGCTCCAGGGCGTCCCATTCACGGATGGCGGCCAGCAGGTTCGGCGCCACTTCATCGGGGACCACGGCGACCTTTCCGGCGACGTCATCGACCACGACGAGGCGGCCGTCGCGGGCCTCGCTCTCGGAGGCGGGCTGCTCCACGCGGATGGTGGCGAGCTTCATGCGCGGCGCACTTGGGGGCCCGTCATGAGGCTGCCGCCTCCTGTGGGAGCCACAGCCTCCACCGGAAACAGGGGTGGGCCCGGAACGGTTCCCTTTTATCCAGCCCAGGTCGTTGCTCCTCCGGGTGTGGACGAAAAGATGCGGTGAGGGTCGTTTCGTGGACCCCGCCAACAACCTTGAAGTAGAGCTGGTCAACGACGTGGCGATGCAGGAGGCCCCATGAGCAACCTGGTCGCCGGCCTCGCCGCCGCGATCCTTGTCGCAGCCGGTGCAGGGACCGCGTTCGTGGCGTTCGCCCCGGACGACCTAGACCCCGCCGACCTGGAGGTCAAGAACGGGACGCTCAAAGTGCCCAAGTCGGCCTGCAAGACCGGCCCGCCGCGCCCCGACACCGTCCCCGAGCGCTTCGTCGTTCAGGTGATCGGCCTCGACGGCGCCCACTTGAGCCCGACGCTCATCCGCGCCCTCGACGAGTCCCTTGACCATTCGTTCTGGTTCCTCGACTTCACCGTCACCACGAGCCCCACCGCGGCCGCCGATGACGACGCCTGGGTCATTCCCACGTACGTGACGGATGCCGACCGGCTTGTCAGCCCCCGGGGCAACGCGGCCCTCGGCCTCGCCTGCCACAACCAGATGTTCCTGCTGCACCGCGACGGCCGCAGCGGCATGATCACCAGCACGATCGTCCACGAACTGGGCCACGTGCTGGGCCTCCCCCACGAGGAGGGGACCTGGATGGACGCCCAGGGCACCGCTTGGGGCATCCCGCAGGACAGCCGCACCTGGAACCTGGACCAGTTGGAGCACCTGCTCTTCTGGCGCGACGTGGGCGAAGACGCCCCGCCCGCCTACGAGCATGGCGACCGAGGATAGGACCAGGGTTTCAGCGGCGGCTGTGCCACAACACGAGGCACGCCAAGGAATTGTACGGCGACCACACCGCCGCCTTCTCCTTCACCAGCGCCGCGCCGTCCGCCTCGGGCATGCCGTAGGCGATCGCCGCCGCTACCCGCACGCCGAGGTCTTCGGGTGCCGAAACGTCGGGGCGTTGAAGGTGGAACAGGAGGAACATCTTGGCGGTCCAGACACCGATGCCCTTGACCGCCGTGAGCGCGGCGATCACCTCGTCGTCGCTGGCCGCCTCCAACGCCGCGAGGTCGAGGCTCCCGTTGTCGCAGCGTTCGGCCAGGTCAAGCACGTAGGCCACCTTCGAGCGACTGAGGCCCGCGCCACGTAGCGCCTCAGGGCCAGCCGCGAGCGCCGCCGCTGGCGAGGCGACGCCACCCATGGCCTCCAAGGCCCTCCCGTGGATCGTCCGCCCCGCGGCGAGGCTCACCTGTTGATGTGTGATCGACTCCACCAGCGCGGCGAACGGGTCATCACCGCTCGACAGGGCCGGATCTGGCCGATGCTCCTCCGCCAAGGCCACCAGGAGCGGATCCGTCTGGCGCCAATGGTCGATGGCGTCGTCCAACTGGGCCAGCAGGCGCTCCGTCATGCCTCATCCATCGCTGCGGCGGCATGCTCCGGGGGCCGCAAGTGGCGGACCGTCGGGCTGCGCTCCACGTCGCGGTGGTCAGGGCCGGTGCCGAAGAGCCGGTCGAAGAAGGGGCTGGTCACGCCGAACCAGTGGTGCTCGCTCTTGTAATGATGGCGCGTGTGGAACTGCTTCAGGAAACGGCCCCAGCGCGTGCGGGGCTTCACGAGCGGCTGATGCGCCTGGTAATGGTACCACTCGTAGTAGATCGTGCCCACGAGCGTGCCCAACAGGAACGCCACGCCGGCCTGCCAGGACCAACCGACGAGGCCCGCTAGCAGGGCGTAGGGGACGCCGATCGCGAGGGCATACCAGGTGGGATGGAACACGTGCGCCAGGTTGTCGGGGTCCTGGTGGTGCGCCGTGTGGTAGGCGCCGGGGCCGTTCCAGCCCTTGGCCGCCCAGACGTGCAGGACGAACCGGTGAACGACGTACTCCGTCGGGAACACGATGGCGATGCCGCCCAGCACCCACGCCCACCACAGTTGCGCCGGCCAGAGGGCGACGACGGTGGCGGCCGCGGCGAGCCCGACCCATTTGGACACCATGGAGGGGTGGAACAGGTACGGTTTCAGGGCGGCGTACACAACCATACACAGGACACCACAGCCGGCGCCTATAGAGGTTCTGGGCAAGAGCGCCACGCCGGCCCGCCGCGCGCCGCGCCAACGGCGGCTGCGCCGCCCCCGTCGAGGGTCCACTTCAAGTAGAACCTCCCTGTCGGCCGACCTGCCCTCCATCCCTGGTGCCCGCCACGCGGACGCCTAACAGGGACGGCCACGGCGCGCTCTCCGGGGCCGCCGACGCCGGATATGGGTAGGAGAAACAACAACATGGGACAGACAGTCGACACCATCGTCGATGGTGGAGCCGCTAACGCCGGCCCGCTGGGACCCGCCCTGGGCCCCACGGGTGTGAACATCGGTCAGGTCGTCCAGGCGATCAACGAGAAGACCAAGGACTTCAAGGGCCTCAAAGTGCCCGTCTCGATCGAGATCGACGACAAGAAGGGCTTCACCATCAGCGTCGGTACGCCCCCCGCGAGCGAGCTGATCAAGGAGAAGGCCAAGATCCAGAAGGGCAGCGGCAACGCCCGCACCACCTTCGTCGCCGACCTCCCCATCGAGGAGATCCAGGCGATCGCGCGCATGAAGGCCGACGACCTGCAAGGCGCCGACCTGAAGGCCAAGTCGAAGGAGATCATCGGCACCTGCGTCAGCATGGGTGTCACCGTCGAGGGCTTCAACGCCCGCGAGGCCATCAAGAAGGTGGCCGCCGGCGACTTCGACGACAAGTTCTGAGCGCGCCGCACCGCCGGACCGCGTCCTTCCCCCACCTCCCCCCGACCCCTTTCTGACCCGTCCACTTATTGAGCGCCCAGCGTCCCCGCCGCCGTGGCCCAGGACCCAGACCGGCAGTCGGCAGCGGCACCCAGCGGCGCCCGCCTCATCCTGTGGCTCTTTGGCGCCCTGTCGGTGGCGACCCTTGTCATCCTCCTGATCTTCGCCAACACCGTGGAGGCGCAGTTCCGGCCCCGCATCTACACGGCACTGGCCGGCAACCTCATGCTGCCGCTGCTCGCCGTGGCCGTCTTTGCCGGCATGGATGCCCGAAGGCGCGGGGAGCCCCGGTGGTGGATCTACCTCCTGGCGGCGCCGATCCCCCTGGTGAACCTGGCCGCCGGACTCGTGGGCCTGAAGCGGGCCCGGGCGCAGGACGCGGCCGCCGCCAAGGCGGACGCTCAGGCGAAGCAGTAGAGTTCGTGCAGGAAGCGCGGCACCGCCGGCGTGGGGATGCGTGCCCCGGCACTCGTGGGGTGGCCGCCGCCGACACCACCATGGGTGAGCGTGAAGTCCTCCACGAAACGCCCCAGGTTGAGGTCGTCCGGGGCGGGCTCCGGTTGCGGGTTGCGCAGGCTGACGCTCGACTGCTCCTTGCGCCGGTTCAGGAGGACGCTGACATGGGCGCCCAGTTCACGGGCGACGGCGGTCAGCGCCCGGCTGCCGAAGCCGAACAGGCTGGGCTTGTGGCGGCCGAAGCGCAGCAGGGCGACGTTGTGCTTCACCTCGATGCGATCACGCACGCGCTCCAGGGCGCGCTCCCAGCGCCCTTCGTTCACCATCTTCAGGTAACGCCGCTCGATCTCCGGGACCTCACTGGGCCAACAGCCGGTGGCGAGACGGCGGGCGGCGGCGAGGCGGAAACGGTCGTCATCGACGCGGTAACGCCATGCGAAGTCGAGCATCTGGGCCTCCCGATGGATGCGGGCGTGGCCGTACTCGGCGATGGCGGCGTCCAATCGCGGCGTCTCGCAGTATTCCACCAGGTCCGCCAAGGCGACCAGGTGTTCGAAGCGGTCGGGGAGATGGAAGTGCTCGTAAGCGACCGCCGCCGCCGAGAGGCCTTGTTGGACGCGCCCGGCCACGTGGGGCTGCAGCTCGTTCCAGTGGTCGAAGCTCTGTTGGTGATGGTCCAGGTACGTCACCCGTTGCCGCGTCTTGGCCTTCTCGTTGAGGGTCTTGACGAGCCGCGGCGTCAGGCCGAGGTCGACGAGCAGGAACTCGCGCGTGCCCAGGTCCTTGCGCATGGCAAGGGCGGCCAGGTCGCCGCTGGGGACATACGATGTGCGGAGCCTCGGGTCGTGCCCGGCGAGGAGCGCCGAGGCGACGAGCCCATCCACGTTGCCGCGGGTGAGAAGGTGGCGTCGGCGGTCGTCCCGTTGGGACAAACGTACTGGCGTGCCCATCCCTGCGTGTTAACCATCCGCACGGAGGTTAACGCTTGCGTTTTCGCCCTGCCGGCCCTTTGCCAGGGTCGTTGCAGTGAGCGCAGGCTGCGCCTTCAGGAGTCGGGCGGCCGCACGCGGCGCACCAACGCTGCCCGGGACCAGGGGCCGCGAACAGGTCAGGCATGGGTTCCACGGTGGCCCTCAGCCGGGCGAAGACCGGCAGGCCGCTCACCGCCACCACAAGAGCGCTGATCAGCAGCAGGCCGCCGAGGAAGTTGACGAACGAGGCCTCGGTGGCGGCACCGATGCTGGAGAGGACAAGGGCAACGACGAACGTCCCGATGGCCACCCAAGCACGCACCGACAGCACAGGGCGGCAGCGGGCGGCGGCGCTTAAGGCGCATTGGTGGGCGAGTTGAAGTGGGAGAAGGGAGGCCAACGCTTACTCAGGGTGCGTGCTGAAGTAACCGTACAGGGGCCCGTTGATCTTGACCAGCACGGGCCCGACCGCGGGGTGTTGGACCTTGAAGAAGAACCCGTACGCGCCGGGCGCGAACTCGTCGGCGGGCGTCCGTGTGCGGTTGAACTCCTGCATGATCGCTTGCCCTTCAGGCCGGAACGTCTCGCAAGGCCCACCAAGGTTGTTCGGTGGCCCCAACGGATCGGTGTCGTTCAGGAACAGGGCGGCGAAGTTCGGCGCCAGCTCCTCGAACCGTTGCCAAGTGAGGTTGAGGTAGCGGTCCGGCTGCCAGCGTTCCTGGTCCAAATGGACCCGACAGTCGAAGGGGCCGACGTGGTCGCCGATGTCCTCTTCGATGGAGCGCGGAGCCGTGGCACAACCTGCCAGCACGACGGCTGCCGCCAGCAACACGACGGCAGGCCCGGGTCGCATCAAGGGGCAGCCACCGCCAAGCTGTCCCAGGCCTCCTGCTCCACCACCTGGAGATCGCCAGGGATGACGAGGCAATGGAGGGGTGGGCCGGCGTCCAGGTCCCGCACGGCGCGGGCGGTGCCGGTGACGACCGTCGCTTCGTCGCTGCCGGCGCGGGCGACCACACCCACCTGGGACTCCTCGTTGAACCACGCTTCATTACCGGTGCGCACCGCGAGGTCCAGGAGGACGTCGATGCCTTCGCCGGCCCTCATGAAGTACCCCCGTTCCGGCCTCCCTTCAAGGCCGGAGCGCGAGGCAGAGGCGCCCGCCGGCGCCTCGACCTCCTCATCGGCCTTGATGTCCAGGAGGACGAGCGTGTGGAGGCCGGCGGCGTGGTTCTCCGCGACGGCGTCGAAGGGGCTGGTGGGCACCCAGTTCTCCTCCGGGCGCACCAGGGTCGTCGTGCGGCCGAACTTGTAATGCTGGAGCCCCAGCAGGCCCGGCGCGGCGCTGTAGATGGACGGCGCGTGGACCACGTGGACCGGGACACCGGCGGCACGGGCACGGACCATGAGGTCGGTGTGGGTGGTGGCGGCGAGCGGATCGCCGGCGGTGAGAAGGGCCACGTCGGAGGTGGCAGCCGCTTCCACGAGGCCTTTACCGCCCAGTTCGACGCCCTCACGGTCCAGGAGCTCCACCGGCTTCTGGAGGAACGCCTCCATCGCTTCATGGGTGGTGCCGGTGAGGCGGGCGGTGTAGAACTCGGCCACGACGCGGTCGCAGGACCGGATGCGTTCGAGCCCCTTGACCGTCACGTCGGTGACGTCGTAGAGCCCCAGGCCGATCAAGTGCAGTGCCACGCGCCGCGCGAGGCGGCCCGCCCCTTTACGCCTTGGCCGGGGCCAGTGCACCGACGGCGGCGCGCCCATGGTGGTCGCAGTGGTCGCCGTGCCAGTGATGCAGCGCGCCGTCCACCAGGTAGTCCGTGTGGTCCCCATGAGGCACGGCAGCGTGGCCACAGCCGGGGCCATGCTCGTGCATGGGGTCGTGATGCTGGTTGAACGTGAGCGGCACGCACGGGGGAGGCATCCACCTCAAATTGGGCGTGCAGGACAAAAAGCGCGCCGGAAGGGGCCTTTTTCCCCGCGCCCCGCCGTCGCCCGCCCGTGGTCCGTGCCCTCGGCATCCGCGTCCCGGCCAGGGAAGCCGAAGCGACCCGCCGACGCCTCCTGGACGAAGGGACCCTCCGGACCGATCTGAAGGTGGCCCGCCAGGGCGCGGACGTGGTCTTCCCCGTCCAGGAGGGCACAACGGGCGCCGAGCCGGCCGAGTTCCAGGAGCACCGCCGGAGTGTCGGCCACTATACCGAACTGCTCGATTGGCCGGCCGAGCGCCGGGCGGCGGCCCCCCGCGCGTACGACCAACTCGGCGACCTGGTGATCGTCAAGGTGGCCCCCGACCTCTGGGAGGACCGCGCCGCCATCGGAGAAGCCCTCCTCACCTTCCACCGCAGCACCCGCGCCGTCTTCCACGACCACGGCGTCAAAGGCGAATTCCGTACCCGTGACCTGGAGCGCCTCGCAGGCGTGGGCGGCACGCGGACGCAGGTGCGGGAGAACGGCGTGCAACTCTGGGTGGACGTGGCCGCCGCCTACTACTCGCCGCGCCTCGGGATGGAACGGGCGCGTGTCGCGGCGCAGCTACGGCCCGGCGACCACGTGGTAGACCTCTTCGGAGGCGTCGCGCCGTTCGGCGTCCAGGCGGCCAAAGCCGGCGCCACCGTGGACACGGTGGACCTCAACCCGGCCGCCATCGAGCTCGCCCGGCTCAACGTGAAGGAGAACCGCGTGGCGGACCAGGTCACCGTCCACCTGGGGGACGCCCGCGAGATCGCCGCCAGCCTCCCGGCCGGCAGCGCCGACCACGTCGTCATGAACCTCCCCCACGGCGCCAAACACTTCCTCGCCCAGGCGGCCCACCTGGTGGCGCCCGGCGGGATCATCCATCACCACGAGATCCTGGACCGGACCACCCTGGACGAGCGTGTAGCCGCGATCCAACAGGAGTTGGCCGGCCATGGCTGCCCCGTGCAGTTGGCGGAAACCCGCGTCGTGCGTACCTATTCGCCCCAGGAAGACCACATGGCCATCGACCTGCGCCGCACCATCGATTAGACGGCGACCTTGGTGTTGCGCAGGGGCGAGATGCGGGCGTCCGGTGTCAGGATGCCGCGGAAGTTGAGCGGGTCACCAGCATCCACCTCCATCGCCTGCTCTTCCGAGGCGGCGCGGGACTTGCGCCGCACCTTTCGTAGCAGCTCCACCGCCTCCGGCAAGGCGTATTGTTCACCCGCGAAGCCGGCCACGAAGCGCCCGCCACGCACCTTGCCCTGGAGCTCTATGCGGCGGAACACCCGCAGCACGTCGCGCCACGGGACGCCCAGGTGCTCCCGCATGATCGTCCGCTTGAACACCACGCCCGTGCGTTGGAGGAGTTGGTTGGCCACGAACGTCGCCGCATCCTCCGCGTCCAGTTCCTGGGGTGGGTACGCCGGGTCGCGCAGGAGGCTCAAGCGCCCCGTCAGTTTGGGATGGGCTCCGGGGCC
>JBMYRW010000002.1:0-107372 GCA_049602735.1 Thermoplasmatota archaeon
GGTTGGTTCTCTTGATTCTCATGGTTCCTCCAGGATTCGATTGAGTTGAAGTAGACGATGGGTGACCGAGACCGCGGACGGGCCGGCCACGTACAGGCACGGCTCGAAGCCGATGCTGCCGGGATCGTGGACCACGTGGGCTCCGCCTGCCACTGCGGCGCGGAAAGCGGCCTCCTCGTCGTCGGCTTGCCGGAGGGCTGGATCCACGTCCGCCACGTTCCAGCCCGCCGCGTCCGCAGCCGCCCGCACGTCGGTGCCGCCCCGGATGCTGGCCAACGCCGCAAGCCCCCCGTCGTGGCTACGCAGGAGCAGGAGGCAACGCGCCAGGTGACCGCTGGCACCACGCTGAGGAGGGACCGGGGTGACGAGCGCCCCACCGGCCTTCACGATGCGTCCAGGAAACGCCAGGACATCCCCAGGCACTTGCGCCTCGTCGTCGGCGCGCACCAGGCCGAGTCCGATCTGGCCCACGAGGCGCACCGGCGCCGCTTCCAGAAGGAGCCCTTCGGCTTCCAGGAGATCGCGGAGCGCATCACCGGCCTCCGGCGGGCCTGCCAGGAGCGTCTGGCACCACGCATCGCTCGGGGCACCCGAGGCTTCTCTTCGCAGGTCGGCCACGACGTCGCGGGCCAGCCGCAGCGCCAAGGGGTCCTGCACGGCCGGGTGGCCCTTGCCGGCGACGATCTTGCTCACCATCGCCTGACTAATCCCCAACGCTTCGGCGGCGCGGGACTGGCTCCACCCCTGTTCCACCAGCTCGCGGGCGGCTTGCGCCCGGGCTTGGGGGAAGACCTCTTGGGCCAGGTGGAAGCAGGGCGGGACCGCCACGGCGCTGCCGACCCCGGCGGAGTATAACTACGCTATGCCCAGGTTATGATCGGTGGAGGTCAGCTTCAGCGGACCGTGATCGGGGCCTCTTGCTGGGCGTTGGGAAGACCCGCGAGGATCTCCTCCGGCACATCGCGCAGGAAGTAGCGGATCTGGGAGCCGTCCGGCATGGAACGCAGCAGCCCGGAGGACTCCAGACGGCGCAGATGCCAGCGGATCGTACCAGGGTTGATCTTGAGCGCCTCGGCCATGGTGCGCTGGTTGCTGCCGGGGCTCGCCATCAGGAACTCCAGCACCTTCACAGCGTTGGGGTTGCGCAGCGCCGCGTTCTGCAGGGCGCGCTCACGGGCCTGCACACCACCCTCGGTGGGGTAGTAGAGGCGGCGACCCTGCACCTTCTGGGTCTTGACCAGGCCGGCCATCTCCAGCTTGCGCAGGTGCCACTGGGTGTTGGTGACCGCCGTCTCATAGCGGTTGGCCAGCTCCCGCAGGTGCAGACCAGGCTCCACCTTCAGGCACTGCATCAGCTGCTCGCGCAGGGGATGCTCCAGGACGTTGTGGCGGTCGACGTGCCGCAGGCCACCGATGCCCAAATAGTACGCCACACCCGCCAAGGCGACCAGACCCACACCACCGGCCGTCAACCCCCACGCCAGACCGCTGTCGAAGGCCGACCCGCCGTCGTCCCCCAGGAGGTCGTCGGCGGTCTCGGTCTGGGCGGCGGTGGGCGCGGCTACTGCCAGGAAGGCGGCAGCAGCCAGGGCGAGGGTGGGTCGGGTCATGCTAATCGGTGGTCGGGGTGGGTGTGGTGGTGGCGGCGCGCAAGGCGGACGGCGTGGTGGTGGGCGCTTCGACGGAGGTGCCTTGGGCCGCCCGCAGCGCCTTGGCGCCGAGGGGAGTGGGATACAGGAGACGGTCGTTCTGGCGCATGAGCTCCTCGATGAGGCCGCCCTCGCGCAGCTTGCGCAGGTGCCAGCGGACGTTGCCGGGGTTGAGGTTCAGCTTGTTGGCCAGTTGGCGGGTGGAGAGGCCAGGGCTGCCGTCGATCGCTTCGTAGATGTGGCGGGCGTTCGGGTTGTGGATGGCCGTGACGGCGCGGCTGACGTGCTTGATCTCCACGCCGCCTTCGACGGTGTAAAACACGCGGTAGCCGTTGGCGTTCTCGGAGCGCACCAGTTCGGCCCCTTCCAGCTTGCGCATGTGCCACAGGATGCTGGAGGTCTTCATGCCGAACTCTTCGGAGAGCTTCTTGAGGTGGACGCCGGGGTTGCCCATGACGTACCCGTACAGCATGGAGCGCTGGGGGTTCTTCAGGGCCTCCTTGGGGCTGATGTAGCGGGTCACCAGGCCGAAGCCAACCAGACCAAGGGTGGAGAGGACCACGCCGGCGATGCTGGCGGCGGCCACCTGGTCACCGAAGGCGGTGCGCAGGCGGTCAGCGAACCCTTCGTCGCCGTCGCCTTCAGGGGGCGCGGGGCCCGCTTCGGGTTCCTCTTCCCCTTCGAAGACCCGCTCGACGGGCTCGGGGAAACGAGGGGCATCCAGGCCGATCATGGCCGCAGCGTCATCGACGCCGTGGCGCACCCAGGCGAGGTCGCCAGGGATCAGGTCCTCGATCTCATCGTGGGCCGCTGGCTGCTCGACGCCCGCGTCGGCGGCCGCGAGGGGCACCGTGGCGAGCAGGAGGGGCAGCGCCCACGCAAGAGCGAGCGGCCTAGGATGGAACACCATACGTGGTTCTGGTCTTCTTTGTATAAATCGGTTACCGCAAAGGGACGCCCGGCGGGCAGGGCGACGGCTGCGCGCTACCAGGAGGGATCGGCGGCTGGCGGCTGCTCCGGCTCGTCGTCGGCCTCGCTTTCGTCACCCGCGGCGGGCGCCTCATGGTCGTGACGGTCCGCTGTCCGGAAGGGGCCGTCGTCGTGGGCGTCGGTCGCATCGTGGCCTGCGCGGGCGGCCGGTGAACCTTCGCCGCCAGGGCCTTCGAGGCCGTGGGCGCCGATGCGGAAGCGGGCGCGGCGTCCTTCGGGCAGGCTCCGGTGCTTGACGAGGGTCGCCTTGCGCACACCGTGCTCATCCTGGCGCTCGAAGCGCACGGAGGCCTTGACCAGGTGGCTCATGGTGCGTTGGGCGAACGGCTGCGTGGTGTCCTCGTCGCCGTACACTTGGCCCGTCACCAAGACCGGGACGCCGAGGCGCCGCGCGAACTGGGTCAGGTGGCTCAGCTGCTTGAGGAGGCTGCGCTGGGCCGCCCGTTCGTCGCCGTCCAGGAAGAGGCGGTAATGGGCGTTGATGGAATCGACCACGACGAGCCCCAGGTCCGGGAGCTTGGTCGCTTGGGCGACGGCGCGGTCCTGTTGCTCCAGGTCGAAGGGGGTGAACACGTTGAGGAGGCGCTCGGCCGCGGACTCCTGTTCGCCCAGCACCTGCTGCAGCCGCTGCGGGCTCACCCCTTCGCTGTCCACGTAGGCGACGCGGCGCCCCAGGCTGAGGGCTTCGCGGCTGCATTGGAGCGCCAGGTTGGTCTTGCCGCTGGCCGATTCGCCAAAGACGAGGGTGACGGCGTCCGTCTCCAGGCCGCCGTCGAGGAGGCGGTCGAGGGGGCCGCAGCCCGTGGTGAGGGTGCGCATCGGGGGCGGCACCGACGAAGGGGACTCGGCAGCACCGGGCGGCTGGGCGTCCGGCGCGTCGGCCATGCTACAGGCCCAGGTGGTCGATGTCGTGCGGGGCGATCCACTTCGCCTTGGTGGCAACAAGGCGGTTGCGGGCCTCCGGGTCCACCGCTTCACAGACCGCGACGGCCAGGTCGACGCCCAGTTCGCGGCTGGTGCGCAGCAGTTCATCCGCCACGGCGCGGGTGAGGCGCGGCGGGAAGATGGCGATCATGCGGGCCGGGTAGCCATCGTCACGTTCGGCGGCGATGTCGACGCGGTGGCCGGGGACGCCAGGCTCCACGAGGGCCTCAAAGCCATGGGACGCCAGGCGCTCCAGGAGCTTGTGCCAACCGGCGGGACGGGTGCTTTCCCCGGTCGCGTCCCGGCCTTGCTCCTGCGGCCGCTCGTCGCCCCGGGGCTCTTCGCGGTCGGGCGTGGCGCGGCGGCGTCCCGTCTGGATGACGGACTCCGTGACCGTCTCTTGGACCAAGGCGCTGCCGGGCTCAGGGACCTGTCCATAGGCGGAGACGGCGGCTTCCTGGACGAGGGCTCGGGCATGCCCGGAGCGGTCGGCGCGGCCCGCACGCCCTGGCTCCAGGTCGGAGACGCGGCGCACGGGGGCGCGGACGCTGCGGAAGCGGCTCTCCATCTCATGGATGAGGCGGCGGTGCTCGGCCTCCTTGCGGCGCTCGCGCGCCTCCTTCTCGGCCTGCAGGCGCCGCTTGCGCTCTTCGCTCGTGAAGCGGTCGCGCAGGTCCTGGAAGAAGAGGGCCGGATCGAGTCGGACGTCATCCTGGGCGGCGACCAGGTGGACCGCCTGCACCGCGGCGAGGCGGCCGTCGAGGTCCGGGCCCAGCGCATCGGCCAAGGCATCGAGCTGCGCGTCGCTGACGGCACCCACAGTGGGGGCTTCGATGTGGACGCCGAGGCGGGTGAGCTTGCGGGGATCTTGGGGGTCCCTGTAGACCAGCGTGGGCAGCTCGTCGCCGAGGCGCTGACGCAGGGCGGTCGCCTGGCGGGCATCGAAGGCCATCCGGCGGGCCATCAAGGGCTCGAGAACAGATGGCGGGACCGCGTGGGCGCGCCGCGCGCCGAGCAGGAGCACCTGGTCCAGTTGGCGCGTGTTGGCGGGCTCCACGAACTCGACGGCCCGCTCCAGGTCGTTGACCATGTCGGGCTCTTCTTGGGGCACGCGGATCACCAGGACACGCTGGCCGTCGTCGTCCCACAGGCTGGACCCGTACTGGGGCGAGAGCTGCTGCCGCAGTTCGGCCAGGCGGGCGGCGGGGACGGGTGTGGTTCCCAGGCGGGCCGGGGACATAGGAAGCCCATGGAGGCACGGGCTCATGAACCGTTCCAAGCGACCTCCCGGCGCCAAAGGGGGACCGATGCCCCCGTCGCCACGGCGCAGCACGCGAACATGGGCTCATGGCCAAGCATCCGATGGGACCACTGGAACCGATGGAAGCCTTCGCCCGAGCCCCCTTTCTGGAAGGGTGTTCCGAAGAGGGGGACCCCTTGATTTCAACTGCAACAAGAATTCTCTAAGGCAAGAGGTCTGTTCTGTTTCTTGTCAGGCAAGAGTCCCTGCCTCTTCATGTTCTTCTTCTTCTTCAACTCGCCGAGAGAACAGGGTGGACGTTTCCATGCGGACGCGAACAGCGCTTCTTCGAGGACCAGGGTGAAAGGTTCCACGTGAAAAGAAGGGGTCGGGGTCTGGCCCCGCTCGACACCTGCACCTACGACGCTTAGAGTGCGCCGAACGGCCAGGAGGTGAGGGACGAAGCGTTGCGTGACGCGGACGGAACGACGTCGTGCAACAACGGCGCTAGGAACTGGCGCCGGGCAGGCTTCCGTGGACCAGGTCGCCATCGCTGATCGTAGCTTCGACCCTCCAGGAGCGGGGCCGCTCGTCCGTATCACCCACGATCACCAGGTCTGCAAGGCAGCCAGGCTCGATGCGGCCAAGATCGGCGCGGTGGATCGACCAGGCGGCGCGGTCGGTGTAGAAGAAGACCGCTTCCTGCCAGGTGAGGCGTTGGCTCTCGACAGGGTGGTGGACGGCAGCATCGATGCCACGCAGGGGGCCGAACGGCATGCCGTCGCTGCCGAATGCGAGCGGGACGCCGGCGGCCAGGAAGTCCCGGTAGCGGTTGTTGAGTTCGACGCGCGCGCCGAGCCGTTGGCCGTACATCCCCTCCTTGGTGCTCCATTCGCCCACGAAGTTGGGCTGGCAGCTGGCGACGATGCCCAGCTCCGCCGTGAGCGCCACCGCCTCCGGGTGGGGCAGCTCGTAATGCTCGAAACGGTGGCGCAGGCCGTGCTGCCAGCCTTCGGAGAGGTCCTCCGCAGCGGCAAGGCGGGCGTAGGCGGCCAGCCCCTGGTCGATGGCGGCGTCGCCGATCACGTGCAGGTGGAGTTGGATGCCGGCAGCGTGGGCCTTGGCCATCATCTGGTCCAGCTGTTCGTCCGTCCAGTTGCGCTTGCCCCGGTTGCCCGGGTCGTCGGCGTACTCCTCGCGCAGGTAGGCCGTGTTGCCGCCGAAGCTGCCGTCGAGGAAGATCTTCAGGCCGCCGTCCTGCAGCCAAGCCCCGTCGTCGCGGCCACGCGGCCGGCCCGTGTGGAACGGTTGGTCGGTGCCATCCGCGGCCTCCGCGCTGCCGGGCTTGTTTGCGCCGGCCACCGCGTCATCCAGGAATTGGGGGTAGATGTTGCTCGCCACGCGCACCGTCAGGTCGCCGCTGGCAGCACCCCGCAGCAGGGCGGCCCGGTAAGGGGCCTGGCTGTAGTCTCCAAGCGCCGTGACACCGAGGCTGTGGGCCAGCGCGCAGGCGTCCCGCACAGCGGCATCCAGCTCGTCGTCGCTGGAGGGGAGCACTTCGTTGAGGTAGAGGCTCGCCTCTTCGTCCAGGCGCCCCGTGGCCAGATCGACCAGGTCGTCACGGTCCCATTTGGCGCGCACGAGGGGCAACGCCACACGGTTGGCGACCGCCGTGTGGCCGCAGATGCGCCGCAGCACGATGGGCCGGTCGGTGCCGACCGCTTCGTCCACTTCGGCCATGGTGGGCAGCCGCGGCTCGGGCCATCGGGACTCGTCGAGCGCTTCCGCGATCACACCGCCGTCGCCGGGGTTGGCCGCCAGCCACGTCCGCAGGCGCTCGAAGGCGTCCTCCAGGCTTTCCGCGTGGGCCAGGTCGGGCCGCAGGTTCTTGACGCTGGCGTGCAGGAAGTGCATGTGGGCATCGACGAAGCCGGGCAGCACCCGCGCGCCCCCGACGTCCACGATGGCCTCCTCTGGGATCCCGGCCTTCAGGGCCGCAGCGCGCACCTCGTCGTCACTGCCGACCGCCACGATGCGTCCGTCCTTCCACGCCACAGCGGAGGCTTGGCTGCTGGGGGTCACCATGGTCCACAGGTCGGCGTTCACAAGGGCGCCGGCGGCGCGGCTGATGGGGCTTGAGGCGGACTCTTGGGGCACGCTGGCCCAGTCGGCTGGTCGCCCATGACGCTTCGGGTCTTGGCCGGCGGTCGCCGTGCGGCACAGCCTGCCACAATCCTACTTGACGGATGGAAACGCACGAGCCGTGCGAAGGCGTGCCATGAAGCGTGCTTCAAGCCGCTTTGAAGCAGACCCCCTGGGGCTTCCGTTGGAGGCTTCCAGGAGGTCTGTTACCAACTCTGGTTGCATCTGGAGGGGTTTGTTACCAATGCATGGTTAACCCCCACGCGGTATCGAACAACTCCGGGTGGTGGCTCACGCCGCCGCCCGCGTCGCGGCTGGCCTCACAGTCGGCCGGGATGGGATGCACCTTGGTGGATGATCCCGCGTGGAGAGCCGCGTGCGGGGACACCTTCCCTTCCTCCCATTCCGCTGCCCTGCCTGACGCCGCCGCCTGTGGAGGCACACGACGATGAGCAAGGACCTGCAACTGGATTTCACCGGCGGCGCCGGCAGCCCGCCCTCCCCCACCTCGGCGGAGCTGACGGACCTGGGCGCCCCTGAGACGCCGCCCTCTGAAGCCGCCCCGGCCCCCCTGGGCCTGCACGTGGACCGCCATTACACCACGCCGGGCCAGGACCCCTATGCGGCGCTCGGCTGGAAGACCCGCAAGTCGGTCATCCAGAACCCGGACGGCTCCGTGGTGTTCCAGGTGGACGCGGCCGAGGTGCCCGACACCTGGAGCCAGCTGGCCACCGACATCATCGTCTCCAAGTACTTCCGCAAGGCGGGCGTCCCCCAGGACGACGGCACGACCGGCGGCGAGACCTCCGCAGGCCAGGTCTGCCACCGCATCGCCACCACGATCCGCTGGTGGGGCGAGGAGCACGGCTACTTCGCCACCGCCGACGACGCCGAGACGTTCGAAGCGGAACTCAAGCACCTTCTGATCACCCAGCGGGGCGCCTTCAACAGCCCCGTCTGGTTCAACTGCGGCCACGAGCACGTCTACGGCATCCACGGCGGCAGCGGCAACTGGGCCTACAACGAAGAGACCGGCCAGGTCGAGAAGATCGACAACAACTACGCCCGGCCCCAGTGCAGCGCCTGCTTCATCCAGCGCGTCGAGGACAACCTCGTCGACGAGAAGGGCATCTTCGACCTGCTGGCCGCCGAGGCCCGCCTGTTCAAGTACGGCAGCGGCACCGGCAGCAACTTCAGCCGCGTGCGCAGCAAGTACGAGAACCTCAGCGGCGGCGGCACCTCCAGCGGCCTCATGTCGTTCCTGAAGGTCCTGGACGCCGGCGCCGGGGCCACCAAGAGCGGCGGCACCACCCGCCGGGCCGCCAAGATGGTCAGCCTCGACATGGACCACCCGGAGATCCTCGACTTCATCACCTGGAAGGTCAACGAGGAGAAGAAGGTGGCAGCCCTCATCGCCGCCGGCTACGACTCTGACTTCAACGGCGAGGCGTACGGTACCGTCAGCGGCCAGAACAGCAACAACTCCGTGCGCGTGGCGGACGACTTCATGAACGCGGTCAAGGAGGACGGCGACTGGTCCACCTACCTGCGCACCCGCACGCCCGACGGCAAGCACATCGAGAGCGCCCAACCGGGCCCCCGCCAGGTCCACGCCACCTACAAGGCCCGCGAGCTGTGGGACAAGATCGGCTTCGCCGCCTGGGCCTGCGCCGACCCTGGCCTCCAGTACGACACCACGATCAACACGTGGCACACCTGCAAGGCGACGGGCAAGATCAACGGCTCCAACCCGTGCAGCGAGTACATGTTCCTCGACGACAGCGCCTGCAACCTGGCGTCGCTGAACCTCCTGCTCTTCATCGACTCCGAGGGCCGCTTCGACGTGGCCGCCTACCGCCATGCGGTGCGCGTCTTCTTCATCGCCCAGGAGATCCTCGTGGGCTTCAGCAGCTACCCGACCCGTGAGATCGCCAAGAACTCCGAGGACTACCGTCCCCTGGGTCTTGGCTACGCCAACCTGGGCGCCCTCCTGATGGTCAGCGGCCTGCCGTACGATTCCGAGGGCGGCCGTGCTGTCGCCGGCGCGCTCACGGCGATCCTCACCGGCCACGCCTACCGCGTCTCGGCGGAGATGGCGCAGGTCAAGGGCCCCTTCCGCGGCATCGAGGTCCAGGATGAGACCGGCCGCACCAACTGGGAGACCATGACCGAGGTCATCGGCATGCACCTGGACGCCGCCCGCCTCCTGCGCGAGACCGGCAGCCCGCTCCCGCAGATGCCCGGCCTCGGTGGCCCCACCGAGATGGCCCTTGCCCTGGGCGACGGTGGCCCCCTCGCTCGCTTCGCCAACACGTTCGACGCGGCGGTGGAGGACTGGGAGGCAGCCCTGGAGCTCGGCAAGCGCTTCGGCTGGCGCAACGCCCAGGCGACCGTGCTGGCCCCCACAGGCACCATCGGCCTGCTGATGGACTGTGACACCACCGGCGTGGAGCCCGACTTCTCCCTGGTGAAGTTCAAGAAGCTGGCCGGCGGCGGTTACTTCAAGATCATCAACCAGAGCGTCCCGGCGGCCCTGGAGAACCTGGGCTACAGCGACGAGGAGATCCAGCTCGTGGAGCGCTACGCGATCGGCCACGGCACCCTCGAGGGCGGCCCGGTCACCAAGGAGTCCCTCCTGGAGAAGGGCTTCACGGAGGAGCAGTACCAGGAGGCCTACGACGCCGTGGCCGCCAGCGGCTCCTTCAACGAGTGGACCCCCGGCATCGACCCCAAGGCGATGCGCGCCGCCGGCTTCAGCAAGCAGGCCGTGGCGGAGCTCGTCGCCTACGTGGAGGGCCACCAGACCGTCGAGGGCAGCCTCGTCAAGGACGAACACCTGCCCATCTTCGACTGCGCCAACCGCTGCGGCGACGGCGAGCGCTTCATCCACCATGAGGGCCACATCCGTATGATGGCGGCGGCGCAGCCGTTCATCAGCGGTGCCATCAGCAAGACGATCAACATGCCCAACCAGGTCACCGTGGAGGACGTCCAGGGTGCCTACCAGCTCGGCTGGGAGCTCGATCTGAAGGCGGTCGCCCTGTACCGTGACGGCTGCAAGCTCAGCCAGCCCCTCAACACCAAGAGCGACAGTGAAGAGGAAGAGGAGGCGGAAGCCCCCGTCGTGGCGGCCCAGGCGGTCCCGATCCTGGTGGAAGGGCCCAAGCACGGTGAGACAGAGCAGCCTCCTCGTGACAACGACCAGGGCTTCAAGCGCACCGTGACCATCTACACGGCCCACGGCTCCGAGAAGCTGGACGTGCAGATCTGGGAGTACCCGGACGGCCGCCCCTGCGAGGTCTACGTCGGCGCCCGCAAGAGCGGCACCCTCACGGACAACTTCCTCAAGGAGATCGGCCGTAACTACAGCCGCCTCCTGCAACTCGGCCTCAGCCTCGATGAACTGACCCGCAAGCTCTCCAACGAGCACGGGCCGCTGGGCGGTCAGACCGACCACCGTTACATCAAGAGCTGCCTCGGCGTGCAGGACTTCCTGGGCAAGCTGCTGCGCTACGAATACTTCGGCGAGACCGACTTCCTGTCCGTCAAGCCGGACCCCGAAGACCCGAACTACCTCCCCACGCGCCGTGAGGTCCTCGCAATGCTCCGCCTGGCCAAGCAGCGCCCGGCCACGGAGAAGACCCTGGCGGACTTCGAGGGCGTCGAAGCCGAGGCAACGGCCGCCACGGCGGACGCCGCTGTGGTGGAAGCACCCGTGGACGACGAAGAGGACGACCTCTCCCTACGCCTCGGCAAGGCCTCCAGCGACCCCAACGACGCCTACGCCAGCATGGGCGGCGACGCTCCGGCGTGCGACATGTGCGGCCATGTCACCGTGCGCAACGGTGCGTGCTACAAGTGCATGAACTGCGGCAACTCGATGGGTTGCAGCTGAGCACCGGGCCCTCCTTCTCCTTTCCTTCTCCCTGTTTTTGCAACGCCACGGCAACGCCCTTAGCGCGGGCGCCGGCTCAGCGCCTATGCACAGACCACTCGCGCTCCTGGGCCTGCCACTCCTGTTGCTGGCCGGCCTGGCCGGTTGCCTGGACGACCAAGAAGCCGGCAGCATCGACGCGGGCGGCGAGGCGGAAGGGCCCGCTGGCGAACGGCTCACCGACCGTTCAGAACGCGGCGCCCAACGGGCCAACACGACACGTGAACCCATCCTTCAAGAGAGCATCACAGGACCTGGGAGCGCTCAGGCGACCATCCCGAACGGGACGTTGTACGTCTTGCTGACCCTGCGGCTTCAGACCCTCGCCGTCTTCCCAGAGATCACGATGACCGGATGTCCCTCCAAATCCCTCACGGTCATCAGCTTCAGCGCCCTCGGCGAGATCACCTACACCAGGGAATGCCGGGACCCCGACGTCGGCGGCACGACGATCGAATGGACCTCCTCATCGCCGGTCATGCTGGGGACTGTCGAAGCCGTCGCCCACGTCCTGGACGACGCCGCCGAGACGGAACCAGACGGTTCCGACGACGACCAGGCCGACGACGGCGCTTCAAGTACCCCACGGTGATGCTTCCCGTTGTCGCCTCATGCGACAGGAAGCGAACCACATGACACCCGATGAAGCCCTCCAGAACATGCACGCCCTCGCCTGGACCCCCGTCAGCAGCCGTGTGCTGAGCGCGCGGCCGACGAAGGCGTGACCACGCGCACAGTTCGGTGAAACCGAACACGCGTCGGCCTTTGCCACGAGCATCAAACCCCTCAGCGCGTTCTTCGCTTTGCCCACCAAGTGGGCGGAGACAACAACATGAAGAACGTGATTTGGGCCTTCATGGCCCTCATGGCCCTTGTCGGCCTGCCGAACGCGAGTGCCGTCAACCCGTATGAGGAAGGCAAGGATGCCTACCAAGAACTACGCAGCCTGTATGGTGGCGGCGGAAACTGCAGTAACTACGGCGTCGCCGTCAACTCCTACATTTTTTCGGACCCTGATTGCAGCAGTCAGACCTACTACCAACACTGCGATCAGGGCACCGGTGCCGGTGCTGGCGCCGGAGGCGGCGGAGCAGGGACCGACGTCGGGGCGGAAGCGACTGCCGGCACCCACTGCACTCAATCGAACAACGGTGGCTCTGACCATGAGGTGAAGGACCCGACCGCGAGGATCGCGCAGGTTCTCGCTGAAGTCAACAGCGCTCTGAACGACGCGCTCTAGGGGAGGGACATGAAATCCATCATCACGCTGGTCGTTGTCAGCCTTTTGGCGACGGCGCCCGCTACGGTCGCGGATTCGCAAGAGGCTGCGCCGACTGTGCTTCCTGATGATTGTCGTCTGGACGCGCGGCCCGCCTTTGAAGGGTTCTTCCTTCGATGCGGTGAAGAGAACAAGGCTTGCGGAGTCTTGGCTCAACCAGCCTGTTGGAGCGTCCGCTTCGTCTGCTGGGGAATCGGCTACCAGACTGAAAAAATGCTGTGGACCCATTGTGGGACGCAGCCTGGTTGCTGCGGCAACCTCACGTCGAATCGAGCCTACCCGGCCGCGTCGCCGTGGCAATTGCTTCAGCAGAATTGCGACAACTATGGTATCGAGGTCAACCTGGTGGTCGGCAGTCACCCCTGCTATGGGGAGACTTGCAAGAACACCGGTGTTCGGGCCTCGGTGGCGGTCGCGGGCTCGCATTGCGGCCAGCGGGGCATCACCGTTTGTTTGGCACAGCATTGCAGCGCTGTTCGACCGCCGCCCCCCGTTTCCTTCTAGGATAATTCGGGCCTTTCCCTTCTCCTTCTAGCAAAAACACCCGAGCACCCGCTCGGGGTTGATCCCCATGTCTTCTGCGACGGCGGTGGCCATCTCGGGGCATGGCTTGGCGCTGGCAGGCTCGGGCGGCTCCGGTAGGGCGGCGATGTACTCCTTGAGGTCGACGAAGCCGGCCGCGTCGAGGTCGCAGGCGGCCACGAGCTTGTGGAAGCGGCTGCCCAGGAGCCCTTCGTCGGCCTGTTCGAAAAGTCGTTCGAGGCTGCCGTACTGGGTGATCGCCTTGACGGCGGTCTTGGGTCCGAACCCTTTGACGCCGGGGTGCCAGTCGGTGCCACAGACGATGGCGAGCTCTCGGAGCTGGTCGAGGCTGAGCCCGTGGGCGTCGATGTCCTCGAGGTGCAGCAGGAACGGCGCGGCGGCGCCCGCCTTGCGTAGGACCGTGGGGGCACCTGCCACCAGGGCGTCGAAGTCCTCCGTGGCCACCGCGTCGGCGTGGCCGGCATGGCACAGGGCAGCGGCGTACCGTTCGCCATCATGGTCGGCGCGGGTGACGGCGACGCCGAGCGGCTCCAGGAGTTTTGTGGCGTCGCCGATCATGTCGTCGCTGAGGTAGACGGTGCCGCGCATGAGGCGGGCGTAGAGCTGGTGGTCGCCGGCCGCTTTGGCGGCGTTGGCGCGGGCCAGGGTCTCCTCCCGTTTGCGGATGCGTTCATCGACGGTCGCCTGCTTGCGGGGATGGACCTTGCCGTCCCAGATGATGATGGGTTCGGCGCCGCGTTCCCGGAACTGCTTGACCAGCCCCAGGAAGCCAAGGAGGTGGCCGATGGCGCGGCCGTCGTCGCCTCGCAGCACGTCCCCGTCACGTCCCCGTATGCTGGTGAGGTAACGGAAGGCGACGTTGTGGGCGTCCACGGCGATGCGCTTGCCGTGGTACCAGTCGTTGGGCACCTCGTGTTGCGGGAACAGGTCGCGTAGGTTGACGCCCACGTCGCGGCGACCCCTCTGGCCCATTTGGAGCGACCGGTCAAGGGCCGCTGTGCCCTTGGGCACCTGGTCCCCTCGGCGCCGGTCTTTCTAGGAGCGACGGGGAGTTCTCGGTCATGCGGCCGCCCAGAGGCCCAGGCAGCGCCATCCGTAAGGCCGCAGCGGCCGAGCAGCGGATCGCCTGGGTGCGCTTATCGGTGGTGGCGTTCAACAGCGTGGTCTACGCGCTGTGGATGCGTGGTGCGGGATGGCCTGAGTTGGCGTGGACCGTCATCGTGGCTGCCAATCTGTACAGTCTGGGCGTGACGTTGGGGCGCCCGGAGCGCCGGTTTCCCGCCATGGCGACGGCCATGTGGACGACGGTCACGGACGCCTTGCTGATCGTGTTGTGGTTGTCGGCCACCGGCGGCGCTGCGTCACCGTTCTGGATCCTCTGGTCGTTCTCGCTGGTGGCCATCGCGTTCCGTTTCGGGTCGAAGGAGACGTGGGCGGCAGGCGCCGTGTACGTGTTCCTGGAGGCGTCGCTCCTGGCACGCCAGGGTCTCTTCGCGTGGCCCATGGACCCGTTGGCGGCGGTGCGGGTGGGCTACATCGCGCTCTTTGGTGGGCTGGCCGGCGGCATGGCCGATTTCACCCGGGACGCTTTGGACCGCGAGCGGCGCCTGGATGACCTGTCGAAGCGGCTGCGGTCGTCCCAGGGAGACCTGGAGGCGGTGCTGGCCTATGCGCCGTCCATCGTGATGCGCGTGGACCGCGAGGGTCGGATCCTGTACATCAACCGCGTTGTGCCCGGCCTGGACGAGTCGGACGTCGTGGGTCGTTCCATGACGGAGTTCGTGCCTCCTGAGACCGCCGAACGGCTGCGGGGCTACCTGAAGCGCGTGGTGGAGAAGGGGGAGGCGGTGACGTACGAGGTGGAGGGCCTGGGTCCGGACGGTGCGCAGGCGATCTACGAGAGCCGCATGGCCCCGGTCCGCCACGGCGACGAGGCAGAGGGTGCGGTGCTGTTGACCCTGGATGTGACCCGCGAGCGCCGGCAGGCCCAGGAGGTCGCGGAGGCGCGGTTGGTGGAAGAGCGCCGCGAGGCGGAACTGCGTCGCCTGCGTGACGAGGACGCCTTCCGCCGCGATCTGCTCAATGCGGTGGCCCATGAGCTCAACACGCCGCTGACGCCGTTGAAGTTGCAGCTCCATCTGTTGCGCCGCGACCCGCAGCGCCTGCAGGATGCCTTGGAGGTGCTGGAGCGCAACATGGACCGCCTGGCGTTCCTGGTCGGCGATCTCCTGGAGGTCTCACGGTTGCAGGAGCAACGCGGGGCGCTCCATCTGGAGAGCGTGGACCTTGGAGACCTGGTGGCCGAGGCGGTGGCGACGTTCCATGATCCTGCCGGCGACCAGGGGGTGGCGCTGACGCATCTGCTCAAGCGGCCGTTGCCGCTGCAGGCGGACCGCATGCGCATCACTCAGGTGTTGTACAACCTCCTCTCGAACGCTCTGAAGTTCAGCCCGTCGGGATCGACGATCCGCATCGAGGCGGCCGTCGAAGGCGACCGCGTCCGGTGCGCCGTGGTCGACGAGGGCCCGGGCTTGTCGAAGGAGGATGCCCGTCGCGTGTTCGAGCCGTTCGTCCAGGCCCACACGGGCAAGGGCGGCAGCGGCCTCGGGTTGCACATCACGAAGGGCATCGTGGAGGCCCACGGCGGAGCGATCGGTGTGGACAGCGCCGGCGCCGGTCAGGGTTGCTCCTTCTGGTTCGAGTTGCCTGCTGGTGGGCCCGCCAAGAAGCTCTCGCCGCCTCGTGAGGCTTCGTAGCCCCTTTTTCGCGCGGGGCCGTGGCCGCGTCATGGACCTGGAAGGCAAGCGTGTGCTCGTGACGGGGGCGACGGCCGGCATCGGTGAAGCGACGGCACGTGCCTTCGTCGAGGCGGGGGCCCACGTGGTGCTCGCGGCGCGCCGACGGGAACGCCTGGATGCCCTGGTCGAAGAGCTCGGCGACCGCGCAGAGGCCTTGGTCCTGGACGTGGCGGACCGCGCGGCCGTGGAAGCGGCCCCCGCGGGGGCGTTCGAGGTGGACATCCTGGTCAACAACGCGGGCCTGGCGCGGGGCACCGACCCTTTGCACACGGCGGACCCGTCCGATTGGGAGGAGATGGTGGACACCAATGTCCTGGGGCTCCTGTACGTCACACGTCGCGTCGCCGCCGGGATGGCCGCGCGGGGCGAGGGTCACATCGTCAACCTGGGCAGTGTCGCCGGCCGCTGGACGTACCCTGGCGGAGGCGTCTATTGTGCCACCAAGCACGCGGTGCGGGCGCTCTCGGAGGGGCTCCGCATGGACCTGCACGGGTCCGGCGTACGTGTGACCAACATCGAACCCGGCCTTGTGGAGACGGAGTTCTCCATGGTCCGTTTTGGCGGCGACGAGCAACGCGCTGCGGCGGTCTATGAGGGCACGAGGGCCCTGTCGGCGCAGGATGTGGCGGAGACGATCCTCTGGTGCTGCGGGCGCCCAGCGCACGTCAACGTCCAGGAGCTGGTGCTCTTCCCGACGGACCAGGCGAGCGTCGGCATGGTGCTCCGGGCCTGATCCGGGTCGTTTCACCCACCCCTCCCCATGGACCAAGCCTAAGAGACCCATGCGAAGCCATGGACGTGGTTCAGATCCCCGGAGGCTACGAAGTCCGCGGCGACACCTACCTGGTCAAGGACATCCTGAAGAAGCACGGCGCTCGATGGAACGGCATGGCCGGCGCGTGGACCTTCGACGATGAAGCAGCCGCCCACGCCGCGGCCAAGGTCGCCAGCACGGAGCTCGCGTACCGGAAGGAACTGGAAGCCCTCGAAGCGATGGCGTAGGCGTCACGGCCAACGCCACAAGCACCAAGTGGCCAAAGAGGACCTCAGGTCCATGGACCTGCGTTGGTGGATGACGGTGCCTCTCCTGATGGCGGCCGTCGCTGGATGCCTCGACAACGAAGACGGCAGCGCCGCGGCCACGGCGCTCGAGGAGCCCCCAGAGCTTCCGAGCCTCCCCGAGACCATCAGTCGCTTCGGCGCCGTGGCGATCACGGACCTGGAGGGCAGCGGCCAGGGCATCTGGACCCATGGCGACACGCTCTACATGACCAACGGCGGCGACCTCAACCTCGCCGACATCAGCGACCCCATGGATCCCAAGCAGCTTGGCGCCATCCAGGACATCGGCGCCCGGGACGTGGACGTCCTCGAATGGGACGGCCGCATCTACGCGGTCCTGGCAGGCAGCAGCGACGGCCTGCACGTGGTGGACGTCACGGACCCCATGCGCCCCACGCTCACCGGCACCTTCCCGTTGCCCAGCGCCGGCGTGCACAACCTGGCCGCTGTGCCGGGTACTCCGTACGTGTATGCCAGTGGCGCCAGCGGCACCGGGAAGGCGATCGACGTGGTCGACATCTCGGACCCCGCCAACCCCCTCATCCACACCTTCCCCATCCCGGCCACCATGGGCGGCATCCCCGTCGAGTCCGACGGCTGCCACGACATCACCGTCCGCGCCGACCTGGAACGGGCGTACTGCGCCGGCGGTGGAGGTACCTACACAGGCCTCGGCGGCGAGACGTTCATCTGGGACATCAGCGAAGGCGCCGGAGGCGTGACCAACCCCACGTGGGTGGCCATGATCGACGACCCGCGCCTCAAGTACCACCACCAGGCGTTCGTCAACCTGGAAGGGACGATCCTGATCATCAACGACGAGTTCATCGCCCCCAACTGCGTGCGCGTCGAGACGCCCCTGCCGGGCGCGGCGGACCCGCAGGTGCCGTTTGCGGCCGCGTGGATCTACGACGTCTCCGACGAGAGCTCCCCGCAGCAGATGGCGTTCATCCAGAACCCCAGCGGCATCGAAGCCGATGAGGGCGGGCAACCGAAGGTGAACTGCGGCAGCCACTTCGGCGACATCGTGCTGGGCCACGACGCGTTCGTGATGGGCTGGTACCAGGGCGGCACGGTCCTCGTGGACTTCAGCGACCCCGCCAATCCGCTCCTCTTGGACATCGCGGACGCCGCCGGCGGCTCCACTTGGGACGCCCGCGTACACGGCACGTACGTCCTGCACAGCTCCAACGACCTCATCGTGACGCCCTTGGAGTGACGAAGCAAGGCCGGTTGACCGCAGCGCCTAAACAGAGGGCGGGAGGCTGTCGTCCCATGCGCTCCTTGCTGCTGGCCGCCACGGTGGCTTTGGCCGCCATTGCCGGCTGCCTCGACGATGATGAACCTGCCACGGATGATGTCGGATCCGCGCCGGCAACGAGCATGGAGGACACTCCCGCTCTGCACAACGAGACGGTCACGGGCGACGCGACCACGACGATGTTCCTGTGGGTGGGCGCGGCTCTCTTCGATGAAGGCGCGTCCTTCCCCGTCAAGAGTGATGCCACCGAGTTGATCGTCAACATCACGGCCGACATGGTCACTCCGACGGACTACAACGTCCGCCTGGCCCCCGAGGGCTGCGATACCCTGTCGGGCTCCTGTTCTTACTACGTGGACATGGCCTCGGGCGAGGGTCAGTTCACCCTGAAGGACCCGGAAGCCGGGACGTGGAGTGTGGCGTTCTTCACGAACCAAGGCGTGGCTGTCGGTAGCTATGAACTGGAGATCGTGCAGTTCCTGGCGGCCGAAGAGCCGACGGACGCGGCGACCGACGACGACGCCGAGGCACCCTGCGACCCAGCGTGCTGAAGCGCCTCGGCGTTCACCCCATCTTGTCGGGGTCGCCGGCGCCGCCGCCCAGGTAGATGTCCCTGACGGCCGGGTCCGAGAGGAGCTGGCGGCCAGGGCCATCCAGGCGGTTCTTGCCCATGACCAACAGGTAGGCGCGGTGGGCGGTCTCCAAGGCGAGCACCGCATTCTGCTCCACCATGACCACCGCGACGCCCTCTTCGTTGACGGCCACGATGGCGTCCAGGACCTCTTCGACCACTTGGGGCGCCAAGCCCACGGAGGGTTCGTCGAGAAGCAGGACCTCTGGTTCGAGCATCAACGCGCGGCCCATGGCGAGCATCTGTTGCTCGCCGCCGGAGAGGCTGCCGGCCGGTTGCCGCATCCGTTCCCGTAGGCGCGGGAAACGCTCGTAGACCGCTTCGGCGCGCTTGGGGACGAGCTCCTGATCCGGCAGCACGAAGCCGCCCATCCGGAGGTTCTCCTGGACGGTGAGGCTGGGGAACACCGCCCGCCCCTGCGGCACGAAGCAGACGCCCCGGCGCACCATCTTCTCAGGCGTGGCGTTCGTGACCGCCTCACCCTGGTGATGGACGGTGCCTTGCTTGACCGGCACGAGGCCGAAGAGCGCCTTGAGGGCCGTGGTCTTGCCGGCTCCGTTGGGGCCGATGATGGCGACGATCTCACCGGGGTCGACCTTGAGGTCCAACTGGTGGAGGATCTGTACGCGGCCGTAGTAGGTGTCGATGGCGCGGGCTTCCAGGAGGCTCATGCGTCCCCTCCCCACGCGGCGCTGAACTTGCGGCCGGTGCCCAGGTACGCTTCGGCGACGCGCGGGTCGTTGCGGACGGTCTCTGGTTCGTCGTGCAGCAGCACGCGGCCTTGGTCCATGACGGCCACGTCGTCGCATTCGCTCATGATCATCTCGATGTCGTGTTCGATGACCAGGAACGTGCGGCCCCGGTCGTCGCTCAGCTCATGGACGAGCTGAAGCAGGCGCTTGCGCAGCGTCGGGTTGATGCCGCTCATGGGTTCGTCGAGGAGCACCAAGGGCGTCTCCAGGCTGAGCACGCGGGCGAACTCCACCAGCTTGCTCTGGCCGTAGCTGAGCTGCCCCGCCGGCACGTCGGCCCGGTGTCCCATGCCCACGAACTCCAGCCACTCCTCGGCCTTGGCGCGGGCGTCCCGTTCGACGCCTGACCAGCCCCCCAGGAGGGCCGTGGCGACGCGTTCGCCGGGGTGGTCGCGGGTGGCGACCAGGAGGTTGTCGAGGGCGCTGAGACGCGGGAGCAGTCGGACGAGCTGGAAGGTGCGGCCGATGCCCCGGCGGGCGATGAGGTGGGGAGGCAGGCCGTCGATGCGGGCCCCGGACAGGTGCACCGTACCGCCGTCGGGCTGCTGGAACCCTGTCACGCAGTCGAAGAGCGTCGTCTTGCCGGCGCCGTTGGGGCCGATGAGCCCCGTGATGCTGCCAGCCTGGACCTCCAGGTCGACGCCGCCGAGGGCCCGCAGGCCGCCGAAGCGCTTCTCGATGCCGCGGACGCGCAGCAGGCTCATGGCTGATCCTCCTCGGCGCCCTTGGCGCCACGCGCACGGGGTCGGAGCAGGTCCCGCAGCCGTACGTCGCGGCCGCCCAGGATGCCGTTGGGCCGGGTGAGCATCAGGAGCAGCAGGACGAGGGAGAACAGCATGATGCGCAGGCTGGGCAGGTCCAGGTCGGTGGCGTCCGCGCCGCCCAGCACCTCGCCCAGCCACTGGGTGAACCCGAGGGCCACCTCGTCGATGAGGGTCACCAGCAGCGCTCCGACGAGGGCACCGTGGTGGCTGCCGAGGCCGCCCAGGATCACCATGACGACGATGGTCACCATGAAGTGGAAACTGTAGCCGCTGGGGCTGAGGATCTGTAGGTGATGCACCCAGAGGCCCCCCGCGATGCCAGCGACGACGGCGCTGATCCAGAGGGCCTTGAGGCGCAGCCATTCCACGTCTTTGCCCATGGCGGCCGCTGCGTGCTTGTCCTCCCGGACGGCCTTCAGGACGCGACCCATGGGACTGCGTTTCATGCGTCCCAGCGCCGTGTGGATGACGAACGCCGCCGCACCCACCAACAGCACTTCGAGGAGACGAGGCTCCATCCCGGTCGCGTCCCCCATGCAGGCCAGGTCGCATCCAAGCGGGTTGAGCGTCGGCACGCCGAACTTCCCGTTGGCGTAGAAGCCCACGAGGATCACCTGCGTCATGACGCCAAGGCCCAACGTCGCGATGGCGAAGTAGTCCCCTGAGAGCCGTAACGTCGGCACGCCCACGAAGAAGATGGCCGCTGTGGTGAAGATGACCCCCAACAGGAGGCCGCCGAAGAGGTCGAGGCCAAGGAGGTCCGGGTGGGTGCCGACGGTGCTGCCGAAGGCGCCCAGGGCGAAGAAGCCGACGTGGCCGAGCTGGAAGAGCCCCGTGTAACCGATGGCCAGATCGAGCGCCGAGGCCAGGATGAGGAACAACAGGAACCGCCACAGCAGCTCCAGCAGCAGCGACTCGTTGGTGACGAAGCCGAACAGATGCTCCACGAGGCTCACTTGCGCGCCACCCCCTGGTCACTCGGGATGAGGCCCCGCGGCCGCCACAGCAGGAAGAGGATCAGGATGGCGAACGCGATGGCGTTCTGGAAGCGGCTGTCGATGAACTGGCCGCCGACGTTCTCCGCGAGGCCGATGAGCACGCCGCCCAGGAAGGCACCTTGGATGTTGCCGATGCCGCCCACGACGGCTGCCGTGAACGCCTTGATGCCGACGTGCAGGCCGAGCGTCGGGTGCAGCGTGAAGCGCAGGCCCCACAGGGCGCCACCCACGGCCGCCATGGCGCTGCCCAAGAGGAACGTCCAACTGATGACCCGGTCGACCGGGAGGCCAATGGTGCGGGCGGTCTCCATGTCGTCGGCGACGGCCCGCATCGCCTGACCCATCCGGCTGCGGCGCACCAGCCACGAGACACCGACGACGAGCAGGAGGCTGACGACGATGATCGTGAGGTCCAGGTTGCTCACCGGGGCCCCCAGGATGGTCCGGTCGGTCTCCAGCCACCTCGCCGTCGCCGAGTCGCGGTAGGTACCGGGCTCCGTGAACGTCCGGCGGCTGGTGCCGAACCAGAACTGGGCCGCCGACGAGAGCAACAGGCTGACGGCGATGGCGGTGATCAGCGGCGTCAGCCGGTCGCCGCCGCGCAACGGACGGTACGCCACCCGTTCGATGCCGACGCCGAGGGCCGCCGTGAGGGTGACGCTGGCGAGCACGGCCGCCCACAGGGGCAGCACCGGGAACTGCACCACGAACAGCCAGGCGAAGTAGCCGCCCCAGGCGAACAGGTCGCCGTGGGCGAAGTTGATGAACTTCAGCACGCCGTAGACCATCGTGTAGCCCAGGGCGATGAGCCCGTACACGGCGCCGATGGAGAGCCCGAGCACCACGAAGCGCCCCAGGCCGCCGACGTCCGGCCACCGCAGCAGCTCCGTAGAGGCAGCGGCCTGTTGCCAGACGAGTCCTAGCACGAGGACGACGAGGCCGGTCGTCAGCCCCGTCCGAACCGCCGCTGCCGTGTCCCACGCCCCCTCCTGGGTGCGCCGTATCAGGAGGCTGCCCGCTGCGACCGGCACGCCCAGGCCGAGGGCGAGGCCCAGGGTGTCCATCACGGAATGGGCCGTCGGCGCGATGCGACCCGCCGCCGCAAAGAGCAGCACAAGCAACAGGGCGGCGGCGGCCACCAGGCGCGTGCGGACGATGCGGGCACGCGTCGCGGCTTCCAGGTGCACCCAGCGCTCCAGGCGCGCTTCACGCCAAGCCCCCGCGCGGGCGGTGGCGACCTCCAGGCGGCCACGCAACGAAGGGACCCACGCGATCGCCAGAGCGCCGAGGCCCAGCAACCCCAGGAGCGAGGCGCCCAGATACGGCAGGCGCGTCGGAGGCGCCGCCCCTTCGCCGGCCGGCTCGCCCACGAACAGCAGAACGGGGTCCGGGTCGTTGTTGGACGGGTCCGGATCGTAGGCACCCGTGGTGAGCCGGGCGACGAGGTGCGTCGTGCCCACCGGGGTCGCTTCCGGCAGGACGAACGGGAGGCTGACGCGCCGGGTCGCCGTCTCGCCAACCTCCCACTGGCCCGCGAGGACGCCCAGGAGCGTACCATCCTCCAGCGCGAGCGTGATGTTCCACGCGGCAGGAACCGTCAGACTATTGTCGCGGCCACGGGCCTTCAGGCTAAGGGTGGCCTCCATGGCGGCGCCGGGGTCCGCCTGCACCTGGTTGGCGTTGAACGCACGACCGTCGTCGCCCACCGTGAAGCTGACCTGGCCTTCGTACCGCAACAGGAGGTCGACGCTGCCTGCCTCCTGGCCCGCGACGCCCGTGGCAGGGGCCACCAGCACGAGGAGCATCAACAGGAGCGCCGGCCGCACACCCTGGAAGCCGGCGGTTTCAACATGGTGCTTTCGGAGCCGCCCGGAATCGCCACGATTTCTATACTATAGAGACCTGGGCGCGCAGGTGAAACCCATGCGTCTCCCCCGCTTCCCGACCGCGGCTTTCGTGGCCGTCCTGATGCTCAGCGTCGCCCTTGCCGGCTGCACCGGCTCCGACGACGGCGAAGACCCGGTCCACATGGGTGTCCTCATGCCGCTCACGGGTGTTGCTGCCACGCTGGGCGAACCGGCGTTCAAGGGCGCCGAACTGGCTGCCAAACAGATCAACGCCGCCGGCGGCGTGGACGGGCGTGAACTCATCCTCAACGTGGAGGACACGCAGTTCCCGGAGACGGAGGAGACCCTGGCCGCCTACACGCGCCTGCAGGGCGACGGCATCCAGTTCATCGTGGGCGCCCTCGCCAGCGACTCCACGGCCGCCGTCAAGGAGCGCGCGGACACCGACAAGGTGGTCCTGATGAGCCCCAGCAGCACGCGCCCCAGCCTCAGCGGCGCCGGCCATGGCTACTTCTACCGCACGATCGCCAACGACGACGTGCAGGGACCCCAGGCGGCCGCGTTCGTCTACGAGGACCTGGACGCGGATGAGACCGTGGTCATGTTCCAGCAGACCGGCTACGCGGAGGGCCTCAAGGACGTCTTCGTGCCGGCCTACGAGGACCTGGGCGGCGACGTCACCGGCGACCCCATCAGCTGGACCGACGACGAGGCGAGCATGGCCAGCAAGGCCGCCGAGGCCGCCGCGCTTGCGCCCGAGTTCATCTGGATCTCCGGCCAGGCCCCTGAGATCGGGACGCTGATCAAGGAGCTGCGGGACGCTGGCTACTCCGGCGACATCATGACCAGTGAAGCGGTCGAAGGTGACGACGTGTTCAACACGGGTGGCAGCGCCATCGACGGCGTCTACTTCACCAAGAGCAGCCCCGACCTGGCCTCCACGGCCTACCAGGACTTCCTGCTGGCCTACCAGGCCGAATACGGCACCGGCCCCGGCCCCTTCGACGTCTACGCGTTCGATGCGGTCTTCGTGGGCGCTGCCGCCATCGAAGCGGTGGGCAACGACGGTGAGGCCATCAAGGAATGGTTGGACTCCAACAGCGTCAGTGGCCGCGTGAGCACCCCGACCATCTCGTTCCTCAACGGCGATGTCACCAGCGGTGGCTACACGCTCTGGCAGATCGACACGAGCGGCCGCGCCTTCGTGCCTGCCTGAGCCGTCGGACCAGGGCAAGCGCCATAGACCAAGAGGGGCCGTGGTGCCACCATGAGCTTCCACGGCGCCCTCTTGGACCGCTACCGCAGCCTCGACCCGCTCGCCCAGGACCTCCTCGACGTGGCCCTGGTGCTGCTGGTAGGATGGGTCGTGGTGCGCGTCGTGGACCGTTACCTCGACGGGACCCTGCGCCGCGCCCGTAAGGTCGATGCCACCCTGCGGGCGTTCCTGGTGCGCGCCGCCCGGGCGGCCGCGTGGCTGATCGTCATCGTGGTGGCGCTGGGGGTCTGGGGCATCGATGCGGCAGCGCTGGCGGGCGGCCTGGCTGTCGGTGGCTTCGTGATCGGCTTCGCCGTCAAGGACGTCCTGGGCAACCTGGCCGCCGGCGTGACGCTGCTCCTGTACCGGCCGTTCCATGAGGGGGAGACGGTAGAGATCGCAGGCATCGCCGGTGACATCGCCGAGCTCGGATTGGCCATGACGACGCTGAAGACCGGCGACGGCCGCGTCGTGACGATCCCCAACGGCAAGGTGTTGGGGGACCGCATCATCAACCACACGCGCGAGCCGCGCCGCCGCGCCGACGTCTTGGTGGGCGTCGGGTACGGCGATGACCTGGACGTGGCCGTGCAGGCGATCTTGAAGGCTGTGCGGGAGGACCCGCGCGTGATGGCTGAACCGGCCCCGAGCGTCCGCTTCACGGACCTGGGCGACAACGCCGTGGGTCTTCAGGTGAGGCCGTGGGTGAAGACGGAGGACTTCTGGCAGGCCAAGGCGGATCTGCACGCGACGGTGAAACGTGCGTTGGAGGCGGCCGGCTGCTCGATCCCGTACCCCCAACGCGACGTCCACGTGCATCAGGTGGCGGCGGCGGGCATCGCATGACGCCAGCGGTCCACCTGCTGGTCACCGGCAAGGTCCAGGGCGTCTATTTCCGGGAGTCCACGAGGGCGGAGGCGGACCGGCTGGGCGTCTCGGGCTGGGTGCGCAACCTGACCGACGGCCGCGTCGAGGCGCTCCTTGCTGGCCCCGGGGAAGCTGTCGAGGCGCTTGTCGCCTGGTGCCATCATGGGCCCCCGGCGGCGCGCGTGGACGACCTGGCCCGTACCCCTTCGAGCGAAGCGCCGGATGGCCCGTTCCAGGTGCGCCCGACGGCAGAGCGCCCACACCAGGGCCTCAACGCATAAGAAGGGACTCGCACGCTCGTTGGCCTATGCGAAAATGGATCGTGCTCCCACTCCTGTTGGCGAGCCTGGCCGGCTGCCTCGGCGGCGAAGAAGAGGCGCCCTCGCAGGAAGCCGCAGCTCCCGCCGGTGACACGCCGCTCCATGTCCAGGAGCTCCTGCCCGCCTCTTCGGCAGCCGCGAACGACGCCGTGCTGCCCCTCTGGGACGCCCTGGCCAACGCCACCGACGGCGCCGCCGCTACGGTGACCGTCACCGGCGATCCCGCGTTCCTCCTGGCGGCCGACCCCCGCAACGGCATGACCGACTTCGAGTTGGAACTCGTGCCCAGCAGCCTGCTGACCAACGAGACCTGGCTGGAAGTGGACGGCGTGCGCTACGACATGCCGGACATCCGCGTCTACGAAGGCCACGTGGTCGGCGACGAGACCGCCGCCGCCCGCCTCACCGTCACGCCGGAATGGGCCCGCGGCACCGTGCGCCTCGACGACGTGTCGTACCGCATCCGCGTCAACATGGACGGCAACTTCCCCATCGGCATGGAGCTGCGCGACGGCTACGAAGGCGGCGACGAGGCCGGCTACCACCCCGCCCTGGCCGCGCCCGCGCCGTTCACGTTCGACAAGGACGGCCAGATGCCCCACGACTGCCTGAGCCCAGTCCCCGACACCGCCAGCCCGCAGATGAACGTCCTGGGCGCCAGCGGCAACGACGTGCTCACCGCGCGCATCATCCTCGACGCCGACGCCCTGTACGCCCAGACGCTCGGCCACGACACGTTCCCCATGATGGTCGCCATGCTGGCCGAAGTGGACGCCATCTACGACCACCAGATGGCCCTGCGCTACCAGATCATGGGCCTCCACGTGCACACCACGCCGGACGCCATGAGCGCCCCCGCGGACGCGGCGCCGCTCGGCGACCTGTCGGAGTACTGGAACGCCCGCAGCGACCTGCGCGACATGGTCCACCTCTACACCGGTCACCCGTCCAGTTACGCCCAGGCCAACTGCATCGGCGGCGCCGGCATGCCCGACCTCGCCTACACCTTCACGACGATCCACTGGGCCAGCGAATCCAGCGGCAAGATGCGCCACGAGCAGACCTACGCCCATGAACTGGGCCACATCCTCAACGCCCACCACCATTACGGCAACCCCCTCGAAGGCGGCCTGTCGACGACGGTGATGCACCAGGGCGGCGAGAAGGTCCACCCGGTCTTCAGCTGGGCCTCCAAGAGCGTCATCCGCGGCTGGGCCGAGACCCACCTGGGTCAGCACGACCCGGCGCCTGAATCGGCCTGAGTGTCGGCGGCGCACCGGGCGGTTGCCGCAACACCTTTGACGGCCGGCAGGGACCCAGGCGCATGCGCCTGGCCCCTGCCATGCTGACTCTTCTGCTCCTGCCCCTGGCCGGCTGCCTCGACATCGGTGACGATGCCGGCGGCGACGAAGCCGCAGCCCCCACGTCCGCCCTGCTCGACGATGCCCTGGCCCTCTGGGACAGCGGCGCCCCGGCGGCCAACATCAACCTGGTGGGCGAATGGCGCAACGGCGGCGGCGCGGAGATCGACGCCTGGGAGAACTACCTCTTCGTGGACCGCGGCTCCGCCGTCCACATCCTGGACGTCACCGACCCGGCCCGCCCCGAAGAGGTGAGCGTGGTGGACCTGGCGCCCGGCGTCCTGGACGTCAAGGTCTCGGACGATGGGAACTGGATGTTCATCGGCGAGGATGCCGAAGGCAGCACCGCCCTGGCCGGACCTGTGAACGACGCGGTCGCCGCGACCCCTGTGGGCGGTGGTCCGTTCACCGGCGGCTTCTACGTCATCGACATCAGCGACAAGGAGAACCCCACCTACGTCAGCGAGCTGCTCGTGGGCCCCCGCCGCGGCCCCCACATGGTCTTCTACCACCAACAGGCGGACGGCACGGAACTGGTACTGGGCGCCAACGCAGACGTGAGCATCAACCGCTTCGACCGCGACGCCGGCACCCTCACCGAGCTCTCCCGCTACAGCCCCGACCTGATCTTCGACTTCAACCGCGACCCCGAGGTCTTCGACGTGCTCTACCAGGGCTGGGCGCACGACATGTTCGTCATGGAGGACCCCGTGGACAACGCGACCCTGATGTACGTGGCCAACTGGGACGCCGGCCTGCGCATCGTGGACCTCACCGACCCCGCCAGCCCCGTCGAAGTGGGCGGCTGGAACGCCTTCCCCGAAGGCCACGAAGGCAACCTGCACACCGTCGCCACCGACTGGGTGGGCGACCGCCGCATCACCATCGGCACCGTGGAAGTGGGCTTCGCCGTCGTCGGCGGCTACCACTACGCCATGGGCACCGACCGCAGCATCCTCTACGTCTGGGACACCACCGACCCCGCGAACATCGAACTCCTGGGCACCTGGGAGAACCCCGACAAGGAGCCCGCCGGCCGCGACTACGTCCCCGACGAAGAGATCACCAGCACCCACAACTTCCAGTTCGAGGACGGCCGCATCTACCTGGCCCACTACGGCCTCGGCGTCTGGGTCCTCGACGTCTCCACTCCCGAGAACCAGGCCGACCCCAAGGTCCTGGGCTACTACCTGGAAGAGGGCCAGAACACCTGGGACGTCCTCATCCAACGCGGTGTCACCTGGACCAGCGGCGTCGAAGGCGTCCTCGGCCTCCACTTCATCACCGACGAGGTCGGGGTGGGTGGACTGAACGGACGAGCCTAGGCGCGCGGCACCGCCGTCACAACCTTCATCCCTGACGCGGCCGCGTCAACGCCATGCGTCTGCTCGTCCCATCCCTTGCCCTTCTCCTCTTGGCGGCCCCTCTGGCTTCGGCCGGCTTCGGTGAAGGCGCCCTCCTGTTCGAGGAGCTCGTGGTGGAGGGGGCGGAGAACGTGGGGGAGCCGACGATCGGAATCCCGTGGAACACGGACAGCCTGTTCTTCCACGCCGGCGCGACGACGATCAAGGGCGTCTTCGCGGACGATGACTCGGTGACGTGGACGGACGTGACGCCGCCGTACCAGTTGCCCATCAACCTGGATCCCATGTTGGTGGCGGACGAGGACACGGGGCGCGTCTTGGCGGGCGGCCTCCTGGGGCCGTGCAGTCTCATGTACTACTCGGACGACGATGGCGTGACGTGGCTGCCGGCGGGCAACATGTGCAGCGGCGCGCAGTTCGACCATCAGTCGATCGGCATCGGTCCGAAGCCCGGCGTCGGGAACCCCACCAACTCGCCGCAGCTCCAGAACGCCTACTACTGTGGGCAGTTGGGGCTCATCGGTTGCTCGGTGAGCTTCGACGGCGGTGTCACGTGGACAGCGCCGACGCCGGCGGTCGTGCAGTTCGTGGATCCTGGCGGCGACGACACGGCGGCGTGCGGTGGCTTCCATGGCCATTGGCGCATCAGCCGGGTGACCGGGACGGCCATGCTCCCCGTGCCGGCCTGCGCGTCCCGTCACGGGCTCCTGGTGGCCAACGCGGGCCTGGACGGCACGGAAGTGGCCGGTGTCACGGGTCTCCTGTTCGAGGGGCGCACGGTCGCCGGCAGCCACGAATGGGACGGGGGCTTCGACAGCAGCATCGGCATCAGCCGCGGCGAGGGCTGGATCTACTATGGCCAGGCGGACTACATGGGGGCCCGCATCGGGCTCTCGAAGGACGAAGGGCTGAGCTGGGAGAGCCTCGGCGAGGGCGCCGACACGACGACGTGGCTCGACGTGGGCCAGTTCCATGACCCGCCCGTGGTCGCCGCGACGTTCGCGGACGTGCAGGCGGGCGACGACGACCGCGCGGCGTTCACGTTCCTGGGCCTGGAGGACCTGGACGGCGATGGCGCCGGGGACGAGTACGGTGACCTGTACGCCTGCGATGAGCCGGCGGACGGCGAGAACCGTTACTGGAACTACTACGCGGCCTTCACCTATGACGCCGGTAACACGTGGGAGGTCCAGCGGCTCACGGACCACCCGGTGCAGGTGGGCGGCATCTGGGACGGTGGCGGCGGCAACCCCTGCCGCAACCTCCTCGACTTCAATGACATGGACATCGACTCCGAGGGCCGCGTCCACATCGGTTACGCCGACGGCTGCATCGCCGAGTGCTGGAAGGTCGAAGGCGGTGGCGACGACCGCTACGCGGTGGAGCCGCGGGTGCTGCGCCAGGTGGCCGGCAACGGGCTCTTTGCGGCCTTCGACGAGGCGCCGCCTGGTGGTGCATCCCAACCGGAGCCATCAGAGCCTCTTGAGGACGGCGACGATGGGGAAGAGTCCCCGGCGCCTGGCCTGCTCCTGGTGGCCGTCGGCCTGGTCGCCGCGGCGTTCGTCGCCCGACGTCGGGTCTAGAGCGGCGAGGAGGCGACGGCAGCCGGCAACGGGAACCGCCCCTGGAGGCGAGGGTGGTCCACGATGAGTGTGGCCCCTGCAAGATCAGCGGCCGGCGGCAACGGGAACGCGAGGTAGATCACGGCGGTCGTGGCCTCGTCGGTCCCGTGGTCGCCGATGACCTGCGCCGGGACGCGGGTGCCCCCACATTCGAGGCTGAACGCCTGTTCGAGACCGGCGTAGAAGCCCAGTCGCGTCTTGATGTGGGCGGGGTCGGTCACTTCGACGCTGACGGTGCAGGTGGGGCGGTCCGGCCGGGGCGTCAGCTCGGCGTAGCCGGCCTTGATGGCGGCGCGGCTCTCGGGGTCCTCCTCCATCCACAGCATCTCGGCCACCTGGTGATCGATGGTGGTCTCGGACTCCCAGAGGAGGCTCACGTCGTCGGCGAGCGCCATCCGGCGGGGGGCCTTATGCTCCTGGATGAGGCGGTAGTGTTGGCGGCGCGCGGCGTCGACGGTCATGGCTCCGCGTCCCTGTTCAGGCCGGGATGAGGCCGCTGGCCTCGCCGGTGAGGGCTTCCAGGGCCGATTCGAAGCGGCCGGCGTGGATCTTCTCCGCCTTCGCCATCACTTCGAACCATTCGGCGATCTCCGTGAAGCCTTCGTCGCGGGCGACGCGGGCGAAGCCGGGATACATCTCCGTGAACTCGTAGACCTCGCCGGCGATGGCGGCCTTCAGGTTCTTGGCGGTGTCTCCGATGGGCACGTCCGTGACGGGGTCGGTGTCGAGCCAGTCGAGGTGGCCAAACGCATGCTTGGTCTCGCCGTTGCTGATGCTCCGGAACAGCGAGGCGGCCTCCTCTTGGCCCTCCGTGTCGGCGCGTTCTGCGAAGTAGAGGTAGCGGCGGTTGGCCTGGGATTCGCCCGCGAAGGCGGCCTTCAGGTTGTCGAGCGTCTGGGTTCCTTGCAGGTCGGTCATGGGGGTCTCCTTATTCGAGGTGGGCGCGCAGCATCCAGGCGGTCTTCTCCGACACGCTGCGCCGGTCGTCCAGAAGGGCGATCGTGGACTCGTCCGCGTGCTCTTCGGCCAGGGGGCGCACGTCGCGGATCGTCCGGATGAGGGCTTCGTGGCCCGCGGCGAGGTCGGCGACCATGGCGTCCCAGGAGGGCACGCCGTCGGCCTCGGCGATGGTGGCGTGGGCGGCCAGGGCGCTGCCGGAGCCGGGGGCGGGGAAGCCGAGGCTGCGGATGCGTTCGGCCAGGTCGTCGTTGGCGATCCACAGTTCGTTGTACTGGGTCTCGAAGAGCGCGTGGAGTGCCTGGAAATGGGGGCCGGTGACGTTCCAGTGGTAGCCGTGGGTCTTGAGGTAGAGCGTGTAGCTGTCGGCCAGGACGCGGGTGAGGCCGTCGGCGATGGCGGCGCGGGCGTCTTCTGGGATGCCGATGTCGATGGCGGTCTTGGTCGGGCTCATGGTCGTTCCTTCAGGGTTCCTTTGAGTTCGAGGGTGCAGTCGGCGGGGCCGTCGAAGTGCTCGGAGCAGACGGCGGCCAGTTCGGCCTGGAGGCCGGTGGGGAGCGGGAGGTCGATGAGGCGGTCGGTGGCCGTGTCGCGCAGATGGAGGTGGGGTGTGGTGTTGTGGTCGTAGCGGGCGTGGCCGTCGACCTGCCAGAGGGCCACGTCGCCGTCGGAGACGAGGCGGCCGAGGTTGCGGTATACGGTGGCCAGGCTGACGCGGGGCAGCTGGCCGCGCACGTGCGCGAAGACCTCATCGGCAGTGGGGTGGTCCAGTTCGTGGACCGCGGCGAGGACCGCCTTGGACTGCCGGCTATTGGCTGCCATCAATCAGAAGTAGTAACTGTTCCTACTTAGTGGTTGGGCCCAGGGCTGCCGCGCCGGGAGCCGCCCCTGTCGACCGTGCGTTTTTCAAACGCACCTTGGTCGCGCGGCCCATGGCAGTCGAAACCACCTTCGTCATGATCAAGCCGGACGCCGTGCGCCGCGGACTCGTGGGCCAGATCGTCGCCCGCTTCGAGGCCAAGGGCCTCAAGATCAAGGCCATGCGCCTGGAAGCCCCTGACGCCGACGTCGTCGCCAAGCACTACGAAGTCCACAAGGAGCGCCCCTTCTACAAGGCCCTCGTGGACTACATCATGGCCGGCCCCGTCGTCCCCATGATGGTCGAAGGCGAGAGCGCCATCAGCGTCAGCCGCGCCCTGATGGGTGCCACCAACCCCGTCGAGGGCAAGCCGGGCGAGATCCGCTTCGACTTCGGCCAGACCATCGGCCGCAACATCATCCACGGCAGCGACGCCCCCGAGACCGCCGAGTTCGAGCTGGGCCTCTGGTTCCCCAACGGTGGCGCCGACTACGAGACCACCAGCGAAGGCTGGCTCTTCGAATAGGCCAATGTGCGTGCCAAAAGGACGATTAACCGAGGGCGCAATAGTGGAGTTGGCATGGCGCAGTTGATGTCTCCCCGACAGATCGACCCTTCGGTGCTCCTTGAGTTTATCAGGCGCATGGGATACGACGTTGATGGTGAGTATATTACCAAAGAGGGTGGTCCCTACCACGATCCATGCACGGGCCTTCCCGTGAAATTCAACAAAATGATTATCCTACAAGGTAGTGCGATTATTTTGGATGACAATCCAGTCAGCTTGGATTGGTACATGGACGAGTATCCGGGAACCCTTTAAATGGGCGTCCGCCCAGCGGACATCGAAAGGGATGCCAAGGCGCTAGAGAAGCTTTGGCTAAGCAAGGACCTCCAGCTCGTACCAGATTCGAACGTTACGCCGCTGAAAAATGCCAGAGCCTCCCCAGAATTACGGCGTTTGAAAGAATATACGGTTGACGGCCAAGAACTACGCTGGCTTCGCATGGGGCTTGTAATGCGTGGCAAGCACGCCGATCTGGAGTACATAAATGAAATTAAAAGGGCACTTAGGCGTACGCAAGGCGACCCTGCTGTTTACGTAGCTCAGGCTGTTCAGTGCGGGGCGTTGGCTGAGGTTGTAACCTGGGCCGAAGCTACTTACGTTGCAGCTCAGGCAAGAATCGCGGTTAGAAAATTCATTGACCAAATCGAAACCACGACAGTATTTGTTGACATGGATGACGACTCTGATTATGTAGGGAATTTGGTCCTTTCAAGATTGAGGGTTAATTCACCAGATTGCTTCTTGCTTGCAGCAAGCGGAAGGGCGGTTTCCATAGCTAAGAACGCCATGGGTGTGGTTGGTGCGCCCTTCGGGTATTCGATGAAAATCATAGACGAAGGAAATGTCTTCACTACACTGTTCACTCGAAAATTTATTGGCATGGAAGACTAAGCGTCGCAGCCATGCGCAGCATTGCTGAACAAAGCTTACGGGCACCTGACCCCGTGCGATAACCCCTTCACCTTTCCCTCCAACTCTCTCTCCTGTGCGCCGCGCGCTGTTCGCCCTCATAGGGGTGCTCCTTCTGTTGGTCGCGGCCGACATCGGCCTCGACGCCTACATGTCCAGCGTCGCCGCCGACCGGATGGGCAACCACGACTTCGAGCGGGACCACGTCGTGACGCCGGCCGACTACGGTATGGCCTTCGAGGCGCTGCGCCTCGATTCGGACGGCCTCGCCCTGGCCGCCTGGTGGATCCCCGGCAACCAGACCGCCCCCGTGGTGGTCCTGGTGCATGGCCACGGCGCCACCATGGCGAAGTCCCTGGAGCGCTGGGGTCCGAACCTGCACGGTGCCGGCTACAACCTGTTCGCCGTCGATCTGCGCAACCATGGCGCTTCCGACGATGGCCCGGTCGGCGTCACATTCGGCGCCTCCGAGTGGCGTGACGTCGCTGCGGCCGTGGCGGCCGCCCGTGAGCGCGCCCCTGGTGCGCCGGTGGCACTGTACGGATCCTCCATGGGGGCAGCGACGGTCCTCCTGGCAGCCGCTCAGGACCCCACGATCGCTGCCGTGGTCGCTGATTCAGGGTACGCCAGTTTCCGCTTCCAGGCCCACTTGGACGGCAAACAGGAGGGCTTCCCAGCTTTCCTCATCGACCGGGCGCTCGACGCCATGGACGAACGCGCCGGCGGTGGCGCGGACGCGCCCACGAGCGTCGATGCAGTGGCCGCCATCCAGGCCATCCGGGCCCCTGTGCTGGTGGCCCATTGCGCCGATGACGCAAGGGTGCAGCCGGCCTCCTTCGAGCGCTTGGCACCCTACGCGACGCAGACCTGGTTCGAGCCCTGCCCGACCGCCGTGCTCAGCGAGACGCACCACGTGGAAGGCTTCGCGCAGCCAGGCTACAACGAGATGGTGCTGCGGTTCCTCGCGGCCGCGATGCCCTGACGCAGCCCCTCTTTAGCGGACGCCACGGTGCCGCCCGCGTGCACCTCTACGGTCACCTCTCCTCAGGCAACGCGTACAAGCCGTGGCTGCTGCTCAAGCTCCTCGGCCGCGACTTCGACCACACGCCCACCGGTTTCTGGGAGGAGACGCGGATGCCCGAGTTCCGGGCGCTGAATCCGAATGGCAAGGTGCCGGTCCTGGTGGACGACGACTTCGTGCTCTGGGAGTCCAACGCCATCCTCTGCTACCTGGCGGAGGGGACGCCTTGGCTGCCGCGGGCGGACGAGGCAGGCGGCCGGACCCGGGCGAAGGTGCTGCAATGGCTGTTCTTCGAGCAGTACAGCCACGAGCCGTTCGTCGCCACCATGCGGGCGGCCATGCACTTCCAGCCTGTGGGGCCGGAGCGGGACGCCTTCGTCGAGGGCAAGCGCAAGGGGGCCGAGCACGCCCTGGGCGTCATGGAGGGTCAACTGGCGGCGACACCGTGGCTTGCCGGCGACGCGCCGACCGTGGCCGACCTCAGCCTGTTCGCCTACACCTCCACCGCCGAGGAAGGGACGCTCAGCCTCGATGGCTATCCCGCCATCCGGGCCTGGCTGGACCGCGTGCGGGCCCTGCCGGGCTTTGCACCTCAGCCGCCGTTCGAGGACCCGCGGCTTTAGGCCGCTGTTCAGGACAGCTCTCGGAGGCAGGATGAAAGATCGACCTTCTCAAGCCGCCGCTGCCGGACCATCGACTAGCCTACGATGGCCAGGTCAAGCATGCTGATGCACTGGACCTCCGCCGCGATTCCCTTCGGGCAAGAAGGAACGATACCGCTGCCGCCGCAGGACTTGCTCACGTAGACCCAGGTCTCTTGGTCGAAAGGATCCATCGCCAGCCCCACGCCGAGGCCGGTCTCCCGCTCGCACAGGTCGATCAAGCATTGGGGGCCGAGGCCGGTGGACGGTCCAAGCACGAGGATGGGAGCGTCCTGTCCGCTGCATCCCGGGTAGGCGCCGGCCTCGCCTGGCATGGCAACGGTCGAAAGCAGGCAGGCCACAAGGCAGGTGCGTAGCATAGGTCCTGGTGGCCGCTCACCTACTTAGGCGACCGGCTACCAGATGTTTTCAGTCGAACCCGACCGGTTGAAGCCTTCAGAGGGCCGGTCCGGGGTACGGGCCGGGCACGCAATCGTCGTGGATGATGCGCGCAGGCCACGCCTCATACGTGGTCCGCTGGGACATGGGCCCACCGAGGCACGTCCATTCCAGGATCTCCTTGCAGTAGGAGGGGATGCGCAGCGTCGGGGACGCGTCGAAGCAGACGGTCACGCCGCCCGTGTAGCTGTCCGGGTCTTCGCCGGGCTCGCCGGGCGCCGCAGAGGCTGAGCGCACCACGCGGCAGTCGGCCGTCTTGGGGTGGCTCGATTCAGCGTGGCAGAGGAACTGGAGCACGCGGGCGTCCACGATGATGCAGTCGGTCTGAAGGTTCGTGCCGACGTTCACCCAGACGTCACGATGGGGCTGCACGCGCTTCTCCATGTAGAAGAAGCCGTGGCAGGGCGGGTTCGCCTCGGAGCGGGTGCTGCCGCCGTCGCCGCAGTAGGTCTGCCATTCGACGGGGCCGAGGCGGAACACGGTGTAGGGGCCACCCGGCTGCACGCAGGCGAATCCGGGGAAGGACGGCGACGTGATCACGACGGTCGTGCAGGCGAGCGGGTCCTTGCCGGGGCCGATGCCCTGGCTGTCCACGGCCACCGACGTGCGGCGCGCGAGCGGCACTGTCTGCTCCCCCGTGGCGGGTCCATAACAAGGGGAAGGGGAAGGAGGGTCCTCCGGGCTCGCGACGGCGCCAGGGGCACCCAGGACGAGCAGACCAAGGACGATGCTGGCGGCGAAGATGCGAGTGGAGGTCATGGTGCACCTCAGGACAGGCTCGGGCCGCTACCCGGGGGCGGGCGGCACACGAGGAGCTTGACGTGGAAGGGGCCGACGTGGCGCTCCGTGGTGCTGCCACTGCCGCCGACGCAGGCGCCGAAGGGCTCCACGTCGATGTCGCATTCGCCGTTGGCGCCCTCATCGTAGCGGCCCCAGACGGCGTCGCGGATGACGGCGGGGGTGCCGTCGCGGGCGTCGCAGTAGTCGGAGGCGCTGCGGGGGGAGCTCACGCCGCAGCCGGGCACGAGCACGTCGACGCGGTCGATGACGATCGTGGTGCTGCCGCCGATGGGCTCGGTGCAGGCGAAGCCCTTGCCGACGGTCACCGTGGTGTCGAGGCAGGGGTTCTTGTCCTGCTCCACGTCGACCACGACGTCCACGGGGGCCGGCGTGTCGGTGATGGGGCAGGGGTCGATGGGGATGCCGGGCGCGCGGGCGGCGTTGGTGGTGCCGCTGGTGCACTGGTACTCGTAGACGGTGACGACGTCGGCGTCCACGATGGGCACGTATTCGCCGTTCCAGACGCACTCCACGAGGTGGATGTAGACGTCGATGCGGCAGTTGTGGTGCTGTTCGGCCTTGATGAAGGCGACCTGTTCGTTCTGGCGGGGGCAACCGGTGGTGGCCATGCTCAGTTCGATGCGGTCGGTGAGGCCACCGTCACAGTAGTAGACGGCCACGCGGTCGCCATCGACCTCGCGTTCGACCTTACCGCCCCAGCCACCGACGCAGATGATGTCCTCGAACACGACGACCTCCTTGCTACAGTCCTCGCGGCGGGTGATCCGTACCTGGCCGTCCAGGTAGTCCTTCTTCGTACATTCATCCGACTCAGCAGCGGCGCCGGGCACGAAGGCCAGGCCGGTCATGAGCAGGCTTGCAACAACCAGAAGCGTTGGGAAACGCATGCCCGCGCATCGGTCACTTCGTTTTGACCTTGTGGCGTGTGCGCGTTGCCTACGCGGGCCGTCCAGCGGCATCGCGGCCCCCTTCGGCCCCCGAAATCGGCATATAAGGCACCTGGGTGGGCGCCAGCATGAGCGACGACCGAACCGAAGAGGAGCGCCTGGCGGACGAGATGGCCGCCGAGCTCGAGGCAGAGTTCGCGGATCACTTCGATGATGTCGAAGAGACCACCGCCGAACCTGAAGAGGAGCACGACCCGTACGACGACGGCCTCTTCGACGAGCCCGACGAGGCGCCCGCACCGGCCGCGGAGCCCAAGGACGACACGATCCAGGTCTCCGAGGAGGCCATCGCCAAGGCGAAGGCGGCGGCCAAGGGCGCCAAGGAGGGTGACGCGGACAAGGCGCTCGGCGCGCTTTCGGCCAAGAGCGACAAGGGGTACACCCGTCACCCCATCGTGAGTGTCCTGGGCCACGTGGACCACGGCAAGACGTCGATCCTGGACCGCATCCGGGGCACCAAGGTGTTCGACCGCGAAGCCGGCGCCATCACGCAGCACATCGGTGCCAGCGAAGTGCCGATGGAGACGATCCACGAGCGCGCTGGCAAGCTGCTGGCGGGCAAGAACTTCGGTGTCCCAGGCCTCCTGTGCATCGACACCCCTGGTCACCACGCCTTCAGCAGCCTGCGCGGCCGCGGCGGCCAACTGGCCGACATCGCCGTCCTCGTGGTCGACCTCAACGAGGGCTTCAAGCCGCAGACGCTCGAATCACTCAACATCCTCAAGCGCGCCAAGACGCCGTTCGTGGTGGCCGCCAACAAGGTGGACCGCATCGAAGGCTGGCAGACCGGCGACAAGCCGTTCATCCTCAACGTGCGCGAGCAGCGCGACGACGTGCTGGCCCGCTTCGACGAGAAGTTCTACACGCTCATCGGCGCGTTCTACGACCAGGGCATGCCGGCGGAGCGCTACGACCGCGTGGACGACTTCACCAAGAACATCGCCATCGTGCCCACCTGCGCCACCAGCGGCGAAGGTATCAGCGACCTGCTGGCGATGCTGGTCGGCCTGGCGCAGAAGTTCCTGGAGGACCGCCTGGAGACCGACGAGGAGCTGCCCGGCGAAGGCACCGTCCTGGAGGTCAAGGAGGACAAGGGCCTCGGCCAGGCGCTCGACGTCGTCCTCTACGCGGGCTCCATCCGCAGCGGCGATCGCGTGCTGCTCGGGACGCAAGGGGAACCGGTGGAGACGACCATCCGCGCCCTCCTGAAGCCGAGTCCCAACGACGACATGCGGGACGCCCGCAAGGCCTTCGAGGACGCCGACGAGATCGTCGCCGCGGCCGGCATCAAGCTCATCTGCCCCAACGCCGAGGACGTCGTGTCGGGCGCGCCCCTGCGGGTGCTACGGGAGGACAACGAGGAGGAGGCGTGGGCCGCCGTGGAGGCCGCCAGCCGCATCAACATCCCCCTCGACGACACGGGCCTGTACATCAAGGCGGACACCATCGGCTCCTTGGAGGCGCTGGCGGGCGAACTGAAGGCGCACGGCATGCGCATCCGCAACGCTGCGGTGGGTGACATCAGCCGCCGCGACGTGATCGAAGCGGCCGCCATGACCGATCCGACCCAGCGCGCGCTCCTGGGCTTCAACGTCAAGCTGCTCCCCGGCGTCGAGACCGAGGCGGACGAACGGGAGCTGCCCGTCTTCGTCTCCAAGGTCATCTACACCCTGATGGACGAGCACGGCGAATGGCTCGCCGAGACCCAGCGCCGCATCGCCGCCGAGCAGCGCAAGGAGTACATCCACCCCGCCAAGGTGCGGTTCCTGCCCGGCTGCAGCTTCCGCCAACGCGACCCCGCCGTCTTCGGCGTGCGCATCCTGGGTGGCCAGGTGATGCCCGGTCGACCCCTGGTGCGCCAGGACGGCCGCCAGATCGGTCGCATCCAGTCCATCCAGAAGGAGAGCCGCACGGTCACGGTGGCGAAGTTGGGCGACGAGGTCGCCCTGAGCGTCCCCGGCCTGACGCTTGGCCGCCAGATCAAGGAGGACGACATCCTGTACATGGACATCCCTGAAGGGGACGCCAAGTGGCTGCTGCGCCAGGGCAACCTGAGCACGGACGAACGCGAGGTCCTGGAGGAGCTCGCCGCCACCAAGAGGAAGGAAGACAAGTTCTGGGCCATGTGAGCCTCTCCCCCCGCGATTTCCTTATCCGTGGGGGAAAACTGGAACCAACGTGACGCGTTTCCTCTTCGTCTCACTGGACGTCAGCCTCATCGGTGACATCGCCTGGCGCGTAGCCGACGAAGGGCACGAGGTGCGGTACTTCATCGGCGCCGAGGGCGACCGGGAGATCGCCGACGGATTCGTCACCAAGACCACCGACTGGAAGGCCGACGTGGACTGGGCGGACGTGATCGTCTTCGATGACATCTGGGACGGCGACCACATCGGCGTCGGCAAGATCGCCCAGGAGCTGCGGGCCAAGGGCAAGGCCGTCGTGGCGGGGACACCGGACACCGACCTCCTGGAAGACGACCGGGGCTTCGCCATGAAGATCCTGGAGGAGCACGGCGTCAAGACGACGCGCCACAAGACGTTCACCGACTTCGACGAGGCGATCGCCCAGGTGGAGAAGGACCGCTGCGCGTACGTCATCAAGCCCCTGGGCGAGGTGCAGAACGTCAAGCGGCTGCTCTACGTGGGCCACCGCCCCGACGGCGGCGACGTGATCGACGTGCTGCACGCGTACAAGAAGGCCTGGGGCCACCGGATGAAGGGCTTCCAGTTGCAGAAGAAGGTCCACGGCGTGGAGATCGCCGTCTGCGGCTTCTTCAACGGCAAGAAGTTCATCGAACCCATCAACATCAACTTCGAACACAAGAAGCTCTTCGACGGCAACATCGGCCCCAGCACCGGCGAGATGGGCACCAGCATGTTCTGGAGCCGCCGCAACCAGCTCTTCAACGAGACGCTGGGGCGCCTGGAGGGCTGGCTCGCCGAGACGGGTTACGTGGGCAGCATCGACCTCAACTGCATCGTCAACGGCACCGGCATCTACCCGCTGGAGTTCACGCCGCGCTTCGGCTACCCGACGATCATGCTCCAGGCGGCCAGCATGAAGACGCCCATCGGCGAGTTCCTGGCGGGCCTCGCGCGCGGCGAGGACGTCCAGTTGAAGATCAACAAGGGGTTCCAGGTGGGCGTGCGCATCTGCCTGCCGCCGTTCCCGTTCAGCGACCCCAAGACGTTCGAAGAGGAGACCAACAACGCGGCGATCGTCTTCCAGGACGGCAAGACCGACGGCGTCCACATCCAGGACGCCAAGCGCGTCGATGGCCAATGGCGCGCGGCGGGGGGCGTCGTGCTCTTCGTGGTGGGCCAGGGCAACACGATGCAGGAGGCGCGGCAGCAGGCGTACCGCCGCGTCAAGAACATCATCATCCCCAACATGTACTACCGCACGGACATCGGCCAGCGGTGGATCGACGGCGACGGCGACCGGCTGCTCTCCTGGGGCTACCTGACCTGAAGGCCTGGCTGCCATGATCGCCGCCTCCCAGAGCCTCTGGCTCGACGTCCTGCTGGTCGCGGCCGGCATCGCCCTCCTGGCCGGCGGCGGCGAAGCGCTCATCCGCGGCGCTTTGGCCATCGCCCGACGCCTCGGCATCTCTCCCCTCCTGACCGGCCTCGTCATCGTGGGCTTCGGCACCTCCATGCCGGAACTGGCGGTCTCCGTCGATGCCACCCTGGCCGGCACCCCCGACATCGCCATCGGCAACGTGGTCGGCAGCAACATCGGCAACATCCTGTTCATCCTGGGCCTCTGCGCCGTCATCACACCCCTGGCGGTCTCCCCCGTCGCCCTGCGGCGGGACTCCCTGGTGGTCATCGCGGCCAGCGGCTTGTTCGTCCTGGTCGCCTGGGGAGGCGTTGTGGCCCGACTGGAAGGCGTCCTGCTGCTCACGCTGCTGGCCACCTACGTCGGCTGGACCTACTGGCAGGAACGCGCCAAGGCCGGCCCCCCGGCGGAACTGCACCAACAGGAAGGCCAAGCGATCGAAGCGGTCCCCCACCGTTGGCCCGTCGCCGTCCTCCTGCTCGTGGCCGGCCTGGGGCTCCTGATCCTCGGCGCCCAGCTTCTTGTCCAAGGCGCCCAGAGCCTCGCCCGGGAAGCCGGTCTCTCCGAAGCCGCCATCGGCCTCACCGTCGTCGCCATCGGCACCTCCCTCCCCGAACTCTCCGTCTCCGTCATGGCCGCCACGCGCCGCCAAGGCGACGTCGCCATCGGCAACATCCTGGGAAGCAACATCTTCAACGTCCTGGGGATCCTCGGCGTCGCAGCGATCACCAGCCCCCTCGCCGTGGGCGAACGCATGGCCAGCTTCGACCAATGGGTCATGCTCGGATCTGCCGTCCTCCTGCTCGTGTTCCTGGCGACCAGGAGGCGGCTGGGGCGCGTCGAGGGTGGATTGCTGCTTGTGGGGTATGCGGGGTATGTTGGGGCGAGCTTCTTGGTGATGTAGCGTGCTGCAAGGTCGTCAAGAAAAGCAATGATCTGAACCCGTGGTCGCTTGAACCAATGTAGGGCAACGAGGAAGGTGTGCGGACGTCATGGCATGAAGGCTTCTCGAAGTTCCGTGGCCGTAGCGTCCATCGTGTCCGCGAGCGTGACATGGTCGCACTCCTGGAACACAAGAAAGTCCGGAAGGGCATCCGCAAGTGCTTCGGCCAGGTCGGCCAGATCGAGGTCTTCAACTTCGAGATGAAAGTGGAGGATCTCGAGACGGCGCTCCTTCCGGTGGCGCTTGCAGTCCATCCTTCCAACAAACCGCCCGGCGTACAGGAGGGGCAAGCAGAAGTAACCATAGCGGCGCTTGGCCCGTGGAACAAAGCATTCGAGGCGATAATCGAATCCGAAGAGTTCCAGCAACCGGTCGCGCTGGATGATGGCGTTGTCGAACGGCGACAGGATCTGAAGGCGGTCATCGACCGGCGGCGGTTCATCAAGATCCAACGTTGAAGAAGCCAGGAACTGCGACCCATCATCGTCCGTGACCAGTTCCAACTCGCCTGCATCAAGGCGCGACGCGACGTTCTCCTCAACGGCCGCCTTCAGGCCTGCCAATTTCCTTCCATAGGCAATGTGCTTCACCTGGAAAATGCCGTGGGCGCGCTCATGGCGAGCAACGAGGCGATCCGCGAACTCCTCCAACGTCGGGGCTTCCGAATCGACGCCAGCCGGCAAGACCCGTTCCGTGAGGTCGTACGTCTTCTGCCCTCCTTCGCGGCTTGCGACCATCAACGCGCCTTCCATGAACAATTGTTCGAGCGCCTGCTTGGCGGGCTTCCAATCCCACCAGCCACCACCCTTTCGTCCACCGGACTTGAAATCACTGGAGCGCAGGGGCCCCTCGGCACGGATCCGTCGCAGAACGCCGGCCATCATGTCCCGGTCCGGATCCTTGTACCAATGCACCTGCCCATCGCGAAGGGCGTGCTTGTACGGCAAGGAATAACGAAAATCCTCCATCGGCATGAGCGCGGCGGCGTGCGCCCAATGCTCGAACGCTTTGCCCTCCGCCAACAGCCGGTGCGTCATCGGCGAATCGAACCTGGGCACGCGTGAGAAGAGGACATGGTGGTGCGCTTGTTGCACCACGGAGATGGCATCGACCTGGACGTAGCCAAGATGCTGGAGGCAGCGCGTGGCCCCTTCGAAGCCGGACCCGAAACGGCTCGCCTGCTGCAACCCTTGTGCTTGAAGGGCCAATCGGCCTAGATCTGCCTGCTTCAAGCTCTTCGATGGAGGGATGTTGGCGTTGTTCTTGGGGGTGTCTAACGGCTCTCGAAGGAACCTGCGGCGAGCGTAGCGAGGCGTCGGGTTGAGCGATTCGTTAGGAGGCGCCGCGGCTACCGGGCTTTGCCTTGGGTTGCCGAAAGGTGCACGGCGAGCGACTTGAGGAAGGCGGTGATACTGATTTCGGGCTCCTCGTCGATCCAGTCACCGCTGTCGGTTGCGGTGGCCGGCGACATGAGTAGCGCGGTGCCGTCGTAGAGGAGCTGAACCCGGAGCTTCTGGCAAAACAACACGTACCGCTTGGCGTACGATGCTTGGCCGAACTCGGGCAATGGGTCGAAGTGCGGCGAGAAAACCTTGACCGGCGCGCGCGATTTGGGAGCGTCTTCCAGGAGCATGAGCCACCCGAGCCACGGAGAGCTTGCCCCGAATGCGCCGTGGTCAATGGCTGCGCGCGTGTCGGCCGCCGTGCCCATGGCTTCCTCCGTGCGGTTGTTGAAGTTGTTCCCGAAGCTCGGGCCGACCTGGGACTTCAGCTCGATGGCGGCGAGGAGTTGGCCGTCGTGAAGGACCAAGAGATCCCATTGCTTGCTGGCCCGGTAGAATCCGGGCAACTCCAAACGGGATCCCGTGTGAACGGATTCCTCGGGGAGTCCGACGTGGTGGACGACTTCGCGGATGAGTTCGACGAAGCCGTCCATGTGCTTGCCCCCCGTGACTTGGGAGCGGGCACCGTAGTCTTGGACCGTGCCGGCTTCCACTTGCTTGGTTGCCTGTCCTTGGCGGGTTCGCCAGTAGTGGCGGACGGCATCCCGGATGTGTGCTTCCAAGTCGGCCGGCAGTAGGTCCACGTCTTAGCTAGGCCGGCACAGAGACTAAAGTCCGTTGTTTCGAGAACGCGGCCGGGACCGGAAGCCGGGCCAAGGTCTTGGATTGGAGGCGAAGGTGGCCCCCTGCCGCGCTCATGCAATGGCCTTCCAGCCAGGCTCGGGCCTTCTCCGAATTGAGATACTCGGCGAGCACCTCCAGTTGGTCCATGTCTTTGGGGATGATGTAGTACACCGAATGCTTGGGCATGGAGCCCGTGCGGTCGATGTGGAAAACCGGAGTCCTCTGGATGTCCTGGACCACGATTTTGGGTCCTTCGAACTCCTTTGGGCGCGGTCGTTCGTGGTACTCATACCAGGCGCGGCTCCCCTTCGCGTGGCACGATCGCTTGACAAGCCGCTCGCGGTGGTGCGCCATGGCCAGGTACTCTGCCGCTGCGCCGAGAGAGGCCTCTGGCACAAGCCGTCCTGCGCCGTCGTAGGGGAACACCATCTGCGATCGGGGCTCGATGGCTTCGCCTTCAACCGCCGGCAGATCACGACCGGACAACGCAGGCCGTACGTACTCCGCCGGAATCATGCGGGCTTCGTCTGGAGCCAGTTCGAAGACCGCGTCGGCTCCTGTGGCGACGCCTACACCGATCCGAGAGCAAACGTCGGCCAATGTCAGGACTCCTTCGTCAACGTCTGACTCCCCGAACAGGCAAAACCAGGGGGACTCGCAGAGGGATGCTTGCTCGACTGAACGGGACTCCCCCTTCCGCTCATCGTGGACCTGAACACGGTGCTTTGGACCGGGACGTTGGTTGAGTAGATGCGTGATCGCCGGGTACGTGACAAGGTCGGGGAATGCGTCTTCGGCCAGAATCACGACTCCGCGCAGCTCCCGTGTCGCAAGGAGCTTGCGTAGGCCACTTCCACTCCAGACCTGGGCGTACTTCTGGGGCGTGATGAAGCAGAGTTGACCCTCAGAAGCCAAGAGCCGCAATCCTTGTTCGAAGAACAGGAAGTAGAGGTCGTACCGGTTTACGGCGCTCTGGAATTGCCGGCGGTAGCGCCGGCGGTCAAGTTCAGCGAGCCCCTCCAAACGCACGTAGGGCGGGTTGCCGATGACCAAGTCGAAGCCGGCCTCCTCGAAGCGCGTGAAGTCGCACTCCACTACCAAACTGGCCAGGTCGGCATCGGTTGGCTGGAATCCATGCTCTGCCAGCACGTGCTGGGCCTGCTCGCGGCAGACTGACAACGGTTTGGGGTCCAACTCGACGCCGCGCACGCGCTCAACGACCCAACTCAAGGGGTGTCCGTGCGTCGCTGCGTAGCTGGCGTACTCTTCCAGGATTGGCAGGAAGAATGCACCTTCCCCGCAACCGGGGTCCAAGACGTACGCTCCACGTTCAGCCAGCTTTGGTAGGCTAGCCATCGCGAGCATCCGCTGGACAATCCCTGGTGGCGTCGGGTGCTGACCGATCATGGCATCCCAACTCTCGAAGCTAATAGAGTATTATAAGTGTCGAGGCGGGCGCGGCGAAACCACGCTGGGGGGTTGGAAGTGGCTTCGGCGACCTCGTCGAAGCCCCCTGGCTTGTGGCCCCAGGTCGGCTCCGCATGACCTCGTGACGAGGAGCTAGTTCACCCGTTGCACTGATTGTCATCGGGGCGGGTCTGGGGGCGTCCTACTGTGCCGGCGAGGAGTAATCGGACGTTAGCACGGAAGATTGAGTTTCCCTTGCCGCCGGGATGCAGTGGGTGGATTGCATTCCTGGGTTTGGTATTGGTTGGAAGTGGCGTCTGGCTGGCAGCGCGTCGGGAGGGGTAGGATCAGGCGCCACGAAACTAGTTGTTCAACAGTTCCGCTGAACAGGGGTCTACGAATTCCTCATTGCGTCGCGATGGGCCGGCGCGGCCCGTTTCTAGAGGCGACCAATGTGGAACGAATGAAAATCCCGATGTTCAACGAGTTATTCCGCTGGCCGCATAACAGGAAGCCACGATTCCCACACGTGCCCTAAACGATTGCAGCCATCCGATGCAAATGCCGTCTCGCCATCACCGGCACTTCATACCACCCAACGGAAACCCCCCGCTCCTCCACTTCGACCAAGGCCTCAGAAGTCGAAGCCCCACACGTCGGACACCGCCACCCGGCGTCGGCCCCGGCACTCTTCATCCGATCCCCACACGCACAGGTCGGGTTGGCCACTTTCACCTTGGACTCCGCCAGGGAAACGACACGCAGTTTCTCCAGATGCACGGTGGCATCCCGCAACGCCCCGACCACTTCGACGGCATCGCCAGGCCGCAATGCGCGCACCACGTCGCGGAATTTCTTGGTGGGCTCGAACGCCGCCGCCTGGAACGCCCTACCAACAGGATCCTCCAGATCGACCAGGACATGCCCGCCACTCCGGGTCCTCGGCATCCCGGCCACGGTTGCCGCGAGGTGGACGGTCCCCAGTTCTGGCGCTTCGGCGAGTGCTTCCACGGGGGTGACGTGGTCGCCGCTGGCCTGGTTGGTGGCCCAGAGGAGCCAGCCGTCGATGGGTTCCCGGGCGGCGGCGCCGAGGGCGCGTACGCCCCAGTCCCGCAGCTTCTCCGGGTCGCGGCCGCGTAGCCCCAGGAGGACGGGGCACGGCGTGGCGGGAACGCAGGCGAGGCGTCCCTCTTCGGGGTCGGTGGTGTGGAACGTGATGCCGGCGCGGTCCAGGCCCTGCAGGGGCCCCGGTTCGACGGCGCGGGGTTTGCCCCATTGGGGCGGTTGACGGTAGGCGATCAGTTCGTAGCTGCTCGGGGGGCCCGGCCAGGCGGCCGCTGCGGCGCAACCGACAAGCGCCCGGTCGTCGCCCCGCGTTTGGAGGAGGGCGCCGCTGGCTTCCAGGTCGGCGCGGGCCTGCGGGGGGTCGACGACGGTGCGCACGGCGGCCCAGTAGGCCCACGGGAGGGGCAGCGGGCGGGGCAGCAGCGCGACGGCGGGGTTGGCGTCCCCTTGGGCGACGTTGTCGAGGGCGTTCCAGACGGCCTCCAACCGTTCCGGCGTCGGTTCGGCGGGGCGCCCTTCTGGGAAGGCGAGAATCTCGCGGCCTTGCAGTTCGCCGATGCGGGTCTGGGCCCCTTCCGGGTGGCCCAGCGGCACGGCGACGGCGGCGTTGCCGCGGGTCTTCCACGGGACGTTGGGGTTCAGACGCACCAGGCGCGGCAGGGCCAGCGGCGCCAGGTCGGGCAGGGCGAGGAGCGCGTGGAAGAGGGCGTGGGTGGTGCAGCCGCCGCCTGGGCCGTCCGTGTCGTCGAAGGCGAGGAGCACGGCGCCGCCGAGCCGCGCGGCCGCTATGGTTTCTTCGCGAACAGGCCAAGGCCTGTGCGAATCGGTTCAATACTCCGGCGAGGCTCGCCCCGTGATGGTCTCAGCGCTGCGCACGGTCGGCCTGCGGAAACGGTACAAGGACGTGGAGGCCCTCAAGGGCATCGACCTGGAGGTGAAGCGGGGCGAAGTGTTCGGCTTCCTGGGGCCCAACGGCGCCGGCAAGACGACGTTCACCAAGTGCGTCACCGGCTTCGTGCGCCCCGACGCCGGCCAGATCGAGGTGCTGGGCGTCGATGCCCGCGCCGAGTCCGTCCGCGTCAACCGCTACCTGGGCCTCGTGCCGGACCAGTACGACTTCTACCCGAACCTGACGGGACGCCAGCACCTGGACTTCTACGGCCGCCTCAACGGCATGAGCGCCGGCAAGCGCCGCAGCCGCATCGACGAGGTGCTGACCCTGGTGAAGATGCACGAACGCGCCGACAGCCGCACCAAGGAGTACAGCCACGGCATGAAGCAGCGCATCTGCATCGCCCAGGCGCTCCTGCACGAGCCGGCGATCGTCATCCTCGACGAGCCCACCAACGGCCTCGACCCGCAAGGCGCCTACGAGCTGCGGGAGATGATCCGCGGCCTGGCCAAGGACGGCACGACGATTTTCCTCAACAGTCACCAACTGCACGAGGTGGAGCAGACGTGCGACCGCGTCGCCATCCTGCAACGGGGCCGCCTCCGGGCGCTCAACCGCATCGACGAACTCAAGCGCATGGCGTCCGCCGGCGCGGCAGGCACAGCGGCCGGCGTCCGCCTGAGGCTTCTCAACCCCACCAAGGGGCGCTTCGACGTGGCGCGCAAGGTGCTCGGCGAGGCCCCGACGACGGACGGCAACCAGCTCCTCTTCAACGCCGACGACGAACAGACCGCCGCTGTGGTGGCCGCCCTCGCCGCCGCCGGTGGCAGGATCGCTGAGGTGCAGCGGCAGGAGGCCGGCCTGGAGTCGATCTTCTTGCAGCTCACCGGCCAGGATGACGAGGTGCAGGCATGAGCGCCATCTGGGAGATCGCCCGCAACGAGGCGCTGCAGCACATCCGCACCAAGCGCCTAGTGGTCATCGGCGCCCTGACGCTCCTGAGCCTGATGCTCCTGACCATCGTCCTGCCATCGACGCTGTTTGGCCTCAACGACGTGGACGTGAGCGATGAATTCGGCGACCAGACCGACGTCTCCCTGCAGAACTTCGCGTTCCTGTTCTTCCTCAACGCCTCCATCGTGGGCGGCTACCTGCTCGTCCAACTGTTGGCCATGGTGCTCACGGCCGACGGCATCTCGTCCGAATGGCAACGCAAGACGCTGTTCCTGGTCCTCTCCAAGCCGGTCTCACGCACGGCGTTCGTGGTGGGCAAGTTCATCGGCGGCGTGGTGCCGCTCCTGATCCTGTACGTGGTCCTCTTCACCCTCGACTATCTCGTCATGATCGCCCTCTACAGCGGCACGCCGAGCCCCGAGCAGTTCGGCCGCTTCTTCGGCGCCGTCGGCATCCTTCTCCTGGGAGCCACGTCGTTCGCCGCCATGGCGCTGTTCTTCTCCACGCTGCTGCGCTCGTCGGCCGGCAGCATGGTCTGGACGCTCCTGGTGGGCATCCTGGTGTTCCCCATCGTGGGCGCCATCGGCGACTTCACCCTCGGCGGCGACGAGCGCGACGGCCCCGTGGAGGACCCGGACGCCTTCCGGTACGACTGGAGCCACTATGTCTCCCCGGGTCACGTGATGACCAAGGCGGGCGACGTGCTCCTGGGCGAGGACATTGGCCTCGGCCTGTCGCTCATCCCGACCAATCCACCGGCATCGACGCTCGGAGCGATCCTTGCGGGCTTCGTGCAGATCCTCGTGTTCCTTGGTGGCGCCTTGCTGGTGGTCAACCTGAGGAACTTCGAGTAGCCTCGACGAGTGCCAGCAGCGCTTCCAGGTCCGGCGCCTGGTTGAACGCCACGCGGAGCTTCTTCGCCCCCGGCGCGCCCTGCACGAAGCGGGTCGCTTGCCGCCTTAGGTCGCCCACGTGGGTGATGCCGATGGCGCGGGCCCGTTCCAGGTAGGTCGCCAGGGCGTCGAGGCGGACATCCATGTCGGGGCCGTCGCCGGCCGGTCGGCCGTCGAGGGCGGCGCGCAGCCGCTCGAAACAGGTGGGATCATGCATGGCGGCGCGGCCGATGAAGATCCCCGCGCAAGCGGTCTGGTCCCGCATGGCGACGGCGGTCTCGGGGCCGGTGACATCGCCGTTGCCGATCACGGGGACGTCGAGGTGCTCCACGAGCTTCCCGATGGCGTCCCAGTCCGCCTTGCCGCCGTAGCCTTGCACGACGGTGCGGCCGTGAAGCGTCACCCAGGCTGCTCCGGCGTCCTGCACGGCTTGCCCGACCTCCAGGTACGTGCGGTGGGCGTCGTCGTGGCCCAGGCGCATTTTGACCGAGACCGGCCCGGCGCCCACCTCTTCGGCGGCGTCCGCCGCGGCGCCCACGACCGTGCCGGCGAGGGCGGGGTCACGTGTGAGGAACGCCCCGGCGCACGCCTTGAGGATCTTGGGGCTGGGGCAGCCCAGGTTGAGGTCGATGAAGTCGGGTGGGGCGTCCATGGCGGCCACTTGGCGCACCGCTTCCGCCATCTGGTCCGCGTCGCCGCCCATCAGCTGGACGCCGTAGGGGGCCTCCTCCGGCCAGGGTTGCACCATGCGCCAGCTGCCTTGGTTGCCGTGGACGAGTCCGGCCGCGCCCACCATCTCGCTGCACGTCACGTCGGCGCCCCAGTCGCGCGCGAGGGAGCGAAAGGCGGCGTCGGTGACGTCCACCATGGGGCTGAGGAACAGCGGCGTTTCGATGGCGTGGCCGGCGACGTCCATGCCGGCCCTACAGTTCGCGGATGTCGGTGCCGCGGCGCCGGCTGGCGTAGCCGCGGCGGGGTTCCACGTCGATCGTGTCGAGCTGGATGTCGTCGTCGGCGCCAGCGCTGGCGGCCACGGGTCGCACGTCGTCGGCGTCCCAGGAGATCTCCCCGGGGGCGAGGGGCGCTTCTTCTTGGCGCGCTACCGGCGGTTCGGGCTCGAACTCAGGCTCGGGCGCTTCGTCGAAGCTGGGAAGCGCGATCGGCATCTCGACCTCTTCAAGCTCTTCGACGGGGCTGGGCGCGTCCTGGTTGGCTGCGGCTGCCTCCGGCCGTGCCTCTTCGACGACGTAGCAGCGTTCGAAGCCGCCGCGGCGCTTCAGTTTGGCCTGCTTGACCTGGCGCAGCGCGTCGCGGTCGTAGTCGCGGGCGCGGATGAACGCCTCCAGGGCCTCCAGCACGTCCGCCACCTCCTCCTTCTCGTCGCCCAGGCCGGCCGCCTCCAGCTCGCGGGCCTCTTCGGCCACCTTGCGCTTCAGGTACGCCGCGCGCTGTTCGCGGGGCACTTCACGGAAGGCCACGTTGTGGCCGGATTCCCGCACCAGGCGGGGGATCTGGTCGCGCACGAGGCGCCCGGAGAACGGCTTGATCGTGTCGTAGAAGGCGTCGAGGGCCGCCAGGACCGCTTGACCGTCGTCGGCGGCCACGGGCGTCGTGACGCAGGCCGCCAAGAGGGCCGGGAGGGGCTCGCCGGCGCCGTGCAGGCCCAGCACGGGCTTGTTGTCGGCGTGGGCGAGAGCGACGAGGGTCACGGTGGCCGCGTCCGTCTCTCCGTCGAGGACCGCCAGCACGGCGTCCACATCCTGCACGAGGGCCCGGGGCCCGCCGGAGCCGGCGTCGTCGGGGGAGGCGACCACGTGGCCGTCCTCGTCGAGGCGGCGTTGGAGGGAGGCGAGGAAGCTGCGCTGGGCGATGCTGCGTTGCGGTCCTGCGAGGAGGATGCGGGCCACGGCGGCGCGAGCCCCGGCCGCCTTAAGCGGTTTGAGGGGCGACCTGGCCGTTGGCGGCGTGGGCGAAGCGCGTCTTGCCTTCGGGGCAGACGGTCTGGTAGGAGCAGACCCAGTCTTCCAGGGCGCTGAGCACCGGGAAGAGGGCAAGGCCGCTCTCGGTGAGGGCGTAGTCGACGCGCGGCGGGGTCTCCTGGTACGCGGTCCGGCTCACGATGCCGGCCTCGTCAAGCTCCGAGAGGCGCTGGCTGAGGGTGACGGGGTTGACGCCGAGCTGCTTCTTGATGTCGTTGAAGCGCCGGGGGCTCTCCTGTCGCAGGGCCCAGATGATCGGCAGCGCGTAGCGGCGGCCCAGGAGTGTCATGGCGTCCGAGAAGGGGCAGCAGTCAGGGGCCGCGGGCGTCGCCATAGGTGGTGTGTGGCGCCGCTTCTTCTTAGTATAGTCGGTTAACCAGTACAAACCTTGTACCTTAAGAGTAAAGGAAGCTAACTGGACTGTGATGACAGCCGACTGCAACACCGTCCTCAAGCAGCTACCCGACGTCCCGGAGAGCACCCGCAAGGTGGTCTGCGAACTCGCCAGCCACCAACCCCTCACCGGCCTCGAACTCCGCGAAGCGACCGGACTCCCCCGCCGCACCGCCTACGCCGCCATCAAGCGGCTCAAGGAACTCGGCGTCCTGAAGGAACGCCTCAGCTTCCGCGACAGCCGCCAGACCTACTACTGGCTCGACGAGGCCACCATCGCCCCGCAGGCCGCGGCTCCCGGCCCGGCCCCCCAGATCGTCGCCGCCTGACCGGCCGCTAAGCGTCCCAGTGGACGCTGCGGCGCCAATCGACGCCCACCGTACGAGCCCCCAGCTTCGGCACCAACGCCGCCTTGCGCTTGTGCTCACTGCCACGCACCAGGCCATCGATGCGCAGCACCTCCTCCAGAGGGATACCGGTACGCGCCGCGATCGTGGACGGCTGGGCGTTGAACTCGAAGCCCTTCAGGATGCGGTCCAGGTCATCGTACGACATCCCCAGCTCCTCCTCGTCCGTCTGCCCCGGCCACAGCCCCGCCGACGGAGGCTTCGTGATGAGCACCTCCGGCAGCCCCACGTGCTCCGCCAGCTCCCGCACCTGCGTCTTGTAGAGGTCCCCCAAGGGTTGCAGGTCGTTGCCGCCGTCGCCGAACTTCGTGAAGTAGCCGGTGAGCAGCTCCGACTTGTTGCCCGTGCCGCACACGAGCGCCCCCCGCCGCTGAGCCTCCGCGTAGAGCAACAGCATGCGACAACGGGCCTTCGCGTTGGCCCGCGCCGCGCCCTCCAAGGGGCCGCCGAGCGCTGCCTCCGCGCCTTCGAGCACCGGCGCGATCGACCGCTCCAACGCCTCGATCCCCAGATGCTCGGCCGTCAGCCTGCCATGGGCGGCGTCCTCCGGTTCGCTGCCGTCCGACGGCATCAGCAGCCCAACAACACGGTCCGTCCCCAGCGCCCGCACGCACAGCGCCGCCGCGAGCGCCGAATCGAGGCCCCCGGAAAGGCCCAGGACGACGCCGTCAGCGCGCGCACGGCGCACGTGGTCGCGGATGAACGTCGTGACGATCGCCTCCCATTCTACGGGGCCGTCCAGGGCAGGCTGCTGCACGACGCGGCCAGCAGCGCCTCCGTCTTCTGCCTTCCGTGGCCCCCACGCGCAGGCGAACGGCTGCCGAAGCCGCACTCGGGTTGCCCGCGTTTTATGTACTAGTTGGTAAGGATACGCCCATGGCGCGCCCCATCCTGATCGCGGCCCTTCTGATCGCCAGTGTGCTACCCAGTGCGCATGCCGACACACCCAGCGGGACCGTCGTGGCCACCGGCCACATCGACACCTTCCATCTGTCCCACTCCGACGATCTCGTCGATTTCTTGATCTTCACGTCGCAATGGCGCAATGAATGGCCGGACGACCCGGACACGGACTATTCGTTCTGGGCGAACGTCACCGACGGCATGTGGCTCGAGACGCACACCCACCCCGAGCCGCTCTTGGAAGACCCGTACGCGGCCGCCCCGTACGATGTCGACATCGAGCTGTGGGGTGAGATCACGTGGACGGACGGCTTCAGCGGCAACACGTACGTCAGCGAAGACTGGATCAAGAGCTGCGACACCACCCTGGGCGACGTCTTCGAATGCGAAGCCAGCCGCGCCAGCCACGGCGACCACACCGAGACCTACGACTACGAGATCACCCACGCCCTCGTGATCGCGCGCCTCGGCACCGACCTGGACGTCACGCTCCTTTCCGTGCCAGAACCGACGCCCACGCCACCCCCGGGCCTGGAGGAAGTCAACGAGACCTACGCGCTGGTCTACGACGCGTTCTATGATGAAGCCGGGCCCATCGTCAACGAGACCGGCCTGTTCGACCCCGAACCCTCGGAGCCGGAACCCAAGACGCACAATGGGACCATGACAGCCGCGGAAGTGGCCGCCTTTTCGCTCATCCGCCTCGCCACAGGCAACGACGCGCCGTCCTGCGATGCCCGTATCGACGACATCCAGCCCGGCACAGGCTTCAACCTGACGAGCGCGCTGGGAGATGAATTTGATGTCAAATTCATTGAATTCGACGGCTTCGGCCTATCACACGTCTGGCATTTCCATGGCGACGGCGATGACTGGGGCAACGTCCCGGCCGACGCCCAATACGCGTGCATCCAGTTCGAAGACGACGGCATCGGCGACGGCCTCTTCGGAGTCTACTCTTACACCGACGGCCTTCCCGCGCGCGCCTCCAACGACCACACGCCGATCGATGAATACAACGTGATCCACCTCTAGGCCACCCGCGGCGCCTGCACGAAACAGCCAAGCGGGGCGGGCCGCTCGAACCGTCGTGAAGCTCGCCCTGTTCAGCGCCGCCGCCCGCCTGGGCGACGTGGAAGCCAACGTCGCCGCAGCAGCCGCCAGCGTCCAAGAGGCCGGCGCCGACGTGGCCGTCTTCCCCGAGCTCCACCTCACCGGCTACAACATCGGCGACGACGTCACCCGCCTCGCCTTCGCGGGCGAGGACGAGCGGCTCGAACCCCTGCGCTCCGCCGCCGCCGCGGCCCGTTGCGCCGTGGTCGCCGGTGCCCCCCGCACGCCCCGCCCCGGCATCACCCACAACAGCGCGGCCCTCATCGACGCCGACGGCAGCCTCTCCTGGTACGACAAGCGCTGCCTCGCCACGTTCACCACGTTCCGCGAAGGGCTCTTCTTCCAGCCCGGCGGCAGCAGTCCCGTCTGGGAGACCGCCCACGGCCGTATCGGCCTCAGCATCTGCTACGACCTCTACTTCCCCGAGTTCCAACGGCAGCAGGCGCTCGACGGCGCCGACCTCCTGCTCAACATCAGCGCCAGCCCGGCCACCACCCGGCGGTTCTTCCAGGCGATCCTGCCCGCCCGCGCCATCGAGAACGCCTCCTTCGCCGCCCAATGCAACGTCGTGGGCGCCCAGGACGGCGTCGTCTTCTGGGGCGGCAGCCACGCCATCGGCCCCCGCGGCGACCTCCTGGCCGCAGCCGAGCCGTTCCAGGACACCCTGACCCTCGTCGACATCGACTGGGACGACCTGGGCCCCGCCCGCGAGTTCCGTCCGACCCTCCGCGACGCCGCGGCCGCCGAGGCCGCAGCCCAATGGGCGGCCTGAGGATGCGCTGCGTCGCCCTGCTCTCAGGAGGCAAGGACTCTGTGGCGGCCATCGACGTCGCCCGCGGCCACGGCTGGGAGGTCCCCGTCGCCCTGTGCATCGTGCCCGCCGAGGACGACGCATGGATGTTCCACACACCCAACCTGGCCGTCGTGGACGCCGTCGCCCAAGCCCTGGACCTGGAGTTGGTCCGCGCGCCGTGCCGATCGGGCCCTGAAGAAGAGGTGGCCGACCTGGAAACCGCGCTCGCCCAGGTCAAGGAAGAGCACGATGTGGGCGCGGTCGTCTCCGGCGCCTTGGCCAGCGAATACCAACGCACCCGCATCGACGCCATCGGCCACCGCCTCGGCCTTGCGACCTTCGCGCCCCTGTGGCATGTCGACCCGGACACCTACATGGACGGACTCGTGGCGGCCGGCTACGACATCCGCATCGCCCGCGCCGCCGCCGACGGACTCGACGAGACCTGGGCCGGCCGCCGGCTCGATGCCCAGGCACTCGCAGAGCTGCGGGCGAACCCGAGCCGGCCCCACATCGCCGGCGAAGGCGGCGAGTTCGAGACGCTGGTGCTGGACGGACCAGGCTACCAGAAGAGGATCGAAGTGGAAGAAGAAGAGGTGGAGGCGACCGCCAGCCGCTCCACGTGGCACGTCAAGCGGTGGCGGCTGTCTGCCGTCAGACGATGTTGATGGAGTAGACGTCGCTGTCGATCCCTTGGTTGCCTTCGAAGCTCACGGAGCCGCTGGCGCGGTACTTGCCGGCCAGCAGGGGAATCTCGGTGGGGACCTCAGCGACGCTCGGGAACACCTGCCAACAGCGGTTCAAGAACAGACGCGGCACCTCGAACTCGGCTTCGCCCAGGGCATCGGTCTGCTCGACGCTGCGCCAGCTGCGGCACGGCGTGTTCTCCAAGACGATGTTGACGGCGCCCGTGTTGCTCTGGTAGTCGACGTTCATGACGACATCCGCGTCCTCAATGGGGGTGCCGCTGAGGTACCGGACGTCCACGTCGATGACCGGCTGGCCGTAGAAGCGGTAGTAGCGCTGCGTCGCCTGGACGCGCACGTCCAGCTCATCCGTCATGTCCACGCAGACGTCGTCGGTCGCCGTGAGGCCTTGACTGTCGTAGACGGTCAGCTCCAGGCATTGGGTGGCCAGGTCCGTGAACGAGCCGGTGTACGTGTCGGTCGTGCCGACGATGAGCCCCTCGTGGCGCCATTCATAGCTCGTGATGCCGCCGTCCTCCGGGTCGCTGCTGCCGCTGCCGTCGAAGGTCACGGATTCGCCGAGGTTGGCGAGCGTGTGGCTGGCGGAAGCCACCGCCGTGGGGGGCGTGTTGGCGTTGGGATCACTCGTACCGGCCTCGCAGCCACCCTCTGGGACCGCTTCCAACACCATGTTGTCGAAGAACACAATGGAGTCGTACCACACGTCGTAGCGTTCATACAGGGAGAGCGTGAGCGTCTGGGGCACGCCGGGCTCGACGGGGGTCTGGGCACGCAGGATCGGCGTGGCGTACCGGATGTGCTCGGGCGGCTGGTACCCGTACTCACCGTCCCTCCACGCCTGCTGGTTGCCCCAAGGCATGCCGGCCGTGGAGCCCAGCGCAGCAAAGCCGGTGGCATACTCGGAGATGGGATTGCCGTCGCCATCGACGGCGAAGTTGCCGGGCGCGTTCGTGCCTCCGAACTCCTCGAAGGAAAGCGGAGCCGGCCCCATTTGGGCGACGAAACCGTCCTCGAACCAGCGGCCATCAACGCCCTTGCGCCCGGGTTCTTCCTGGGTCACGAACTGGAAATCGAAGCGCAGGCAGTTGATGCCTGGCGCAGGCGTGAAATCGAAGGCGAGACGCGTCATGTCCTTGTCATCGACGGTCTCGTCACCCTGCGTGGTGCCTCTGTACGAGCCGAGGAGCGACGGGAGCAGGATGTTCCCTAGCCCCCCGGTCGTCAACCAAGCAAAGCCCTCGCCGTGCAGGGGGAACTCGCTGTACGGTCGCTCCGGGACGGCCGTCCCGTGCCCGTACCCCTGATAGCTCACGACGGCCGTCACCGAATCCAACGTCGTTGGATCGGCCGGCACGTGCTCCAACATGGAAGCCAGCGATGAGTCTCCGGACTGGAACGACGCTTGACCCAGCGGCGCCAAGGCAGCGGTCAGGAAAAGGACGGTGAGCGCCAAGGGCACGGCGCGGGCTCGAGCTTCCATGCTGGCCGCAGGCGACGTTTCTTTATTAACTAGGTACAACCAAAAGATGACGAACAGGAGAATGAAGGAAAAGGGACGCCGTTCGGCGATCGTTGTTACAAGAGGGCGATGCCGTACCGGTCCGAGTCAGAGCCGCCGTTGCCGTCCTTGGCGACCGAGCCGACGGCGCGGTAGTCGCCGCCCGCGACCGGGAGCTGCGTCGGGACCTCGACGAGGCCGGGCAAGGCACCGAGGCAGCGCTCGACGACGAAGAACGGCACGTCGAACGAGGCGCGGCCGTTGCTGGCGGTGGTGCCGGAGGCGGACCAGTCGGGGCAAGGGGTCTGGCCGAGGATGCTGTTGACGGGCCCGATGTCGTTCGTGTAGGAGACGCTCAGGCCGACGGTGCCGCCGACCACGGGTTCACCGCTCTGGTAGAGCGCCTGCACGTGCACGCGCGGCTGCTGGTAGAACGCGTAGCTGTTGCGGCTGGCCCAGACGTCCACTTGCAGTTCGTCCGTGAGGTCCACGCAGACGGAGTCGACGCCGGTGGCTCCGAGGCTGTCGAAGACGGTGAGCTCCAGGCATTCCGTCGCCAGGTCGGCAAAGGAAGTGGCGTAGGTGGCCGCCGTGGAGACCAGGTTGCCGCCGTGGCGCCATTCATACGCAGAGACCGCGCCGTCCTCGGGGTCGCTGCTGGCGGTGCCGTCGAAGGTCACCGTCTCACCGAGGTTGGCCAGGGCATGGCTCGCCTGGGCCACGGCGGTCGGGGGTTCGTTGACGGCGATGACGCCAGGGTCGCAGCCCTCGGGGCCGGCGGCGCCGACGAACAGGTTGTCGATGAAGACCGTCGAGTCGTAGATGCTGTCGCCCTGGTCGAAGATCGACAGGAACAGGGTGTGGGCGCCCGGTCCCACGGGCGTCTGGGCACGCAGCAGGGCGCTGGCACCGTCATAGGAGGTGCCGGCGGCGTTGGCGGCGTTCATGGACGCGGCACCGGCGGCGTTGATGCTGATCACGTCACCGTTCTCATCGAAGGCGAAGTTGTCCGGCGCCATGATGTCGCTGCCCATGGTCGTCCAGGTGGTGTCGTCCAGTTCGGCGATGAAGGCGTCATTGTAGTCCGTGCCCACCCATTCCGGGTATTCCTCCGAGAGGAAGCGGAAGTCGAAGCCGAGGCAGTCGCCGCCGACGGGCGTCGTGAAGCTGATGGCCAGGACGGTGACGTCCCAGTCCGTGTCGCCGCGGGCGTTGCCGCCGCCGAGTCCCACGCCGTCGCTGCCGGTGGTGCCGGTGGTGGCGAGCGCGGGGTCGCCGGTGGTCAAGATCGTGTACGTGTCGCCATCGACGGGGAAGCCGGCCAGGGGTTCGTCGCTGGTGGCATGGGGCATGCCGGACGGCGGTAGCTCCAGGAACGTCGCGGCGGTCACGAGACCCAGTTGGGCCTCCATGGCGGCCACCAGGGCGTCAGGGTCAGCGGTCGGCGTCATGGCACCGTGGCCGGCAGGGGCCAACGCCAGGACGAGGGCGAGCGTCACGGAAACGGTCAGGGCGCGCCTCATGAGAATCAATCCACGCCGCTCGAAGTGGCGTCGATTCATGTAGCTTCGCCCTGTTGGAATTTCATCGACCCGGATTTTCTACAGATTACAGCGCAGATCGTGGACCTTGAAGCCCAGAGGCGCCAGGCGGGCCGCCACCAGGCTGCGATGGCAGGCGCCGGCGTCCGCTTCGAAGCAGACGAGGCAGACGCGTTCCTCCTGGGCGGTCCGCGCGAGGCCGGCCAGGGCCTCCGGCGCTCCGTCCAGCCGCGCCTCGAAGGCTGCAGCGAAGGTCTCCCACGACCCGCCGGCCTTGTACGGGTTGCGGATCTCCGGCGGTGCTCCCAGTCGCTTGCGGTTCTCGTAGGCGATGTCGGCGGCATCGAGATGCTCCGCCAGGACGTTCTTGCTGAACCCCTTCTTGCGGCTGAGTGGTCGCTCGCGGACATCGACGACGCGTTGGATGCCGGCCGCCTGCAGCGTCGCCACGAACGCCGCCACGTCGGCCCCTTCGTAGCCCAGGGTCCAGATCGCCTTCTCCACGCGCAGCAGACGGCTGGCCGGGGCATGGGGATTGCGGCGCCCGCGCTTCCGATTCGTTCCAGCATTGAGCTAGATAGGTTGAAATGAGCATCCAGGGCTGACGACGCGGCTGGTCACTGTAGACGCACTGGTAACGCGTCTCCCTTGGCTCTACATACACTAGAGGTTGGTCTCGATGGCTGGAACATCCCTCCCCCTGCTCGCACGTCCCAAGACGCTCATTTCGCTGGTCCTGGTCCTTCTGATGGTGGCTCCCGCCTCCATCATCGGCGCCGTGAGCGCCCAAGAAGCGCCCGCCCCGGTCGAACCGACGATCTCGGAGCTGCCCGACGCCGAACGCGAGGCGTTCGTCGACCTGTATCTCGACGTGTTCGTGAGGGGGGTCGTCCCCCTCAACGACACGCCCGGCGTGTACCCCGACTACACCGGCGAGCTACAACAAGAGCTCGCGGACGAGGTCCTGGAAGGCATGCGTGCCGACCCGACCTTCGCGCCCAACCTTGACCCCGTCAACGCCGGCCCCGCGCTCGGCTTCTCCACCCCCGAAGACCCTCTGATCGACCGCGAGACCGGTGAACCCGTCACCCAGGACCGCGTCGACGACCTCTACCGCGCCTTCCTGCTCGGCCTCGTCTTCAACCGCGAGGTGTTCATCGACAACATCCAAGCGGTCGCCGAGGACACCATGTCCCCCGAGGACGCCGAGGCCCCCCCGGCCGACCCGGCCGGCACCAGTGAACAGGAGAACCCCATCCGCCGCGAGTTCTACGAAGAACCGCTGAAGCACTGGGGCAACACCGACCCCAACGCCACCCAGCCGCCCTCCTTCGAAGGACTCGGCCCCGTGCTGCTCGAACAGCCCGGCATCCCCGAGGGCGTCACCTACAGCACCAACGTGGACGTCCCCGCGGCGCTCCGCGACCTCACGCCTGCCCAGGGACCAGCCACCCTGCCCATGGCGATGCCCACCGACCTCGTCCAGACCGTCGAACCCCCGCAGCTCACCGACCCCGAGCTGCTGGCCGAACCGTCCGACCTCGCCGCCGCCCTCCCGACCAGCCCCCTGGGCGCGGTGCCCGTGGACGCCTGGGACGACCCCAACTTCCAACTCCGTCTGCCCCCGCTCCTTGAGTTCCTGCGTGACCTTGCCAACCTCGCCACGCACGAGCTCTTCGAACTGATGGGCATCCTCGTCGACGACGCGGCCATCCCGGCCAAGATCAGCGGCAACCTGCAGCAGGTGGCCCCTGAGGTCTACGAGCACATCCTCGACCTCGATGTCACGGCGGCCGAGTTCGCCGGCAAGCTGGAGTCCCTCCTGCGCCCGGCCACCATCGTCGCCGACACCAATGCCCTGCCCGAAGACCTGGAAGCGCTGGTCGCCTCCCTCCTCGAACGGGCCAATGAACTGCAGTACGCCGGCACCGTCAACGGCGTCGACTTCGAAGGCACCTGGGGCATCCCGGAAGCCATCGACATCGACAGCGACGGCCTGGCCGACCTGCTCGTCCAGCTCACCCTCAGCCCGGCGGTCGTGCCCATCGAGGACGGCCTGCTGGAGATGCGCCCCCACCTCATCGTGGAGCGCACCAACGGCGTGTGGGCCCTCGATGCCCTCGACGACCTGCCGGCCCTCCCGGGCGCACCCTTCCCGGTGCCCATGCCGGCCTCGACGCAATTGGCCGGCGCCCCGCTCACCGGCGAGCAGCTGCTCGTGGCCGGTGTGGCCACCAGCGTCCCCGCGCCTCTGCAACCGTTCCTCCCCAGCGGCAGTGCCTTCCCGTACGACATGACGGTGGCCTTCCCGCTGGCCGACACGGACGCCGTGGCGGTCTTCGACGCCCACTTCCCCGGCGGCGCTGACCACTTCGAAGCGATCCTCGAGGACCTTGGGCCCTCCGTGCAGATCGCCACGACCGGGTCCCCGGGCGCCTTCGAGTTCCTGGCTTCCATCCTGCACGAGGGTGCCCCCGGTGGCGACACGTCCACCCTGTCCCTCGCCGGTGACCAGGCCCCCGAACTGCTGGGCGCTGCGGCCGCCATCAACGCCGCCGCCGGCACCAGCATGCTCGACCTGACGCCCCTGCTGCCCATGGACCTGGAGGTCGGGCTGCTGCGCGACGGCCCTGCCGGTCGCCTCGCCCTGGCCGCCAGCAGCCAAGAGATGCCCCCCACGACCATCGTGAACGAGGGCGCCGACCTCGCCATCGAGACCGTCGAAGGGGCCAACCTCGCCATCGCGCGCCAGGACTTCCTCTCTGACGACACCTTCGACCACGCGGGCCTTGTCCTTGGCAACGCCGCTGCCCAGATCGACGCCACGCTCACCGAAGCCGGCTTCGACATCGGCCTCGACGAACGCGGCGCCGACGTGCACGCCATCGCGGGCCTGGTCGACGACGGTGACTACGAGCACGCCACCTGGGCGTTCATCGAGAACGCCGGGTACGGCATCGCCATCGACACCTCCGCCGGTGGCCTCACCTTTGACAGTGACAGCCACGTGGACGACCTGCGTGCCGTGCGCGCCAAGACGGCCGCTGCGGCCCTCATGGGCACCGTGAGCGGCTTCAAGGTCACCGACGAGCTGACCGCCTTCGGCATGCCCGGCGCCCAAGAAGCCAGCGTCGTCCCCCAGGACGGCGGCTTCGACATCCAGAGCCTCACCGACCGCGACGTGCCCTTCCTGCTGGACATCGAACAGACCACGGCCCGCGGCCTGGAGGCGGAGCGCTTCAGCTTCTCCAACCTGCCCGGCTCCCTGGCGGTGGATGTCCGCGACGGTAGCATCAACGTCGGTGGCAACTCCCCGATCGACCTGGTGACCGGCCAGCTGTCCCGTCCCCTCGACGGCGCCGGCATGGACCCCACCAAGGGCTTCGTCGTCCTCGATGACCTCAACGGCCAGGCCTCCGTGGCCATGGACGAAGCCAACGTGAACGTCCAGGCCAGCGGCGACCTCGCCTCCGGTAACGTGCTCGCCTCCAACGTCATCGACGGCGTGGGCGACCCGCAGTTCATCGCCATCCCCGGCAACCACATGCTGGCCGACGTGGTCGGCACCGCCCGCCAGTACTCGGCCCAGGTGACCGGCATGGCCAGCCTCGGCGAAGGGCTGGGCGGCCTGATCAGCGGCCTCGCGGGCGGCCTGGGCGGCATCGCCCTGGAGTTGGCCCTCGACGGCCCCCTCTGCTGGAGCTTCGGTAAGGACGGCAACAAGCTGGAGATGTGTGTCAGCAACGTCCCGGACCGCCTCGAGATCGACCTGAACCTGGTGCCCAACCCGTCGCTGACCTACAGCGCCAGCGAAGAGATCGACGAGATCACCATCAACCTGCAGGCGCCCCAGGTGGACATCCTGTTCTTCGTGCACGGCCTCCCCGAGACCGTCACGATGGAGTTCACGCGCGCCGGCATGGACCTCATCATGAGCGACCGCATCGACGCCATCGGCATGATCGCGGAGCTCGCCGACACGACGATTACCGCCATCGCCGAATCGATCCCCTCCGAGCTCCACTTCGGTTGGGACAACGGCGGCATGGACCCCGGCATCCCCGCCGGTGACGCCATCGGCCGCGTCTACGCCGCTGTGAGCCGCCCCGGCTTCAGCTTCTTCGTGGACATCGAGCACCTGCCCCCTGTCCAGTTCGCTTGGAGTGACGGCAGCCTCGACCTGGACATGAGCGGCGACAAGATCGGCTCCATCGAGATGCAGCTGCTGCTCAACCCCGCCGGCAACCCCGCCGGACGCCTGCAGCTGCTCGCCTTGGCAGAGGAGATCCCCGGCGTCCACGCCAACTGGGACCCCTTGGGCGGCGAGTTCGGCACCGACGGCAGCCTCGGCGGCATCACGCTCAAGATCGTGCTCGGCCCCACGGCAGCGCCCTCGTTGACCATGATCTTCGAGATCCTCGATGTGCCCCAGATCGATGGGGCCTCCTGGGAGGACGGCCGTTTCGACCTGCCCCTGGTGGGTGGTCGCATCGGCAGCGTCACCTTCCAGTTCATCGCCGGAGACATGGACCTGTTCCTGCAGGCGCTCGGTGTGCCTGGCCTCTCGGCCCAATGGGACGACGCAGGCGGTTCCTTGTCTTCGGACGGGCCTCTTGACAAGATCACGGCGTACTTTGCCAAGGGCACCAGCGCCCCGAGTATGAGCATCTTCTTCGAGATCGAGGACGTGCCTCAGCTCAACGGCATCACCTGGGGCGACGGCATCGACATGGACTTCTCGGGCGGTCGCATCGGTCGTATCGCGTTCCAGTTCGTCAGTGACCAGCTCTTCGACTCGGATGACATCGTGTTCTTCCTGGAAGCGTTGGGTCTGCCCGGGTTCAACATCGACATGAATGCCAAGACGGTGAGCACGACGGGCGTCCTGGACAGTCTGCTCATCTTCCTGCGCCGCGGTCCTGCACTTGATCCGACCCTGTTCGCCAGCCTGGAACTGGAGGGCGTGCCGGCCATCAACGCGGGCGCGTGGGACGAAGGCCTTGGCCTCGGGTTCAGCCCCGTCGATGCCCGCATCGACCGCATCAACTTCCTGTTCCTGAGCAACCCCGCCGGCACCGCCAGCGACCTCCTGTTGGACGTCACGGCGCTCGGTCTTCCTGGTATCTCTTTGGACACGACGACCGGCACGATCAGCACGACCAACGTGCTGGACCTGATCTCCCTGGACTTCCGCCTCGGCGACCTGCTGGACCCCACGCTCCTGATGCTCTTCGAGCTGGAGGGCGTGCCCAAGATCGTGGCGGGTCTGTACGGCGAGGACGAGTTCAGTCTTGGCTTCTCGCCGGCCTCGGACACCATCGACCGCCTGGAGCTCCTGTTCCAGGTGCGCACGCCGTCCACGCCCATCGAGAACGAACTGCAGATCCACCTGCTGGCCCACGGCCTGCCCGGCATCGTGCTCGGCTTCGAGGACCGCGCCGGCACCATCGGCACCAGCGCCACGTTGGACGACCTGCTGCTGCACTTCCACTTTGGTCCCCGCGGCACGCCGCTCATCGAGACCAACCTGCTGCTGGACACGGTGCCTCAGATCACCGCCGGCGGTTGGACCGATGGCAGCTTCGACCTCGACCTGGCCGGCCGCATCGACCAGATCCTCCTGGAGTTCATCCTGAACCCTGACGGCCTGGACGCGGTGCCCACGGATGCCAACGACCTGTACCTGATCCTCAACGCCGAAGGCGTGCCCGGCATCGACGTCGGCTTCGTCAACGGCGGCGGCACGATCGGCACCGACGACACCCTGGACCTCATCGACCTGCGGGCCATCCTTGGCCCCCGCAGCGGCCTCACGCTCACCGGCGAAGGCCTGAGCCTGCAGCTGACCATCGAAGGTGTTCCCGCCGTCACCGGCAGCTGGGACGACGAAGGCTTCGACCTGGGCCTCGCCGGCCGCATCGATGAGATCCTCCTGGAGTTCATCGTCGACCAGGCTGGCAGCGCCACGGACCTGTTCCTGCGCGCCTTCGCCCAAGGCATCCCCGGCATCGACCTGGGCTTCACCGACGGCGGCGGCACGATAGGCACCACCGGCACCTTGGACCTCCTGGACGTGCGCGCCATCCTGGGTGCCCGCAGCGGCCTGAACCTGGCCGGCACCGGCCTGTTCGCACGCCTGACGGCCACCAGCGTCCCCATGATCACCGCCGGTGCCTGGGATGACGCCAGCATGAACCTGGACCTGTCCGGCAAGATCGGCGGTCTCACGCTGGAGTTCTTCGTCAACGAGGCGCTCAACGCCAACGACATCTACCTCCTGCTGGACGCCTCCGGCATCCCGACGCTGTCCTTCGCCAAGAGCGACACGGGCTTCGGTCTGGAGACGCCCGACGGGCTCGATTACGTCTCCCTGATCTTCCGCAAGGGTGTCTTCAACTACGACCCCCACGCGTACGGCCCCACCTTCGTGGGCGCCTGGATCCGCCCCGACGGTGTCGGCACCTCCTGGCCTGGCAACCCGCAGTTCGCGGTGTCGGCCAAGGTCAGCGGCATCAAGGAAGTGGTCTGGAGCACCAACGACGCCACGGAATCCCAGTCGCTGGACCTCGAGTTCACCGGCCTGCGGGACATCCGGGCCATCGTCGACCTGGAGACGGCGGCGTTCCTCGCCGAAGCCGACCTGAGCCTGACGAACCTGCCCGCAGACGTCTCGCTGGACATCACGCCCGACGTGGTGGGCTTCGCGAGCGCCAACGGCTGCGTCGGCTTCTCCTGCCTGGCCAAGACCCCTTGGCTACAAGGTAAGGTCAACGTGGGCACCCGTGGCGCCGCCAACGCCATGCCGGAGCCGTTCTGGCCCTGGCAGACCGTCAGCGAGCCGGGCTCCTTGTGCCCCCGCAACGCCGGCTTCGGGACCTACAACTCGCCCTGTGGCATCATGGGCAACACGTTCATCGACGTGCAGGACGGCGGCTTCGCGTCCAAGTGGAAGCTCGACCTGCCGCTGCCGGACGCCATCTCGTTCACCAAGAGCGCCGGTGACGGTGTGCCGACGTACAGCCTGAACACGGGCTCCGTCAAGGTGGGCAAGCTGGACATCCGTGTCAACACGGAACTGCCCCTGCCCATCTACCCCCACGAGCTCAACCTCATGGCGGTGGCGACCGTGAGCAACCTGCCCACGAGCCTCTCGGTGGTGCAGGGCATGGGCAACGCGGCCGAAGGTGGCAAGCCGACGATCAACGTCAACACGGGTCAGCCCATCGACAAGATCTTCGTCGGCCTCCGTCTCGATGGCTCCTGGTACCATGACCCTGGACTCATCACCGTGAGCAACTCCAACATCAACGACAACGGGTTCCCGATCTGGCTGATGGTGGAGGATGTGCCCACGACGGTGAGCCTGTCCACCGGCAAGTCCAGCTACCAGACGTCCAACTGTCAGAGCTGCAACCCGCCGGTGCCGTTCATCAACTACAACGCGGCCAGCAACACGCTGGACGCCATGGTGTACACCAACATCGGCGACCTGTGGGGTCTCATCTCCCGCGCGGCCATCGACCTCGCCGGCGATGTGATCCCGGACTGGCTCGAGGGCCTGGCCAACTACGACAGCCAGGGCCACCTGCTCATCCAGGCGGTCGACATCCCGTCCGACGGCATCGCCCTCTTCAAGTCGGGCAACTCGTTCCACGTGGATGCCAGCCCCATCCTGAACCAGCGCCTCACGAAGTTCTTCGTGGACTTCCAGCTCAAGTTCAGCGACGGTGACGGCCGGCCCAGCTCCTGCATCATCTGCCTGGGCATCGCCGACCTGAAGTACTACTGGCACTACAGTTGGTGGTTCGGCATCGAGACCCTGAGCCTCCTGTTGGAGGACCTGGGCAGCGTCGGCATCGACCCGGGCATCGAGAGCATCGTCAACATTGACGGGCGGTTGGTGTTCCACTTCCGTGCCGGTGCCGGCTTCGACTTCGGTGCCGGTCTGGAGTTCTACGTGGCCGGCATCCGGTTCTTGTGCGTCTGCATCGAGAGTCCGACGATCAGCTTGATCCTCGATCCAGGCTTCATCTCGTTCGAGGTGTTGTCCTGGAGTTGTTGTCAGTTCGATTACTTCTGGATCGGTTCACCGTTCCATGGAACAGGCTACTATTGGGCGCCAAGAGGTCACTTCTGTCTCTGTGACTGGCACTGGTACGCCAAGCTCGGCGGCACCTACCCCGGCAACTGGGGTTTCGACCTGCCCATCGCGATCCCACCGATCGTTCCGTTCCGCGGTCTGGATATCGCGTACGGAACGCATCACGTGTTCATGAATCCAAGACTGCTGCTCTGTGCGGGCGGTGATTGGCGTGAACCAGAAGTGGTCTGCGTCTCCTTGGGACGACTGTACCCGACCGAGTTCATCGTGGTCTACGCGATGCTGCGTTACTTCAGCATCAGCATCTCCACGGGGAGCGAGCACCACCACCATTAGGAGGAACCAACGATGACCCACGACAAACTCAACAAGAAGACCCCGCAGACGATCGCCGCCCTCGCCATGGCCTTCGCCCTGGTGATGGCGCCTGGGCTGGCCAGCGGCGCGCCCCTGGCCGGCGTACCCGGCGTGTTCGAGGTCGGCACGATCGATGCCCCCGGCGAATCAGGTGATTCAGGGGGGACAAGCAGCGAAACGGGGCCCTTCAACTCGGAGAGCTCGTCCGATTCGACCACGTGCATCATCCCCTGGTTCAGTGGCTGTCTCTTCGAGTTCACGGAGCACGAAGAGGAGCAGCACGACCACTACGATTCGGAGTCCACGTACTTCGAGTGGGCGACCAACGACACGCGCAACGGCTACTATGTCAGCGTGCTCGACGGCGTCTTCTGGACCCGTGTCGCCAGCGGTGACTACGAGCACGAGGAGTCCTCCGGCGCTGACGCCGAGGGCAGCCACTACGACCGGGAGTACTACGGCAACAACCTGGGCTTCTCCACGGAGAGCATCGAGGAGAGCGACTACTTCCTGGACAACGACTACGCCAGCTACGAGTCTGTCTCTCAGACGACGGCTGACGCCGGCTTCGATGCGGGCGCTGCTGGCGCCAGCGTCGGCCTGGACCGCCAACAGAACGGCCAGGAAGGCTCGTCCACGTCTGAGGAGTCCAACAGCTCCGAGCGCGAGGAGTTCAACCTGTTCGGCATCCCGATCCATGAATCGGGTGCTTCGGAGAGCCACAGCCTGGAGGAGGAGTACCAGCGCTACTGGAACGAGACGAGCCTCCAGTCGACCATCTTCATCGTCAACCCGGTGGACAACACCACGGTCAACATCGTGGGCCTGAGCCTGTCCAAGGGTGACGAAGAGGAGTCCGGCAGCTCCCAGGGCAGCGACTCGTCGTCGTCCTACACGGACGTGCTGGGCTTCAACGTCGTCGGCCAGGAAGACGAGTCGGACCACGATTCGTCCTTCTACCGCTACAACGAGTGGCTGGACCTGACGGTGGACGTCATCGACGGCACCCTTCAGGGCAGCGTGCTCTACGAGCATGGCAACGAGGAGTCGGAGAGCTTCGAGCACGAGCGCAGCGTCACGGAAGTGGTCGGCCTGCCGTTTGGCAGCGAATCCACGGAGGACCAGGAATCGAGTTCCTCCTGGCGCCGTGCCACGATCGCCATCGACGCTGCTGAGGATGCTGGCTCCGTCGTGGTCTCCCATTGGAACGAAGATTCCGAGAGCGAGAGTCAGACGGAGGACGACACGATCGTCATCATCCCGATCGGCAGCACGGGCGAGGAGGAATCCGAGCACCACTCCGACGGCTACGGCTTCGGCATCGAGCTGGGCGACGGCGAGGTGCTGTGGCTCACCGGCGGCTACGAGAACCGCACGGACAACCAGCGCTCGGTCTCGGATGTCACCATCGGCGGCAGCCCCCTGGTGGGCTCCAGCAGCGAGTCCCGCGAGACGGTGCGCTCCATCGGCATCATGGGCGGCATCCCGCTGGCCGACACGGAAGCGGGCGCCGGCTACGACGAGTCCGAGAGTCATGAGGAGTCCAATGTCCGCTTCGGCGGCTCCGACACCCTGGGCACGTACGAGAGCGATGACAGCACGGGCTACGGCACCGGTGGAAACGTCGCGGGTGACGTGTTCAACTTCGGCCTCTCCTACAGGGAGGGCAACAAGGACAGCGGTCTCAACCTGGCCGGCACGCCCATCGGCATCGCCACGGAGTACCAGGAGTTCAACGCTGGCGCCGACGGCGAGGTCCGCGACGACAACGCCGGTCAGGGCAGCCTGCTGGTGTACGGCTTCAGTCATGAGGAGTCCAAGGAGGACAACTCCATCTACGCCGGTGACACGACCATCGGCCGCATCGAGCAGACGTCCACTTCCGATGAGGTGAGCTTCGTCGTGCTGGGTGGCCTGGCGAGCGCCAATGCTGGCCGTGAGTTCTCGACGACCACGGTCTACGCGGGCGAGGACACGGAGATCCTGGATGCGAGCAGCCAGCAGGCTGGTGCGGGCGCGGAAGCGGGCCCGGCGTCCATCGACACGTCCGTCCTGCTCCTGTACGCTGACATCGCCGATGCGTTCGCGGTCGGCCTGCTCCTGGCGACCTGGTGCGTCGATCCCGGCGTACCGCTGCCCATGAGCGAAGTGGCCGGCGTGGTCTCCATGCTGCCTGGCGAGGTGGCCGGACCGGCCGGCGTCGCCTTGGCGCTGGTGCCGTTCCTCATGTGCGGTGCCCTGCCTGTCCCTGCGGTCGCCCTGGCCAACGACTGCCTGGTCGCCGACCTGGCCCAGGCCTTGGTCTTCGCGACGGCGGGAGGCCTTACGGGTCTGCTTCCGGCTCCGGTCGGCAGCACGGCGCAGACGGCCCTGGCCCTGGGTCAGGACGGCTACAACACGGCCCGTCCGCTCCTGGATGATGCTGGTGCCTGTTTCTGGGTGACCGTGCCTCAGGAGGCCCGCAACCCGCAGCCGTTGCTGATGGCCCTGGAGGCGCTGCAGGCGCCCCCGGAGGACGACCCGACGGCGCACCCGCTGGTCGACAACAACGTCCAGAAGCCCGTGGATGCGTGGAATGAGATCCTCTCCCCCACGCTCAACGAGTACTGGCCGTCCACGGGCGACGTGTGGCCCCTCTACGACGAGGCCCATGTGACCGCCTACGGCGTGCTGGACCTGGTCTTCGGCGTCGACAAGAGCCTGGAGAACCCGGACCTCCCCACCCCTGAGGAGGTCACGGGCATGGTGCCTCCGGCACCGTAGGTAGGCCGCGACTTCCGGCGCGCAGGCGCTTAGCGGTGACCCGTGTTGTGGTCGTCGCCGCGCCACTGGGGCCAGGCCCATCGGGCCTCCCCGGCGCGTTTCTCTTCCCACTCCATCACGATCGCCATCGCGGGGCCGAGGGTGACCAAGGTCACTTCGGCGCGGCCGTCGCCGTCCAGGTCACGGATGCTGGGGGTGCCGACGCCACCGCTGGGCAGGATGCGTTCGTCGATGACCTCGCCGGTGGTACCGTTGAGCACCCAGAGCGTGCCGCCGTCGGCGCCGGAGAACCCGGTGTCGCCACGGGAGAAGAACACGAGGACTTCGGCGGTGCCGTCGCCATCCAGGTCGGACGTTGCGGGGCTCGTGGGGCTGCCAGGCACGTCGGTCTCCCAGAGCAGGGCGCCCGTGGCACCTTCATAGGCGGCCACGCGGCCGGCGACGCCACGACCCAGGGCGCCCTTGTCGTTGACGCCGCTCTCGAAGCTCTCGAACTGGAGGTCAGGGGTGCGGTAGCCGGTGACGACCACGTCGGGAAGGTCGTCGCCCGTCCATTCGCCGAGGGCGGGGCTGCTCCAACCCAGTTGGCCGGTCTCGTGGTTCCAGAGGTCTTCGCCGGTGGCGCCGTGGTAGGCGTGGATGGCGCCCCACCAGGTGCCGGTGACAACGTCGCGGGTGCCGTCGCCGTCAAGGTCGACGAGAACGGGGGAGGAGAGGACGCCGGTGCGGGTGGTGCGGTTCCACAGCATGTCGCCGGTGGCGTCGCGCAGGACCACGCCGCCGCCGAATGAGAGTTCGCCGCCGTAGCCGCTGGCGATGACGACGGGGCCGCTGCCGTCGGTGTGGAGGGGTCCGACGGCGGGGCTCGTGTAGGCTTCGTCGATGGCCCTCACGCGCCATTGGACCTCCAGGTCGTCTTCGAAGACGATGATCTCGCCGGTGGAGCCGGGGTGGCCGCCGACGGGGCGGTCGCTGCCTTCGGCAGGGCCGTGTTCGTGTTCGTGGCCGGGTGGGCCTTCCGCGCCGCCGGTGACGGCCACGATCTCCAGTCCGCCGTCGCCGTCGACGTCGTAGAAGGCGGCGGAGTGGACCCAGTTGAACGCCTCGAACGTCTTGGAGTACTCGCCATCGGCGGCCATGCGGACGAGGGTCTGGGATTCACGGAAGCCGATGACGATGTCCGGTTCGCCGTCGTCGTCCAGGTCGCCCACGGCGGGGGAGGAGTCGACGCCGCCGGTCGCGACGGTCCAGAGGAGCCGGCCGTTGCGGCCGTCCAGGGCGACCGTGTCGCGCCAGCTGGGGTCGATGGGCTCCGGGTTGTCGGCGGTGGGCTGCATGCCGGTCATGATGATGGCATCGAGGGCGCCGTCGCCGTTGAGGTCGATGTTGGCAGGGGAGGAGAGGGCGCCCGCGGGCAGGCCGGCGCTCCAGCGCACGTTCCATTTGGAATCGGGTGCCGGCTCCAGGGGGCCGTCGTCGGGGGCGCTGCAACCGGCCAGGAGGAGGCCGGCGACGAGGGCCAGGGTGAGGGGTTTCATGGGGTCGGCTCCGGCACCTGGGACTGCTGTTGTTGAAGCACCTGGTCGTTGATCTGGTCGGGGCTGCCGTAGGTGATCAGGATGCGTTGGCCGTCCTGGAGGATGAGGCCACCGAAGTCGCCGCTGGCCTGTTCGAACGGCGTGCGGCCGCCTTCGTGTTCGCTGCTGCGCTCGGAGACGTAGACGCGCCAGATCTTGCCGCCGCCGTCGGGGAAGTCGCGGCCGCCGTGGGCCGCCGTCTTGTTGTCGAGGCGCAGGTAGCCGGGTTGGAACTCTACGTCGAGGCTGCCCAGGAACGACCGCAGGGTCACCAGGGGTTCGCCGCGGAAGATGCCCTCCACGTGGATGATCTGGTCGCCGCTGCCGGGCCGCAGGTGGGCTTCTTGGTGTTGCGTGGCGGCCACTTGGTAGGCGTCGTCGCTGAAGTCGATGCGTTCGCCGTCAACAAAGAGCCCCCAGCCGATGTGCCAATCGACGGTGGTCTCGGGGCCGCTCGACGGGGCGCCGTCGGTGACGAACTGGCCGTTGGTGGCATCCACGTACGCCAGGGCGACCTGGCCGAGGCCGGTGCTGTGACCGACGATCATCCAGTGGGCGTGCAGGCCCAGGGGGTTGTCGCCGAAGCCGCGCGTGGGATCCGCCGGGCGCAGTTGGACATCCAGTTCCACGTCCTCTTCGTCAAGGATGGCGTCGAGGGCTGGGTCTTGGGCACGGGCCGCCAGGACGGCGTCCTTGGCGCTGGTCTGCCAGTTCCCCAGGAGGGTGGGCAGGGTGGCGAAGTGGTGGCTGTCACCGTCCTCGAGGATCGTGGGGCCGCCGTCATGGACCGCCACCAGCAGGAACGCCTGGTCGGCGGGGTCCCGGAATCCGACGAGCCACACGGCCGCGATCCCGTCGCCCACCGCGTCGTCCACGGGGACCACCGGGCCGACGCCGACGAGGCTGCGGTCGGGGGCCCCGGGGCCACGTTCATGGGCATGGGCGGCGACCACGCGGGCTCCGTCGCGCCAATCCTGGGCCACGGGCGTGGCACGGTCGATCGCCTGCTTCGCGGTCCATGGGCCACGGTCCTCGTCTTCGCCTCCGAAGAGGCCGGTGCAGCCCGCCATCAGCACGGCGACCAGCAATGCCGCTGGCCATGCCTTGTTCCACATCGGCCGAGCCACGCCCGTCCGCCTTGTGACCCTTCCGCGCCCGGAGAACGATCGGCCCCGGCCCCGTTGCCCCGCTTTTTGAAGCCGCGAGGGCTCGCCGGGGCGTGTGCGGGATCGTTGGTCTCCTGGGTGCTGAAGAACGGGAGCTGGTGCGCCGCATGGCGGACCGCATCGCCCACCGTGGCCCCGACGGCGACGGCGTCTTTGCGGATGCCGGCGTAACGCTGGGCCACCGGCGCCTGGCGATCCTGGACCCGGAGCACGGCCAGCAGCCCATGACGGATGCCAGCGGGCGCTTCACGATCGTCTACAACGGCGAGGTGTACAACCACCTGAAGCTGCGCCCGGAGCTGGAGGCGGCCGGCGTCACCTTCGAGACGACCACGGACACGGAGACGATCCTGGAGGGCTTCCGGTTCTGGGGCCCGGCGGTGCTGGAGAAGCTTGAGGGGATGTTCGCCTTCGCCATCTGGGACGGCGACCGCCGCGAGCTGTTCATCGCCCGCGACCCCTTCGGCATCAAGCCGTTCTTCTACGCCCTGCCCGACGACGGGCACTTCCTGTTCGCCAGTGAGGCGAAGGCGCTCTTCGAGCACCCGGACGTGGAGCCGGTGGTCAACGAGGACCGCATCAAGGAGCGCGCGGCGCTGGAGTTCCTGACGGGCCAGGGCACGCCGTTCCGGGGCATCCATCAGCTCCCGCCTGGCACCTGGGCACTCCTGAAGCCGGGGGACTGGCAGACCGGATGCCACGCCTGCGCCGACGTGGCCTGGCAGCCCTACTACACGGTCCCCGCCGAGGCGTACGGTAGCCCCAGCGAGGCCGCGGCAGCGATCGGCGCACGGTTTGCCGACTCCGTGGAAGAACAACTGCTGTCCGACGTGCCCTTGGGCGTCATCCTGTCAGGTGGCCTCGACTCCGCGGCGGTGGCCGCCGTGCACCAGACGCTGCTGTCCGAGGAGCCGATCCAGACGTTCACCATCGCCGAATCGGAGGAGATCGCCGACTTCAAGGCGGCCCGGCGGCTCGCGGAGGGCCTCGGCACGGACCACCATGAGTCGTTCTTCGACTTCGATGACGTCTGGCGCGACCTGGCCCGGTACACGTACCACAACGAGACGATCAACTACACGGAGTTCTTCTTCATGCCACTCTTCGAGGAGATGCGCAAGAAGGTCACAGTGGGGCTCTGTGGCCAGGGCAGCGACGAGCTGTGGGGCGGCTACGACCGGTACCGCGACCCCCGCGCCTTGGCCCGCGAACGCCTGAAGCGGCTGCGGGCGTCGTGCCCGGCGCACCAGGAGCACCTGTCCGTCGAGGTCCTCCAGAACCACGCCAGCGGCAGCAACCTGGCCGAATGGGACCAACAGGGGCAACTCAACAACTTCCAACTGCGCCTGGTGGACCGCAACAGCATGGCGGCCAGCCTCGAGGTCCGCGTGCCGTTCCTGAGCAAGCCCCTCCATGCCGCCAGCCGTGCGGTGCCGTGGGCTTGGAAGCTGCACGGCCCCGATGCTGCCACGGCCCAGGAGAAATGGGTGCTGCGCAAAGGGCTGGAGACCCTGGGGGACATCGGACTGCCCAAGGACCTCCTGTGGCGCCGCAAGCTCCCCGCCGGCCGCGCCACGAGCCCCCGCGTCATGCAACGCTTCGAGCAGGAAGCCGACAGGCTGCTCCCCGAAGCGGCGCGCCGCAAGGACCCCCTCCATGCCGCCTTCGGCAACGCCGCCGAACACCTGGTCTACAAGCTCTGGAAGGAGGTCTATGAGGTCCGCGGCGGGAACTGGAAAGGCCTGGAGCTTCAGGAGCTGGCCTGATCGGCGCCGGCTAGCTCTAGCACGGCCGCGGTTACAGCGTCGAAGCCCTCCGGCCGCCCCAGGTCCACCGTCGCCGCGGCGGCCACGTCCGGCTCCGCGAAGACCGCCACGCCGGCCCCGGTGTGCTCCCAGACCGGGACATCGTTGGAGCCGTTGCCCACGTGGGCCACCCGCGCAGGGTCCACGCCATGGGACTCCAGGTGCTCCCGCAGGTTGGCCCACTTGTCGAAGCGCGCCTCGACGGCCACCTGGCGCCCTTCATCCACCTCGACGGGACTGCACAGGGGCGGGGCGAAGCCCCAGCGCCCGGCGAACTCCGCCAGGCTGCTTGGCTGGTCCGTCAGCAGGCGCACCTCCAGGCCCGCCGCTTTGAGGGCACGGACGCCCTCGGCGATGCCGGGCAGCCACGCCGCCGCGCGCAGGTGACGATGGCACGCTTGCAGGCTCAATTCTTGGACCCAGGCCCATTGCTCCCAGAAGCACTCTTCCAGGGTGATCTCGCCGGCGAAGAACCGACGGTCGCTGTCAGCCACGTCGTCGCCCCGGCCGGCGCCCCGCAGCACGGCCGCGAACGCCGTGTCATCCGGCAGGAGCGTCCCGTCCAGGTCCACGGTCACCAGGTCGAAGCGGGACGGGCTGGGCACACGCGGACGACGGGCGCCGGTCGGATGAAGCCTCTGGGCCGGCCTCGGCGGGGGCAGGCTCGTAAGGCAGACCGCCGTGGCAGGCTCGTGGCGACGGGCGGAACCGAGCGGCAGGTCATCGAAGGTATCCAGCAGGTGGCGCCAGGCGAGCTGCCGGGCCTCCTGGAGCAGGGGGTCACCGTCGTGGACATCCGGGAAGACTTCGAACGCGCCGCCGGCTACATCCCGGGCACCCTGCACCGCGCCATGAGCCGCTACGCCGACTGGAAGGACGAGTTCCCCGCCAGCCAGGAGCTGGTGCTGCAATGCCGCAGCGGTCGCCGCAGTCAGGACCTCGCCAAGGTGATGCAGGCGGCAGGCCACGGGGCCGTCCACAACCTGGCCGGCGGCATCCTCGCCCAGGAGTGAACGTGGCGTCACGGCTGGCGGCATGGGGCTGGATCGGCCTGGTGCCTGTGGCGGCCGTGATGGCCTGGTACCACGGCTTCACCTGGGAGCTGGTCGCCCGTTCCGCCGGCGTCGGCTTCGCGGGCGGCCTCGCAGGGGGGCTCATCGCAGGTGCCATCGGCCTGGTGAGCGTGCCCCTCATCACCCTCGTCCTGGGCATCCCGATCCATCAGGCGGTGGCGACCAACCTGTTCCAGACGATCTTCACGGCGGCCACGGGGGCGGCCAGCCATCGCCGCCTGGGCAACGTGGACCTTCGCCTCTCAACGGCACTCCTGGCCGGCGCTTTCCCCGGGGCGCCCGTGGGGGCCATGGCAAGTCTGCGGCTCTCGGAGACGGCGCTGCGCGGGCTCTTTGCGGGCATCCTGCTCCTGATGGCAGCTAACCTGCTTCGTCGCCTGGCACGTGGGAAGGGCGCAAAGCCGCCCCGTCCATTGTGGGCCAAGGCGGTCGAGCGTCTCGAAGCGGACGGGCGGGTCGCCCAGGCCGCCTGGTGGAAGCAGCCCATCGAGGGCACGTTCCGCGGTCACCACTACCACATCCCCCGTTACCTGCCGGTCCTGCTGGGCGCCGGCATCGGCTTCACGAGCGGCCTCCTGGGCATCGGCGGCGGCTTCCTAGTGACGCCCCTGGTCGCCACGATCCTCCACGTCCCCACGCACCTCGCCGTCGGCACGGGCCTGGTGGTCATCAGCGGCAACAGCCTCTTCGGCGTCGCGCCACACATGCTGGCCGGCAACGTCCTCTTCACCGTCGGCGTGCTGCTCGCCATCGGCGGCTCCATCGGCGCCCAGATCGGCAGCCGACTCAGCCACCACCTGCCGGAGCGGGCGCTCTATGCGCTGTTCTTCGTGACGCTGCTGGTCGTGGCGTGGCGGATGTCGCCGTGGACGTTCTAGAGGTCTGCCCTACCGCCGCGGCATCGCCTTGAAGCGCCAGTCGAGCGCCGGGCGGGGCATGAGGGGCCGGTTGCTGAGCCTCACGCGGGCGAGGTTCTGGCACACGCGGTCCAGTTCAGGTTCCGGGATCTCGACGACGCTCATCTTCTCCAGGATGTCGATGCGGCCGATGTCCTCGGCGCGCAGGCCGCCGGCGTTGCAGAGCACGCCGACGATGGCACCGGGGTGCACCTGGTCCATCTTGCCCACCTTGAGAGCCACGGCGGCCGCTTCCAGGTTGCCGCCGGCGCCTTGCTTGGGCTGGGCGGCGGTGTCCGGCATCTCGGCGAGGGCGGCCAGGTTGGCCTCGATGGCGCGCAGGGCGATCTCCTGGGCGTCCAGTCCCGCCGCGAGGGCGTGGTCGTAGGCGGCCTGGGCCGCTTCACCGGGCTGCTGCTCCATGATCTCCTGGGCGGTGCGCTTGGCCTGCAGCACCTTCAGGTGCTCGTCCGTGGGCATCTCGTACTTGTCGAGGCGGCCGACGGCGCGGCGCAGCATGCCAAGGCGGTGGACCTTGCCGGGGGCGACGAAGACGAGGCTCATGCCGCTGCGGCCGGCGCGGCCCGTGCGGCCGATGCGGTGGATGTACGTGTCCGCGTCGGTGGGCAGTTCGTCGTGGAGGACCAGGTCGATCTCGTCCACGTCGAGGCCACGGGCGGCCACGTCGGTCGCCACCAGCAGGCGCGTCTGGCCGTCGCGGAAACGGCGCATGACGGCGTCCCGCAGGGGTTGCGTCATGCCACCGTGCAAGGCCTCCACGCCGATCGACGAGAGCTCCTTGGCCAGGTCCTCCACGCGGGCGCGGGTCTTGGCGAAGAGCAGCGTGGCGCGGGGGTCTTCGGCTTGCAGGATGCGGCTGATGGCGGCGACGCGGTCGCGGCCGGCCACTTGGGCGAAGCACTGCTTGACGTCCGGCGCGGCGCCGGCGCCCATCTGGATGGTGACGGGGTCGTGGAGGGTCTTCTTGGCCAGGCGCTGGATGTGCGGCGCCAAGGTGGCGGTGAAGAGGATGGTCTGGCGTTCCTGGGGCAGGGCGCCGACGATGACGTCCAGTTCGTCCGCGAAGCCCATGGAGAGCATCTCGTCCGCCTCGTCGAGCACGAAGAGCGCGATGTCCCCCAGGTCGAGGGTGCCACGGCCCAGGTGGTCCACGACGCGGCCGGGGGTGGCCACGAGCATGGCGTCGGGGTGGTGGCGCAGGGCGCGCACCTGTTCATGGAATGGGGCGCCGCCGATGAGGCAGATCACGTCCACGGGGCTGCCTTTGCCCATCGCCTGCAGTTCGCGCTGGACCTGCTTGGCCAGCTCCCGCGTGGGGGCCAGGACGAGGCCTCGGCGGCCGTTGCGGGCCGCTTCGATGAGGGGGATGCCGAACGCGGCGGTCTTGCCGGTGCCGGTGTTGGCCTGGCCGATCAGGTCGCGGCCTTCGAGGAGCGGCGGGATGGCCTGCTCCTGGATCGGCGTGGTCTCCACGAAGCCCATGGCTTCCAGGGCCTTCTGGGTCGCCTCGTGCAGAGGCAACTCGTTGAACGCGAGGCTCATGCGCGACGCTCCTGACGACGGCGCTGGCCACCTTGTCCACCCTGTCCGCCGCGACCGCCCTGGCCGCCGCCGCTGCGGCCGCCGTTCCGGTTGCCTTGACGGTGACCGTGCCGGGGGCCGTGACCCTGCCGGGGCGCACCGCCCTGGCCGCTGCGGGGTCGCTTGCGGCGACGCTTGTTGCCGTTACCGCCACCGCTGCCCGCTCCACCGCCCTGGTTCTGTTGCGGCGGGGGGGCCGGGTCGCTCTTGGGGTCCGGGCCGTCGGGGGTCTCCTCGTCCGTCACGGCCTCGAAGCGCTCCACCTGACGGTCGATGTGGCGGCAGATCGCCTTGAAGTCCTTCACCTCGTCCGACTGCACGAACGTGAACGCGATGCCCTCGGCGCCGTTGCGGGCCGTGCGGCCGACGCGGTGGACGTAACTGTCCTCGTCGGGCAGGTCGAAGTTGACCACGTGGGTCACACCGGAGACATCGAGGCCGCGGGCGGCGACGTCGGTGGCCACCAGGATGCGGGCGCTGCCGTTGCGGAAGGCGCCCATGGCCCGTTCGCGCTGTCCTTGGCTCATGTTGCCTTGCAGGGCGACGGCGGACCAGCCCTTCGTGACGAGCTTCTTCGACAGGCGCTTGGCCAGGTGTTTGGTGCGGGTGAAGACGATGCCGCGCGCCGGCTGCTCTTCATGGAGCAGGTGCAGCAGCGCGTTGGTCTTCGCGGGCTTCTCCACGCGGGCATGGTACTGGTCGATCTGGGGCACCGTCGCCTCGCCGTCGCCTACCGCGATGCGCACCGCGTCACGGGTGAACTCGCGCACCAGGGACTGCACCTCCTTGGGGAAGGTGGCGCTAAAGAGCGCCGTGTGGCGGTCCTTGGGCACCAGGGCCTCGACCTTGCGCATGTCGCGCACGAAGCCCATGTCGAGCATGCGGTCCGCCTCATCGAGCACCCAGACCTTCACGCCGGAGAGGTCCACGACACCGCGGTCCACCAGGTCGAGCAGGCGGCCGGGGCACGCCACCAGGATCTTGGAGCCGCGTCGGTCCATGTCGGAGAGCTGCTTGCCGAAGCCGACGCCACCGTAGATGGGGACGATCGACAGGCCGCTCTTCTTGGCGAGGTCGGTGAGCACTTCGGCCACCTGGATCGCCAGTTCACGGGTCGGGAGCAGCACGAGGCCGTGCACGCCGTCCTCGCGGGCATGGTCACGCAGGCGGTCCACGAGGGGGATGCCGAACGCTGCGGTCTTGCCGGTGCCCGTGCGGGCCTGGCCGACCACGTCGCGTCCCTCCAGCATGGGAGGGATTGCTTGGGCCTGGATAGGCGTCGGTTCCTCGTAGCCCATGGCCACGATGGCGTCCAACGTTCCGTCTTGAATGTGAAAATCTTCGAATGACATGCGGGTTCCGCCGGTCACGCGGACCTGCCCCGCCGCACCCGTCAGGGGCAGTCACGGGCCCCCGCGCTGAAGCGACCCGGGGAGTCCAGGTACATGTATGTTGCGGGCGCAGGGCGTGCCTTCACCGTTCCCGCCGCTGCCTTTCTCCCCCCGCAGGACCAAGGGAGTCCCATGTGGTCCGCGTTCCTGGACCCCGGCTTCCAGTTGGTGAGCGCGCCGCGCGCCGCGCTTCGGCACTTCGGGCAGGAACTGACCCATTTCGCCCTCCACGAGCGGGCCCGGGAGACGGTGCTATGGCCGGACGGCGAGCACGGCTTCAACCCGTACGACTTCGCCGAGCTGAACCTGGTACGGGGGCTGCAACCGGACGACGGCGCCGACCGGGTGTTGGTCAAGCGCTGCATGACGGCGTTCAACTGGGAACTGGCCCTCGATCGCCACATCGAGGAGCAACTGGAGGCCCTGCCGGTCTCCCTGGTGGTCCTGTGCCCCTATGATGCCCTGTTCTGCCACCAAGAACTGGCCGACTGGGAGCAGGAGGACTACCTGCGCCACAGCCTCCGCCACCTCCCCCAGGTCGCCGCCCGCCATCAGGTGAGCCTGGCCGCCATGGTGGACATGGACCGTCTCTGGATGGGTTACCCCACCCTGGCCCGCATGGTCTACGAAGCGGCCCAGACGAGGTGGCTCGTCGACCGCCCCGACGGCCGTTGGCGCGCCGTGGAAGAGGTGACCGGCCGTGTCATCGACCCCTACCTGCGCCGGCAGGGCACGTTGCTCGACTTCGTCGAAGATCCCATCGAACAGCCTGCGGAGGTCCGCCCCCCGGTGGTTTCAGCCACCCAGAGCGAGGCTCGATGAGCCTGGCGCACCCATGAGAGAGCATGGGACAATCCACGCCGACCACCACCATGGCCTTCGACACGTTCCAAGAACGCTACCGGGAGTTCAAGGCGGAACTCCACCCCGTCGAGCAGCGCTGGTTCGACCGCCTCGTCGAAGGGGCCCGCCGCCACTCCAACGCCATCAACCGCCGCCCCCACCTCGACTTCGAACGCCCCGTCATGCTCGCCATGATGATGGAATGCCTGCGGGAGCTGGACGAGACCCGCGACGAACTGGAAGCCACGCGCCTACAACTGCGGGAGGCGTGCCGGGCCATGGAGGAGCGCGGCATGCTGCAACGGCGGATGCGTCGCAGCTTCGCGGAGCAGGCGTTGTGGGGGCAGAGGCGGTTGGCGGCGTAGGAGGTGCCTACCGCCTCTTCTTCCGCCCTTTGGGCGGGAACCACAGGTCGTACTGATCATGGTCCACCAGGTCGAGGAAGACGATGTCGCGGCCGTCGATGGTGTAGAAGCACCGCACGTCCCCTTTGAGGTCGATGCAGTACAGGTTCGTCACGTCATAGCGGTCCACGAAATAGGCAGGGATGTCGTCCCTTGGGATCACTTCGCCCCATTGGCCGTCCGCCTGGATACGCGTACGGGCCGCCAGGAGCCGCTTCCAGATCGCCTGTTGAGGCTTCGTGCCTGCCGAGGCCGCTACTTCAAGGGCTGCGTAGGCAGAATCCACGTCGGGGTGGATGACGAGGGTCGTGGGGCGGAAACCAGGCGGCGCCATCTACAACCGACGCCCGGTGGCGCGGGCGCGGCCGAGGCTGGCGCTCTGGCTGTAGGTCCATTGGATGCCCTTGCTGCCTTCGACGGCCATGGCGTGGTCGAAGAGGTAGCCGAGCGCCCTGTTGAGGCGGGCGCTGGTGGTGCCGCGTCCTTGTTCCTTGAGACGTGCAAGGATGTGGTTGCGGCTGACCGGTCCTTGCGCCGCGCGGAGAACGGCTTCGACGCGTTCCAGTGTCGCGACCTGGACGTCCACTGGCGGTGCTTCGACCAGTTCTGCCATGGGGGCCTTTCGGTTTCGGGGCTATAAAGAACTTTAGGGCCTAAGGTTCCTTTAGTATCGAGGTCACGCGCCCCGCCGCCCAGCCACTCCATACGTCGCCCCTCTCCGCACGCCTTTGAGGTCGAGGAACCCGGCCGCGACGAGCCGTTTGAGGTCCTCTTGGAGGGTGCGCCGGGCGACGTGGGGGAAGGCGGCGTGGACGTCCCCGAAGGCGACGCGGCGGCCGCTCTGACAGACCCGCAGCAGCCACGCGGCGACCTGGGCCTGGCGGGGATTGAGGTCCGCTTCACCCTGCACCGTGAGCCGGGCGACGGCGTCCACGTAGGCGGTCTCGAAGACGCTGCTGGCGTAGCCGAGCCAGGGCGTGAGGTCGCTGGGATCCCGTTGGGCCTGCTGGAGGGCGTCGTAGTAGTCCTGGCGGTCGCGGTTGATGGCGTAGTCCACCAGGGCGTGCCGCACGCCGGGGTAGCCCGCGTGGTGCAGCATGAGGGTCATCAGCGCGCGGCCGAGGCGGCCATTGCCGTCGATGAAGGGGTGGATCGCTTCGAACTCCACGTGGAACAGCCACGCCGCCACCAGGGGGCCCGCGGAGGCGGCGTTGGCGCCGGGGCCGTCGTCGTGGTACCAGTCGAGGGCGGCCTGCAACTCTTGGGCGGCGCGTTCGGGCGTCGTGGGGACGTAGATGACGGTGCCGTCGCGGCGGCCGATGAAGTTGGCGCGTTCCTTGATGCGTCCGAGGCCTTGCTCGGGGCTCATGACGCCCTCGAAGAGCGCCTGGTGGAGGGCCTCCACGTCGGCGACGGTGCGCGGCACAGGGTGGTCGGCGATGGCCTCGATGAAGGCGGCCCAGTTGACGATCTCCCGTTCGTCCGGCGAGCGCAGGTTGTCCGGCGTCGGCCCCTGCGCCAGGACACTCTGCACCTCTTCGAGCGACAGGGGGTTGCCCTCCATGCTCGCGGTGCCGTAGGCGTTGTAGGAGAGGGCATGTCGCAGCATCGCCGCGTCCGCCCCGCCGCCGGCGTAGAGCAGCCCCACGTCGTGGTCGAGCCGTTCGATGCGCCGCAGCCGCTCGCCCACCTCGGCGGTCACCTCGAAGTGGGGGTCGAACGTCTCCGAAGGGGCCCGGATCGTGGGCTTTTGCACATCCACTAAGAGCTGAGAATGTGCAAAGAGTAGTAGAGGGTTGTGCAATAGGGATGTGCAAACGGTAGCGTGCGGCCCTAAGCCCTACGAGGCGTCCGTCGGCTCCACCGGGAACGCGTGGACCTCGATGCGCGGGTCGTGCCCCTCCAGGATGAAGGCCGAGAACGACCGGTCCAGGCCGGGGCTGCAATCGGTCTGACCCGCCACCTGGGCCATCTGACTGTCCTCCGAGAAGGAGCAGACGAACTGGGCCGCAGGGTACATGTTGCCCGCCGCCGAGTGGTCGTACACGACGGTGCCCTGGTCGACCGGCTGCCAGATGCGGACCGTCGCCTCGTAGGTGAGCGGCGGGTGCGCAGGGAGCCCCGTTGCCGAGATCGAAGCCAACTCGCCCGTCGCGTTGGACCAGGTGACCAGCGCGCTACGCCCCGTCGTCCCCAAGGTCTGCTCGACGGTGGCGTTGCCGGTCAGATCGAGGCCCCAGCCGGAACGGGCGTCCGCGTCGGCGAGCCAGTCGGAGCCGACGGCGTGCTGCAAGGCCACGAAATTGAGGCCCGTTGCGGGAAGATCGAAGTCGTTCGTGGGGGGCTTGACGAAGATGACTGTGTAACCTTCCTCGAAGGAGGTCTCGCCCTGGCATTGCTGGATGAACAGGATGAGCGCCCCCAAGGGGCCGGCGCCCGCGTGCTGCTGCGCCGCCGCGAACGGGCTCAGGCCAAGGAAGAAGTCGTGGGCGTCGCCTGCCTCGAAGCCACTGGGCAGGAGCGCCTGGAGGTCGCCGCGCGGCATCTGCACCGCGATGGCCAGGTCCGGGCAGTCGATGGGCTCCAACGCCGTGGAGAACGCCTCCATGGACACAAGCGCCGACCCCGCTCCGGCCCCCGCCGGAGCCTCCGCCTGCGATCCGCCCTCATCATCGGCAAGGCAGCCGGACAACGCGAGAGCGACCAATGCAACCAGCAGTCCCTTGGAACCAAGACCCATGCGCCGCGACGGACGGTCGGGCGACTTAGCCCTGTCTGCTGCTGCCCCATCGTTCACCTTCACCCACCCCACCCACGACAAGATAGCCTGCAAGCGCCTTCGTAGGCCCATGCACGAGTCCGGCCCCGAAACCGCTAAGGGCCAGCGAACACAACCGTCCCCTATGGCGACCTTGACCGCCGTGGTCCACGAAGAGGATGGCCTCTTCGTGGCGACGTGCCCCGAAGTGGGCACCACGAGCCAAGGCGCCAGCTTCGAAGAAGCAGTGGCCAACCTCAGGGAAGCCACCACGCTCTACCTGGAGGAGTTCCCGCTCCCCCGCCTCGGACGGTCGATCACGACGACGTTCGAGGTGGATGCCCCTGTCGCCGCGTAGGTCCAAGGTCCTCTCGGGTGACCGTTGCATCAAGGTCCTCTGCAAGCATTTCGGCTTCATCGTCGTGCGTCAGCGCGGCAGCCACGTCGTACTGCGCCGTGAAACGCCCGAAGGAGCCGTCGGCACGGTCGTCCCCTTGCACCCTGAACTGCGACAAGGGACGCTTCGCAACATCCTGCGCTTGGCCCAGGTGGAGGTGGATGATTTCAACGAGCGCCTCTGAGGCCCACGCCTGGCTCTTCGACTGCTACCCCCACCCGCGCCGCAGCGCCATCGTCCTGTGGATCAAGCACGGAGCGAAGGTGACCAAGCGCGTCGTGCCGTACCAGCCGGACTTCTGCCTGCGCGCCGAGCACGCGCCCCTTGCAGAGGCCGAGGCCTGGCTGGCCAAGGACGACCGCGTCGCCGCCACATGGCGCAGCCGCTGCGCGTTGTGGCTGCGGGGCCCCGAAGAGCCGGTGCTACGGGTGCGCCCCAAGAGCCTGCACGACGTGCACGCCCTCGCCACCGACCTGCGCCGGGCGTTCCGGTCGAAGGGGTTCACGTTCTTCGACGTGGACAACCAACCCGAATCGCGGTGGCTGCACGACCACGGCCTGTGGCCCATGTGCCGCCTCGCCGTGGACGACCAGGGACGGCCACTCCTGGAGGCGGCGGCGGACGAGGAGCGGTTCACCCACGAGTACCCGACGCCGGACCTGCGCACAGTGCACCTGCGGGTCTTCGTGGACGAGGACGGCCCGACACGGGACGACGCCGGCTTCACGGACGACCTGCTCGCCATCCAGCTCGGCGGCCAATTGCTCCAGGTGGGAACCGTGGGCGACCCCGAAGAGGAGCGGCTGCTCCTCCTGCGCTTTGGCCAAGTGCTGCGGGAGCTCGACCCGGACGTGCTCTTCACCCAGCACGGCGACCGTTTCGACATCCCGTACCTCTTGGAACGCATCCGGCGCTACGAGCTACACCACCAACTCTGGCTGGGGCGGGAGCCAGATCCGGTCGTGGGTGCGCCGGACCAGAAGGCGAAGTCGATCCACACCTACGGCCGCTGGCTGTTCAAGACGGCGGCGTATTACCTGCGCGGCCGCTGGCACATCGACCTCTCCAAGAAGACCCTCGACTCGGAGGACGACCGCAAGGACATCCACGGCGTCCTCTACCTGGCCCGGGTGTCGAACCGCCGCGCCCAGGACGTCAACCGCAACGGCGCCGGCTACGCCCTCCAGCAGATGCAGATCGACCTGGCCCAGGACCAAGGCGTGGCGATCCCGTGGAAACGCAACCTGGTGGAGGACTGGAAGGACGCCGCGACCCTCTGCGCCGTCGACCGCGGCGGGCAGATCATGGTCCCGACGCCGGGCATCTACGGCGACGTGGCCGCCTGCGACTTCTCCGGTTACTACCCGAGCCTCATCGTGGAGCACAACCTCTCCAGCGACAGCATCAACTGCACCTGCTGCCCGGACGGCGAGCTGGTGCCGGAACTGGGCTACCACCTGTGCAAGCAACGGGGCCACCAGGCGCGGGTGTTGGAGCGGCTCAACCACCATCGACGCTGGGCGAAGGCGACCATGCGGCAGGCCAAACGGGGGCTGTCGGTGCCCCATGATACGGTGGAGAAGGCCCGCGCCATCAAGTCGGAGCACAAGGCGCTCGGCGTGGTCTGCTTCGGCTACTTCCGGTACCGCAACGCCCGTTTCGGCTGCGCGGAGGTCCACCAGGCGATCCAATGCTATGGTCGCAAGGGCATGACGGACGCCCGCAGACTCGCCCAGGAGGCCGGGTACACCATGGTCCACACCATGACCGACTGTACGTTCCTGCAACGGGAGGGGATGACCCGCGATGACGCCCTTGGGATCGCCCGCGCCATCACCAACAAGGTGGGCGTCCAGATGGAACTGGAAGGCATCTATCGCTGGGTGGTCTTCCTGCCCAGCAAGGTCCACAGCAAGAGCGCGCCGGGCGCCGTCGGGGTGCCCAACCGTTACTACGGCAAGTTCACGGATGGCAGCCTGAAGGTGCGGGGCATCGACGTGCAGAAGCACAGCACACCCGACTGGCTGCGGGACGTGCAATGGGGGATGCTCCATCTCTTCCAGGAGGCGGACGACGTGGATGGGTTCCTGGCCCGCATCCCCCGCGCCCTCCAGGTCGCCAAAGCTGCAGCGGACCGGCTCATCGCCCGCGCCGTGGATGCCCGCGACCTGGGGACCGTCATCCAGTCGACGCGCGCGGTGGAGGAGTACACCGCCCAGACCAACGCCCGCACGGCCCTGCTGCGGCTGCGGGATGCGGGCACGGAGCGCAAGCCCGGCGAGTACCTCAAGTACGTCGTCACCCGGGAGAAGGGGCCCAAGGAGTCCCGTGTGGTGCCGATCGAGCTCTTCGACCAGCAGCCGGCGTGGTTCCAGGACGTGCGCGTGGGGTACAATGTGAACCATTACCTGCGGCTGCTCGCCCGCAGCGTGGAGAACCTGGTGGCTCCGTTCGGTTACGACGAGGAGGGGCTCTACCAGTGGCTCGCCGGCCGCGCCGATGCCCCGAAACCGCCGCCACGCAGGCGCGTGGACCTGCCCTCCAAGCCGGAATGGGTCGCCGCGTGAGCCCAAATGCACCTCGTGCTTGCCCACGCCGTGGATGTCCGTTTCGGGATGGCGGCGTGGAAGTACGACCACCTGCGCGACGTACTCTATCCCGGCATCCCGAAGGCGGACTGGCTGCAAGCCTATGGCCGCGTCTATGACCACGTGGAGCCCAATGTGCTGTGGCGTCAGTGGCCCAGCGATGCGCCGCTCGCGCGCTGGCAGGACGAGACGCCCGCGTCGTTCCGGTTCATCCCGAAGCTGTACCGTTTCCTGACCCACGGCCAAGGGGACGACCTGGGCACGGCGGAGCAGTGGTGGGAGGCCCTGGCGCCGATCCACGACCGCATCCCCGGCGCCCTCGTGCAGTTCCCGCCCAGTTTCGCTCGGTCGCCCACGGCTGAGGCACGCATCGAGGCCCTCGTGGGCGGCCTGGGCTGTCCCGCGTTCGTGGAGGTACGTCACCCTTCCTGGTACGGGTTCGACCTGACGGACCTTGGCGCCGTTCCGGTCTGGCGTATCGACGACGACCTGCCCACCCATTGGCCTGCGCACCCGGATGTGGGCGTTGTCCGGTTCCGCGGCAGTGGCCTGGAACAGATGGGCACCCTGGTCCGGGACCGAGGCGACCTCCTGGCCGCCGTAGCGGACAAGGTCCGCGAGCAGTCCTGGAAAACCTGTTACGTCGTCATGACCAATCACTTCGAGGGCAGCGGGCCGCTCTCCATCGAACGGCTCGCACACCGCCTGGGGGTCCCGGCCCCTGACCGCGCCAAGGCAGGCCGCCCTGGTGGCCAAGCCGGCCTCTTCTGATTCAGAACAGCGTCGCCTGGCCCTTGCCGTCCACGTCCTCCCAGACGATGGGCGGCCCCATCGGCGCCACCACATCCGGGTCCTTGCGCCGCGTCCAGACCTCGCCGCTGATCGGCACCATCTCGTAGGCGTCGTCCGCGGGGCGCAGCGCGGCCAAGCAAGCCTCCACGTCGGCGGCCATCCAGGCGTCCCGCGCCTCCCGGTCCAGGTCGACCACGAAACGGTCGTGGATCTTGCCGATGAAACGGTTCGCGGTGGCGGTCACCTGGACGTGGCAGAGGTCGTCGTATTCGTTGCCGGTGCTGGCGAAGGACAGGTGGCGCACAGCGCAGAGGCCCGGCACCACCATGGGCCGGCCGTCACGGCGCTGGATGCGGTACGTGGCCCCTGGGTCGATGCCCCCCACCGACTCGGCGTACTTGCCAGCCCGTTCCACCACGTAGCTGACCGCCGTGAGGCTATGGTGTTGGGGCTTGCCCAGCAGCGCCTTCCAGCTCCTGGCCTCCGTCAGTTTGTCGTCGCGGGCGTTCGTGATGAGCCGCCCCTTGAACCCAGGCATGCCGAAGCGCACGCGGGCGATCACCCGCTCAGCGTCCCCTTCTGGCTTGCCCCAGGAGGTCGCCATCTCGCCTCCCTTCGCCTGCGCCGCGGCGACGGCAGCGCCATGGACGGCGACCGGGACAAAATCGGCGTGGCGCACGAGCGGCTTGGCGATCCGCGTCTCTTCGTCGTAGATGAAGCGCGCTTGCAAGGCGTCCACGAGCTCCATGCTGGTGGCGTCGATGCCTTCCAGGCCGGCCATCAGGTCTGCTCCTGGCCGTCGGGGGCCACGCCCATGCCATCCACGTCGTGGCAAGCTCGCCTGTCGGTAAAGGACGACGGGGCCTAACGTGGTGTCGGGAACGAGATCAACGCGTCGACCAGCTCCTCTGGCCGTGTGAGCATGGGCATGTGGCCGCCCGGGAGTTCGACCACGTCGCCGCCCAATCGCGCCGCCTGCTTCCGTTGGGATGTTGGCGGGAGCCCTTTGTCCTCGGTGAGGTGAATGTAGCGACGGGCCGCCCCCGGGCTCGGTGCCCCCGGCGGGCTCCCGTCGGTGAAGTAGCGCCTGGATTCGGGTCGCAGGTCGGCCACGATACGGTCGGTGCGCTCCTGGTCCAGATCGGAGCAGACGCCTTTGCGCAACAGCCCTTCCGGCGGGTCGGTGCCCAGGATGCGCAGGATGGCGCGCATAAAGAGGCTGGTCGGGAAGCCGAGGCAGCTGACGAACGATCCTCCGGGCTTGGGCACCATGCCGGCGACGATGACGATCCCGGCCAGCCGGTCTCCCAGCAGGCTGGCTGCGGCCATGGTCGGGACGCCGCCGCCCGAATGGCCGACCAGGGTGACCTTCCCCTTGGCGGGCGCCGTCTCCATGATGCGTTGGGCGTAGTCGGCGAGGCGCCAGGCGGACTTGTCGTCGCCGAAATCGACGATGTCGGCGCGGTGCCCTGCTGCTTCGAGCCGCTCGGCGACGTCGTCCCAGATCCAGCCGGGCAGGCCAGCGCCCGGGACGAGTACGAACTGATGAGCGCTCATGCCACCAGCTCCGCCAAGTGGGCCTTCCAGTACGCCTTCCAACGGACCACCTGCTCCTCGTCCTCCAGCTTGGTGTGCCCCACCGCGAGGGTGACCTTGCCAGTGTCCTTCTGGCCGATGGTGACGGCGATGCGGCTGCCGTCAGCAAGCGCCGCGCGCCAATAGCGCCACTTCTCGGACGAGGAGGTCTTAGGAGGCTCGTCAAGGAGGACGCCGTCGATGGCAGGGAGGTCCGCCATGATGTCGCTCCAGCGTTCCAGCCAGTCGTCCATGCTGCCGGGCAGGGTCTTGGAGGCCTGGGTCTGGAAGTCGCCGGCGCAGGTCTGGGCCAGCTTGCGTCGGCCGATCATCCGCTCGTACTCCACGGTCACCATCTGCGCCCACCACATGGAGACGCCGGGCTCGTTGGCGCCGATCCACGCCGCCAGCTCCTTGTGGGGCATCTCGGCCGCGCCGGCGGCGTCCAGGTGGGCTTTCCATTCGTCCCAGTCGCGCCCCGTCGCCTTCTTGGCCGCCTCGCTGGAGACCTCCCTCGCCATGCCTCGCCATCGCCCCGGTGCGTTTAGGCCGTGCCCAGCCACCGCAGCAGCCGCGCGTCGTTCTGCACGAGGCGCCGGTTGAGGGTCATCTGGGCCTCCAGGCCCAGTTCGCGGACGGCCCCCTGCCGGGCCAGGGCAGAGCCCAGATCGCTCGCCATGCAGAACCAGTACTGGACGCCCGGGGCCTCGTTGACCAGCACGGCATCGACCAACGCGTGCCGCACCGCGGCGACGGGAGCGTCGCCGAAGACCGCCAGGTGGTAGACGACCGCCCCTTCACCGGAGAGCGCGCCCAACACGGGCAGCACCGACAGCAGCCCCTCCGCCATGAGCGCCTCCCGGTGCTTGGCGCAGGTCTTGGGGCTGAGCCCCGTGGCCCGTGCCAGCCGGTCGCGCCCTGCGCGCGGATCGGTCACGACGGCTGCCAGCACCTTCCGGGCCAACCGACCCGGCGGCGCCGGCGGTCGGCCGTCGCCCGGCATCTGCCTGGCCACGTGGCCGATGCTGTCGAGGTCCGTCTCACCGTAGGCCATCACCGTCAGGCCACGGTCCAGCTTCTGGGCCACCCACACGACGCCCGGCAGGGCCAGCGCTGCCTCCGCATCGGCCTCGTCGTGGGGTCCCGGCAGCGCGTGGAGGGTGCTCGTGGTGCCAAAGAGGGCCGGGTGGAGGTCGGCTCGGAACCCCAGGAGGACGCCGGCGTCCCGAAGCCGTTGGAGGCGGGAGGCGACGGCCGGCGCCGTGAGGCCCACCTGGCGCCCGAGCGCCGCGTGGCTGGCGAGCCCCTCTTCGTGGAGGGCTGCCAGGATCCGGAAGTCAAGGCCGTCCACGCCGACAGGAGGGGCCTGCGCTATTTCCCTGAATCGAAAGTCAGCCTTGCCGCGCCCCTATGCCTCACCGGTCCTCACCTGGGTCCCATGGAACGCCCCACTTGGGTCGACGACGACCTGTACCCGTTTGCCGACCACTGGCTCGACCTCGACGGCCACCGCCTGCACTACATCGACGAAGGGCCCCGCGACGCGCCCGTGCTCCTGTTCGCCCACCCCGGCATGGGCTGGAGCTTCACCTGGCGCAACCACATCCTGGCACTGCGAGACCGCTACCGGTGCGTGGCCCTCGACCAACCTGGCCACGGCCTGTCGGAGGCGGCGCCGGGCTTCGACCACAGCCTGAAGGGCCATGCCGCCGCGTTGGAGGCGTTCGTCGAGCGCCTCGATCTCCGCGACGTGACCTTGTGGGCAAACGACGCCGGCGGACCCACCGGCATGCTGGTCGCCGGCCGCCATCCCGACCGCATGGTGGGGCTCGTCGTGGGCGGCACCTTCGGTTGGGACATTGGCGCCTACCCCGAAGTGACCCGGTTCCTTGGGGTCGTCACCGGCCGCGGCTTCCGTTGGCTCAACCGCCGCACCAACCTGCTCGCCCGGACCCAGCGCCGCCTCGCCTACGGCACCCGCAGCCTCACCAAGGCCGAAGGACGCCACTACACCAGGCCGTACCGGGACCGGGCCGCCCGCGAACGCACGCTCGACTGGTTCGCCGGCTTCACGGACCCCGACGTGGCGGCCGAATTGGAGGCCAACCTGACCCGGCTGCGGCACCTGCCCTGCCTCATCCTGTTCGGCGCCAAGGACGCCATGACGAAGCAAGGCTGGAACGACCGCTGGGTCGCCGAATTCCCCGACCACGATGCCCACCTGCTCCCCAAGGTGGACCACTTCCCCTTCGAGGACGCCCCCGATGCCACACTCGCTGCGTTCAAGGCGTGGGCACCCATGGCCGCCCCATGACCCAGGTGGAAGAGCGCCTCGCCGCCGCCGGCCACGAACTGCACGACCCCCCCGCCCCGGCAGCCAACTACGTTCCGTGGGTGCGCACTGGCTCCACGATCTACGTGAGCGGTCAGATCCCCGTGGTCTGCGGCGAGATCAAGGCGACCGGCATGGTGGGCGACGGCGGCCACAGCCTGGAGGAGGCGCAGGGCATCGCACAGATCTGCGCCCTGAACGCCATCTCTGTCCTGAAGGAAGCGGCCGCCGACGCCGGCAAGACCCTCGACGACCTGCGCATCCTGCGCCTGTCCGGCTTCGTCAACGTGGTGCCCGGCTTCACAGACATCCACCTGGTCACCAACGGCGCCAGCGACCTCATGGCGCTCGCCTTCGGCAAAGAAGGCGTCCACGCCCGCAGCGCCGTCGGCATGGCAGAGCTGCCCCTCGGTGTGCCGTTCGAGCTTGAGGTCATCGCGGAGATCCAATAGGCGTCAGGCGCAGCTGTCAGCCGACGAACACCCGCTCGTCCCACCCCTTCTGGCTCACGGTGACGTACACGCCGGCGTCAAGGAACCCGTCCTTCGCTTCCTCCTTGGCGTAGGCGTACCAGAGGCGGCCGTCCGGGGCGTAGTCGAGGCTGACGTAGTCGAGCAGCTCCCGGTCGCTGGGGCACGCGCCCCCGATGGGGCAGAACGGCCCGGTCTTCACCGGCTCCGGGTCGACCTTCGTGAGGGCGAACGTTTCGCCGCCGTCGAGGCTTTCGGCAGCGTAGGCGTACCAGGTGGCATCGTCGGGGGCCTCCAAGGGGTCGCCTTCCGTATCGCCGCCGTACCAGCCGACCGCGACGGTGCCGTTGCCGGTGGCAGCCACCCAGGGGAGGGCGTTGACGCCGCGGGCGCGTAGCTTGGCCGGGTCGCTCCAGGTGACGCCGCCGTCGCTGCTCTTGGAGAGGAACATGGCCATGCGTTCGCGTTCCTCGTCGCCGGCGTCGTGGTCCCAGGCGCCCCACGCGACGTAGGCGTTGCCGGCCTGGTCGGCCGCGCCTTGGATGGGCCACAGGTTGCCGTAGCCGCCTGGCACCGGGGAGACGAGGTGCTGCTCCCAGGTGGCACCGCCGTCGGTGCTGCGGGCGACCATGGCCTGGCCGGGCGCGGTCCAGAGGTCGCTGCTGCCTTGCTCGATCTCCGCCCAGGGGGCCAGGATCGTGCCATCGGTGAGCTCCATGGGGTGCCCGATGAGGTTGAGCCCTTCGTCCACCACGTCCACGGGGAGACTCCAGGTGAGCCCGCCGTCGGCGCTGAAGGTCGCCTCGATGGAGCGGGGTTCGGCCGGGAACAGTTCGGCGTGGAACAGGCCGATGCGGCCGTCGGAGAGGGGCAGCAGCCATTGCCGGTCCATCAGCACGGACTTGTGGGGCAGGATCGGGACGGGACTGGGCGTCCAGCTGTCGCCGCCGTCGCTGCTGAACTCGACGAGGTAGTTGCCCGGCGTGATGCCGATGCTCCACCAGTCGGTGAAGTAGACGGTCCCGTCGTCGCCAACGGCCACGTCGGCGTCGCAGGAGCAGAACGGACCCAGTTCGCCCGAACCGGTGGGGTCGACGCCCGTGGCGATGGGCGAACGCAGCGTCTCCCAGGTGGCGCCGTCGTCCGCGGAGCGCCACAGGTACGCGGCGCCTTGGGCCACGTTGGGCTTGAACTGGAGCCCCGTGGGCGCCGTCACCCAGATGGTGCCATCGGGGGCCACGTCCAGGTTGGGCTCCGCGCCGCCGGCCTGCATCGCCATGGCGGTCGGTTCCAGGAACCGGGGCACGGTGATGGTCGGTCGTGGCGGGGCGGCCGGCTCGTCATCCGTGTCGCCGCCGTCGAGGCAGCCGGCCAGGCCGACCAACAGGAGAGCAGAGGTGGCCAACAGGGACGTGATGCGCATGCGGCGGCGACGGTCGCTCCGGTTCTTGGGGGTTCTGGCGCCGTCCTGGCGCCGTGCCGCGAAGCCGCAACCCTCATGACGCGCACCTCGAATATGTTCGGGCTCAAGGTGAACGCATGGGGTACCGACTCAGCGACGACGAAGCGATGATCCGCAAGATGGTGGGCGAGTTCGCCCGCGAACAGGTCGGCCTCGAGACGGCGGCCGAACAGGACCGGCACGACCGCTTCCCTGCCGAGCCTCTTGCCGCGGCGGCCGGCCTTGGCCTGACCCTCATGGGGCTTCCCGCCGAACAGGGCGGTGCCGGCGTGACCCCCACGGCCCTCGCGCTGGCGATCGACGAGCTGGCCCAGGTGGACCCCAACAGCGCCGCCATCCTGTCCCTCCACAACGGCCTCGCCCTCCGCGCCCTGGCCGCCGCCTCCGACGACCTGCGCGGCCGCCTGCTCGCTTCCGCAGCGGAAGGCAAGACGATCGCTGTGCTCGCCACGGAGGAGGCCCACGGCAGCGACACGAGCAAGGTCAACACCCGCGCCGAACCGGCGGAGGATGGGGGTTACATCCTCACCGGCCAGAAAGCCTGGGGACTTGGCGCCGCCGGCGCCGCCCATTTCCTGGTCCTGGCCGACGTGCCCGATGGCGGCCCGACGCTCTTCGCCGTCCCTTCCGATGCCTCTGGCGTCACCCTTGGGCGCAACGAACCCCTCCTGGGGCTCCGTGCCAGCGGCATCCGCACGGTCTACCTGGCCGGCGTCACCGTCGCGGCAGGGGACGTGGTCGGCGAGGTCGGGCAAGGTGCCGCGCTCCTTGACGAGGCCCGCCCGTGGCTCAAGGTCGCCGCTGCCGCCGCCCTCACAGGCTGCACCGCCGGCGCCATGGAGCAGGCGGCCCGCTTCGCCGAGAGCCGCATCCAGTTCGGCGAGCCGATCGGCAAGTACCAGGCGGTCAGCGACAGTGTCACCCAGATGGGGCTGCAGGTCGCCGCGAGCCGTGCCCTCTACCTGGAGGCCGCCGCCGCCCTCGAAGACGACCCGGATGCTGCCCCCGCGGCGGCCGCCCGGGCCAAGCTGCACGCCTCGGAGACCGCCATCTGGATGACCCGCAAGGCGATCCGCGTCATGGGTGGCACCGGCTTCATGCGCGAAGGCATCGCCGAGCGGTTCCTGCGCGACGCCCGCGCCCTTCAGTTCATCGGCGAGACCGCCCAGATGCAGCGCGAGATCCTCAAGCGCGACATGCTGGACATCGACTTCCCGGCTACCTGAAGCGCCGGCACGCCACCATGGCCACGGCGGCAAGCAGGGCGATGATCACCGCGCCGAAGGGCAGCGGCGAGTCCTTGCCGTCATCGTCACCGCCCGGGTTGGGGTCGTGGACCACCGGCACGTCTTCGTCCCGGTCGCGGCCGTCAGGGATGGCGGGGTCACCGTTGCCGCTCCCGTCGCCGCCCTGACCGCCGTCGCCCGTCCCGTCGCCGGTCCCGTCGCCGTCCGTCGGTTCATCGTCGTCCTCCGGCGGGGGGGCCGATGGGGAGGTCGTGGTCACCGTGACGCTTGTGGTCGCCTCGTTGCCGGCCGCATCGGTGGCGACCACGTCGATGACGTTCTCGCCCTGATGGAGCGACACGACGAGGCTGAAGACGCCCGCGCCGTCGGGGCTCGCGTCGCGTCCGTCCACGGTCACCTGGGCTCCCGGCTCCGCCGTCCCTTCCACCGTGGCGATGATCTCGGTGGTCTCGGTGCCGTCCAACGGGGCGGTCACTTCCAGGGAGGGTGCTACGGTATCGACGGTGAAGCTCTTCGTGAGGCTCTCGGTGCCGCCGCCGTTGGTCGCCTCCAGTTGGACGGTGTGTTCGCCGTCGGCCAGGTCCAGGGACAGCGCGAACGAGCCGTCCGCCGGGTCGACCGCCAGCGGCGCGCCGTCCGCCGTCAGCACGGTGCCGGGCGTGACGGTCCCTTGCAGCAGCACGGGGGCCTGGTTGGTCAGGTCGCCGGGGCCGGCGAGGCTGAGCGCGGGGCCTGGGCGGTCGGAGGCGAGGGCGTTGGCGTAACCCCGGTACTGGGACTGGTCGAACAGGTTGTTGGCGTCCACACGGCGCCAGGTGACGAGGCCTTGGCCGTCCGGTGAGAGGGCGGCGTTGGGTCGGGTGTTGGTGCCGCTGGGCATGCCGGGGGTCTCGACGGGGGCCTGCCAGCCGTCGCCAGCGACGAAGTCGAGGGCCCAGATGGTCGCCTGACCGCTCGTCCAGGCCACCATGGCGTTGCCGTAGCGGTCCACGGTCAGGTCGGGTTGCTGGTGGCGCAGGCCGTCGGTGGACGGCGTGTGGATCGTCCAGGAGGTGCCGTCCAGGCGGGCCACGACGACGCGGGGTTGGATGTCGCCGTCGATGGGGCGGACCCACGCCGCGATGGCGCTGCCGTCGGGTGCGGCGCCGATGTCGCCGTCGAGGCCGGCCGTGATGCTGTAGGTGGCCAGGGTGCGCGGGGCCTCCCAGTCCGCGCCGTCCGAGGCCAGGGAGACGAGGCGGTTGCCGGGTTCATCCAGGCGTTGTTGGACCAAGAGATGGGCGTGACCGCCACGGGCGGCGATCTGCGCCGCGCCGACGTCCTGAGGGCCCAGGTCGACGCTGGTCGCGGTGCTCCAGGAGCCGCCTGCGGGCCGGGTGCTGTAGGTCACCACGTCGGTGGTGCTGCCGGCTTCGCGTTCCTGCCATACGAGCCAGGCGGTGCCGTCCGTGTCGATGGCCACGTCGGGGGACGAGGCTTCGGAGGTCCCAATGCTCTGCACGTCCCAGGTCGCCCCGTTCCAGAGGGCGACGTGGATTGGCGCGGGGGCATCGTCGACGATCCACGCGACCGCGACATGGGATCCCGCGACGTCGAGGCTCAGAAGACCGTTGGCGGAGCCGACGGCAGGGTCGTGGAGGGTGGCGGCGGTGCTCCAGGCGCCGTTGTAGGTGGCGTAGCGGACGTTGTAGTGGTCCCCGGTGTCATGCTTCCAGACGAGCAGGAGGCGACCGTCGTCGGTGGCGGCCATCACGGGGCTGGAGACGGAGTCCGTTCCGGTGGCCACCATGACCTCTGGCCCCCAGCCGCCGTCGTAGATGCGCGCCATGAGGCCGACGTTGTTCTTCACCCAGGCGCCGCCGCCGGTGCCGTCTGGGCCGAGCGCCACGGCGACGGCACTGGCCACGAAACCTCCATCGTCCACGCGTTCGGCCGCGCCGTCCCATTGCAGGCCTGAGGCGGCCGTGGAGAGCAGGGCCACCAGCAGCAGCGGCGCCAGGAGGCGGGCGCGCGGGGAGGTTCCGAGGTTCATGGCCTCGACGTGACCGTGACCCCTCAAGGGCGTTGTGGCCTCCATCACCGTTACATGGGGCGTCGGGGTCGACGGCGCGTGGCCGCCACGGAGCAGATGGAGGAGTACCTCGAGACCATCTACCGCCTGGAGGAGCAGGGGAGCGTGGCGCGCACGGGCGAGATCGCGGCACAGCTCGGCGTGGCCCCGCCCAGTGTCACAGACATGGTGCAGAAACTGGAGAAGGCGGGCTTCGTGGAGTACGAGCCGTACCGCGGCGTGCACCTGACGGAGACGGGCCGTGCGGTGGGTCAGAAGATCCTCGGGCGCCACCGGGTCATGCAGGTGTTCCTTCAGGAGGTCTGCGGCATGGACCACGCGGAGGCCCATGAGGCGGCGTGCGGCATGGAGCATTGGATCCCTGACGCCCTGCACGACTGGATGGACGGCTTCCTGACGGAGCGGCGTGGCGTGGCCGTGGACCAGGAGAAGCGCGTGGCCGACCAGGTGGCCGCGCCGGACGCCTAGCGGGCCGTACGTTGTTTCGGCCCCCCGAAAACCGTTAAGAAGCGGCCGCCGTCGCCGGGTTTCGAGGACCCGAAAATGCGCACGCTCATCGTGGCCGCCCTCCTGGGCGCCCTGCTGGCCGGCTGCACGACCGACGACACCGACGCCCTGCGGCTGGCGTTCGTCAGCACCGACGACGACGCTGACGCCGACAAGGACCCCCAGCGCCTGGCGGACTGGATCAGCGCCGAGACCGGCCGCGACACCACGATCCACTGGGTGCAGAACACGGACGCTGTCCTGGCGGCCCTCGCCAGTGGCCAAGTGGACGCCGCCTTCGTCGACGGCGCCGCCGGCTGGTTCGGCTGGCAGCGCTTCGACCTCGACGTCATCGCCGCCGACCTCAACAGCGACGGCCGCAGCCATTACGTCGCCGGCGCCGTGGTGCTCGCCAACAGCACGTACACGTCCATGGCCGACCTGGCCGGCGCCCGCAGCTGCCATACGGGCCTCCTGAAGAGCGCCGGGATGTTCATGCCCTTGGGCTGGATGATCGACAACGGCCTCGTGGCCGTCCAGGGCGCCGACGACCTGGCCAGCATCGTCCCCACGGTGGAGGCGTTCTTCTCCCAGGCGACGATCCCCGAGAGCGGCGCCCCCTACAGCGGCTACGGCGGCGCCCTCCAGTGCCTCTCCGAAGACGTGGGCGACGTCGCCTTCGTCAAGGACAGCACCGTCGCCGAATACTGCGACCCCACCAGCGATGCCTACCGCGGCGAGCACACCTGGTGCCTCGACCCCTCCGCCTACCGCATGTTGCAGTCCTTCGGCAACGTCCCCAGCCACCCCGTGATGGTGCGCAACGACCTGCCCACCGAAGCCCGCAGCGCCCTCACCAACGCCCTCTTGGCCCTCGAAGACAGCGAGGCCGGCCGCGACATCCTCGACGACGTCCTGGAGACGGACGGCCTCGTGGCCACCAACGCCCAGGACCACCTGGGCGACTACGGCCGCAACCTGGCCAAGGTGCCCGGCATCGGCCAGTACGTCGAGAACAAGCTGCAGAGCTGAACCCGGTGGCCTCCGCCCGCCCGGCGCCCGACCCCCTGGCGCCCGCCGTCATCGCCCGTGACCTCGACCTCACCTACGGTCAGGGGCTCGTCGTCAAGAGCGTCAGCCTGGAAGTGGCGGCCGGCGAGACGGTGGCCATCCTGGGCCCCAGCGGCGGCGGCAAGTCCACGTTCCTCAAGGCGGTCGCCGGCCTGCTCTCGCCGGCGGCGGGCAGCCTGGAGGTCCTCGGATCCGCGGCGCCGTCGCGGCCACCCAGCGGCCAGGTCGGGTACGTGCCGCAACGGCTCGGCCTCGTCCGTCACGCCTCCGCCCTGGCCAACGTCCTGCACGGCGCCCTACCGGGACTCCCCGCCTGGCGCAGCCTCGTGGGCGCGTACCCTGAAGAGGTCCGCGAGCGGGCCCGGCAGGCACTGGCCGACGTGGGCCTCGCCGAGAAGGCGGAAGCCCCGATCCACCAGCTCTCCGGCGGCCAGCAACGCCGCGTCGCCGTCGCCCGCGCCCTCGTACAACGCCCCCGGCTGCTGCTCGCGGACGAGTTCCTTGGCGAACTCGACCCCGCCACCGTCGAGGCGGTCTGGGGGGCCGTCCGTCGCCTCCAACAGGAGACCGGCATGACGCTCCTGGTGGTCGAACACCACCTGGACCAGGCGCTTCGCCTGGCCGACCGCATCTTCAGCCTCAAGGAAGGGCACCTGACCGCCATGGCCGTCCCGGAGGACCCGTGAACACCTCGACCAAGCGGGTGCTGGGCTGGGGCGCAGCGCTGTTGGCGGTCCTGTGGGCCATCGTGGGGCTCGACCTGCACGAGATCCGCCTCGACGCCCTGGGGCGCAGCGCCTCCTGGTTCGTGCAAGAAGCGTTTCCTCCTGACTGGAGCATCCTCCCCGTCGCCTGGGACGGCTTCGTCGAGACGGTGCAGATCGCCCTCCTGGCCACCCTCCTCGGCTTCGCGCTCTCCTTGCCCCTAGCGCTCGCCTCCACGACGCTCCTCGTGCCGACGTGGATCGCCGCGCCTGCCCGCGTGGCCGCCAGCGCCGTCCGCGTGCTGCCCAGTCTCCTCTGGGCGATCATCATGGTGCTGCTGCTGGGCTTCGGGCCCCTGGCCGGTGTGGCCGCCATGACGGCGTACACGATCGGCTACCTGGCCAAACTCCAGTACGAGGCCCTGGAAGGGCTCCCCCGTGACGCCCTGGAGGCCGCCCGCGCCGCCGGGCTCACCCGCCTCCAGATCGGCCGCCACATCCTGCTCCCGTCCGCCGGCAACGCCCTGCGCAGCCAGGCGCTCTTCATGTTCGAATACAACATCCGCAGCAGCACGATCATCGGCGTGGTCGGCGCCGGCGGCATCGGCCAACTGCTGGCGCTCTACCTGAAGTTCTTCCAGTACGACCGGGTCGCCGCCATCCTCCTCCTGATGCTCGCGGCCGTCGTCGTCCTGGACGCCGCCAGCCTCCTGCTGCGCCGCCGCTTCGTCGAACACCTGGACCAGGCACCCCGCGCCCGCTGGCGTGAAGTCCTCGCCGGCCGTCGCAGCGAACCATGAGCCGGCAAGGGCGCCTACCGCAACCGGTGCTGCTCTCCCTGTTGCCCCTGGTACTCGGCTACCTGGCCGACCGGCGCGTCCCCCCGGCGGCCCTGCCCGACGACGTGGACCTCTCCGGATGGGTGACCGTCAGCCTCGGCCTCGTCGCCGTCGTCTGGGCCCTTTCGGAACAGATGAAGCGCGGCAACAACCCCGAGGTCAACGCCCCCACCGTGGCGCTCGTTGCCAGCGGCCCCTACCGGTACAGCCGCAACCCCGTCTACGTCGGCTTCCTCGTCGCCCAGGTCGGCTGCGCCATCGTGCTGGGCACCATCTGGGGCCTCGGCAGCGTCCTCCTCTCCGCCTACCTGATCCACCGCTACGTCGTCCTCCCGGAGGAGGCGATGATGGCCGACCGGTTCGGCGAGACCTACGAACAGTACCGCGACCGCGTGCGCCGCTGGCTATAAAGGAGCGCCACAGAAGCCGCCAGAGGAGCCGCCGCAGCCTCTTTATCCACGTCTCCGTCGGCCGGCCTGCGCCTGAAGCCTCATGGTGACCTGAGTGGCCCCCGCCGCTCGGCATACCAGGCGCAGGAATGATACCCATGGCATCCTTCAAGATCGTCATCAACGACCCCGCGGAAGGCAAGAGCTACAACTTCGAGATCACGGGCCACCACGCCCAGAACATGGTCGGCCGCCGCATCGGCGACGAAGTGGACGGCATCAACGTCAACCTCCCCGGCTACAAGCTCCGCATCACCGGCGGCACCGACTTCGCCGGCTTCCCCATGCGCAAGGACGTCGAGGGTGGCGAGCGCCGCCGCCTGCTCCTGACGGACAGCACCGGCTTCCACCCCAAGGACTACAACGGCAAGCGCAAGGGCAAGTCGATCCGCGGCAACACCGTGACCGACGCCATCGTCCAGCTCAACATGGTCGTCTCCAAGGCCGGCAGCAAGGGCGTCGGCGAACACTTCGCCGCCCTCGCGGACCAGTAAACGCGCCACGTCGGCGCCACCCTTCTTCTCCTTGTCCTCCCTTCTGTTGAACCGTGAACGACGAGCGCGAGCGCCGTCCGTCGTTACGGGCCCCACGTGGGCGGCCGCGGCAACTCGATGCCCTGCTCGTCCAGGAACGCCGCCTCCGAGAAGGCAGGGATCGGGCCGGGCAGCCCCAGGAAGCGCAGGAAGTTCGCGTACAGCGGGGGCAGACCCAACGTCCACTCTGCATCCATCGACCAGCCGTTATCGGATTCGTCGCTTTCAGCTACGTCTCCATCCACGTCCAAGGCGAAACGGATAGGGACGTCATCCGTGACGACGCGGGCGTTCTCCCAGCGCACCTTGATCACGTATTCACCGGACGGCCGCTCGGACCGGGTGACCGTGTCGGACAACGTCGAGATCTCGTAGACCTCAGCATCGACCCAGGCGCCCTCATGGAAGTAGTCCATGGCGAACCGGTACGTCGCCACGTCGCCGACGTGTCCCACCCGCATGAGGAAGTCCCTGTGGGGCACCGTATCGGCCATGAAGCCACAACCGCGACCGATCAGCCAAGGATGGACTGGGGGACAGCTCTCGCCGCTGTAGGTCTCCTCGATCGGCTCCACTTCGACGATGGTCAGGTTCGTCGCGGGCGTCTGCGCGCCGCTGGGTAGGGATGCCGAAAGGAGGGCGCCAACGATCAACGTCACGATCCAACGCAAGGCCTGTGCCATGACCGTCACACCGCGAACCTGCGATAAGAACCCCCGGCAAGCAAGCACCATGATGCGCAGCAGAACGCCTGCGAAGCACTCCGCGGGCCGCCAGGCAGGCAGATGCCTGCTAGGCCAGGGTCAACAGATCCGTTCCCGGCACGAACCGGGTGAAGATCGCTGCCTTCGTGGTCGCCTGGTTGTTGGCTTCGCTCAACTCTTGGTGCTCGTCGTCGGGGTCCAGGGTCGCGCGGACATCGAACTGCCCCAGCGCGCCCACGGGGCTCCAGTCGGTGCGCAGCGTGGTCGTGGCTCCCAGGGCGCCGATCTCGAAGGCCACCGTGTCGATGGTGTGCCAGGCGCCGTTGGCGCTGTACTCCAGGAGCGCCGTGGCCGCCACGGGCAGGTTGCCGTCGTTGGCCACCCGCAACGTCAACGTGGAGGTGCCTTGGTTGAGGTTCTGGTTGTCCGCGCGGAACAGGTCGATGGCCAGGTCGACGGTCTGCAGGTTGTCGGCGACCACCGCGATGGCGGTCTCGGTCACCTGGCGGTCCAAGGCGGTCACGCGCGCCCGTAGCGTGTGCGCGCCGTTGTCGTAGGCGGCCGTGTTGAGATCGAAGCTCCAGGAACCGGTGCCGGTGGCCGCCATCCAGGGACCGTCATCCACGGCCACTTCCACCAGGTCGATGCCCGCTTCGGCCGCCGCCGTCCCCGTCACAGTCGTGACGCCGGTCACCGTCGCGCCGTCCGCTGGGCTCGTGATGGCCACATTGGGCGCCGCGCCGCGCACGATCACGGTCGCCTGCATGCCGGCCGGGTGGATCGTGCAGTAGTAGTCGAAGAGCCCGGCGGCCGTGAACGTGCGGTCGCAGTCCTCGGCGGATGTGCCGCCACGGGCGCTGCACCATTCCTCGCCCGGCGCGCCCGGGGTGCCTGCGGTCACGTCATGGAAGCCGCCCACCCACGTCCACGTCACCGTGTCCCCCTTGTCGATGGTCACCTCATCCGGGTCGAAGAAGTTGGATCCCACGTCGACGGTCACATCCGCCGCCATGGACGGGCCGGCGACCGAGAGGGCGGCCGTCAGGAGAAGCAAGGGCAGCAACACCGCGCGGAGCATGCGGGCTCATCACGGCGCCGGGACATGACGGTTGCGGCCAGTGCGCGCTTGGAACCTGCGCGCGGGTCGGGTCTCAGCAACTGCGGACCGGAAGGCCGCCGTGGCACAACTGGTAGCTCACAACGCCGTACACTTCATTGTACGTCCGAACCAGGAATGGCAGGATGTTCCGCCATCCCGGTGCGTGTTCATCCAGGACCATGCTCGCTTCCGCGATCAACGCTGAAGACGTGCTCAGGACAAGATCGCTCGCGTAGAAGATCGAGTAGCCATCCGTTTCCCTCATCCCCTGGTAGAATGGGTCGTGCAGTACCGTGCCGTCCTCGGCCGCTTCGCCGTTGAGGTTCCAGAGCACCGGCTCGCCGTCGAGGTCCAGGGGCCGGGCTGCCGTTTCCCATACGTTGTTGCCTTCATCGGTCTCCAAGATCTCATCCTCCGGGTCGAGGGTGATGCGGACGGCCACATCGCCGAGGCCAACGCCGCCGAAATCCCAGTTCAACCGGTACGTTTGCGTCTCGTGCAACCGTGACGCGGTGTACGCGGGATGCCCCGTCTGCGGGTTGTGGGCGGCTGCATGGTGCCAGGTCCCGTTGTACAGGTATTCCATCCCCATCGTGAAGTGGAACGACGTGGAGGTCTCATGCCGGACCGTCACGTCGAAGACGCGGCTCCATGCCCCGGCGGGGTAGCCGACGCACGCGATCTGGTCTGTGCCTCCCAGGTATTCTCCCCAAGGCAACCCCGCGCAGCCCACCCCGTTGGCGGCCAGATCGACCTCCTCGACCTCGACCAATTCCAGGTCGATGTCGACAGGGGCGCTTGCCGTGGAGGGAAGGGGAGCGACGAGGATGCAGATGAAGAGGGCTGCAAGGATGGACCTGGAGGGGGACATGGCGGTGCCATCTCCGCGCTGGCTACTTAAGGGGACGCGCCGGGTCTTGGCCGTCTCGCAGGGTTTTGCCTGCTCTTCGCCCCGAACCTTGTTCGGTCTTGTCGACCGCCTCACCCTTTTAACAGGGCCTCGCGTCGCCGCCGCCGTATGGCAGACCGCGACGGGGAGCAGCCGGAGGTCAACATCGGCCTCATCGGCCATGTGGACCACGGCAAGACGACGCTCACCCAGGCCCTCTCCGGCAAGTGGACGGACGAGCACTCGGAGGAGATCAAGCGCGGCATCAGCATCAAGCTCGGTTACGCCGACACCGTGTTCTACAAGGGTAAGGGCAAGGACGGTAGCGATGTCTACACGACCCGCACCGATGACGAGCGCCTCGACGGTGAGCCGGAGCGCCTGCGCGCCGTCAGCTTCGTGGACGCCCCGGGGCACGAGACGCTCATGGCGACCATGCTCAGCGGCGCGGCCCTCATGGACGGCGCCTTGCTGATGGTGGCGGCCAACGAGAAGTGCCCGCAGCCCCAGACCAAGGAGCACCTGATGGCGCTCGACACTGTGGGCGCCAAGAACATCATCGTCGTCCAGAACAAGATCGACCTGGTGAGCCAGGAGCGCGCCCTGGAGAACTACCAGGAGATCAAGAAGTTCGTCAAGGGTACCGTGGCGGAGCACGCCCCGGTGGTGCCCATCAGCGCCCACCACGACGTCAACCTGGGCTACCTCATGCGGACGATCGAGGAGACGATCCCGACGCCGCCCCATGACCTGGAGGCGGACCCGCTGCTGCTCATCGCCCGCTCCTTCGACATCAACAAGCCCGGCACCCGCCCTGGCAAGCTGCGCGGTGGTGTCATCGGCGGCACGCTCAGCCGTGGTACGCTCAAGGTGGGCGACGAGATCGAGATCATCCCCGGCACCAAGGTGGAGGAGGGCGGCAAGGTGACCTACCAGCCCCTGCGCACGAAGGTGACCAGCCTCTTCTGTGGCGCCCGCCCCGTGAAGGAGGCGAGCCCCGGCGGCCTCATCGCCATCGGTACGAGCCTGGACCCGTCCGTCACCAAGGCGGACAACCTGACCGGCCGCGTGCTGGGCTACCCTGGCAAGATCCCCGAGGCGCTCAACCGCATCACGATGGAGGTCCACCTGCTGGACCGCGTCGTGGGTGCCTCCGACGATGCGGCCGTGGAGCCGATCAAGGTGAAGGAGCCGCTCATGCTCAACGTCGGCACCGCCACCACCGTCGGCCTGGTCCTGAAGGCGGCCGGCGACAGCGTCGAGTGTGTCCTCAAGCTCCCTGTGGCCGCTGAGCCGGGTAGCCGCATCGCCATCAGCCGCCGCGTCGGTGGCCGCTGGCGCCTCATCGGCTACGGCCTGCTCGAGTAGGCGGTCCGCGCGTGGCCTTCACGGCAGCCGTGGTGGTCCTCGATACCAACGCCCTCCTGTTGCCGTTCACCGACGGCACGGACCTGCACGGTGAGCTGGAGCGCCTGCTGGGCGCGCCGCGTTGGGTGGTGGCCGCGCCGAGCGTGACCGAACTCGCGACGCTGGCGGCCGGCGACGGAGCGACGGCCAGGGCCGCCAAGGCAGCGCAGCGGCTGGCCGCGTCATGCGCGGTCGAAGCAACGGAGCTGCCCGGTGATGACGGTGTCCTCGATGTGGCGGGTCGGCTGGGTGCTGCCGTGGTCACCAATGACCGGAAGCTGCAAGGGGAGGCCCAACGACGGGGCCTCGCCGTCGTCGCCAGTCGTGGAAAGGGCCGGCTGTTCCTCAAGGCGCCCGGCGCGACCTGAACGGTTCAGGCGTCCAAGCGGAGCTTCGAGGCGGCGCGGCGACGGGCCCCGGAATCGACGAGCAGGGGCACGACCGTCGCCAGCGTGAACAGCGCCACGGCGGCGAACGCGTCGCTGCCGAAGCCGAGCCAGACACCAAAACCGATGGCGAGAAGGATCTCCAGGACGGCGATACGGGCCTCGGCGCGGCTGGACTCCGTGAGGATCTCCGCGTTGACAGCGGGGTCCAACTCCGACTCGGTGTAACGGAACACAGGCGCCTCCAGCCCGGCGACATGGCCGTCGCTCTTGAGGCTTGGCCACGCCACGCGGAACCCCCTTCAGGGCCCTGCGACTCGCCGCCCTGTGAGCCTCCATCTGTGGGCCATCCGCCACGGCGAAGTCGCCGCCCCTTACGTCGGCGCCTTCGTGGGGACCTTCGACGTCGACCTGTCGCCCTTGGGCCGCCATCAGGCCGCCGCGGCCGCCGCCTACCTGAAGGACGCGCCGTTGGACGCCATCGTCGCCAGCCCCCGCCGCCGCGCCCAGAACACCGCCGCGCCGCTTGCCAAGGAGACCGGACTCCAGGTGGAGACCCGCGACGGCTTCGGCGAGATGGACTTCGGCCGCTGGGAAGGCCTCCATTGGCCGGACATTGAACAGGCCGACCCCGACTTCGCCGCCCGCTGGGCCGCCGACCCCGCCACCATCCCCTGCCCCGACGGCGAAAGCACCGACTCCTTCGCCGCGCGCGTCCACGCCGCCTTCGAAGCACTCCACGATGAATTCCAGGGCCGCCACGTCGCCCTCTTCGCCCACGCCGGCGTCAACCGCGCCCTCCTCTCCCACGCCCTGGGGCGCCCCTATCTGGAGACGTTCGCGTTCGCCCAGGACTACGGTTGCCTCAACGCACTCCACTACGGCGACGCCGGAGCAGGCGCCCAGATCGCCCTGCTGAACCTGGTGCCCGGACCCCGGAGCGCGGAACAGGGCGATGGGGCGCCCGAGGCGTAGCGCGGAGAGAGGGATTCGATCGGCCGCGCCTTGCGGCACGGCGTCACGATTCCCTCTTCCTTGTTCACAAGTTCACGCGGAGAGAGGGATTCGGTCCACCGGCCCTTGCGGGCCGGCATCACGAGTACCTCTCTCCTTGTTCCTTCGTCACGCGGAGAGAGGGATTCGAACCCCCGAGGACGAGTCCACCCGTTTTCAAGACGGGCGCCGTGGGCCGGGCTTGGCTATCTCCGCAGCGGGAGGCGGGCCAGCCGGCGGCCTCTCTTAACGGGCACGCCTGGAGCCAGACCACGGCTGATCCGCACGCCGATTGGTCCTCAGGCATCACGAACCAAACGCCGTGGGTCGGCGCCTGTTGGATGGCCCCCTGGAGCTTTTAATCACTGACGCCAATCGCAGGTCATGCGCTGGCTGGCCATCGTTCTTCTGATCGCTTTGGTCCCGATGCATGTTGGAGGTGACGAAGGCCAGTCGTCCTCGGAACGGGTCGATGTTCTGCCTTCTCCAATTGCAGGCCAGCTCTACGCCATCGAAGAAAACCTTGGCAATTGGCCAGCATGGAGCAAGTACGCTGTCCGATCCGCCGCCGGCGTCTTTTTACTTCACGCAAACGGTTTCGCGGCGCCCTTAGGAAATCAGGAGTTCCTTTTCTTCAACGCCAGCATCGGAGCCGGAAGCTTTGTTGACCTTTGAACTGGTCCAGGCGTCGTCCAGTACATCGACCGTGAAACAGGAGCTCTCCAGACGCCGATTCAGCGCTTCTTGAGCGTTTCATGGATGGGGCCTGCGACGGATCTCGTGGTTCGCTATTTTCTCAACGAGCAAGGATTGTTCGAATGGGATCTGCATGTCCCGCCAGGCGCGGACGCTCGGGACTTCCGATTGGCAATCGACGCTTCCGGAGGCAAAGAGGCCCTCGAATTGGTGAAGATCGGCGAGGAAATCGCGATCGACCTTGGCGCCCATCATCTGCGCCTCAAGATTCCTGAGGCATATGTTCTGGATACCAGTGGCCACCGAGAGCCGATCGGGGCGGGATTCATGATCGACGGTCGGACACTTTCCTTTGTAACCGACCCGGCGCCCGGCGGCGCGACCATGGTCATCGACCCGGTCGTCGTGCATGCCAGTGATCACGGCGATGGTGATAGTGGAGCATTCCTGGATGTCTGGTGGGGTCCGGATGGGTCGGTCTGGGTGACTGGTGCCATGGAAAGCGGGCGACCAAGCGCTGGTACCACCTCCCCCGATGTGGATCTGCTGGTCGCCAAGTTCACGGACGAAGGGGGCCGGCTTGAATTGGCCTTCCTGTCGTTGTTCGGAGGAGCGGGCCGCGACCAGGGAGAACGTGTGCGCGTCATGGATGATGGAACGGTCGTGGTCGTCGGGTTCTCCGCGTCATCCTTGATTCCGGCCGATTCTCATGGTGCATCGGAGCGAGGAAACGGTGATGATGACGTCTTGGCCGCGCGCTTTGACGCCGAAGGCGCCCTGATCCGGGCCTCCCTTTTTGGCGGGAGCGACCGTGATCGTGCCAAGGGTCTCGCCATCGGTCCGGAGGACGAGATCTATGTGACGGGACTAGCGAGGTCCGCTTCTTTTGATGCCTATCGAGGGTTTTCTGGCCAGATCGGTGGAAGGGACGACGTGCTGGTGGCCAAGCTCTCCCGGGCTACCATGCAACCGACGGCGGGCTACATCTTTGGCGGGTCGTTGGACGATCGTGGCATCGGTGTGGTCGTCATGGAGAGTGGGGCCGTCGCGGTAGGCGGCTACGGCGCGCTCGAGGACTTGCCGCCTTCGCCGACGGTCTACGATCGACGCGGCGATCATGTGGACGCGTTCGTTGCCTTTCTCGAACCTTCGTTGCTAGGCCTCCGCTCGATGACGTTGCTGGGTGGCAATGGCGACGATCGGGTCCAGGATCTCACGCTAGGTCCAGGAGGGCAGGTGTACCTGGTCGGACACACGGATTCCACGGACCTGTTGTCATTGGAGGAAGGACCTGATACTGATACGGGGCAGGATCTGTTTGTGGCGGCCGCGAGCTTGTCTGGCCTGCCGAAGATGCTGCGCATCGGGGGCGTAGGTGATGACATCGGCGAGGCGATCGCTACCGACGATTTCGGCGATGTCTTCGAGGTTTGGGAAGGGCTCAGCGACAAGCCCATGTACATCGGAGAGTACGGGGCCGACGCCATCGACAACCGAAACGAT
>JBMYRW010000003.1:0-95055 GCA_049602735.1 Thermoplasmatota archaeon
ACTTGTTTTCGGTGAAGGGCGTAGTGACCCACTCCACCCACAGCCACCGACCGTCGGCACGCCGAAGCCGCACCTCTTGCCGGGATTGCGTCCCGTCCTCTAGTGAGAGGGCGACCTTATCGCGATCTTCGGGGTGCAACAAGCTTTCTAACGACGCGCGTTCGAGCTCGGCCTGGGCGCGGGCATGGCCGCCGACGGGGCGCTGTCCCCCACCGAGCGGGCCTTGGCCGACCAGGTCTGGGGTCCGGGGGCCGCGACCGCCGCCGGCGCCGCCACTAGGAGCGCCAGAAGGACAAGGAGGGCGGTCCGGGCCACGGGCGCCCATGCCGGGCCTCCGTTCATCAAGCTTCGGGACCCGGCGCCTCTGCGTCGGGGAGTGGACGCCTGGCCAGCAGCCACCAGACCCCGAACGCGATCACCGTCAGGATCGGCGTGGCGACCGCGAGACTGCCATGGCCGTCCACGAAGGGCGCCGGGTGGACGTGGGGCCAGAAGCCGCCGTCGTGGCCACTGCCGTAGTCCAGTAGAAGGCCCAGCGTGAACCAGGCCGCGATGCCACCGGCCAGCGGCACGCTGCGCGATGCCAGGTCGCGGCGCAGGTCCGGCATGAGCACCAGCGCCTCCAGGGGCATCCCCATGTGGCTGAAGAAGAGCAGGTTGTTGGTGCCGCCCCAGTCCCAGGTGTTCAGTTGGTCCGGGAAGGCCAGGAACAGGTACGTCGTCCAGAGACCGATCTGCACGTTGGCCACCACGGCCAGACTGTCCAGGACCTTGGAGCGGATGCCGAAGCGGTACAGCACCAGGCTCGCCGTGAGCAGCACGACCGCGTTGGGGCTGTCGGCGGTGAACGGCCACCACCACCAGTCCACATAGTACGACGAGGCAGGGTCGAACTGCCCGACCTCCCAGTAATAGAAGTAGCCGTAACCGATGCCCACCAGGTTGACCGCGATGAGCACCAACGCCAGCCAACCATTGGTCTTGCAGCGGTGCAGGAGGTCCCAGAAGCCGGCCACGGTCTTGCCAGTCGAGTCGGCACCTTAAGCGAGGCGAAGGTGGCACCCAACAAGCGTTAAGGCGGCCGGCCCCGGCTGCCGCGCGTGCGTGTTCTCCTGGTGGTGGCTTGCCTCTGGTTGGTCGCCGTGCCCGTGGCCGGCTGGCCTCAGCTGGCCGGTTCCGAAGGGCGCTCCGGCTACGTCGACGTGCCCGGCGGCCACCTGGACGTGGTCTGGACGGGGCCGCTCTTCAACGGCAGCCGGGACTTCGGCTCCTACGGCATCAACCCCGTCGTCGTCTCCTCCCCACATGGGATCCTCGTGGTGACGACCGGCAGCGACGGCTGCAGCCTGACGCACGTGACCGGAGCCCTGTGGTCGCCGGAGATCCGCAGCGAGCCCTTGGCCGGCTGCACGCAGGCCCATCTGGCAGCCTACGACGGACGCAACGACCGCCTCCTGCTCTGCAACCAATGGGCGGCCGGGGTCGACGAGCCTGCCTTGCTCGCCTATGACCTGCCCAGCCGCGAGCTGGCCTGGAGCTGGATGCCCGAGGTCGACCTCAGGGACGGACGCCCTGTCTCCCCCGATGCTGGCCTTGGACACCGTTGGACCTGCAACGGCGTCGCCGTCGACCTGGACGACGGCCTCGCCTATGCCCCCTACTGGAGCTTCCGCCACCGCGATGGCGTCGGTACCCTGTTCACTCCCGGCGACATGGACAACGGCCTCGCGGCCGTCGCCTTGGTCGATGGCACCACGCTCTGGTCCCGCCTGTTGACCACCGAGATCTTCTACGCCTCCATGGCCGGCATTCCCGCCCTGCAGAGCGCTCTCGCCCCATCGTCGACGACGTTCATTCCCCTCACCGTGACGGTGCTCGACACCGGCCTCATCGTCACGGGGCAGGTCACCTGCGCCTGCGGCCGCACCAGCTTCCCCAACGTCATCCAGTACGCTGCCCAATGGCTGACCCTCGAAGGGTTCCCCGTCGGGGGCCAAGTGGCCGAAGACGACCCCACACCCATCTTGGAAGGGCAGGACCCCCGGGACATGGTGCCCGGTGGCTCCACCGTCGCCGCCGCATCCGGCACCCTCGCCCTCCACGCCTTGGGCGGCCGCACGTACCTCATCAACCCGGAAGTGCAGCAGCCGATCCGGTCCGCCGCCATCGAGACCCTTGAGCCCCTGAGCTCCTGGATCAACCGACGCGCCATCGTCTGGACACCGGACGCGGCGGCCGTCCCGCTGGTCCACGCGCTCACCGCCATCGATCCCTTCACCCTCGAACAACGTTGGGCCTGGATCGAATCGACGCGCCACGTCCTTGCGGACCTCCACGCCACGGCCGCAGGGGACATCCGGGTCATGGTGGCCAACGTCACCGCCCGCGCCGGCGAGAACGAAGCGCTCCTCGTCCGCCTGGACGCGGCCGACGGCAGCCCGCTGCAACGCATCCTGCTCCCCTTCGATCCCGTCAACGACAACGGCGGCTGGCCGGCGCGGATGGCGCCCTTGACGGAGGGGGTCGTCGTGGTGGCCGGAGACGGCAACGCCACGCTCCTCTCCACGCGGTCCGCGCCCGGCTTCTCACCCGTTCTAGGGCTCGACGAGACCCATCCCGCCATCAGTGAAGAGGTGGTCCTGACGGCGGCGCCCGGCCCCCGCGAAGCACCGGTCGTCGGTTGGGACGTGGACTGGGGCGACGGGAGCCGAGAAAGCTTCGACACGGCCGCCGCGAGCCTGCGCCATGCGTTCGTGGGCTCCGGTCCCTTCCAGGTGCTGGTCACGGCGCGGTACGCCGACGGCCTGACCGGCAGCAACACCACCACCGTCTATGCCGGCATCGAGCCCCCGGCCACGTTGACGCTGCTGCAACGGGCCTTCGCCCCCGAGAACCAGGACATGACCTGGGGCATCATCGGCCTCGTCGTCGTCCTCCTGGGCGGCCTCTTCAGCCTCGGCCGGCGGGCGCGTGCCCAACGGATGCTCCACAGGCACCTCGACCGACTCGACGCGATCGGCGACCCTGGGCGGCCCACCTCAGGGGTCGAAGCGCTGGCGGCCCTGGCGGCGGAACGACGGCGCAACCGGACCCTCGTGACCAAGGGCCGGCTCTCCGAGGCCCAGTACATGGTGCTCCACCGGGAGACCGCGTCGATCCTGACCGGCCTGCGCCAACGGCTCCTAGGAGGGCTCTCCCGCCCCGCCAGCGAAGCGTTCCGCCACCAACTGGACCTGGCGTTCTCCGACCAGCGCATCAGTCAGGAAGAGCACACGGCGCTCCTGGCGACGCTGGAGCTCGAACCGCTCTCCGACCCTGACAAGCAACGTGTCCGGTCCTGGCTGGACGCCTGGCAGCGCGGAACCGAAGCCTAGGGCGCGCCTGGATGATGCGGACGACCGGATTCGAACCGGCGAAGCACTAAGCCCCCGATCTTAAGTCGGGTCCCGTTGGCCGCTTGGGTACATCCGCAGCTTGGATGGTGGCCCACGCTGCGTTCCTTCTAAGGAACGTCGTTCAAATGCGGGGCGTAGGCCCGACATCAGGCGGCCACGAGGGGCTTGGCCCACTCAGGTGGTCAGCTCGGCCAGGAAGGAGCCATCGGCCGGGTCCAACATGCCGATGTCGACCATGTAGCCCAGGACACCGAGCACGGTGAGGGCACCCAAAAGCACGGGGAGCACGTACCGGATGGTGGGCCGCAGGATGTGCAGGTAGCTCTTGCCGGAGAGCCCGACGTCCATCTCGTCCATGAGGTCTGGGCGGATCCAGCCGACGTAGATCGAGAGCAGGAAGCCACCCAAGATGAGGATGACGCGGCTGAGCAGGTTGTCCGCCTGCGTCAGGAAGTCCAGGTCGAGCGCCGACAGGAGGCCGAACGTGTAGATCGGCAGGCCCAGCAGGAGCACGGCGCGGGGGCGGCCCCAGTGGGGCTTGCGGTCCAGCACCATGCTGACGGGCACTTCGAGCAGGCTGATGGCGCTGCTGAGAGCAGCGAACGTCAGCATGATGAAGAACGAGGCGGCCAGGAAGCTGCCGAGGCTGTCTCCGATGGAGGCGAAGGCCGTGGGGATGGCGATGAAGAGGCCGCCCACGTTGCTGCCCCCCGCCTGGTCGACCAGTTCGCTGAGGCCGAGGCTGAAGATGAGCGGGAAGACCATGAGGCCAGCTAGGACGGCGACGCCGGTGTCGGCGATCGCGATGGTGAAGCCGGTGCGTTGCAGGTCGTTCTCGCGGCCGAGGTAACTGCTGTAGGTCAGCATGGTGCCGATGCCCAGGCCGATGGAGAAGAACGCCTGCCCGGCCGCGTTGCTCACGGTGCTGGCGCGGATCTCGCCGAAGTCCGGCTCGAGGTAGAACTCGCGGCCCGCCGCGGCGCCGTCCTGGAGGTTGCCGTAGATGACCAGGCCGATGACTGTCGCGAAGAGCAGGGGCATCATGATCAGGTTGGCCTGCTCGATGCCGCGGCTCACCCCTCGCCACACGATGGCGATCACCATGGTGAAGAAGACCAGGTGGCCGATCACGGCGTCCGTGCCCTGGCTGATGTCGGCGAAGTAGCCGGGGGCGTCGCCGAAGTAGGCGGGCACCTCGGTGATGGCGCGCAGCCCGTCGAACATGTACCGGACGGACCAGCCGGCGATGACGGAGTAGTAGGAGAGCAGCAGGACGGCGCCGCCGATGGCCAGGTAGCCGGCCAGGCTCCAGCCCTTGCGCTGTCCGTCTTCGCCGAACGCGTCGGCGGCGTTGCGGCCCGAGCGGCGACCCAGGGAGAGCTCCGCCATGAGGGCCGGGATGCCGACCAGGAACAGCAGCACCAGATAGAGGATCAGGAACGTCGCCCCGCCGTTGGTGCTCGTGAGGTACGGGAAACGCCACAGGTTGCCAAGGCCCACCGCGGAGCCCACGGCGGCCATGACAAACCCGATGCGACTGTTGAAGGCGGCGCGGCCTGCCATTGCCGCCGCAGCCACGCGGGCTTTGAAGGCGTTGCCGCCACGCTTGCGGGACCAGGCAGCCGGCCACCCGCGCCAGGGTCGAAGGCAACGGTTATGTGGGAGGCCTAGGTCGGCCGGCTCTGCCCCCTGCCGCAATAGCTTAGTTGGTGGAGCATCGGACTGTTAATCCGAGGGTCGCAGGTTCGAGTCCTGCTTGCGGCGTAGAAAGGGACGGCCCCCGTCCCGTCCGGCCACGTGCCGGCATCAAGCGCAACCGTCTTGCCCCGCGCTGGGAGTCACCGCCTATGTACGCGGTCCAGGCGCGCCATCTGCGCAAGACCTACCAGACCGGTAAGGTGGACGTCCCGGTCCTCTTCGGCATCGACCTGGACGTGCGCGCCGGCGAGTTCGTCTCCATCATGGGGCCCAGTGGCAGCGGCAAGTCGACGCTCCTCAACATGATCGGCCTCCTGGACACGCCGACGTCCGGCGGCCTCCGGGTCATGGGGCAGAGTGTCGCCAAGCTCAACAAGAACCAGCGCGCCCTGGCCCGCCGAGAACACTTGGGCTTCGTGTTCCAGTCGTTCCATCTGTTGCCCCGTGCCACCACGCTCCAGAACGTCATGCTGCCGATGGCGCTGGCTGGCGTGCCTCGCCGCGAGCGGCGCCCGAAGGCGATGGCGTTGCTGGAACAGGTGGGGCTCGGCGACCGCGCGCGGCATCGCTCCAATGAACTCTCCGGGGGCCAGAAGCAGCGGGTGGCCCTTGCCCGCGCCCTCGCCCTTGACCCGCCCATCATCCTCGCCGATGAGCCGACGGGCAACCTGGACTCGGAGACCTCCATGCAGGTCATGGGGCTCCTGCGGGACCTCAACCGTCAGGGGCGCACGATCATCCAAGTGACCCATGAGGCCTCCATGGCCTCCTTCGGCGACCGCATCCTGCACGTCCAGGACGGTGTCATCATGCGGGAGCAGCGCCGGCCCCAGGCCCGCCCCGGCCGTACGAACCTACGGGCCCGCCGCCCTCGCCCTGCCAGTGGCGGTGAGGCAGGAGGCGATCGGGCATGATGGGGACCGAGTCGCTCCGGATGGCGATGCAGGCGCTGTGGAGCCACAAGCTCCGTTCCGCCCTGACCGTCCTGGGCGTGGTGATCGGCGTGGGCTCCGTGATCGCGGTGACCAGCCTTGGCGCGGCGTTCGAGGAGTCGATCACGAGCCAGTTCGATGACGTGGACGACCGCAGCATCTTCGTGACCGCCGGCCAGACCGAAGGGGTGGGCAACGGACCCCCGGATGCCGGTCAGTTCGGCCTGGTGTTCACGGAGGTGGACCGACGGGCGCTCCTGGACCTGGACGGCGTGGAACGGGTGATCGTCAGCGGCCAGGCGGCGGTGACGAACCTGCGCTACGATGGCAAGGACCTGCAGTTCCGGAGCTTCTCGGCGACGACGCAGGACGCTGACGAGGTGCGTGACCTGGACGCCTACCTGGTGGGCGGCCCCTTCGAGGACGGCCAGCGCCAGATCGTGCTCGGCTATGCCATCGCCAAACAGCTCTCCGGGGCGGAAGGGGACGACGAGCTATCCCTGGAGGTCGGTGACCAGGTGACGGTGACCCTGCCGGACGGCTCAGATGTCAATGTGCGCGTCGCCGGCGTGCTGGCGCGCGACGATACGCTCTTTGGCACCCTCAACGGCCAGGTCTTCGCCCCGGTCGACCCGTTCTACACGACCGAGCGCCGCAGCCCCAGCACCGACCAGACGGTCCGCGTCTTCGACGGCTTCACCGTGGTGGCCGCCACGGGCACCGACGTCGACGACGTGCGGGAGCAAGTGGCTGATTACATGGAGAACGACAGCGACGCCGCGGCCCTGTTGGAGGACATCGATGACTTCGGCGTGCTGGTGGCGACCGCCAGCGACATCACGGGCCAGATCAGCAGCGCCTTCGACCAGGTGACGCTCTTCATCGCCGCGATCGCCGGCGTGAGCCTTCTGGTGGGCGGCATCATGATCGGCACGATCCTGCTCATCAGCGTCGCGGAGCGCACGAAGGAGATCGGGATGATGAAGGCGATCGGCGCCCTCGACCGGGACATCCTGGGCACGTTCCTCCTGGAGGCTGCCCTGGTGGGCCTGGCCGGTAGCCTGGTCGGCATCGCCTTGGGCCTCGGCGGCGGCTACGCTCTCGTGGACGGCCTCTTCGGCGACGAGGACGTGTCGTTCGTGGTGCCGTGGGACTGGGTCGCCGTCAGCGTGCTCGTGGGCGTCGGCACCGGTGTCGTGGCCGGCCTGCTACCGGCGCGGCGGGCGCTCAAGATCCAGCCCGTCGAGGCGCTGGGCTACGAATAGTGGCGACGCGCCGGCTCAGGCGGCGGCCGTGGTGAAGCTCTCCAGCGCGGGGAACACCGGCCGGAGGGCTCCGAGTTGGTCCCGCTCGGCCAGGAGGTCGTGGAGCAGTCGGGCGCCGAGGCGGACGTCGTTGGCGTAACCGTCCCAGGTGACCAGCGCATCCTCCAACGCTCTGACGGGGTCGGCGCGGGTGGCCGCCTGGCGTTCGGCGTGGTCCAGGAAGCGGGGTGCTACGCGGAGGCGGCTGCCACTGCGGCCGCCGCGCCGCTGCAGGACGCCGGCGAGGGTGAGACTGGCAAGCAGGTTTCCGGCCATGGGGGGAAAGGGCGTCCGCTGCTTCCAAAGCGTTACCACGGGGCGAGTGAAACGACAGGGCGGGCGGCTGCTCTCTCCCGGCGGCTTTTAAGAGCGCCCCGCGTGGCCGCCGCGTGCGCCAGGAGGGCCAGACGGCGGATGCGGTGATGGAGCGGCTACGCGCCGCCCGTGGCCGGGACCGCTCCCTGGCAGCTGGCGACGTGCTGGGCTCCATGTGCACGGCGCCCCACGAGCTTGCCCGCGCGGCGCACGACCTGTTCCTGGAGACCAACCTGGGCGACCCGGACCATTTCCCAGGCATCGCCGCGTTGGAGAAGGAGCTCCTGGCCGACTTCGTGGCGCTCTTTTGCGGCCCCGAGACGGCCGGCGCCCGCTACCTGACCGGCGGCACCGAGGCGAACCTGCTGGCGCTGTACGCCGCCCGCGAACGAGGCGCCGGTAAGCGCAAGGTGGTGCTGCCAGAATCGGCCCACTTCTCCTTCCAGAAGGCCGCCCGCCTCCTGGGCATGGAGCTCGTCTGGGTCCCGACCGGTCCCGATGGACGCGCCGACGTCGACGCCATGGCGGCCGCCCTGGACGACCAGACCGCCCTGTTGGTCGGGGTCGCCGGCACCACCGAACTGGGCCTCGTGGACCCCATCGACCGGCTCTCCGACCTCGCCGTCCGCACCGATGTCCCCCTGCACGTGGATGCGGCGTTCGGTGGCTACGTCCTGCCGTTCCTGGAAGCAGCCGGCGAGACGCCCCTCCCCTTCGATTTCCGCCTGCCCGGCGTCTGGTCCATCAGCGTCGACCCCCACAAGGTCGGCCAGGCGACGATCCCCGGCGGCGTGCTGGTCCTGCGTGACGAGGAGGACTGGGCGCGGCTGGCCGTGGAGACCCCCTACGTCAGTACCGACAAGCAGACGACGATCATGGGCACCCGCCCCGGCGCTGCCGTCGCCGCCTGCTGGGCGGTCCACCAGGCCATGGGCCGCCGTGGTTTCGCCAAGACGACCGCGCGCCTGCTGGCCGACAGTCGCCACCTGGCCACCGGTCTGGAAGCCCTTTGCATCGACCTCGTGGCCCCGCCGCAGCTCAACGTCGTCACGTTCCGCGCCGACGACCCGGTCCGCCTGGCCAAGGCGCTGGACGCTGCCGGCTTCCGCGTCAACGTGGTGCCCCGGTTCGGCGCCATCCGCATCGTCGTCAACCCCCACGTGACCCGCGACGTCATCGACCGCTTCCTCGGCGCCCTGCCCGAGCTCCTGGAGACGGTGCCATGACCGCCCTGGATGAGAGCCTCATCGGGGCCCAGGTCATCCAGAAGGGCGAGTACAGCTACATCATCCACCCGCTCCTTGACGGCGTCCCCCGCGCAGACCCTGCGCTGCTTCGCGAATGGGTCGCTTGGGCCAAGGACGCCCTGGAGCAGCTGCCGGAGCGGCCGACCGTGCTGCTGGCCCCTGAAGCGATGGCCCTGCCCTTGGCCGCCGCGCTCAGCCTCGCCACCGACATCCCCTACCTGGTGGTGCGCAAACGGGAATACGGCCTGCCCGGCGAGACGGTCGCGTACTGTGAGACCGGCTACGGCGAGAGCTGCCTCTATGTCAACGGGCTGGAAGCGGGCGACCGGGTGCTCGTCGTGGACGACGTGCTCTCCACCGGTGGCACGCTGCAAGGCCTCCTCTCGACACTGGATCAGGCGCAGGTGCCGGTCTGCGGCGTCCTCGTCGCCGTCGACAAGGGCACCGCAGCGGCCGGGCTCGCCCGCCGCCACCAGGTCAGGATCGAAGCGATGCGGACCATCCGGGTCGAGGAAGGCGCTGTCCACCTGGAGGAAGAGGGAGCATGAGCGACGCGCCGCTCTTCATCATCGGCGCCGGCCGCAGCGGCTCCACCCTGTTCTTCGACCTCCTGAGCCATCACCACGGCTCCAGTTGGGCCAGCACGATCCTCCAGAAGTGGCCCGACCGGCGACGCCTCAATCAGGCGTTCCTGGCCGCAGCCCATCACCCCTTGACGGCCGACTGGGCGCGCCGCCGTGCCAGCCCATCGGAGGCGTACGCCTACTGGGACCGGGACTACCCCGGCTTCAGTGACCCCATGCGGGACCTGCGCGCCGATGACGCCAGCCCGCGCGCCGCGGCTCGGCTGCGCCGCAGCTTCGAAGCGATCCCGTCCCCGAAGCGGCCCCATCTGGCCATCAAGATCACCGGCTGGCCCCGCGTCGGCTTCCTCAACGACATCTGGCCGGAGGGGCGGTTCATCCACGTGGTCCGCGATGGCCGCGCGTTCTGCAACAGCCTGCTCAACGTGCCCTGGTGGCGGGGTTGGCAGGGCCCGCAGAACTGGCGATGGGGGCCCCTGGACGCGGATGAACAGGCGCTCTGGGAACGCCACGACCGCTCGTTCGTCGCTTTGGCGGGCCTGCAATGGAACCGCCTCATGGCGGCCGCCGAGGCTTCCAAGGAGGCCCTGCCCACGTCGCGTTGGATGGACGTCCGGTACGAAGACCTCTGCGCCGATCCTCGTGGCACCTTCGCCCAGACCCTCGCGTTCGCCGACTGGCCTTCCTCCAAGCGCTTGGAGCGGGCGATCGAGCGGCGCGACGTCCGCTCGACGGACGACAAGTGGCGCCGGGACCTGTCGCCCCGCCAACAGGAGATCCTGACGGACGTGACCCGCCCTTGGCTGGAGCGGCTGGGCTACCTCGACGACTGAAGCCGCCCTCCAACGGTGCAAACGAGGACTGATGAGGCGCCTGGGCCATGGCGCCTCATGGGGAGCCGCGGCCACCTTGCCCTCCTGCCGACCATGATCGTGGCGGCGCTGCTGGCCACCGCACTTCCCATCCACGCCGACCACGACCTCACCTCCTACCGTTGCGACGGGTCAGGCAGCTGGTGCCGCACCGGTGACCACAACGTGATCGACTGCTCCAGCGGCGCCTGCATCGCTGCCGGCGGCGCCGTCGGGAGCTTCCCCACCTTCACGGACCCCTTGTGGACGACGGCGCAGCACTCCGCGACAGCGACTGGGTCGTCGGCGTGGAGCTGGACGGTGAAGCGCGGGCCTACCCGCTCAAGATCCTGTTTGGCCGTGGCGACTGGGAGGCCGTCAGTGACACGCTGGCCGGCCATCCCCTCCTGGTGACCTACTGCCCCCTGTGCGAGTCGGCCGTCGTGCACACCCGCATCGTCGGCGGCGAGGTGCTGGACCTGTTCAACAGTGGCGCCATCTGGCACGCCGACCTGGTGCTGTACGACGCCCAGACGGGCAGCCAATGGAGCCAGGTGACCGGCGAGGCGTTCGACGGACCCCGTCACGGCGAACGGCTGGTGGTCCTCAATGGCCAGACCGTGCGCTGGGGGACCTGGAAGGCGACCCACCCCGACACGGACGCCATGGCGGTGCCCCACGATGCCGATGGCCGGGCGCTCTGCAGCTGCGACCGGGACTTTTCGTTCCGGGAAACGCAACTGGTCCTCGGCGTGGTGTTGGACGACCAGGCCTTGGCGTTCCCGTTCCCGGTGCTCAACCGGGAACTGGTCGCCCACGCGGACCTGGCCGGCACGCCCCTGGTAGCAGCGCGCGCGGGCGATGGCATCCAGGTGTTCCACGCCGCCGGTCGCACCTTTGAGCACGACGGTGAGGCCACCTTGACCACGACGGGCGGCGGCGCTCGCTATGACGCGTTGACCGGGCGCGCACTCGATGGCGGACCGGACCTGGTACCCGTGGCGGGCATGGTGTCTTTGGCGAACCGCTGGGCGACGTTCTACCCTGACAGCGTGTTCTACCAAGGCGAAGGCCTTGGCGAGCGACGCGACGACGACGGCCCAGAGGAGACGGCCTTGCCGGGCGCCGCCCTACCGGCCGCCGTGGTGCTGGGGCTCTTGGCCGCTGGCCTGGCACGGCGGAACGACTAAGCCCACCCCGCCTGCTTGCCGCGTTGCCACCCCGGTGGCGAGGTTGCAACATGAAGACAGTCCTGACGACGATGCTGGTCGGCCTCCTGGTCGCCGCCCTCCTGGTCCCCAACGCCGCTGCCGGCCCCCACGGCTTCGGCCGCTGCGAGCTACAAGACGAATCCTACGGCACCGCCCCCGAGCCGGTCGGCGAGATCGTGCTACCGACCAACCTGGAATGCTACTGGTCCGGCCCCGGCGGCGGCTGCTGGATCACGTACACGACGTTGTACAATGACCAGGGCCTGCCCAACGTGCAGATCCCCACCGGCTACGAGTGCGGTTACTAGGCCCACGGCCCACCCCTCTTCCCCCTCACCATCCACCCGTTCCACCCTTTTTTGAACGTGAGAACCCTTGACACGACCATGGGTGCTGCCGCCAAAGCGGACAAGAAGCGCTTGGTCGAACTGGAGAAGGAGCTCCGCGACGCCCACGCCCAGGACGTCAAGGCGTACGAAGCCGCGCGCGCCGCCGGGACGACTGCCGAGGCACCAAGCCCGTTGAACCTGGAGTTCCGGATCTTCATGATGCGCCGGCTGTTCAGTGGCGCCCGCTCCATGCGCCGCACCCGCTTCTTCGCCCGCACCGGCGGCTGGGTCCTCCTGGTCCTCTGGAGCCTCATGGGCCTCGTCGGCCTGGCGGCCATCGCGTTCGGCGTCTACGAGACCCTGCGCAACGACGGGCTTCCCACAGCGGACGGTCTTATCGCGACCGGCGCCGGCGGCGTCGACCTGCTCGCCCTGGCGTTCTTCAAGCCCACCGAGAGCATCAAGCGCCTCCTGGCGGACATGGTGCAACTGGAGATGGCGGTCAACGGCTTCCAGACCCGCGTCTCCCTTGAGCTGCTCGCCTTCAAGCGCGCCGACGCCGCGACGGTCCTGGCGGCGTCCCAGAACATCGGCAAGATCAGCCAAGAGCACCTGAAGGCGATCGAGACGTACTACCAGAACGCCGATACCAGCCGCGGCGGACGTCGGGTCGCAGCCCGGGCCACCCAGGAGATCGGCGCCGTCAAGGACACGGTGGACGGCCTCACCGGCCAACTGAGCGGTGTGACCGGCAAGGTGGATGCCCTGCAGGCGAACCTGGCCGCCCGGCTCGACGAGGTCTCCAAGCGGCTGCCCCTGTAGGCCGACGCCGCAACCCTTTCACGTCGGCCCCAGTGGGACGCCCCGTGGAACTGTACGGCTACGAACTGCCCTTCGAGGAGCTGCTGCCCCGCATCAAGGAGGCGCACCCGGACCTGGAATCGGTCGGCCTCCAGTTCCCGGACGGCATGCGGGACCACGCCACCGAGATCGCCGCCATCGTGGAGGCGGAACTCGGCGCCGTCCCGATCGTCAGCGCCGACCCCTGTTACGGCGCCTGCGACCTCTGCGACGACGAGATGGCCAAGCTTGGTGTCACGGTGCTCATCCACTTCGGCCACAGCGCCATGCCCAGCGTCCCCACGCAGCACGGCGTGCAGGTCTACTTCGTCCCCGCCCATTCCAGCCACGACATCACCGAGGTCGTGGAACGCGCCTGCCGCGAACACCTCCCGGAGGGCACCACCAAGCTGGGGCTCTGCACGACGGCCCAGCACGCCCACAAACTCGAGGAAGCGGCGGAACTGGTGCGCGGTTTCGGCCTGGAGCCCGTGATCCGCAGCGGCGACGCCCGCACGGCCCTGCCCGGCCAGCTGCTGGGCTGCAACGTCATGGCGGCCACCGCGGCCATGGACGCCGATGCCTTCCTGTTCGTGGGCAGCGGCGATTTCCATCCCCTCGCCCTCGCCCTGGAGACGCAGAAGCCGATCATCGCCGCCGACCCGTACCACGGCATCGTCGCCAACCTGGAGACGGCCAAGCACCGCATCCTGAAGCAACGCTACGCCGCCATCGGCCAGGCGAAGGAGGCCCAGACGTTCGGCATCGTCGTCTCCACAAAGGGGGGCCAGATGCGTTTCCAGCTCGCCCAGAAGATGCTGCAGAAGCTGCGCGCCCACGGCAAGGAGGGGACGATCATCCAGAACAAGCAGATCAGCCCCGGCGACCTGCTCTACTTCCGCCACCTGGACGCTTTCGTCGGCGTCGCCTGCCCCCGCGTCCCGATCGATGACCAGGGCCGCTACGACAAGCCGTTCCTGACGCCCCAGGAACTCGACATCGTCCTCGGCGTCAAGAAGGCGGACCTGTACGTGTTCGACACGTACACGGCGCACAGTCGGTAGCGGCGACGGCGATCCGATCAGGTTCCTTTGACCTGATAGGGGGGCGATGTCTGGACGTTCATGAATCCACCCGGCTCGCCACCTCGTTCTTTGTTCAACTCCTGCAAGGCAAACGACTCAGGGCACGAGATGCGTACCTGTCCCGTCGTCGGTAGATGTTCCATGAGCGAGGGGGCCGCTTCTTCCACTTGGGATTCAAGGACAGCAACCTGATTCGGCTGATGTCCTTCTTTGATGAAAGCCAGGCAGATCTCGTCGTGTGCGGGGGTCGTGCATCCAGGCAGGCATCCGCCAAGGATCAGTACGATCCCGAACACAGCCGATTTCATGGGCCAACCAGGCTTGCGGTCCACTATCATCCTGCCGGCGGCCCGACCTGATCGACGGCGCCATCAAGCCGCTGCGGCCGGTTCGTCCCACAAGACCACGCCACTGGAGGAGTGGCGCCTGCGACGGCGGTGCCGGCGGCGGCGCTGCTCGTCGTTCCATTCCCGTGCTTCATCGCTCAGGTCATGCATCCAGCCCCTAGAGTCACGCCCGGGCACGTCAAGCCGTCCCCTATTGATGCTAGGTTCACCATGGTGGCTGCCAAGTTTCAAAGGCATCCGACCGATGCCCCGGCATGGCTCCCCGAAACGCCACCCTCCCGTTGACGGCGCTCCTGCTCTTGGTCCCCTTGACCGGCGTGACCGTCACGGGGGCCGACGCGCCCTTCCCGTCGGGAGCCATCGACCTGGACGTGGATGCGGACCGCGATGGCCTCATCCACCCGGATCGAGATGAGACCGGCGAGGCATCAGCCTCCGTAGCTGCGGGGGCGCTCTACCAAGTGAACCTCGACGATGACGACGCGGACGGCCTGCCTGATGGCCTGCTCCTGGCAGAGGACGGCACGCCCGCCGCCCTCGACGGTCGGGTCAACGGGGAAAGGGACCTGGCTGACCTGGCCCCCGTCCATTTGCGAGCATCGGCCGCGGATCTGCTGGCCCTCCGCCTCTCGGCCGAACTGGACGACCTGCGCGCCGTGCAGCTCTTCGCCTGGCCTGAAGCCGGCACGCCCGCTGCGTGGGGTGGCCCCCAGGAGACACGGACCACCCTCGACATCCTGCCACTCCTTCAAGAGGGGCGCCTTGAACTGGGCCTGGAAGGGCTGTTCTTCGCCTGGGACCAGCCGGGCGCCCACGGGCTCTTCCCGGACGGCTTTGATGGCGTGGTGCGCTTCACGGCGACGGCCCTCCATGCCGACGGGGCGGTCTCGACGGACACGGTCGCCCTGCGCGTGGCGCCACTCCTGGTAACACCGGCCACCCAGGAGGCGAAGGTGGTCTTCGAACGTCGTGGCCTGCTCTTGGGCACGGACGCATTGACCGACGGCAACGATTGGGTCCGCGACCATGCCACGTTCGGATCCACCGGCGCTCCCGGCCTGGACCCCATGGACGTGGTGCTGCGCCTGCCGTATGCCCGCCCAGAGCTGCCACAGTGGCCGACCGACCTCCTTGGCCCAGACGTGGGGTGGTACCTCTTGGCGGACGAGCTGGGTGGCGCCGGCGGCGACCACGGCGGCAACCTGCTGGCGCTCCCGCCCACCGACGGGGCGCCGCTCGGACGCATCCTGGTCGGCTCCACCATGAGCGACGCCCTGTACGGCTTCTTCGTCGACCAGGGGGCACAGGCGCCCTTCCCGAAGGAGACGGTCGACACCTCCTGGCTCGCCGTAGGCCACTTGGACGAACGGGTCAACGTGCTCCCCGACCCCGACGCACCCGACGGCTGGCGGCTCGTGGTCGCCCGCCCAGCAACCGCAGCGGAACTGGAGGTCCAGACCGACGCCGCCACGGAGACGGCGCCCTTCCTCGAGTCGATCGTCCGACCGTTCCTGGAGGGTACGCTGCCCGTCGGGGACGATTGCGTCCGCTACGAGGTGCAGCGCCGGGCTGCTCCGCCGAACCCCTCACCACCGACCCATGACGATGCCGGCGATGGCGGCCCGGATGCCTGCGGCGCACGCGCGTCCGGCGTCCGCTGGATGACCCCCCTGGAAGAGGTCCCTGGCCGCTGGGCCATGGACGTAGGCCATCGAGCCGGCATCGAAGGGCGGCTGTTGGATGCTGATGCCGCAAGCCTGGGCACCCGCCTCTTCGATGGCAAGCGCCTGATGGTGGACGGCCGCGAAGGCCGCTTCCTCGTGGAGACAGAAGGAAGGGCGGACGTCGGCGCTCGGGAAGGACGGGCAAGCGACGGCGCCCGCTTCGATCACCGCTTTGCTGTCGGCGGCCGTGCCACCGACACAGAGGACCCTGCGTTCCTCGGTTCCAGCCGGTTCGGCGTCCGCGCTTTGGACAACCACGTCTCCTGCGACCTCGCGGAGGCCCAAGGCCGCCGTGCCATACCTTGCCAGCGGGCCACGCCCGGCATCGCGACGCCGGCCCTGGATGACCTGCGCCGCTCGGTGGGTCAACGTGCCGCCGGGCTCCTGTACGACCTGGGCCTCGGCGGCGGCGACGTCACGACGGCGCAGTACGCCGGTGGGCCCCTCGATGGACTGGCGGAGCGCCTCGGAGCGCTCACTGGCGCAGACGTGGTGGAGGTACCGGTCCATTGGGAGGAGTCTCCTCGCGGCGCGGTGGCCGCCTTGCCGTCGGCGGTCAACTTCGTCCACGTCGACGGCGTCACGCATGTGCCGACCCTCGAAGCGGGCAGCGCCCTGGACGACGAGGCCCGCGGAGCATTCGGCGAGACCGTCCGTTTCGTGCCCAATGACCGGCTCCACGCTGCCGGCGGCGAACTCCACTGCGCCACCAATGTGTGGCGTATCGGCTTGGCTAGCTGAAGGAGCCTGACGCCAGAGCAAGGTGCCCCTGGTCGTTGACGCGAACCAGTTCCACGCCGTCGGCGCGCACGGCCAGTTCCGTGATGTTGGCGTTCGCCTGGGGGAAGCGTTCCAGGCCGCCTAGGCCGGCGCCGGTCACCATGGAGAGGAAGACCCGGTTGATGCGGCCGTGGGCCACGAGGGCCACGTCGTGCTCCAAGGCCTCCTGGCGAAGCCGGTCAGCAAGGGGGCGCAGGCGCACCTGGGCCAGGACGGCCGATTCGCCGCCGGGGAACATCTGGTCCGGGAAGCCCATCTGCCAGGCGTCGAGGATCTGGGCGATGTCGTCCCGGACCTCTTGGTAGATGCGGCCGCTGTAGTCGCCGTAGTCCAGTTCGTACGCCTCGGCGGCCACCTGGAGCGCCGGTTGGTGGGGGTGCTGGTCGACGATCGCCTGCGCCGTCTGCCGTGCCCTTGAGAGGGGACTCGTGTAGACGGCGTCCAGTCCCACGGTGGTGAGTGCGCTGCCGACGGCGCGCGCCTGCTGCTGCCCCAGGTCGGACAGGTGGCTGTCGATGCGGGGGCCCTGGATGATGCCCTGGGCGTTGTGGGTGGTCTGCCCGTGACGGATGACGTAGAGGCTCGGCACGCCTACGTGAATGGGTCGGCAAGGTGACATGAGGCTTGCGTTTGGGCCGCTTGTGCGCAAGGCCGAGCTGACCTCGACCCTGGAAGGGGTGCCCCGCCATCCGGAGCCTCGGCCGGAGCTGGAGCAGTACCGCACGCCGGCGCCCATCGCCGCGGAGCTGCTCTGGCTCATGCGCGACGTGGGGGACCTGCCGGCCCGTGGCGCGCCGACGCCTGCGCGGCTGCTCGACCTGGGTTGCGGCACCGGCATGTTCGCCATCGGTGGCGCCCTCCTGGGAGCGCACGTTCTCGGCGTGGACGTGGACGAGGAGTCGATCGACCTGGCCCGCGGCGCGGCGGAGGCGACCGGCACCGCGCCCTCCATCACCTGGGAAGCCGCCGACCTGCGCAGCTGGCACCCGGATCCCGGCGCTTTCGACGTGGCCGTCATGAACCCCCCGTTCGGCGCCCAGAAGGGCAACCGGCACGGCGACCGGCTGTTCTACGAGCGCGCCATGGAGGCCCTCTGGCCCGGCGGCGCGTGCTGGTTCCTGGCCCCGCCGCGTGGGGAGCGTTTCCTGCACGCCTTCCTGGCCGAGCGGGGCTGCCGGGTGCAGAAGGTGGGCCAATGGGACTACCCCCTGGAGGCCCAGTTCGCTTTCCATGAGAAGGAGGCCCGCGTCATCCAGGTGGGCGGGTACAGGTTCACCACGCCGCCCAGGACTCCGCCTACGACACCCGCAGGCGCCTGAGGGCGAACAGGCCGACGCCGGCGGCGAACCAGATCACCGTCAGCACCGCCATGGCGGCCAGGCTGAACGCGGCGGCTCCGAGGCCCTCGCCGAACGTCATCACCTGACGCAGGGCGTCGACGGCGTGGGTGGTGGGCAGGATGTCGTAGAGCCCGATGGAGCGGCCGGCGAGGCTCCCCAGGGGGACCTCCGGGAGGGCGAAGAAGGCGCCGGAGAGGAAACTGGCCGGCACACTCACCAGGACGCCGAAGCTGCTCGCCTCCTGTTGGGTGCCGGTGAGGGCCGCGATGACGAGCCCCACGCCGATCACCGCCACGGCGGCCACGAGGACGACCACGTAGGCGGCCAGGTAGCTCCCTTGGTTCTGGAAGCCCATGCCGGCCGCCGTCGCCAGCATGAGCGCCAGGCTGACGGAAGCGAGCACCAGGTGGCCGAGGCTGACGCCGGACAAGAGCGACCACGGGCGCAAGAGGCCGAGGCGGAAGCGGTCCAGTGTGCCGGATTCCACTTCGCGGCCAAGGCTGGCGGCCACCTGCGGCACCAGGTTGAGGATGCCGAAGACCATGAGGCCGGGGGCGATGAAGTCGAACGCGACCAGGTCCGGCGCCGTCACCTGCTCCTGCTCCACCACTAAAGCGGGCTCGTCGCCGGTCACCTGCTGGGCGAACGCCTGGGCGTACCCTTCCACGATGGGGACCAGGACGGCGCTGGCGGAGCGGCTGGGGTCGCCGATGATGCGCAGCGTCGTGCCGCTCGGGTCGGTCCTCCCGCCGGTCGTCGTGAAGGGTGGCAAGGTGCCCGGATCCTCCTGGGAGCCCGGGGTCAGCCCTTCGGCGAACCCGGCGGGGATCACAATCACCAGGTCGGCCTCCCGGTCCTGTACCCGTTCACGACCGACGCCCGCATCGCTGGCCGCCGAGACCGCCAGGAGCGCCTGACCGTCGTCGTAGCGTAGGTCCTCCAGGCCTGCGACGAAGGCCGCCGACAGGTCGGTGCCATCGTCGTCCACCACGGCGACATCGTAGGTCACCTGTCCCTCTTCGCCGAACGCGAGGCCGAAGATCACCATGAAGACCACCGGCAACAGGAGCGTGATGGCGAGATTCTTGGGCTGCCGCCACGCCTCCTTCAGGACCTTGACCGCGACGGCGAGGCTCATTCCCGCAACCTCCGGCCCGTGAGCGCGATGAACGCATCTTCCAGGGTCGTCCCCCGGTAACGCAGGTCGGCCACCTCGCCGCCCGCCTTCTGCACGGTGGCAAGGACCGTGGGGATCTTGCGCGCGAGACCGCGGCCCCGCACCAACAGCGACCGGTCCGCCGCCGCGATCGCCTCCACGGGCGCCCCCGCGAACGCCTTGGCCACGTCCGCAGCCGAGGCGCCCGTCGCATCGAGGCTCACCTCCACCGTGTCGCCGGTGCCCAGGCGGGCCGCAAGGTCACCCGGGGTGCCCAGGGCCACCAGGCGGCCGCCGTCGACGAAGGCGACCCGATCCGCCAGGCGCTCCACTTCGTCCATGTTGTGGCTTGTCAGGAGCACCGTCCGCTTGCCGCGCAGGGACCGGATGAACTCGCGGACCGCCACCCGTGTCTGTGGGTCGAGGCCGGCCTCCGGTTCATCCAGCACCACGATGGGCGGGTCATGGATGAGCGCCATGGCGAGCGTCAGGCGCCGCTTCATGCCACCGGACAGCTTGTCCGCCTGCGTCCCGGCTTTCGCCGTCAGCCCGAGCCGTTCCAGCAGGTCGTCGGCCCGACGGCGGCGCAGGCGACGGGGCACCTGGTGCAGCAGGCCGGCGTAGATCAGGTTCTCGCGAGCCGTCAACTCCGGGTAGAGGACGTTCTCCTGGGGACACAGCCCGACGCGGCGGCGGGCCAACCGGGAGCCCGCGGGGACGCCGTCGACATGCAGACGGCCACCTGAGGGGCGCAGCAGCCCCGTCACCATGCGGATCGTGGTCGTCTTGCCGGCGCCGTTTGGTCCCACGAAGCCAAGGATCTCACCCTTTTGGACCTCAAGGTCGAGACCGTCCACCGCCGCCACCTCGCCGAAGGTGCGCCGCAGAGCCTGCATCGTGATCGCTGCCATGAGGTCGGGACACCGGCTTGGAGTCATAACGCCCCGTCGTCCTTGGCGCCGCAAAGCCGGCACGACCCGGCCGGGCCGCGAAGGGCGGCGGCAACGCCTTGAAGCGGGCCGTCGATGGCGCGTCGTGCCCAAGGAGGACGCTGCCGGGACCGCTCTGGCGCCGGCCGACACGCAGGACAACGTGGACGTCGGCTTCCTGGAGAAGATCGCGCCGACGCTGCGCCGGCTGCGCAACTACAGCCGCCTCAAGGTGGACGGCCTGGACAACGTCCCAGAGACCGGGCCCGCGCTCTTGGCCTGCAACCACACCGGCTGGCTCGGCCTCGACTACGCCTTCACCGCTCTCTCCGTGTACGAAGCGCTCGACCGGGTTCCTCGGGGCATGGCACACGCCGCCTGGTTTGGCAACCCGGCCACCAAGGAGTTCGCCTCCAAGGCCGGACTGTTCAAGGTCTCCAAGGGCGCCATGGAAGAGCAGCTGGCCAAGGGCAACCTGGTGCTCATCTTCCCCGAAGGTGAGAAGGGCGCGTTCAGCCCGGGCAAGGACTACACCTTGGAGGAGTTCGCGCGGGGTTTCGTCCGCGTCGCCATGAAGACCAACGTCCCCGTCATCCCGGTGGCGATCCTGGGCGGCGAAGAGGCGAACCCGGTCGGCACCCGTATCGAGAGCTACGAGGAGCTCATCAAGATGAAGGGAGGCCTGCCGATCCCCAAGAACCTCATCCCGAAGCCGGTCAAGTGGCGCATCCGGTTCCTGCCCGCCATCGACTTCAGCATGTACACGGCGGCCGACGCGGACGACCATGACCTGGTCCATTCCCTGTCGGAGCATGTCCGGGCGCGGGTGCAGCGGGAGCTGCGCAAGATGAAGGTTGAACGGGGCAACCCGTACCTGTAGGCGGGTTCAAGCGGGCCCCGGCCGGCTCAGCCGGGCTCAGGCCGCTTCGGCGGCCTCGCCGCGCGCCGACTTCGCCAGGTCCACCCGATCGGGACCTGTGGCCAGGCGTTCTTGCAGCCCCCCTTCCAGCAGGGCCTCGCGGACCTGTTCGTAGATGGCGCGGCTCCACAGGAGGCTCCAATGGGTGGCGAACGGGACCTTGATGTTGTGCGCCCCGGGCAGCACGGCGTTGTGGTGCGGGATCACGATGCCGTCAAGGGGCGTCCAGAAATTGGTGTAGCGGACGCGGCCGCTCACGGCGCCTGGCCCATTGATCTCATGGAGGAAGTGGCTGCCGGGGCGGGTCTGGCGCGCGATGCTCATGGCGGGGAGCGTGAAGAGGTGGCTGAAGTAGGTGCCCAGGTGGGGTGTTCCGAGGGTGACCATGTGGTCGACGACGCGGTCGCCGCCTAGGTACTTCAGGTAGTAACGGGCCACGAGGCCGCCGGCGCTGTGGCACACCAGGTCCATGTGGGACGCCTCGTCGCCGATGAGGCACGCCTCGACCTTATCGCGCAAGTGACGCGCGGCCAGCCGCATGTCGCCGAGCATGCCGTAGGGGAGGGTGACCTCGTGGACGCGGAAGCCGTCGCGGATGAGACGCCGGCGCACGATGTTCCAGTAGAGGTGGCGGTTGCCCAGGATGCCATGGACCAGCAGAACGGGGTTGCTGGGCGCACGGTCGGCGCTCGTGCTGCCGGCGTCGCGGGGGTCCACGAGGGTGTTTGAGGTGGCGTGGTTCCTTAAGGCTGCGAAGCGGGGCCCGGGCCGTTGCCACCCAAGGCTTTGACAGTTCTGTACAGTCATGCTTAATGTTGGTGTGTGCTGGCGGCATCTGTTGATCCACATCCCGGTGGCGGACGCGCCCGCACCCCATGTGGCCCATGCCCGCCTGGCCGCCCGCAGCCCCACCAGTTTCATCCTCGAGAGCCGCGAGGGGCCGGAGCGGCTGGCCCGGTATTCCTTCGTCGGCTGGGACCCTGCCGCCGTGGTCCGGTGCGACGCGGACGGCCTGCACGTCAGTGGGGCCCTGCCGGCGCCCAGCCGCGACCAGGATCCCCTCACCTACCTGCGCCGCGTGCTGGCGTTCTACCACACCGACGACCATGAAGCCCCGTTCGTCGGCGGCCTGGTCGGCAGCGTCGGGTACGACTTCGTGCGCACCGTGGAACCGACCCTCGATGATGGCACCCCCGAGGCGTGGCCACGCTTCGTCTTCGGCCTCTACCTGGACGGCCTCGTCTATGACCACCAGGAGGGGACCTGCACCTACATCAGCCGCGGCGAAGACCGCAGCGCGGCGCTTCAGGCCGCCATCGGCCAGGACGCGCCGCCCGCCCCGCTGGCGGTTGGCCCCCTTACAGCGAGCACCGACCAAGAGGCGTTCGAGAAGCAGGTGCGTGGCGCCCAAGGGCTCATCCGGCAGGGGGAAGCGTTCCAGATCGTCCTGAGTCGACGCTACGAGGCGAGCTTCGGCGGCGACCTGGGCCGCTGCTACGACTGGCTGCGCGAGAACGCCGCCGTGCCCTACCTGTTCCACCTGCGCTTCGCGGCCCACGGCGACGACGAAGAGCCCCTCACCCTCCTGGGAGCCAGCCCCGAGACCCTGGTGCGCGTGCGCCGCGGCACCGCCCGCACGTTCCCCATCGCCGGGACCCGCCCCGTCACGGGCGACGAGGCCAAGGATGATGCTGCGGCCGAGGACCTGTTGGCCGACCCCAAGGAGACGGCGGAGCACGCCATGCTCGTCGACCTGGCCCGTAACGACCTCGGCCGCGTCTCCGCGCCGGGGACCGTGAAGGTGGCGAGCCTGATGGAAATCCAACGGTTCCGCCACGTGCAGCACATCGTGAGCGACGTGGAAGGCCGACTCGCCCCAGGCCAGGACGCCCTCGACGCCTTGGCCGCCGTGTTCCCCGCAGGCACCGTCAGCGGCGCCCCCAAAGTGCGCGCCATGGAGCACATCGCCGCCCTGGAACGCCACGCCGAACTGCCGCGCGGCCCCTACGCGGGCGCCGCGGCCTACGCCAGTTTCAACGGCGACTTCGACAGCTGCATCGCCATCCGCTCCCTCTCCGCCGTCGGCAGCCGCCTCGCCATCCAGGCCGGCGCCGGCATCGTCCACCACAGCCGGCCCGACGCCGAGTTCCACGAGACGCGGCACAAGGCCGCGACCCTGTTGGAGGCGGTGCAACGGTTCGGCGCGACGCTGCCCGAAGCCGAGCAGCCCCCGGCCCAGGAGGCGACCGCATGAGCGCCCCCCACATCGTGGTCATCGACAACTACGACTCGTTCACGTACAATCTGGTCCACGCACTGGCCGCCGCCGGCGCGCGCACCACGGTCGTTCGCAACGATGCCGTCAGCCGCGACGAGGTGGCCGCCCTCGGGCCTGACGGCCTGGTCTTCTCCCCTGGCCCCGGCCACCCGGCCGTGCCCCGCGATTTCGGCGTCTGCGCCGATCTCATCACCAATCCGCTGGACGTTCCGGTCCTCGGCGTCTGCCTCGGCATGCAAGGTCTGGCGCACCACACCGGGGGTCGCGTGGTCCCTGCGCCGGAGATCGTCCACGGCAGCGCCAGCCCGGCCCGCCTCCAAGGAGGCTCGCCGTTGTTCGCCGGCCTTGGCGACGCAGTGGACGTGGGCCGCTATCACAGCCTGCTCGTGGATGCGGACAGCCTGCCGGCCGCCTGGCGCCCCCTCGCCGCGACCGAAACCGGCCTCCTGATGGCGATGGAGCACAAGGAGCGCCCATGGTACGGCGTCCAGTTCCACCCTGAATCGATCCTCACCCCCGACGGCGACCGCATGGTCGCCAACTTCGTGGGGGCCTGCCGATGACCACGCCCGCCGACGACTTCCCCGCCCTACTGGAACACCTCCTCGCCGGCGAACCCCTCCAGGAAGCCGACGCCCACGCGCTCATGGCCACGACGCTGGCCGGCGACCTGGGACCCGAACGGCTCGCCGCGACCCTCACCGCCCTCCGGACGCGGCCCGTCTTCGTGGACGAACTGGTCGGTTTCGCCCGCGCCATGCGGGAAGCAAGCCACAGGATCCAGGCCCCCGAAGGCGTGGTCCTGGACAATTGTGGCACAGGCGGCGCGCCCCACAAGACCGTCAACGTCAGCACCACGGCGGCGTTCCTCGTGGCCGGCGCCGGCATCACCGTCGCCAAGCACGGCAACCGGAGCGTCACGCGCCCCAGCGGCAGCGCGGACCTCCTGGAACGGGCGGGCGCCAAGCTGGACCGGACGCCTCAACAGGTGGAGCAGACGCTGGCCAAAGCCGGCATCGCGTTCCTGTTCGCCCCCACGTTCCACCCGGCCATGCGCCACGCCGGCCCCGTCCGCGGCGCCTTGGGCATCAAGACGGTCTTCAACCTCCTTGGGCCGCTCACCAACCCCGCCGGCGCCACCCATCAGGTGCTCGGCGTGTACCACCCAGACCTCGTGGAACCCATGGCCAAGGCGCTCGCCCGCCTCGGCTGCCAAGGGGGCTTCGTGCTGCACGGCCTGCCCGGCTTCGACGAAGCGACCCCGTGCGGCCCGATCCGCTACGCCCGCATCCAGGACGGTCAAGCCCGCCCTGCCAACGAAGTGGACCCTGCCTCCTTGGGCCTCGCTGCCGCCACGCCTGAGGCCCTTGCGCCCGTGGCCGCCGAAGCGACCGCCGGACTGTTCCAAGACCTGCTCGCAGGCCGGGCCACCGGGCCCCTCGCCGACACGGTCCATCTTAACGTCGCCTTCGCACTCGTGGCCGCCGGCAGAGCTTCCGACCTCGCTGCCGGGCTGGACCAAGCGCGCGAACTGGCGGCCAGCGGCGTCGGCACGGCCAAATGGGACGCCTACCTCGCCGCCGACCAACGCCATGGCTGACGCCCAGGACGACCGGCCCGACATCGCCAAGGAGAGCCAGTTCATCGTCGAAGAAGGCCTCCTCTACCGCATCGCGAGCCGCGGCTCCATCTGGATGAACAAGCTGTTCTTCAGCTGCCTGTTCCTCCTGGGCATCTGGCTGTTGCTGGGCGCCAGCGGCAACGTGGAACCGGGGTGCGTCGACTCCTTCCGGCCTGCCGAGAACGGCACCGCCGACGAGGCGTTCGAACAATGCAGCGTCTGGCTCAACACCACGAGCCAATACCTGGGCGCCATGGCGGTGTTCAGCTTCGTCGCCAGCATCGCCTTCGGCGGCCTGGGCCTCATCGTGGGCAAGCGCATCCTGGAACGGACGCCCACGGAAGAGGAAGCGGGCGCCGAGGAAGCGGAGCACCGCCCGTGAGCGGCGGCCACCTCCAACGTTTCATCGCCGACGCACGCGCCCGCGTGGCGGACGGCTTCTACCACACCGACGGACCTGCCCTCCTCAGCAACGGCAACCTCAAGGCGGCCATCCAAGCCGCCCCCGATGGCCGCGCCATCCTGGCGGAACTCAAACCCCGCAGCCCCAGTGAAGGCCGCCTGCTTCAAGGCCCCGCCGAGCCGATCCTCGCCGCATACAAGGACGGCGGCGCCACAGGCTTGAGCCTCCTCACCGACGGCGACCACTTCGACGGCAGCCCGGCCCTCCTACGGGCCGGCCACGCTACCGGGCTTCCCACCCTGATGAAGGACTTCGTCGTGGACGAGGTCCAATTGGACTGCGCAGCGCACCATGGCGCCAGCGCGGTGCTGCTCATCGAACGCTGCTTCCCCACCCCCGACGAGCGCGAATCCCTCGTCGAAGCGGCCCATGCGCGCGGCCTGGAGGTCCTCTTGGAGGTCCATTCCCCCAAGGAGTGGGAGCGGGCCGCCAGCAGCGCCGCGGACATCATCGGCGTCAACAGCCGCGACCTGGACACCCTGGACGTGGACGTCGCAGGCGCCCGAGAGGTGGTCAAGGCGGCCGCGCAGGCTGGCCACACCACGTTGGCGCTCAGCGGCGTCCGCACCCGCCACGACGCTGCAGCCGCCAAGAACGACGGCGCCGCAGGGGTGCTCGTCGGCACCAGCCTACTCCGATCACCGGACGCCGCGCTCGCGGTCCGGGCGCTTCGCCGGCCCCTCGTCAAGCTCTGTGGGCTCCGGACGGAGGCCGACGTGGCCGTAGCCGCGACCGCTGGGGCCGACTTCGCCGGCCTCGTTGTCGGCGCCGCCCGGTCACCCCGGAACCTCAGACCGATCGACGCCCAGCGTCTCGCCGACGTCGCCCGCGCAGCCGGCCTCCGCACGGTGCTGGTGACCCCACACACGGACGCCTGGGAGGTGCGCGAATGGTGCCGCCTGGTCCGTCCTGACTTCGTGCAGCTCCACGGCCTGGAGACGACCGAGGAATGGGAACACAGCCTCAAGGTGATCCCCACGCGCATCTGGCACGCGGTCGCCCCGGACACCGAAGCCCCGATGGGCGGCATCGCCCTCGTCATCGACACGCCCAAGGCGGACGGATCCACGGGCGGCAGCGGCCGGACGCATGATTGGGCCCAGACAGCGCGCCTTGTCAAGAACGAACGCCGCTGGACGTTCGTCGCCGGCGGCCTTGGACCCGAGAACGTGCAGGCCGCGCTCGTAGCGACCGGAGCGACGGGCGCCGATGTGAGCGGCGGCATCGAGTCACCCGACGGAACCAAGGACCCGGAGAAGATGCGGCGGTTCGTGGAGGCGGCACGACATGGATGACGCCAGGCAGCCCGCGAAGGGCCAGACCGGTGGCCACCTCCTGCGCGGAGCCGCCATGGGCGTCGCCGACCTCGTCCCGGGCGTCAGCGGCGGCACGATCGCCTTCGTCCTCGGTTTCCATCGCCGCCTCGTGACGGCCTTGGCCGCGTGGGGCCCCTCCACACCGGCCGTCTTCTACCGCGCCCTTCGCGGCGACGAAGAGGCCCGGGACGCGACGCGCCGACACGACCTTCCGTTCCTGCTGCCGCTGGGCCTCGGCCTCGTGGCCGCCATCCTGCTGGGTTCCCGCGTCATCGAAGCCGCCCTGGAGGACCACCCGGTCGCGGCCATGGGCGTCTTCACGGGACTCCTGGCCGCCAGCAGCATCCTTCCCTGGCGCGCCCGCGACGACCCCGCCCCGTCCCATACGGCGCTGCTCGCAGCCGGCATCGCAGCCGCCGCCGTGGTCGCCCTCCTTCCCTCGGGCGATGTGGCCGCAACGCCCCTGGTCGTGCTCGCCGCTGGAGCCATCGCCATCAGTGCCATGCTGTTGCCCGGCATCAGCGGCAGTGGACTCCTTCTGATCATGGGGCTCTACGAGCCGATCGTGGCCGCCGTGAGCGCCCTCGACCTGCGCGTCATGGCCCCCTTCGCCGCGGGCGCCGCGATCGGGCTCATGGTCGCCAGCCGGGCCCTCCGAGCCTTGTTCGACCGCGCCCATGACGCGACCCTGGCGGTCCTCACCGGCTTGGTCTTGGGCGCGATCGTCAGGGTCTGGCCGTGGCGCAGCGAAGCCGGCTTCGCGGCCGGACGCCCCAGCGCGCCCCACTTGGAGGTCGCCTGGCTGTGGATCCTTCTCGGAGCCGCCCTGGTGGCCGCACTTCACCTGGCGGCCCGCCGCGCAGGCGCGTCCCAGCAGGCTTAGGAGAACGCTCCGGCTGGCGCCGCCATGGCCCAATCTGCCAAGGGACTCGCCAATCAACTCGATATGGTCGGCGCCGTCGTGGCCCTCGTGGTCGGCATCCTGCTCATCGTCGGCGTGCTGGACCTGGAGCTCGTCATCGGCATCATCCTGATCGTCGTGGCGATCCTGGCACTCGCCCGCAACGCCTGACGCACGATTCTGTCCATCAACGTACAGAACAGCCATATGACGCCTGAAACTGCGCAGCGCGTGACGGACGGGCCCGACGAGCGAGGGTACTATGGCGACTTCGGCGGCCGCTGGGTCGCCGAGACCCTCACGCCAGCCCTTGACGCCATCGCCGCGGCGTTCGAGGAAGCCCGGAACGACCCCGCGTTCCAGGATGAACTGGCGGAGATCCTCCATCACCACGGCGGGCGCCCGACGCCCCTGGACAAGGCCGAACGCCTCACCGCCAGCATCGGCCCCGACGCCGCCACGATCTGGCTCAAGCGGGAAGACCTGGTGCACGGCGGCGCGCACAAGTTCAACAATGTCATGGGGCAGGTGCTCCTGGCCAAGCGGATGGGGCGCACGCGGATCATCGCCGAGACCGGTGCCGGCCAACACGGGGTCGCCACCGCTATGGCGGGGGCCCGACTTGGGCTACCGGTCGAGGTCTACATGGGCGCCAAGGACGTGGAGCGGCAGGCGCTCAACGTGTTCCGGATGAAGCTCTTCGGCGCCCAGGTCCACCCCGTCCACAGCGGCGAAGGGACCCTCAAGGACGCCATCAACGACGCCCTACGGGACTGGTCCGCCCACCCCGAGGACACGTACTACTGCGTCGGCAGCGTCGTGGGACCCCACCCGTTCCCGCTCATGGTCCGGGAGTTCCAGAAGGTGATCGGCGAGGAGACACGCCAGCAGGCGCTGGAGCGCATCGGACGCCTCCCAGACGCGGTCGTGGCGTGCGTGGGCGGCGGCAGCAACGCCATGGGGAGCTTCTACGACTTCGTGGGCGAACCGGACGTGGCCCTCGTGGGCGTCGAAGCAGGCGGCGAAGGGGTCGAGACCGGCAAGCACGCCGCCACACTCACCGGCGGTCGGCGCGGCATCCTTCACGGCGCCCTCATGATGCTCTTGCAGGACGACGACGGCCAGGTGACGGAACCCCACAGCATCAGTGCAGGCCTCGACTACCCCGGCGTCGGCCCCGAGCACAGCCACCTGCACGCTTCAGGGCGCGTACGGTACACGAGCGCCACGGACGCCGAGGCCTTGGCGGCCTCCCAGCGCCTGTGTGAGACGGAGGGCATCCTGCCCGCCCTCGAATCGGCCCACGCCATCGCCGAAGCACTCCGCCTGGCCCCCGAGCTGGGACCCGACGCCCACATCGTCGTGACGCTGAGCGGCCGCGGCGACAAGGACGTCCACACCCTACAGGCGGCCCTTGGAGGAAAGACGTGACCGGCCGGGCCTCACGGCTGACCGACCGCATCGCGGCGCTCCGCGCCGCCGGTCGCGGGGGCCTTTCGATCTACCTCTGCGGTGGACATCCCAGCGTTCAGGCCACGGGGGACCTCCTGGACGCCGCCGTGGCAGGGGGCGCCGACTGGCTCGAACTGGGCATCCCCTTCAGCGACCCGGCGGCCGACGGCCCCGTCATCCAGGCGGCCGCCACGCAGGCCCTGGAGAACGGTTGCACCGTCCAGGACATCCTGGCGATCGCCAGGGCGTTCCGGGGCCGGCACCCGGAGGTCCCCGTCATCGCCATGACGTACGCCAACCTGGCGTTCCAACGGGGTTGGGAAGGGTTCGCGAGGGACCTGGCGGAGGCCGGCATCGATGGCCTCATCCTGCCGGACGTGCCACTGGAGGAGTCCGGACCCATCCGCGCGGCCCTGGCTGCCGCTGGACTGGCCTGGGTGCCGCTGGTGACGCCGACGACGCCCGCCGACCGAATGGCGGCCCTGGCGGCCACGGCGACCGGCTTCCTGTACGTCGTCGGCAACGTGGGCATCACGGGCCAGAGCGACCCTGGACCCCTGGTGGAAGCCACGGTGGCCCGTGCCCGGGCCGCTGACCCGGACGTGCCCCTTGCGGTCGGTTTCGGCATCTCCAGCGCTGACGACGTTCGTCGGGTGCTGGGCGCAGGGGCTGACGCCGCGATCGTCGGCAGCAAGGTCGTCGGGGCGGTCACGGCCGGTGCCACACCAGAACAGATCCGCTCCCTCGTCAAAGGACTCGCCCAGGGGTGAGTGGAATCGAACGGGCGTTGGCCTGTCCACAACCTACCTGTACCCAGGCGGCCCCTACCCATCCTGTGCAAGCCTGCGCGCCGCTCGCGGACCACGCGGCCGACAAGGCGCGCATCATCGAGGCACTGGAGGAGGCCCGCGCCCGTACGCGCCTCCTGATAGACCCCGTCGATGATGTCGCGCTGCGCCAGCCGCCGCTCTACATCCTGAGCCCCCAGGTCTGGGACCTCGGCCACATCGCCAACTTCGAAGAGCTGTGGCTCGTCCAGCACGTGACGGGTTGCACCGAGAGCGAAGCAGGCGTCAACGACCGGTACGACGCAGCCAAGATCCCCCGGCGCGAGCGGCCCGACCTCGACCTGTTGGACAAGCAGGGCGTCTACGCCTACCAGGACGACGTGCGCCGCCAGGCCCTTGCCGCCCTGGAGGCGGTCGACCTCCAAGGGGACGACCCGTTGCTGGCCGACGGCTTCCTGTACTGGATGCTGGTCCTGCACGAGCATCAGCACAATGAGACGCTCCTCCAGGGACTGCAGGCCCGTGGCCCCGGCCGCTATCGACCCGCTGCCGTCCGCCCTCTTCCCGTCCCCGGCCGATGCCTGTCCATCCGCGAACTCGACGACGCCTGGGTGACGGTGCCGACCGGCGCTTTCCAGATGGGGACCCCCCAGCGACCCGGCGTGTACGACAACGAAGCCCCCGCCCACGCGGTCCATGTGCCCCGCTTCGAGATGGCCCGCTTCCCCGTGACGTGCGGCCAGTACCTCCGCTTCCTGGAGGACGGCGGGTACGAAGACCCACAATGGTGGGACGAGGCCGGGCGCGCGTGGCTGGAAGCGACGCTTCATCACGCGCCGCGCAACTGGCAATGGGACGCGCGGGGACGCCTGCTCCGGGTCGCCCTCACCGGAAGAACACCGATCCTGTCGGTCCCGGATGAGATCGTCACCCACGTCACGCATCACGAAGCCAAAGCGTACGCCGCCTGGGCCGGCTGCCGGCTACCCAGGGAGGAGGAATGGGAGAAGGCGTGCCGCTGGGACCCCAAGACGGGAGAGAACGTCGGCCGCAACCCTTGGGGCGATGCGCCGGCGACGACGGACCAGGCCAACGTGGATCAACTGGGCTTCCAGGCGAGCCGGGCCGGAGCGTACGGCGCCGCCGGTCGCAGCCCCGCGGGCATCGAACACCTCATCGGCGACGTCTGGGAATGGACCGCGACGAATTTCGACGGTTACCCGGGTTTCCAGCCGTTCCCTTACAAGGAATACTCGGAGGTCTTCTTCGACCAGGCCTACCCCGTGCTGCGCGGCGGCTCCTGGGCGACACGGCCCAGCTGTGCCACGGGAACGTTCCGAAACTGGGACCTCGGCGAGCGGCGCCAGATCTTCTCCGGCATCCGCCTCGTCCGCGACAGCTAAACGCCAACTGGAGGGTGGGCGCGTGCCATGAGCGCCTTGCTGACCCACATCGCAGGCGGCCTCCTCGTGGCGATCGTGGGCGTGCTGCTGGCCGGCGCGGTCCCGGCACGTCGGGCCTTCCTGATCCTGGCGACGGTGACCGCCCTTGCCATCGCGCCGGACCTGGACCTCTGGATCGGGGTCCACCGGGTGACCTTCCATAACGTGTGGGCGCTCCTGTTCCTGCCCGCGGTCGGGGCCAGTCTGCTGCACGCGACCCGCTGGGCGACGAGCTGGCTCGGCAACGTGGCCCATGTAGCCCCGGCGGCGCTGGGCGCCGAACTCTGGCTGGACCTGTTCGCCCCGGACCTCTCCGGGTACACGGAGGTCTTCTGGCCGGTCCGGGCGGGGGGCTACCTGCGCCCTGACCATCCGGTCTATTACGTGGGCGACCGGCCGATGTATGACATGGGGAGCCTGCTGCTCCTCCTGTTCGTCTACTACATCCTGCTCGCTGTGGTCCATCAGGCAGCGGTGCGCCGACTGGCCACCAGCGAAGGCACCGCGGCAACGGTGGAGCGCTTGGCGCTGCACCTGCCGGGCCTGTGGCTCATGAGGGCCCATCTCAGGTGGGTGAAGGAAGGGGAAGGAGGGCGGCCGGCGGTGGCGCTGCTGGCACCAATCCACGCCGGCTTGGCGCTCGCCCCGATCCCCTTGTTGTTGTGGACGGGGCAGCTGGTGCGCGTCAGCTTGTAGCCGCGGTGGTGTCGCGGCTGCGGGCGCTGGCGACCGGCGGACGCTGCACGTCCTTGGCGAGGCCAAGGAGCTTCAGGGTGCGCACCAGGTAGCCACCGGCGTCGATCTGGTACCAGCGGTGGCCCAGGTAGGCGCTGCGAGGGTGGGCGTGGTGGTTGTTGTGCCAGCCCTCGCCGAAGCCCAGGAGGCCGAAGATGACGTTGTTGCGCGCCTGGTCCGTCGTCGTGTACGGGCGGGTGCCCCAGACGTGGCAGACACTGTTGATGCTCCAGGTGACGTGGTGCACCAGGAGGACGCGCACGCCACCGGCCCAGAGGCTGGCGGACGCGAAGGCGCCCCAGGAGCCGCCAGTGATGGCAAGGGCGACGAAGCCGGGCGCCAGGAGGCTGCCGACCAGCCAGAACCACTGGGTGCGCTCCAGGAACGCCACGACCGGGTCGGCCATCAGCTTCTCGTGGCCGGGGCCACTGTGGACCAGGTTGCCCTTGGGCAGCCAGCCGAAGTGGGCGTGCCAGAACCCTTCGAGGGGGCTGTGCGGGTCGCCAGGACGGTCGGCGGCGGCGTGGTGGCGGCGGTGCGTCGCGGCCCAGGAGGCGGGGCTCCCTTGCAGGGCGCTGAGGCCCATCACGAGGAGGATGCCGCGCACGACCTTGGGCGCCTTGAACGCGCCGTGGGCGAGCAGGCGGTGGTAGCCCACGGTGATGCCGAGGCCAGCGATGCCCTGGAACACGAAGAGCAGGGCGAGGTCGAGCCAGGTGACACCCCAGCCCCATGCCCAGACGATACCGAAGGCGAGCAGGGTCAAAGGAAGAAGGGCCGCGATCACAACGGCGGCCTGATGGCCGCGGTGGCGGCCGATGAAAGGGTAGACGCGGTCAAGCGTCGATGAGTCACTCATCAGGAGCCTTCAAACTGGAGGCGTACTTGAGGCGCCCAGTGGACCCTCGGGGTCCAGGTAGCCACGAGGGAACCCAGTGTCCGCGCGAACACCGTTGGAAGAGAACGACGACCAGAGCATGCTGCACAAGCTCGACACGTTCCTCGACGAACAGGCGGACGACCACCGCCGCGCCATGGAGTCCGTGGTGGCCTGGCTGGAAGGGCACGGCAGCCTTGAGGAGGAGATCCAGAAGAGCGTCGCCTCCATCAGCAGCCTGTTCCAGAAATGGACGTTCGAGATCCTGTTCCTGCTGCGCCTGCGCGGGCGGATGCGCTTCAACCAGCTCAAGGAGGAGCTCGGCGGCGTGGGCCCCGCGACCATCGGCTCCCGCGTCAAGGACCTCGCCGGCGTCGGCAGCCGCACGCTCAGTCAACGCCTGAAGGAGCTGGAGGCCCGCGGTCTCGTGCAGCGGGAAGTGTTCCCCGAAGTGCCGGTGCGCGTGGAGTACAGCCTCACGGACAAGGGGCTGCGCTTCGGCGACCTCATCATGCCCTCCATCGCCTTCATGCGGCTCTCCGCCATCGAGAACGGCGAGGAATAAGGGGACGAGACGTTACAGCGGGTGCTCAGCGATCCACTCCAAAGCGGCCTGCTTGCCTTCGTCCGACCAGCCGTCGGCGAAGACCGGGCGCTCGATGGTGGCCGTGAAGACATCACAGACACCGAGGCGGCTGTCGGGCCACACAGGGTGGGCGGCCTGCCAGCTGCTGTCGATGTCGTTGTAGTCGCCGATGAACACCATGCCGTTCTGGTGGTGGCACAGGGCCGTGTCCCAGCCGTTGTCGTCGGCGTCGCGGACATCGAACGTCTCGCTCCAGGTCTGGCCGCCGTCGAGGCTGTAGGCGTACCGTTGCCCGAGGGCCTGGTACTGTTCTGATTGGCCGTTCTGCTCGTCGCAGTGAGCCTCCCCGACGCCCGGATCGTCCGGGCAGTCGATCCAACGCTGGTCGGCGCTGTCCATCCAGCTGACGTCCACAACACCGCCGGGGCTGACGCTCACGGTGGGGAAGATGGCGTACTCTTCGTTGCCTGCCGGGGCGTCACTGACGCGGACCGGGTCGCTCCAGGTGTCCCCCTTGTCAAAGCTGGAGCGGAGCCAGATGGCGCTGCCCGTGGTGACATTGTTCTGGGCGCGGCCGTTGCAGCCGTCGCTCCACACGTCCTCCTGGCAGGCGTCCTGCCAGACGATGTAGAGGCTGTCGGCGAAGGGGGACTCCGGGTTGCGGTCGGTCGCCACTTGCGGGTGGCCGTCGCGGCGGTCACGGCCGTCGATCGTCGGCATCTCGACGTTGTTCTTGGTGAAGATGGCACGTTGGGCGTCCCAGGTGGCGCCGTGGTCGTTGCTGCGGCGCATCTGCACGCCGGTGGGCCCGTAGTCCTCGTCGACGATTCCGCCAAGCCCGATGTCGTTCCAGATCACGTAGACCTCGGGGCCCGTGCCGACGTCCACGAAGCTGCCCTGGCCGGCGCCGCCGGTGCCTGCGGGCACTTGGCCAGTGGGGTCGATCTCGGAGCACGCCATGGAGAGGATATCCTGGCACGCGGGGTCGACGCCTTGCAGGAGGCTCAGCACTTCGGGGTCGCTGAACGTCTGGCCACCGTCGGTGGAGCGGAAGTAGAGGTTGCCGGGGAGGAACGCGGCCCACCACATGACGTGGATGGTCCCGTCGGCGCTCGCGGCGATCCAGCCCTTGTCGTGGAACGTGATGGGGAACGTGCCTTCCAGCACGGGCGTGAAGGTGTCGAACGTGTCGCCGCCGTCGGTGCTCTTGGCGACGATCTGTACGGCGCGGTTGAAGGCCCAGTCGTTGAGGGCCCCGTTCGGGAGCTCTTCTTCGCCGAACTTGCTGCCCGTGAGCGGGTCGGTCTGGTACGCCATGAGCAGGTAGTACAGGTTGCCGTTGACGTCGAAGTAGGCGACGGGATCGGTGGTGCACCAGAAAGTGGAGGCGTAGTTGGGCTGGAAATTGTCCAGGTCGCCGGCGGCGAGGCGCCAGGGGCTGCCATCGAAGGAGCGGTCTTCGTACACCGTGCGGCCGCCGTCGTGGGTGACGTAGACACCGTTCCAGACGCACTCGCCGGCGTCGGGCGGGTAGTAGTCCTTGGCGCCGCCCACCACGTTGCGGGGGTCGGTGGGGTTGACGGCGATGGTAACCTCGTTGCCTTCGCGCCCTTCGTCAGGGGTCATCTCGAAGTTGCAGCGGGGACCCGGATCGGTTGCGTCCCCGAAGGCAGGGAGACAGAACAGCCGGGCCTCGGTGGGCATCCGCCCGGCGCCGTCGCCGCCCGTGCCGTCGGCCGGTCCGTCATCACCTGAGAGGCAGCCGGCGAGGCCCATGGCCACCAGCGCGGTCACGATCATCCGTACGTCCATGGCGCCGAGGCCGGGCGCCGGGGCTTAAGCGTTGTCGGCGGGCCCGGCGCCGCCGAAGGCGTCCAGCCGTGGGGTCTGGTGCGCGGCCAGGAGGTCGGCGCACGTGCTCCACGTGGTGCGGGTCCCTTCCGGGAACGTGCCGTAGCGCTCCAGCCAGGCTGCCAGGAAGCCGCGGGTCTTGGGGTCGCTGGGGTAGCCACTGCCCAGTTCGCGGTCGAGGCGGCGTTCCAGGCGGCGGGCCAGCTTGGCCACCTCGTCGTCACGGCGCACCTTGGCGACGATGCTCGCGGCGGCGACGTGGGGGTGACGGTCGTCGGCCTTGTGCTCCGCGGTCACCGGGAGCCCTCCCAGCCGGGCGGACAGGGTGCGTCCGAAGCGTGCAGCGTCCACGTCGGCGGCGTCGGCCAGGACCTCCGTACCGGTTTGGGCGGCACCGGTCGCTTCGATCGCCTTGGCGAACGCTTCCAGGCCGATCTCGTTGAGCGTCCTGCCGGCCCGTCGCTGGGCGTCCAGCTCTTCGGCGCTCACCACTTCCACGGCGATCGTCAGGCCCGGTTCCTGTTGCAGGGCTCGCCACGCGGCCTGGCGCTTGCCGGGATGGAGTTTCTTGGAGTCGCGGCAGCCCAGTTCGTGCAGCCGGGCGGGATCTCCGCCGGCCACAGCCGCCACCACCAAGGGACCGATCACCGGGCCACGGCCGGCTTCATCGACACCCGCCAGGGCCACTGGGTCGCCGCTCGCCACGGCCCCGCGACCCCGACCACATATTTCATGTTCAAGGAAAATAAGCCTAGCTCGATGTTTGAACGATCTTGCTTGAAACGTTTCAACCAGTGACCAAAGACATGAAATAGAGCCGGCGACGACGTAAGGAGTGGGCCTGCGGGCCCTGCCAGCAAACGCATGGCATCAGCCAACCAACCAGCCAACCTGGCCCGCCCCTCCGCTTGGGGGGGCGGGCCCACTCGGTCGGCCTCTTTTTGTAGCATCCCCCTACGACGAAGGCACGTTGCCCGAGTCCTTGACGGTGCGTTGGGAAGTTCCCCGACCATCGACCCTTGTTTATCTACCACCGCGTTGAATCGACATCCATGAGCCCACAAACGGTGCCCATGTTCGTGACGGTCGTGCTCGTCCTGGGTGCGATCGTCGCCCTGCCTGATCCGGTGGCCGCACAGGACGACAGCGCCCTCAAGGGTCGCGTCTGCGCCAACGATTCTTTCGAAGCGTACGAAGACCAGCCCGACGCGGCCGGCGACGACCCCGACATGATGATGCCTGCCTACGGCCGGTGCTACGGCAACGGCCTGCCGGGTGCCTCCATCGAACTGGTGCCCATGACGGCCCTTGGCGACCTGGAACCCCAGCGCCATGAGGCCACCAGCAACGACCGTGGTGACTACGTCATCGACGGCCTGGCCGACGGCGACTACACGTTCACCGTCAGCCGCGCCGGCTTCGAGGACGCCACGGGCGAACTGAGCGTCGAAGGCAACGACGAGCGGTCGTTCAGCCTGTTCGGCGAGGCGATCACGGTCGCCGGTAGCGTCCTGGGCCCTGCGGGCGGCGGCATCGCCGACGCCGAGATCCAGTTCTGGGGTCACGAACACGCTTCGGCCAGCACGGACGATGCCGGTCGCTTCGCGGCCAGCCTCACGGCCGGTTGGTACTCCATCGAGACCCGTGCGCCCGGCTTCTACCAGCACCACGACTACCTGCTCCTGGACGGCCAGGAAGGCCTCGAGATCGACCTGGAGCGCCTGCCGCCCCAGACGGCCACGGTCTCCGGCCGCGTGCTCGACCAGGACGGCTCCCCCGTGGAGGACGCCCGCGTCATCGTCAACCAGTGGCAGCACTGCTGCTACCATTACGCCTACGCCGAGGACGAGGATGCCCCTGAGCCCGCCGGCGCCAGCGGTGGCAGCCGCGGAGGCGACATGGCCACGGACGCCATGATCGCCCCCTACCCCGGCGGCGGCCAGAACTGGACGTTCACGGACGCCAACGGCCGCTACACCATCAACGTCTACGAAGGCTGGGTGGACCTCCGCGTCGAGAAGGAGGGCTACCTGGGCCAGAACACCGGCCTGGAGGCCCGCGACGGCGGCAGCCACACCCAGGACCTGGAGGCCGAGAAGCTCCCTGAGAAGACCGCACGCATCACGGGCCGCATCGTCGACCAGGACGGCGACCCCGTCCCCTTCGTCAGCCTCTCCATCGAGAGCCCCAAGTGGGGCATCCATGAGTGCAGCAACGACTGGGAAGGCTGCCGCATCGACATCGGCCGCGACGGCCGCTTCGATGTCTCCGTCACCCCTGGTTACAGCATCCTGCGCGTCTACCATGAACACTGGCGCACCTGCACAGAGACCCAGCACAGCGGCGGCGGCTTCACCCGCGACTGCGGCCCCGAGTACTACTCCTGGGTCCTGTCCACGGACCTGGCCGCCGACGGCACCACGCCCCTCGTGATCGAGCTGCGCGAACGCCCCGGCCCGGACGCGGTCGTCAGCGGCTACGTCGTCGACGCCGAGACCAACCAGGCGCTCGCCGGTGTCCAGGTCAGCTTCAGCAACCAGGACGGCCGCGGCTACGGCTGGGCCACCACCGACGAGGACGGCAGCTACCGCCTCCGCATGCACAGCGGCTTCCACAGCGTCAGCGTGTGGGCGGACGGTTACTTCCACTACGAAGGCCAGCTCGACATCGCCGCGGACCGCGAGACCTCCTTCGACATCCTGATGCACGAAGGCGAGCCCCGCTACGGTGGCTGCTGCTATGGCTACGGCTACGACGACCATGAGGTCGCCTACGCCAGTGGCGAAGCGGCCATGGACGGCGGCGCGGACAGCGACGACATGGCCGGCGGCAACACCGGCGGCGCCAGCGCCCCCACCCTCGCCGGCGGCGACAGCGCCGATGCAGCTCGCGAAGGTGGCTCCGATGCGGCCTTCGAGGACCTGGGCGGTGGCCTGGGCCCCTACGACCCGGCCCGCCGCACCGGTGCCAACGGTGGCACGAGCTCCATCGACGACGGCGAAGACAGCCCCGGCCTCGGCCTGGTGGTCCTGCTCGCCGGCCTGGGTGCCGCTGCGGTGGCCCTGCGCCGCCGCAGTTGAGCCTCGCGCCCCCAACCCCCTCCTTTCCCCTTCTTCCTCTACCTTCGTTTCTCTTCTGATCCTGGTCCTCGAAGGGCCTTGGCGACGCGCGCCAGTTCCTGCAGGCCTCGCACGGTGTGGGTCCCGAACCAGGTGAGCGCCTCCCCGTCGATCACATGGACGCGCCCGTCGCCGCCGGCAACGCCCAACGGCACGGTGTCGACGCGGTCACGTTGCTTGTGGAACGGGAACGGCTCCGTGGGCAGGAGCGTCCAGGCCGCGCCCGACCCGGCCACCTCCTCTGGAGCCACTTCGAAGTACTTCGTGCCTTCATGGTCGGCAAAGACGTTGCGCAGGCCGACCGCCTCCAGCATGGCATGCGGGTACGCGGTGGCATCGAAGGTCATCCACGGATCGTACCAGATGGGACAGAAGACCGGCAACGCCTCCTCACCGGGCCCCGGCTGGACCTGCGCCAGGGTCGCCTCGATGGCAGCGCGGGCCGCCCGGCCGGCCGTGGGGACACCACAGCGCTCGCCGAGCCTCTGGAGGAACGTCGCCGCGTCCTCCACCGTGTCGATCTCCGAGTGGAGCACCTCGATGCCGGCCTCCCGCAGCTGCTCCACGAGCGCCAACGGGTTCTCGTCTTTGTCGACGACCACCAGGTCCGGCTCCTGGGCCAGGATACGTTCCAGCTTGGCGTCCTTGGTGCCGCCCACCACCGGCACGGTCTCCACGCAACCCTCGGGAAGGATGCAGAACCGGGTGCGGCCCACCACGCGCTCGGCCAGGCCCAGGTCGTGCAGGCTCTGGGTGTGACTGGGCACCAGACTGACGATCCGGTGCGGCGGCGACGCTTCCGGCAGGGCCACGACGGGCGCAGACCAGCCGTGGCCTTGAAGCCACGGGCCCACCTGGGCCACCCGTGAGCGACCCGGTCCTCGTCCACATCGGCTACCACAAGACGGCGACCAAGTGGTTCCAGGAACGGCTGTTCCCTCACCACCCGGACCTGGTGCCGCTGCACCGGGACGTCATCGCCAAGGCGCTCGTCTGGCCCCATCCCCTCCATTTCGACCCCGTTGCCGCCCGCGCGGAGCTGCTGCCGCACCTGGAGGCGGCGTGGCAAGAAGGCAAGGTCCCGGTGCTGTCCGCCGAGCGGCTCTCAGGCAACCCCACGTCAGGGGGTTTCGACGCCAAGGAGATCGCCGAACGCATCGCGGCCACGCTGCCCGAGGCGCGCGTATGGATGCAGATCCGGGAGCAACGGGCCGCCGTGGCCAGCTACTACAAGCAGTACGTCCAGGAAGGCGGCACGGCGCGCATCGGGCGCTTCCTAGCCGGGGACGGCGTCCTCAAGCGCCAACCCGTCTTCCGTCTGGAGCATTGGGACTACGGGCCGCTGGTCGCCCAGTACCGCGACCTGGTGGGCGATGACCGGCTCCTGGTGACCCTGTACGAGGCGTTCCGGGACGACGCCGACGCCGTGGTGGGGAAGGTCTGCGCCCATGCCGGCGTCGCCGTACCCGGCAGTCTACCCGACCCCGGCCGGCGCCGCAACGTCAGTTACAGCGACCTCTCCATCCGCATCATTCGGGCCACCAACGGCCTGTACGCCCACCCGTACGTGGACCATCGGCCGTTGCTGCGACTGCCCGGCCGACGTGTGCCGCGGGTGCTGCTCAAGGGCCTGGACCGGGTGTGGGGCCGGCGCGCAGGAGGCAAAGCGATCCAGAACGCGATCACCGCTGCGGTCGCCGAGCATTACGTCGCGGGCAACCAACGGCTGGCCGGCCTCTTGGGCGTCGATCTTGCGGAGCGTGGCTACGCGGTCTCGTCGGATTGAGGCTCCTCGGACGCCTCCATCCCGTCGCCGTACGCGACCGTCACATCGATGTCCCCAGCAGCCTGCACGACGGCGGCCCCGTTCGCGCTGGCGAACATGGTGACGGTCCACGTGCCGGGCTTGGGATCGGTGACCTCGAGGCTGAGCGCCTCGGTGCCCTCGACGGCCGCGATGAAGTCGTCGTTGTGGAAGAACACGAGGGCCAATTCACAGGCCGGGCCAGACATGCAGGACCAGTCGGACGTCGCGCTGATCGACGTGGCGTTGTCGCCGATCTTCACCTGGCCACCAAAGGGGCCTTCCGTGACGTACGGGGGGTACGCGTAGAAGAAGGGGCCCGCGACGGCGACGGTCATGGACCACGGGAACGTCTCGTTGAGAGGGCCGACCATGGACTGGCCGGTCGCCTCGCCGATCGGCTGGTCCCCAGCATCATCGGTGGGAGCATCTTCGGAGATGCAGCCTGCCAAGGCGGCGGTGAGCAAGGTGAGCGTCAAGAAGGTGCGGGGTGCAACCATGGAGCGCCATGTACCCGCCCGCATCAAAGCGGTTTCTGGTCCTGACGGCGAAACCGATGGCATTCTCGACAGGTCGGTCACGTCTCGGTCGTGCCGTAATCGACCTGGACGGTCATCTCGCCGGTCGCCATGACGACCGCCGAACCGTTCATGCTGGGGAACATGGAGACCCTCCAACCACCGGCCGCCGGTGCGTCCAGTTCGATGCGCGCCTCGGCCGCGGCCTCGTGGATGCTGACCACGTCGCCGTTGTGGAACAGCACCAAGGCCAGCTCACACACGGGGCTGCTCAGGCATGACCAGTCGGCCGTGGCAATGAGGCTCGTGGCGTTGGCCTTCACGCTGAAGGTCTCGGTGGAGACGTCCGTGCCGGCGGTGGGGTGCACGGCGACGGCGGGGGTGCCGACGCCGACGTCCAGGTTGAAGGGGAACGTGCCGTTGAACGGCCCCGGGGCCTCCATGGGGGCCACGGGCTCCCTGAACATCGGCTCATCGTCGGTCGTCGGCTCATCGTCGAGACAGCCCCCTAGGAGTGCCATGAGGGCGCCGGCAAGGAGGACAGACACGGGGATCCGCATGCTGTGTCCAGCAGCGGTGCCGTCATCTGGTTTCTGGTCAGGACGTCCAGGGATGCGCGCACCGCGTCTGTGCCGCCACCCCCCCAACGGTTGGACATCTCCCGCAACCGAAGCTTCATGTCCGTTCCCGGTGACCGGGGAGCGTGAGCGGTCCCGCTGACGTGCCCAGCGATCCACCAGGCGCCCCGCCGGCCGATGCCTCCACCGGGGGCAAGAAGGGGAAGCGGCAGCGAAGGCCCCGGCCGCACCCGTACGCCAAGGAGGCGAGCCCGGAGGCGGAGCTGGAGATGGATGCCAAGCGCGTCACCGTCTTCTGGATCGGCCTGGCAACGCTCCTGCTCGCCGGCGGCCTCCTGCTCGCCCGGCGGCTCAGCCCCTACGTCACCGACGGCGAACCCCTGGCGACGTGGGAGCAATGGACCAACGTGCCACTCTTTGTCGGCCTGGCGCTGCTCGGCTTCGGCTTCATCCGCGAGACCTGGAGCAAACGGCTCACCATGGCCGGCTGGGTGCTCTTCGCCTTCTACTGGGCCCTCGTCGCGCAGGACCTGCTCATCAAGGAAGGGCAGGATTACGTCAACTTCATCTTCGCGTTGGTCGGCGTCTATTTCTTCGTCTACCTCGCCTACCATCAGTGGCTGAACCTGGTTCGCGGTGTACGCAATGACGCCGTCCATTTCCTCAATGTCACGGCGTTCGTGGCCGCTGGCAGCTACTTCCTCATCGCCAAGGTGACCGTGTTCCGCGTCTGGCTCATCAAGCTCGTGGGCGGCCACACCAAGTGGGGCCTCGACCTGTTCGGGCAGGGCGACAAGCAGGGGCTGCAGTTCGTCATCGACGAAGTGGACACCCGCGGCCCTGTGACGTTCTTCTATCCCGACCGGTACTGCAACCCCCACCGCAGCGACCCCGTCGGCACGTACTGCGCCGAGCAGGATACGGGGATCATCAACACCTACCCGCCGGAGCCTACCTCCTGGTGGCAGTCGGCGCTGCAATGGGCGCCGGAAGGCGAGAGCCTGATGATCGTCCCCGTCAGCATCATCCTGGCCTGCACGGCCATCCAGTCGATCATGCTCTTCGTCGGCCTCTTCGCCGGCACCCAAGCGACGTGGCAGAAGAAGCTCAAGTGGAGCCTCATCGTCGGGGTCATCATCTACATCCTGAACCTGGTGCGCAACGTCGGCATCATCTGGTTCTACGGCCAGGGCCACGCCAGCTTCTGGGTGATGCACAACGCCATCGGCAAGGGCGGCAGCCTGCTCGCCATGGTCGGCATCGCCTTCGCCGTGTTCAAACGGTACCCGGAGTTCTTCAAGGCCCTCGTGGGCGTCCTCGACCTGCCAGAACGGGACGGCCCCATCGAACGGACGCTGCGACTTGGACGCCGAAGGCCGGAGGCCGTGGCTGTCCAAGGCGTGGATGCCGGCCCGTAAGGGGCGGCGGACCAAACTGGGACGAAGGCGGCCTGACGATGGCGAACCGCCCGGCGGGGCGCCGCCGGTATGGGCTTAATGCGTCGTTCAGTCTGAACTGGGGTGGTCGACTGCCCTGGCTTCGAGCCGGAAGAGTTCGCTCACCAGAACCAGCTCCGTAACATGACTTCGTGTTGGACCGTCGTCATGTTCGGGTTCGCGATGGTTTCGTGGATTGCGGTAGGCCCCAAACGCTCCGGTGAACAAGTTCGCCCGCCCTTCGCGCTCGCCGTTGTCAATGCCCGACCATTGTAGCGGAGGATTCTTCCCGAGAAACGCGTTGCTACAGAGGGCCCTACCTTGGCCTTCTAGCCCTGTGCGCTCTCGAATCGTATGCTCGAGCCTGCGAAAAGCCTTCATCAGGGCCGCATCAGGGTCGTTCCAGAATTCACGGGCGATGTCATGCAATCGAGGGTCTAGCAAAGCATAGGGCATCGCCAACGGAGCATACAACCAAAGACGGCCTGTATCGCGCAAGTCCCAATGTTTGTCAAAAACATAGTCCGACCAAGGTCGGACCCACCCGGCAGAACCGAGCAAACGCTCCAGCTCAGACTCCAACAGCCTACACTGATTGATTTTTTTCATCAGCGCTGCCGAAATTTCAACTTCATCGATATCGCACCCATAGGCATCAAAGACTAGGAGTGCCTTCGAAAAGCCTCGTGATCCTTCCCCCGCGTAGTTTGAACCAAATCCAGATTTTACAGCAACATAACGATATCCTTCCATCTCCACGAGGAACCCGTTGTCGGCTGGCGTGCCCGGCACTGTTAGAATTATCACGCGCTTAATTTTAGGTTGAAACATTAGCAGCGCATAGATTGCCTTCAAGCACGGTGCTGTAACTCCAGCAACTCCTATGTACTCAATCGCCGCAGGCTCCGATGCCTCGCCATCCACGTCAACCAACCGAGCTAGTGTCATTGGAAACCGTTCCACATATGCTTAGTTTGACTATAAGAAAGAGCCAGGGCGCCTCTCTCGGACGCGCGAATCCCCAGCGCTCCCTTCAAGACGGGGGTCTCCGTCGGCCGCCTGTGCTACGCATCGCCCACGGCGGCGCCAACTGGATCGTCATCCCCATCAGCCTCGCCCTCCTCATGGTCGGCCTGGCGGGCCCGCTCGGCATGCCGTGGCTGGTGCCTCTCTCCGGCGTGCCGTTCTTCTTCACCCTGTTCTTCCTCTACTTCTTCCGCGACCCGGAACGCCCGGCCCACCCCGAAGGGCTCGCCTGCCCCGCCGACGGCAAAGTGGTCCGCGTCGATGAAGTGGACGACCCGGACGTGGGCCGCGCCCAGCGCCTCTCCATCTTCATGCGCCCCAGCGACGTCCACGTCAACCGGTTCCCCCTGGACGGTGACGTGCGGCGCGTGACCCACCACGCCGGTAAACACGTCCCGGCGTTCAACAAGGACAGCCACCGCAACGAACGCGTCGAGACCCTCCTAGCGACCGAGCTCGGGGAGGTGAAGGTGATCCAGATCGCCGGCGCCGTCGCCCGCCGTATTGTCCCCTACGCGCAACCCGGCGACCACGTGGCCCGTGGCGAGAAGCTGGGACTCATCCGACTCGGCAGCCGCTGCGACCTTCTGATCCCGGTGGGGAAGGTGGCCTGGACCGTCGAGGTGGGGCAGCGCGTGTTCGCCAACCGGACCAAGGTGGCCGAGACGACATGAAGCCGCGGCAGGTGGTCCGGGCGGCGCTGCGCGACGAATGGGACGGCCTGGACCGCATCACGCGTGACATCCGCCCCGCCGACGTGGCCACCATGGCCAACGCGCTCCTCGGCCTCGTCGCTATCGTGCTCGCCACCCGCGGCCACCCGGAAGCCGCGGCGCACCTGGTCCTCGCCGGCATCATCCTGGACGGTGTCGACGGCGCCATCGCCCGCATGGGTGGCGGTGGCGGTCCCTTGGGGGGCTTCCTCGACTCCATCGCCGATATGGTCACCTTTGCCGTCGCCCCCGCCGTCCTCCTGACGACGCTCGACGTCCCCCTCTCCTGGAGCCTCAGCGCGGGCGCCTTCTTCCTCGTCTGCGTCGCCCTGCGCCTCGCGCGCTTCGAGGCGCTGCGTGAGAAGGCGCCGCAACGCTACTTCAGCGGCATGAGCAGCCCCGGCGGCGCCCTCGTCGTCGTCAGCGCCACCCTATGGCAGCCGGCCATGGTCGCCTCGGTGCCGGTCTGGCTCCCGCTAGCGGCGGCCATCGCCATGGGGCCACTCCTGGTGAGCCGCATCCGTTACCCGAAGCTCCGCGGCGCCCTCGGGGCCGCTGCCGTCCTGATGATCCTGGCGACGCTGGCTACTTGGCAGGCGGCGCCCCAGCATCACGGGACCGCGTTGTCCCTGATGCTGGCCTTCATGTTGGTGTACCTGGTGGCCGGGCCGTTCTACGTGCTGCAACGTGTGGGCCCCACGCCGGACCCCCGCGCCGCCGCGCCCGAAGACGCCTGAGGAACCATGGCCCAACGACGCAAGAAGCGCACCAGCATCCGTACCGCCGCCGGCACCGCCCAGGAACGCTACCTGGAGCGCCAACGGGCCCTGGCCGCCGATCCCACGCGCGTCTACCCCCAGCTCACCCCCGGCGCCGACGTCCCCGCCTCCCTGGCGAAGCTCCGCACCCGCCTGGAGCGGCTGGCGGCCAAGGGCAAGCTGGGCTTCATGGACCGCAAGGACCGTGGCGTGGCCGGCGCCGTCGCCGCTGCCCTTCCGCTGGCCGAGATGGACGCCGCGCCGCGCCTGCTCGACGGCAAGGTGGCCGGCCAACGACGATTCTACCTACAACGAGGACACGTGGAGCGGGCGTGCAGCCTCGGCGTGCAGAACCACGACGACCCACGCGCCCTCCTGTTGGCGTACGGCTCGATGGCCAAGGACGACGGCCTCCACTTCTTCGCCGCCGACCAGCTCTGGTGCAGCGGCGCCACGCCGGACCCGCCTGACCAATGGTACGCCAAGCTCGCCAAACGGGGCGACCTCACACTCCAACAGGAAGAAAACGGGCGATGGGGTTGCGGCCACACGGACCGCGACCGCGTCCTGCTCACCTTCCGGGGCGGCCCCGGCCTCGCCGTGTGCGGCGCCTGTGGCAAACGCGCCGGCCACATGCACAAACTCGTCGCCCAGCACTACGCGGGGCCCCGTCGGCGCCAACCGGTCCGCCTGGCGATCCTCCGTGCGGACGGCGAGAGCCTGGAGCTCGACGACAAGGACGCCGCCGCCTACCGGGCCGGCGTCGATACGGAGCAGAACGCCATCTCGAAGGTGATCGCCGCCTGGCGTAAGGAGGCCCGCGACGCCTCCGATGGCCCACGGTTCGTCCTCGGCGACCAGGACCACGGCAGCGATCAAGCCGAGTTCCTCGACGCGCTGGCCCCGGAACCCTGGGAGCGCACCGCCCTCGCCGCTATGACGAAGGACGGCTTCGTGCGCCGCGCCACGACGGTCGCCGAAGTGCTGGCCACCCTGAAGGACGACCTGTCCACGGGGGTCGCCGCCCTCCTACCCGGGGACGACCGTTTCCTGGCCGAACACGCCGGCGCCACGCCACGTGACCTGCTCCGGCTCGCCCACGAAGAGGCCCAGCACCGAGAAGCGGTCGCCAAGTTGCCCACCCCCCAAGGCATCGGAACCGCAGGACGCTGGGTCGACGAACTCGCCCGCGACGCGTGCGGACGACCCGCCGCCGAAGCGCTGCAACAACTACGCCGTACCCATGTCGACCCAGCTCTGCGCGGTCACCAGGCCGCGTTCCTGGCCGCCATGGGTGCCGACCTCGCAGGACAGGCTGACCTCACGGAAGGCGAACGGGAGGCTGGACGGGCCCGCAAGGAGCTGGCCGCTGCCGTGCTGGCCGCCGAAGGGAAAGCGTACGTCGCCGCCCTCGACCGCTACCTGCAGGAAAGCGGCAGCGGCGAACGGGCCACGAGCTGAACCAGACGTAGACTACGAGGCGGTGGCGAGCATCTGCTGCGCCACGGCGGAGAGCCCGGTGTCGAGCTTGTCCCCAGCGTTGGCCTTCTGGGCCTCGAGGGCCGCATCCAGGGTCTGGCGGGTCTCCTTGTAGAAGACGCCCGTCAGGAAGGGGTTGCCCAGGGCCGCCGCGAACGCCGCCGACTTGTCGGTGGGGTCATGGTCGGTCTCCAGGCTCGTCTGCCCGGCGCGGGCCTTCTCGTAGATGTCGTTGAACGTCACGCAGGGACTGATGCACTGCACGAACGCGTACCCCTCGTGGTCGAGGGCCTGGCCGATGATGTCCACCAGCTCCTTGATCTTGCCCGAGTAGGTGCGCGCGACGAACGTGGCGCCGGCGAGGATCGCCAAGGCCAACGGGTTGAGCGGCTGGTCGGCGGACGCCTCCGTGTTGGTGTACGGGGTCGTCTTCGTCTTGAGACCCAGCTCCGACGTCGGGCTCGCCTGACCCTTGGTGAGACCGTAGATCTCGTTGTCCATCATCAGGTACGTGATGTCCGGGTTGCGGCGGGCCGTGTGCAGGAAATGGCCGGCGCCGATCGCCATGCCGTCACCGTCACCGCCGACGGCGATGACCTTGCGCTCCGGCTCCACGAGCTTGGTGCCCACGGCCACCGGCAGGGCGCGGCCGTGCACGGTGTGGAACCCGTAGGCGTTCATGAAGTGCGGGAAGCGGCTGGAGCAGCCGATGCCGCTCACAAAGATGACGTCCTCGGGGGCGATCTGTCGCTCCGCGAGCGCGCGCTGGGTGGCGGACAGGACACCGAAGTCGCCGCAGCCGGGGCACCAGACCGGGGGCAGGCTGCCCTTGTAGTCCTTGGCCTTCAACTGGGGCTTCTCCGTCATCTGCTCGTTGCCGCTCATGCGTGCACCTCCGTCTCCACCTTGCTACCATCGCCACTGGCGAGGAGGCCTTCCATGCGCTCGGCCACTTCGAGCCAGGTGACCAGGTCGCCCTGCACCTTGTTGAGGCGCTCGTAGTGCTTGACCGTGTGCTTGCGCAGCAAGCCTTCCAGTTGGCCGGTGGCGTTCATCTCGACGACCAGCACCTGGGGCGCGGCGTCGATGATGTCCAGGAAGCCCTCCTTCGGCAGAGGGTTGAGGATCTTGGGGATGATGTAGCCCACCTTCTTGCCGTCCTCGATGGCGCGGGTCACCGCTTCCTTCACGGGGCCCTTGGTGGAGCCCCAGGTGACCACGAGGAGGTCCGGGTTCTCGTCACCGAAGCGCTCCACGGCCAGCGGGTACTTCCAGGCGTCCTCGATCTTGCCGAGGCGCTTGGTCATCATCGCTTCGTGGTTCTCGCCCGTGTAGTTGGGGTTGCCGTACTCGTTGTGCTCGAGGCCCTCGGCGACGTAGACGCCGCCCTTCATGCCGGGCAGGGACATGGGGCTGACCCCGTCCTCGGTGAACTTGTAGCGGCGGAAGTCGTCCGCGAGCTGCTCCTCGGTGGGCAGCAGGCGGCTCATGATCGGCGTGTCGGCCAGATCGGGGATCAGGATGTTCTCCGTGCGGTTGCCCAGGGAGTGGTCCGTGGCCAGCATCACCGGGACCTGGTACTTCTCGGCCATGTTGAAGGCCCAGATGGTCTGGAAGATGCAGTCGCGCACGCCCGTGGGGGCCAGCACGATGCGGCTGGACTCGCCGTGGCTGCCATAGACCATCATGTTGAGGTCGGACTGCTCCGGCTTGGTGGGCAGGCCCGTGCTGGGCCCGCCGCGCATGGCGTTCACGATGACCACCGGCAGTTCGGCGGTGGAGCCGAGGCCGAGGAGCTCCTGCATAAGGCTGAGGCCAGGGCCGCTCGTGGCGGTCATCGCCTTCTTGCCGCTGAAGCTGGCACCCAGGCAGTGGGCCAAGGCGCTCATCTCGTCCTCCGCCTGCAGGCAGGTCTTGCCGTTCTTGGGCATCTCGCGGGCCAGGGCCTCCAGGATGCTGGAAGCGGGCGTGATGGGGTAGCCGGCGAAGAAGTCGACACCGGCGACAAGGGCACCCAGGGCGACGGCGTCGTTGCCGTTGATGAGCATGCGCTCGGCGTCCTGGTCGGTGACCGCCAGGCGCTCTTCATGCTCCCGCGTCAGGGTGGCGATGTAGTCGTAGGCCGCATCGACGGCCTCGTCGTTCTTCTCGAGGATCTTCGGGTTCTTGCCCTTGAACTTCTTGCGCACCGTCCGCTTGACGGAGTCGGAAGGCACGTCGTACAGGGCCGCACAGGCGGCGACCGCGAAGACGTTCTTGGACTTGGGCGAGCCGACGGTCTCCTTGACCAGGCGGTCGAAGTCGATCTCGTAGAAGATGAGGTCGGGGCGCTCGGGCGCCTCCTTCACCTGGCCGGGGTCGTAGATGACCACGCCACCAGGGCGCACAGCGGACAGGTGCTTGTCGATGCCTTCCTGGTTGAACGCACACAGCACATCGACGGAGCTACCCACGGAGAGCACCTCGTCGTTGCTTGCGCGGACCTGGAACCAGCAGTGACCGCCCTTGATCTCAGCAGGATACGATTCGAACGTGAACACGTTGAAACCGATGTCACTGATGGCTAGCGTAGCGATCTCACCGGCGGAGATCACGCCTTCTCCGGACTCCCCTGCGACGCGGAATGTGAAGCTGGCTATTGCCCTCACCTCAAGAAGACCCTTGATAAAGGGTCCAGTAGCCGCTGCCACCCTGGCACGTTATTAAAGACTTCAGGACGGGACCGGCCTAATCGCGGCGCCGGGCCACGAGGGCCGCGACACCGAGGAGGCCGACGAGCACCAGCGCGCCGGGTCCAGGCGAGTCTTCGCCTTCGCCGCCGCTGTCGGTACCCGCGTTGCCGCCGCCACCGCCGCCGGTGCCGGCGCCACTGGCGCTGCCACCGCCCGTACCGGGCAGGACGGTCACGGTGAGCGTCTGGCCCAGCGTCTTGGGCACACCACCGGCCGTGTACTCCAGCGTGGCGTTCACCTGGTAGCTACCAGGAGGGGTGCCTGCCGGGGGCGTCACGACGAACTCTTGGTCACGGCTGTCACCGGAGGGCACCGGCACGTGGGCAGGCTGCCAGACCAGGTCCCAGCCCTCAGGGGCCTCACCGGTGGTGAAGGGGTGGCCTTCGGAGCCGCCACTGTTCTGGATGGTGAACTGGAAGACGGCCGACTGGGTCGCCGTGGTCTCCACTTCGACGGCGTTGGCCGCCCAGGTCAGGATCGGGATCTCGGCCGTGATGGCGCCACCGGTGACGGCGCTGCCGATGTGGATGTCCTTGGTGGCCAGGTTGCCGGCGGCGTCCTTGGCCTCGACGCGCAGAACGTCCGCCGCGTTGAGTTCGCGGACGGTCCAGCGGTAGGCTTCACCCAGGGTGACGCACTGGTGGGCGGGGGAGGGCAGGGTGCATTCGGGCACGAGGATCGTGGAGAGCCCATGGGGGCCGTAGCCGGGCACGTAGTCGTTGTCCCAGAGGCGGCCTTCCCACTGCTCGAGTTGGTCGGTGATGTCCTCGCCGTTGAGGGTCACCTTGAGCTCGGAGAGGGGCTCGGCGAACTCGATGCTGAGGCCGCTCTGGCCGTCGGGCAGCTGGCCGTCGCCGGGCAGCACGATGGGCCACGGCATGGTGGCATCGTTGTTCTTGTGCTGCTCCGCGTCGTCGGGGCAGCGTTCCACCGGAGCACCCGCGTCGCAGTTGCTCACGATCGCCTTGGCCCAGAAGCGCGCCAGCTCGTTGTTGCTGGCGTCGTAGGCGTGCACGGCGGCCGTGTACTGGCCATCCGGCACGAGGGGCGTCTGCAGGTTGATGAAGAAGCCGTCGTCGGGGTTGGTGTCGGCACGGTAGTTGATGACCTGTTGGCCCGTGAACCACGCGGCGCTGGGCAGGTCACAGACGCTGTCGGGGAAGTCTGTCACGTGGGCCCCGAAACTGAATCCGAACGCCGCGATCTGGTCGGCGCTGGCGCCGATCGCCTGGAACTGCACGAACAGGCTGCCGCTGGCGCGGATGAAGCCGTCGCTGCCGGGAGCGATGTCCGGGTTGAGCAGGACCAAGGTCAGGTCGCCGCAGCACCCGATGTTAGGATTGTCACAGATGTTGTTGCTGCTCACTTGGGCCGACGTGGGGGCCGACCAGACGAGCACCATCGCGGTCGCCAGTAGAATGGAAGTCAGGACGCGCATGTTACCACCGTTGCTCGACCTGGGCTCCTTCAAAAAAGGATTGTTGTTAGAGAGGCGGGGTGAACAGCGCCCGCGGCTACGTGGGGCGCCGCCGGGCCAAAGCGACTGTGAGAGCCACAAGCACCAACGCGAGGCCGGGAAGCGGGGAGTCTTCGCCTTCGCCGTCGTCCCCGGCCGTGGGGGCGGCTTCGGCGCCGTCGCCACCGGGGGCGGGCGGGACGACCAGGACGTTGAGGGCGCTCTCGACGCTCTTCTCCAGGCTGCCCTGTTGGTAGTCGATGATGGCGCGCACAGGGTAGCGATCAGGCGCCGTGTCGGCGGGGATCGTGACGTGCAGGGCCTGTTCGCTGCTGCCGCCGGCGGGGACGGGGCGGTGGCCGGGGACCCATTCATAGGACCAGCCTTCGGGGACCTCCGCCGAGGCGAAGGGGTGGCCTTCGCCGCCGCCCGTGTTCTGAAGGAGTGCTTCGAGCACCGCCGTGCCGCCTGGGGGCCCTTCGACGGTGGATTCGTCGAAGGTCATCTGGAGGATCGGGAGGCCGTCGGAGATCGTGCCGCCCGCCACGCTGGAGCCGATGTGGATCTCCTTGCGTGCCACGTTGCCGTTCTCGTCGGTGGCGATGACCCTGATGACGTCGCTGTCGACCACGTCGCGGCCGGTCCATTGATAGGCAGGCCCGACGAGGGGGCCACACTGGTGCGCCGGCTCCGGCAGGGTGCAGGGGGTCAGGATCTGGTAGAAATGGCCGCCGGGGCCACCCGTGGGCGCGTTGTCCTGGTCCCACATGGGGCGGTCGGCCCACTCGGAGAGTTCGCCCGTGACGTCCTCACCGTTGAGCTCCACCGTCAGGTTGGAGAGGCGCTCGTTGAACTCGAAGGCGAACCCGGGTACAGGGCGGTCGGCGCCGTCGCCTGGCAGCAGGATCGGCCAGGGCATGGTGACGTCTCGTTCCTGGGCCGCGGGATCGTCAGGGCAGCCCAGTTCCGGGGGGTTGCCGCAGTTGTCGAGGCGTACGAGCCCCCAGAAGCGGGCGATCTCCTGGCCGGAGGCGTCGTAGCCGTGCACAGCGACGCCGAGGTCGGTCTGCGGACTGGTCTGGCCGTTGCTGTTGATGGCGATGAAGAAGCCGTCGCTGGCCACGGGGTCGTAGGCGTACCCCTCCAGGTAGAGGCCAGTGAGCCAGCCCGCAGGGGGCAAGGCACAGACCTCTTCGCCGGTGGGGATGTCGAAGCCGAAACTGAGGCCGAACGCCTCGATCTCCGAGGCCCGTTCGCCGATCACCTGGAACTGCACCAGGAGGCGGCCACTCACATGGAAGAGACCGTTGGCATCAGGGGTGATGTCGGGGTTGCGGATGAAGAGCTCAAGCCCTTCGCCGCAGGATTGGAGTTGCCCGGCCGCCGGCGCGGGCAGCAGCGCCAGGCTCGTCATCGCCGCCAGGAGGACCACCACGGCACGCTGTCCCATCACACCCATGCGACCAGAAGCGGGAGAAGGAAGGGAAAAGGTTGCGCGTGGCCGAGACACCCGCTGCCAGGGGCCCGGTCGGCCCGAGCGGGGCGGTCAGGCCTCGACGGTCCGGATGAGGTCCGTCCGGGTGACGATGCCCTTGATGGTGCCGTCGTCCACGATCGGCAGGGCGCCCACCTGGTGGTCCATCATCATCTGGGCGGCCGCGGCGGCGCTCGTGTCGGGGCCGGCGGTCACCACGTTGGTGCGCATGTAGTCGCCCACCTGCATGTCGCGGACGTTGACGCGCTGCACGTGGGGGTCGGCCTCCTTGAAGGCGGCGAACGCGCCGGCGATCTCATGCTCGGCGATGATGCCCTTCACGACACCTTCGTCCAGGACGGGCAGGCGGGCCACGTCATGGTCCAGGATCAACCGTCGGGCGTGCACGAGGCGCTCACTGGGACCGACGGCGTGCAGCTCCTGCTGCATGAACTCGGAGACGGGTTGCTCGGCCTTCACCAGACCCAGCAGGTCGGCCTTGGTGACGACACCGACGAGGTTGTCGCCGCGGCAGACGGGGATCATGGTGAGCCCGGGCTTGCCGACGTCCGCGAGCAGGTTGGCCAGGGATTCGTCCGGGTGGGCCATGACGAAGTCCTTGATCATGACGCTGGAAGCGTGCAGCGTCGCGGTCTGGATGTTCTTGTTGTGGGCGCGGCCCAGTTTGTCGGCGATGACACCGTCCGTGACGATGCCGACCAGCTTTCCTTCCTCTGTCACCGGGATCTTCGTGATGCCATGCTGCTCCATCAGGTGCAGCACGTCCTTCAGGTTCCGGTCCTTGTCGATGGTGATGACCTCGCTGGTCATGACGTCGCTTACGTTCATGGTCGTGCCTCGGCGCGCGGCCTGCTTCCCGCCCGGCGCTGGAGGGCGCAGGAGAAAAGGGAGGTGGGAAGGGTCCGCACGCAATCCATGATATTGGCCCGCACGATATAGAAGGGTTGGCAAGAGAGTCAAGGCGCCGGTCGAGGGGTCGGTCGAGGGGTCGGTCGAGGCGTCCGTCCCGGCCCCTTGGCCGCGCGGGGTGGACCCCATGGCTTCTTGGCGCCCCCTGGAGGTGCCCGCGTCGTGGTCAAGCTCGCGGTCGTGCAGGCGGAACCGGTGATCCTCGATGCCCAGGCGAGCCTGGAGAAGGCGGCGCGGCTAATCGCGGAGGCGGCGGCGCAGGGGGCGAGGCTCTGCCTCTTCCCTGAGGCGTTCGTGCCGGCGTACGCCCATTGGGCCCACGCGGCCCGCTTCGAGCACCCTGACCACCAACGGCTCCATGCGCGTCTGGTGCGGGAGTCGGTGCGGGTGCCGGAGGACCTGGGCGTCATCGCGGCGGCGGCCAAGGAGCACGGCATCGTCGTGGCATTGCCCGTGACGGAACGGGACCCGGACACGCCCGGGACACCGTACATCACGATGGCCGTCTTCGACCGTGACGGGACGTACCTGGGCAAACACCGCAAGCTGACGCCGACGCACCACGAGCGGACCGTGTACGGCTATGGCGGCGGCGAGGGGCTGCGGGCGTTCGAGGTGACCTTGGACGACAAGCGCGTTCGCATGGGCGGCCTCCTGTGCTGGAACAACTTCATGCCCTTGGCGCGCGCGGCACTCTACCAGCAAGGCATCCAGCTCTACCTGGCCCCCACGGCGGACGACCGGGACCCGGAATGGCAGGAGGCGATGCGGTTCATCGCCCGCGAGGGACGCTGCTTCGTCCTGGCGAGCTGCCTCCTGCAACGCAAGACCAGCTTCCCCGACGACTTCGAGCTGGCAGGCCACCCGGAATGGCAGGCGGAACCGGAATGGAACGAGCGCGGCGGCAGCTCCATCGTGGATCCTTGGGGCAAGGAGCGGGCGGGTCCCGTCTTCGAAGAAGCGACGATCCTCGTGGCTGACGTGGACCTGGACGAGACCCTTGCCGCCCGCCAGACGTTCGACGCTGCGGGCCACTACGGCCGCATGGACGTCCTGAAGCTCCACGTCGAAGGGCTGGACCGGACCCCGCCCCACTCCCGCTGACCGGCCGAGTCGTTTCACTCACCCCTCCACCTCGTCTTTGTCAAGCCGGACGCGATGGGGAGCCGGTGACCCTGGACGCCGCCTCGAAGGACGCCAAGCCGCGCCCGCGCAAGAAGAAGGTCAACACCTCGGCCAAGGGGACCGCCATCGAGTTGTCCGCCATCAAGCTCCTGGAGGAACAGGGGTACAAGGTCCACCGCTGCGTCCGCACCGGCGTCAAGCGCGGCAACCGCTACTTCGCCCAGTCCAACGACGTCTTCGGCTGCATCGACCTGGTGGCCAAGAAGATGGGGCAACGCACCCTGTGGATCCAGGTGACCGCCGACAGCGGCATCGGCCGCAAGAAGAACGACCTCGCCGAGGTCCCCTGGGACCCGCTCTTCGACCAGGTGGAGATCTGGCGCTGGGTGGGCGGCGCGGCCCGCAAGCACAAGACCACCGGCGAACAGCTGCAACGCCAATATTTCCAGCTCTACCGCATGGACAACGACTACGTCCTCGACCCCGCCGACCGGCTCTACCTGGCGGACCGCAGCGATCACCAGCAACAGTTGGAGGCGCGCTGATGACCCCGGCCACGCTGGAGGAGCTGCCCGGCGTCGGCCCGGCCCTCAAGGAGGCGATCGCCCGCGTCATGGATGAAGCTGCGTTCCTCCAGGCCTGCCAGGACGGCGACCTCACCACCCTGACGCAGGTGGAAGGGCTCACCCCCCGCCGCGCTGTCAACCTGGTGCTGGCCGCCCGCGGCGACCGCGTGGCCAAGGGGTTCTTCGGCACCCCTGGCGCCCGCCGCATCCACGAGGCCGTGATCGACAAGCTCACCGGCTACGCGTCCACGGACGAAGGTCGCAGTCGCCTGCTGCTTCTCCACCCCCTGGCGGATCAGGAAGAGGCCGCGCAGCACGCCCAAGAGGCCATGGCCGCGAAGGAAGAGGCGTCACGGTACGACCGGGACGCCATCCGCAAGGCCTTGGCCGGCCTGCAACGCATCCAGGAGCCCAAGCCGATCTACAGCGCCGACCGCCTGGTGATCTGCCAGGACCCCGCCCTCGCCCGCAAGCTCCGCCAGGATGGCCTCGATCGCTGGGTCGCTGTGGGCGACATCGAGGACCTGCAACAGGCGGCCGACCACGAAGTGGTCGTCTTCCTCTATGATGAAGGGATGGACCTCGCTGGCCTCGACAACGTGGTGGAACTGCCCGACACGACCCCGCTCCACCGGGTCCATCCGCCCATGGTGGAGGCGTGGTTCGATGCCAACCAGAAGACCCTGCAAGCGGCCGCCCGTCTCGAAGCGCTCCTTGGCCGGGACGGCCCGGCGTCGCAGGCCCTTGCCACCCGGTCCGACCCTGTCGCCACCGGCCTGACGCCCAATGACCTACGCGCCGCCGCGACCGCCATCCGTGACGACCTGGAATCTTCGTCCAAGGCCCGCATCGGCGCCCTCAGCCTCAGCGGTGACGACCTGCTAGCCGCCCTCCAGAACCAGCCGCCGCCCTCCGTCCGCCAGGTCCAGGATGATCTCATGCGCGAAGGGCGCCGTCGCCTCAAGGAGGAGACCGGGCTCGACCTGGACCTGTACGTCGCCGGCTTCCCGATCACCCTCGACGAGGACGAACTGGAACGGGCTACATCCCGCCTGGCCGGGGCTGCCAACCTGGACCGCCACGGCCGTGAAGCCAAGACCGCCGCGGCGTTGGCGCCCCTCAGAGCGGCCATCGAAAAGGAGGTGCAGGAGCTGCTGGCTTTCGATGCACGCTTCGCACTCGGCTGTTTCGCGTTGGACCATGACCTGCACCCCGCCACGGTGGGCCCTGGGCTCGCCTTCGAGGATTCCGTCCACCTCGATCTCGCCGACCATGAGGCCTCACAGCGCATCGCCTACCGCCTCGGGGGCGACGAGGCGAGCCTCGCGGTCCTCACCGGCGCCAATTCCGGTGGTAAGAGCACGCTGATGGAGCACGTCGCCCAGTTGGTGATCATGAACCAATGTGGCCTGCCCGTCGTCGGCCGCGGCGTGCGGCTCCCCTGGTTCGATGCCCTCCACCTGGTGACCGCCAACAAGGGGCTCGACGCCGGTGCTTTCGAGACGTTCCTGCGTTCGTTCCTCCCGGTCGCCAAGGCGCCTGGGCGGAAGCTCATCCTGGCCGATGAGGTGGAGGCGATGACGGAGCTCGCTGCGGCCGGCCGTATCCTGGGCTTCTTCCTGGACGAAGTGGCCGCCACCGATTCCATGGCGATCGTCGTGAGCCACGTGGCGCCCCAGCTCCTGGAGCACACGACGGCGCCGCTGCGCGTCGACGGCATCGAAGCGACGGGGCTCGACGACGACCACCAACTGGTCGTGGACCGCACACCCCGCATGGGCCACCTGGCTCGTAGCACACCGGAACTCATCGTGCGCCGCATGGCCGCCACGTCCGGCGATGCCCTCTTCGAACGGCTCCTGGAGCGCTTCCAGAAGGAGCCCGCACCGGCCATGCCGATGCGCAGCGAACCCCTGGTGGTACCCATTTCAGGGTAAACCGGTAAGTAGCGGCGCCAGGTGGCGGCGCCGTGCCCCGGCCCAGTGACGTGGAGGCCCTCAAGCAGTTGGCGCTGCTTGGCGCCCTGGCGGACGACATCGAGGTCTCCAGCGGCGAGTTCGCCAGCCTCATCGACGCGAGCCAACAGACGAGCAGTCGGCGTCTGATCGAACTGACGGACGCAGGCTACCTGCAACGCAACCTGGGCGTCCGTCGGCAACGCATCCGCATCACGGACGAAGGCGAATCGGTCCTCCGCGCCGAGCACCTGCTCTACCAACGCCTGTTCGAGCAGCGCGACCGGATCGTCGTCCACGGCACCGTCGCCTCCGGCCTCGGGGAAGGCAAGTACTACCTCTCACGCCCCGGCTATAACGTCCAGTTCGAGGAACACCTGGGTTGGACGCCCTACCCCGGCACCCTCAACCTCAAACTCTCGGGCCCCGAGGCGAACAAGCTGAAGCTCCTGCGCCGCGCCCAGGTGCACGCTATCGAGCGCTTCGAAGCGGAAGGCCGCACGTTCGGCGGCGCCACGAGCCAACCGGCCCTGCTCGGGGACCAACCCTGCGCCACGGTGCTGCCCAACCGGACGCACCACGCCGCCACACTGGAGCTCATCGCCCCGGTCTGTCTCCGCGACGCGTTGCCCTGCAAGGACGGCGACGAACTGGATGTGACCGTGTTCCTCCAGGAGCCGGCGTGAACCTCGAGGTGTTGCGCCTTGGCCATCGGCCGCAACGGGACAAACGCATCACGACGCATGTGTGCCTCACAGCGCGCGCCATGGGGGCCCGCCGGGCCCGCATCGCAGAAGAGGACGGCTCCGTCGTGACCTCCGTGCGCGACCTGTCCGGGCGCTTCGGCGGTGATTTCACCGTCGAGCACGGCACGGGCTGGCGCGGCGTGGTCAAGGAGTGGCAGGCCGGCGGTGGCGCCGTCGTCCACCTGACCATGTACGGCGAACCCCTGGGCACCGTCGCACCCGCGCTCCGGGAGGAGGGGCGCGATGTCCTGGTGGTCGTCGGCGCAGAGAAGGTGCCCGGTGACCTCTACAAGCTCGCGGACCACAACGTCGCCGTGGGGAACCAGCCCCATTCCGAGGTGGCGGCGCTGGCGCTGCTCCTCGATCGGCTGCGTGACGGCGCCTGGGAGCACGATGTATTCGAAGGCGGCGAACTAAAAGTGGAGCCCATGGCCCATGGCAAGAAGGTGATCGCTGCGGACGCCGGACCCTTGGAGCCCCGCGGCGACGACGCCGTTCACAACGGTTAACCGACGGCTCAGACCTGGAGCGGTACCGTGGTCCGAGGCGAGGAATGGGAACCCACCTTGGATGATCCGATCATCCAGGACTACATCTTCGAGGCGGCCGGCGAGGAAGGGCTGCCCATGGCCCGCTTCATCGCCGAGAAGGAGCCCATCAGTGGCGAAGACCTGCTGGAGGCCCACGAGGAGCGCAAGCCCAGCGACGTCCGCAAGGTCCTCTACGCCCTCATGGAGGCCCGCGTCGCCGAGTACCAGAAGGACACGGACGCCAAGGGCTGGGAGACGTTCATCTGGAAGATGACGCTCTACGAGGTCAAGTACCTCCTGCGGCGCCACTGGGAGGAGGAGCTGGAGGAGCTCAAGCAGGCCCTGCGGTACGAGCAGGACCACGAGTTCTACGCCTGCCCCCACCTGCACCGTCGCGTCATCTTCGAGGATGCCATGGACCTCCAGTTCCAGTGTCCCGTCTGCGAGGAGCCCCTCAACCCCGTGGACAACCAGGAGATCAAGGAAGCCCTGGAGGCGCGCATCGGTGAGCTGGAAGCCGACGGTGCGTGAAGCCTGGTCCCTCCTGGATGAGGCCGGTGTGCCGGCCTGGGTGCTGCGTCACGCCGGCTGCGTAAGGGACCTGGCGGTCGCCATGGCCCGCCGTGCCCCCGACGGCACCGCCGATCCCGCCCTGGTGGAGGTCGGTGCCATCCTGCACGACGTGGGCCGCGCCGTCACGCAGGACGTCCGCCATGCCAGCCTCGGCAGCGCCTGGTTGGCCGACCGCGACGTCGAACCGGCCATCGTCCAAGTGGTGGACCGCCACACGGGGGCCGGTATCGATGCGGCGGGCGCCGCGGCGCTAGGGCTGCCGGTCCGTGACTACACGCCGCGCAGCCTTGAGGAGCGCATCGTGGCCCATGCGGACAACCTCTACTCGGGGGACAAGCGCCTGGACCTCCATCAGGTGCAGGCGAAGTACGTCGCCAAGGGCCTGGAGGACGCGGGGGCCCGCATCCTGGAGCTTCACCGTGCGCTCTGCGATGAGCTGGGCGTCGATCTGGAGCGATTGGCGCGACTCACAGGGCTCGAAGGGCCGACCGACGGCGCTACTGCGGCCAGCGACCCGTGAACCGGCGGCGCCACAGGGCCCATAGGTTGCCCAGGCCGTCGCTCCAGCTCTCGATCACGGCGTCCCCGATGCGCGGCCGGAGGCTGCCGGGGACCTCCCGGGCGGCCAGGTCGCGGTGGCGTAGGGCTTCCACCTTCAGGGCCTGACTGAACGCCATCCCTTCAGGGAGCGCTTCGATGTCCAGGGCCTCCAGGGTGCTGCGACGGATCACCCACATGCCGCTCTGGGAGTCCCGCAGCTTCAGCCAGAACAGCAGGCGCGTGGTGAGGCTCAGGACGCCGTTGCCCAGCTTGTGCAGGCCGCTCATGGCGCCATCGGCGAGGTCGGCGTAGCGGTCGCAGGTGGCAAAATCGAGGCCCTCGTCCAGGAGGAGGCGCACCTGTTGGTGGACCGTATCGAACGGATAGGTGCCGTCCGCATCCCCCGTCACGATGATGTCGCCGGTCGCTTCCGCGAAGCCACGCTTGTAGGCGCGTCCGTAGCCCCGCCGGGGCTCCACCACGACCCTGGCGCCACGCGCCTGGGCCTCCTGGGCGGTGCGGTCCTGGCTGTCGCCGTCGATGACGAGCATCTCCAACTCAAGGCCCATGGCCGCGAAGGCCTGGCGGTCGATGGCGTCCAGCGTGGGACCGATGCCGGTCTCTTCGTTGAGGGTGGGGATGACGACGGAGACCTTCACGTGTTCACCTTGGGTCGGTTCTGCTTCTGGAGGTGGGGCGGCGTGCGGCCTGCCTTGGCGGCCAGGTAGCCGGCGAGGCCGGCGGCCATGCGGGCGGCGCCCCAGAAGCTGCTGCCGTTGAGGGCGATCATGTCCTTGAAACTGTATTCGTGCCAGAGGCCACCGTGCTTGACGGTGAGCTGCTTGCGGCCGAAGCCGTTCCAGTACGCCTGCTTGAGGAAGCCCGTGATGGAGCCGCGCGCCTTGGCGTACACGATCGCCTGGGGCGCATGCGCGATGGTGGCGCCGGCTTCGACGGCGCGGTAGTTGAGGTCGATGTCTTCGGCGGTCACGAACACGTCGTCGAAGCCGCCTAGCCGTTCAAAGAGGGCTCGGGAGTAGGCGAGGTTGCAACTGGGCCAGGTCGTATCGACGCCTCGATGGGGCAGTTCGACGCGGTGGAGCTTCGTGAAGGCCCAATAGCCCGTCAGTTGCGTGCGGCCGGCGACGACGCGGTCCGGTTCGCCGTTCCAGGAGGTGACCAGGCTGCGGAGCCAGTAGGCGTTGGCGATGCAGTCGGCGTCGATGAACGCCAGGAGGTCCCCTTTGGCCAACGCGGCGCCCAGGTTGCGGCCACGGCCACGGCCGCAGGGTTCGACCACGACCTGCATCGGCAGGCGATCGGCGTAGCTGCGCGCCACGGCGGCGGTGTTGTCGGTGCTCTTGGCATCGACCAAGATGACGTCCGCCAAGTCGAACGGCCCTTCCACCTGGCCGGCTAGGCTATCCAGGAGGTGGCGGAGGTTGCGCCCTTCGTTGCGGGTCGTGACGACGACGCTGACGGAAGGGGCCACGGGCTGGCGACCTCGGGCCCTCTTTAGGGCGTTTGCGTGGCTTCCCCTGAACCCCGGCGCAGGGCGTCCATGAGGCCCTTCACGTCGCGGCGGCGCAGTTCGCCGGCGAGCGCCAGGATGGCGAGGTAGGTGAGGCCGACGAGGGCGCCGTACCAGACGAGGTCGTAGAAGCGCTCACGGGCCGGCAGGAGCCCGTCGATCCCGGCGAGCAGGAGGACGGTCGCCGCGGCCGCCAGGCCTTGTCGTACCAGGTACGATGGCAGGATCGGGTGGCCGGTCCAGCGGGCCGCCAGGAGGCGGAAGGCCACGAAGGCGGCCGTCGCGGAGGCGAGCGTGGCGATGGCGGCGCCCAGCGCACCCAGGCCGGCGCCAGGTAGGGGGCCGACGCCGTCAGGCACGAGGACGAGATTGAGCAGGAAATTGAGGGCGAGGGCACCGCCCGCGACCTTGGCGGCCGCCTGGGGCTCCTGGAGGCCCACCGCCTTGGTGCGCAGGGGGAGTGTCAGGCTGAGGATGAACGCATGGGCCGTCAGCAGGTACCAGGGGGTGACGGCGGGCAGGAACTGGTCGGAGAGCCCGATGTGCATAAGCGCCGGCGCGTCGAGGGCGAGCCAGGCAACGGGGAACCACAGCAACAGGGCGAGCCAACGTTCGGCGGACACCATCTGGACGCGCAGTTCGGCCATGCGTCCGGCGGCGGCGAGGCCAGCGACGGCAGGCAAGAGGACGACGACGAGGCTCTGGGCGACGATGACGAGGATGTCGCTGAGCTTGGCCGCCGCCTGGTAATAGCCCAGCTCGGTCGCCGTGCCGAAGAAGCCGACGAAAAGCCGGTCCATGTGTTTCATGAGCAGGCCGCTGGCCGTCAGGAACAGGAGGGGCGCCGTGGCGTGCAGGTAGGCTCGGGCGACGCTGCGGTCGGGGCGGCCGATCGGGATCTTGGCGCGGACGAAGAGCCACCAGGCGACCGCGAGGCTCACCGCCTCGCCCACGAGGAACGCGACCACGAGCCAATGGAGCGCCTGCGGGAAGCTGACGGGCCCGGTGACGCCGAACCAGGAGGCCACGGCCTCCGAGGCGGCCGGGAACGGGCTCCAGCGCCCGGCGCCGTGGGCGTACGCGATGGCAGCCAGGACCGTGCCGCCGGCCGTCAGGACGGTGTTGGTGAGGATCGCCGTCTCGCGCTCCCGGATCAGGTTGAGCCCCCGGAACGTGTTGAGGGCGACGCCGCGCAGCGCCTTGGCGGCCACCACGACGAGCGCCAGCCAGAGCGCCTGCTCCGTCACGTCGGTGGCCGGACGGCCCAGGAGGCCGAACCAGACCGTCATGGCCAGGCTGGCGAGGACGAGGAAGGCGACCAGAAGGCCGACGCGGAGGAACAGGAACGTACCGTTGCTGACCGCCACCGGCTCGCCGGCGCCCAAGCGACGGGCATGCGTCCAGGGGAGGCCGAGCTCCACGAGCAGGCCCGCGATGAAGACGAGGCTCAGGATGAACGCACGGCCGCCCAGCAGCTCCGGCCCCATGTACCGCCCCATGGCCAAGAGGGCCACGTAGCCCAGGGCCGCGCCTCCCAGGCTGTTGGAGAGGACGAGAAGGACGCGGCGCAGCAACATGGGGGCTCCGGGGCGGCTACCGGTCGAAGAGCGTGCGGGCCGCTTCCAGGTCTTCTGGGAAGTCGATCTCCATGGCCCGCTTGTCGCCGATGTCGATGCAGCGCACAGGGCGCGTCGTGAACGGCAGGAGGTGCTCGATGGCGCGTTCGAAGTAGGCGCCGTCCTCCACGTAGGCGAGCGCCTGCTCCAGGAGAGGGCGATCGGCGGCCGCGTAGTGGTTGAGGCCCACCGACTCCCCGTCGCCGTGGACCTGCTTGGACAGGGCCACGAGGCGGTCGTCGCGGACGCGGTACTTGACCTCCTCTTCGCCGCAGATGCGCGGATCGACCGCCAGCGCCGTCGTCTCCGGGTCGGCGGCGACCGCTTGCAGGATGCCGTCGTCGAAGACCACGTCACCGTTGAGCGCCACCACGGGGCCCGGCGGCATCACGGCCAAGGCCTCAAGGAGCGACTTGGCGGTGTTGGTCTCCATGTACCGGGTCGCCTCCACGAAGGTGACGCCGTCGTGGCTGCCCTTGGCGACCTGCGCCATCACCTTGTCCCCCTGGAACCCGACCACCACCCATACGCGCTCCATGCCGGCATCTCGTAGGCGGCCCAGTTGATGGTCCAGGATCGTGCCGTCGCCCCAAGGAATCAGGGCTTTGGGCATGTCGTGGCCCAGGCGGCTGCCCATGCCAGCGGCGAGGATGACGGCGTTCGGGGGGCTCATGGCGGCGCCGACCGCGTCGCGGCGTTTAAATCGGGGGCGTTGGTCGCGCGCCCTGCGCCAGGTCCCCGGGAGGGGGTCTAGCCCTGTTGCCGCTGTGGCTTAGCTGGTAGAGCAGCTGATTCGTAATCAGCAGGTCGAGGGTTCAAATCCCTCCAGCGGCTCTCTCGCCCACCTTGCCGTGCGCTCCGTTGCGCTCATATACGGTGCCTAAGTGGCGCGACCCATCCGACCCCTTTTCGAAGGGGCCGCCACACACCGCCGCTGTGGCTTAGAGGTATAGCGGCTCCTTGGTAAGGAGCAGGTCGTGGGTTCAATTCCCACCAGCGGCTCTTCTTTTCATCCCCTTCTGGTCCCCCACTGTGGAGGAGCCCACGAAGGCCCGGCTGGCCGCCTCGTCCGGCCGCCGTTACCCCTTGGCGCGCGCCAACAGCGCCACCGCCCGGCCGCTCTCGTGGGCGCTTGCCAAGGCCGGTGCCACGCCGAACCAGGTGACCCTCCTCTCGCTCGTCGTCTCCCTGGTGGGGCTGTGGGTCGTCGCCGCCGCGGATGCTTGGACGGACCTGGCTGCCGGCGTCGCCCTGGTCCACTTGGGCCTGGTGCTCGACCACGCTGATGGCCAGGTGGCCCGCCGCCGCGGCATGGGGAGCGACTGGGGGCTCTACCTGGACATGGTGGTGGACCGGGTCGTGGAGATCGGACTCGTGGTCGCGTTGGCCGTGACGACGCTCACGGCCACGCAGCCCCTGCCGGACACCTGGCTGATCGACGACACCGCCCTCGCCATGTTGGCCCTGGCTACCTTGGGCCTGATGCTCTCCTGGCGGTTCCTCAACGCCTACAACGACGTGCTGTACCTGCGCCGCCATCTCCTGGTGACGGGGCGGGCGCCGCAGGCGAGGCCCTCCAAAGAGGGCGGAGCGGCCGGCGGTTGGTTCCCCGTGTTCAACCGGGACTGGGTGTTCGCCCTCTGGTCCATCGGCGCCCTCCTTGTGCAGCCCGCTGGGACGCTCGCCGTGCTAGCGGTGCTGCATCTGGGCGTCTGCGCCGGAAAGGTCCTCGCCTTCAAGCGCCACCACGAGGCGCCGGAGGCCCGCGCGGCCGCCGTCCTTGATGGCGACCACCACTGAAGCGGCACCCGGAGGCTGCCGCTACGTCGGTTTCCAGGCGGCCAGGTCGAGGTCGAACTGACGTTCCACGAGCTCCACCTCTGGCAGGAATTCTTGCCGTAGCCACGCCTCGTCGGCTGGCGCCAAGGGTGGCACCTTGCTGTTGAGCCGGCGTAGGGCCAGGTGGACACGCATCCGGACCGAACGGGGCAGCAGATGCCGGGTGAGGCCGCCCAGCGGACTCCTGCGCAGGAGCCGTTGCTGCACCGCGTCCAGCCGCCCGACGCCGCCCGGGTTGTGCACCAGGAAGTCGGGGCGGTGCGGCTCCACGCCCAGGAAGTCGTGCAGTCGATCCATGGTCACGGCCGGCCGCGCTTGGAGCTCGTGCAGCGTCAGGACGAAGAAACGGTCGCGGGGGAACGCCTCGAGCCACGGCTGGAAGTTGGTCCCGTAGCGGCTCTGGGTCCGGTAGCCCCAGAACGGCTCCCATCCGGCGGCCAGCCGCTCGTCCTCCTTTGCCAGGGCGTCGCGGAAGCTCCCCAAGGGTTCTCGGTGGTTGCGCCGCAGGTGGAGGTAGTTGGAGTAGGCGCGTTGCACGGGATCGCGCAGCACGGCGATGAACCGGGCATCCGGCAGCCGTTCCTTGATGCGGCGGGGGACCTCGGCGTCGGCCAGGTATTGAGGGCTGAACTCGCCCGCCAGGCGACCCTCCGCACGTGCGAAGGCGGCCTGGTAAGCAGGCCATTCGTGGATATCGTTCCGGGTGCTCGCCGCGTCACCTGGGCCGCGCCACGGCCGCCGCCCCTTGGCGTGCAGAAAGTAGTGCGGCTCCTTGGTGGCCATGAAGATGCCCGGATGTTGGTCGAGGTAGTGGTGCAGGCTGGTGGTCCCCGCCTTGGGCACGCCGATGCCGATGAAGGCAGGAACATCGTTCATGCTCGACCGCCGGAGGTCGACCACGGCATGGAGCGTCCCAGCATCGCCTCGAGCCGCTCCGTGTCCGGGCGCAGCGCCGCCACGAGACGGTCGCGGTCGGCGGCCTCGATCTCAGGGTAGGTGGTGTTCAGCCGTTGCAGCTTGTACGCGATCCAGCGGCGTGTATTGTGGGGCAGCAGGTACCGGGTGAGTCCGCCGAGGGGCCTCTTGCTGCGGAGCCAGCGGCGCAGTGTCCGGTTCCGCGCGTGGCCCGTGATGTTGTACCGGGCGCGCGTGTCGGGCTCGACGGTATCATCGATGTCCAGGAAGCGGAACAGCTCCTGCATCTGGGCCACCGGATCGTCGCGCAGCGCCTCCAGGCTCATGACGTGCATCCGGTCGCCGAACGCCTCCAGCCACGGCGCCAGGTGATGCCCGTAGCGCCCCTGTTCCAGGTAGCCCCAGAAGGGCCGCCAGCCGGCGGCCAACCGTTCCTGCTCCGCGTCCAACGCGTCAGCGAAGCGTGGCAGGGGCTCACGGCCGTCCCGCAGCAGGTGCAAGTGGTTGGAGAAGGCCCGCTGCACCGGGTCACGCAGCAGGGCGACGATGCGCACATCCGGCAACCGTTCCTGGATGACCGGGATCAGCTCTGGATAAAGGTAGGTGAAGACGCTGCTCTCGCCGCACAGTTGGCCCGGCGCGGCCTCGTCGAAGAGCGCCTCGTAGTCCGCTGGGTCGGGGACGTAATCGCTCGTGGAGTCCTGGTCCTCCGGACCACACCAGGCACGCCAGACCGTTTCCGGCAGGAAGTGATGGGGCTCCTTGACGCGGCTCATGAACACCTCCGGGTGTTGGTCCAGGTAGTGATGGAGGCTGGTCGTGCCCGATTTTGGGGCACCGATGACCAGGAGCCGCGGGCGCATGACGGTGGACCGAGGGGCGCTTGAAAAGTGGAAGCGAAACGCATTATGCGCGCTTGCCCCCTGAAGTGACGTGCTCAGGCAGGGGCTTCGATGGCGGCTCGGCGGCATCCGCACGCACCTCGTCATCGCAGCGCGGAACGTGCGCCGCCCCGCCACGGCGCTCCAGGTGCTGGCCCGAGCCGCCCGCCGCCCGACGGTCAACGGGCGGTGGCGTTTGCAACGCTTCGGCAAGGAGGCCCTGCGGGAGGTGGTCGCCGCGGCGGATGCGGCAGGCGCGCCGGTGTTCGTGGTCTACGGGACCCTCCTGGGGTGGATCCGTGACGGTCGGCTGATCCCCCATGACGACGACCTGGACCTGGCGCTCCTCGATGACGACTGGCACAACGCCAAGGCGCTGGCGGACCATCTGGCCGCCAGCGGGTGGCGCGTGACCTGGTTCGGTGACGACGAGGTGCGGTTCACGCACGCACGCCATGGCTGCGTGCCTGTCGACGTCTTCCGGTTCAGGGGCGTCGGGGACCATTGGGAGGGGCGTGCCTACTCCGACAAGGGCACGACGTTGCACCGCTACCGCTTCCCGCGCCATGCGGTCACCCCCCTCGCGGAGGGTCAAGTGCATGGCGTCAAGGTCCGCACGCCCAACGACCCCGAAGCGTTCCTGGAGGCCCATTACGGACCGGATTGGCGCACGCCCCAGGACGACTGGGACTATCGCACGGACGCGGCCAGCAGCCAGGACGGCTGAAGCGGCGACCCGCTCCAGCGAGGGTCGCACTCAGCGTTGCAGGAAGGTGTAGAGGTCATTGAACGCCTCCACGCGGCCGGCGCGGACATCCGCGCGGCGCCGTCGCAGCACGCGTCTGACCTGCCGGTACACGTTCCTGTAGTCGGAGGCGCGCTCGGGGTAGAGTTGGCTGTAGTAGAGCACGTTGCCGATGCCGCCCCACCAGAGCTTGAACGCCCGCAGCGGGCCCAATCGACCCACGTTGCCGCCCCCGCGCCCACCGGCATGGCGATGGGTGAGCACGGCGCGGTGGGCGAGGCGCATGCGGAACACGTCCAACGGGGGCAGCCGCCCGTCGTCGGTCATGCCGTGTCGCAGGACCGCCTCGCCCGTCATCCAGAACGTGCCGCCGAGCGTCGCTCGGGCGCGGAGACTGAAGTCCAGGTCCTCGCCGTAGCCGTACCGCTCCATGGCGCCATCGAACGACACGGCGGCCAAGGTCCGCCGCGGCACCGTCATGTTGCAGCCATACAGCCAATCGACAGCTTGGTCGCCGCGGGGCCTCTGGACAGGGTACTGCACCCGGATCGGAAGGTGCAGGCGGCAACGGCGACGCGTGGCGCTGCTGATGCCCAAGAGCGCCGTCGCCCGGTTCTTCCACCAGGTGCCACGTGGATAGTCGGCCACCCACCCCATGTAGCCCAGGGCGCCCGGACGCCGCCGGGTCAGCGCAGCCAGCTGTTCGAGGTGGTCCGGCTCGATGCGCACGTCGCTATCGAAGAAGGTCACCAGGTCCTCGTCGTCGTCGCCCGCCGCTAGGAGGTGCTCGCGGGCGAGATTGCGGGCGCGCGTCAGGCTGGGGCGCCCGCCGGGACGCAGGAAGGTCACGGGGAGCCCATCGAACGCCTTGGCGACCGCCTCGACGGAGCCGTCCGGCGTATCATCCACCACCACGACCTCGTCGGGCGGCCTCGTCTGTGCCGCCAGGTCACCAAGGAGCACCTTCACGTCGTCGGCGCGGGCGTAGGTGGCCAGGACGACGAAATGGCGGGGCACGCGGCGGCCAGCCGGGTCGCCATGATGGAGGCTTCGACGCCCGCCGGTCCGCCGGCTCAATGGATGACGAACTCGTCGCCCCGCATCGGCATGTGGACGTTGGCGAAGTCGGACAGGTCCGGCTCCAGGGCCTCACGATTGTCGCCGTGGAAGAGCACGATGTCCTCGGCGCCCGTCGCCTTGGCGAACTTCACCAGGTCCTCGTGGCCGGCGTGGGCGCTGAAGTCGAAGTGGCGGACCTCGCAGTGGATCGGGTAGACCTTGCGGCCAGGGTCCCGCATATCAACATCCAGGACACCTTCGTCCATGAGGCGGCGACCGTTGGTGCCCTTCACCTGGTAGCCCGTGACGGCGATGGCGCTCTTCTTGTCGTTGCGCAGCTGGTCCGCGTAGTAGAGGATCGGACCACCTTCGAGCATGCCACTCGTGGTGATGATGACGTCCGCCTCCTTGAGCGCCGTCGCCCGGGTCCGGTGACTGCGGACATATTTCACCTGCCGCATGGCGCGCTGGTACGCCCGCGCATCGCCGAGGTACTCCGGGTGGCGGCCGTAGATCGTGGCGATCTTGCGGGCCATGCCGTCCATCCAGACCGTGAGGCCAGAATGGGCGAGCACCATGGCGAGCTCCTGCGCACGTCCCACGGCGAACGCCGCCGCGATGGTCGTCCCACCGCGGTCGGCCACGTCCTGACAGAACGCGATGAAGTCCTTCTCCGTCTGCTGGCGGTCCGGGTGCTCCCGTCCGGCGTACGTGGTCTCCATGCAGAGCACGTCGCACTTGACCGGACGGCCCGCGCCGACCAGGTTCTGGGGCCGCGTGTAGAGGTCGCCCGTGAACACCATGGCGCTGCTGTCGCCACGGAGCTCCACCTGCGCCGCGCCAGGGATGTGGCCGGCGGAATGGAAGCGCGCCGACATGCCGCCCACCTGTCGCGGGTAACGGAAGTCCACGTCCTCGTAGCGCCGCTGCGACTCTGAGATGTCGTGGTCGTCGAACGGCTCCGGGTACCCCTCCGACCGGGCGATCTTCAGGGAGTCATGGTGCATCAGCGTGGAGACCTCCGCCGTCACGGGGGTCGTCATGACCGTCGCCTCCGTGTGGGCGGAGAGCCACGGCACCATGCCGCTGTGGTCCATGTGCGCGTGCGTCAGGAACGCCTGATCGATGGACGGCGCCGGCAGCGGGTACTCCGGCGGCCGCTCCGGGGCGATGCCGTAATCGAACAGGTAGCGACTGCCATGGCTCTCGACGACGAAGCCCAGGCGGCCGATGTCCTCGGCGGCACCTAGGAAGCGGCAGCGGAAGGTCACAGGCCCCCGCACCCTGGCCTCGGCAAGAGGCTACCGGAACCGGGCGCGACGACGGGCCGCCACGCCAAGGGCCGCCAACAAGGCCAACAGGCCGACGACGGGTAGGCCGGGGCTCTCCTCATCCTCGTCCTTGGTCGCCGGCAACTGGATCGTGATCGTCGCGTCCGTCGGGTCCCAGCAGAGCTCCCGCTCCACGTCCTCCAGGGTCACGTTGAAGATGAACACCGTGCCGCGGCAGGCGGGCGTGAACCGTTCCGCGAGATCCAGGTCATAGACCACTTCATCGTCCTCGTCCGACAGGTCCACCGCCGAGACCGGCAACCCCAGGCCATCCACGCGGATGTAGAAACTGCCCAAATGCACGCCGTCGGCATCCGTGACGTTGACGCGTCCGAGGAAGACCTCGAAGTCGAGCGTGTCGTCCTGGTCCGTGTCGTTGAGTTCGATCACGCGCTCACCCGGGACCACGGTCGCCGTGACGGTATGGCGACCCGGTGCGAACGTGGAGCCCTGCGTCACCGACACGTTACCCTCCAGGGGCAGCACCCGGTTCAGGATGGCGCGGTAGTTGCCGCTCGCGAACGTGATGTTGGCCGGGATCGGCACCAGCCCGCCTTCCTGGGACGCGTTCGCGGTGAATGTCACCACGTCGCCCGGCAAGGGGTACGCAGGACCGCCCCGCTCCAGGGCAAGAAGCTTGGTGTCCGCCGTCAACGGCTGCACGTCGATCTGGATGACATCGATGACACGGTTGCCCACGGAGTCCTCGACGCGCAACAGCAACGGCACGCGGCCCTCGGCATCGGCGACAAGGACGAACTGGTGCAGCTTGGACGCCGTCGAGACGTCGCGCTGCTCCGTGTCGTTGAAGCTGATCTCCACGTCGTAAGGGGACTGCTCCAGGACGCTGATGTTGGCGACGAAGGGGATGCCGCGGAACACGTGCTCCGGCAGCTCCACCTCCACCTCCGGTAGCGTCTCGTCCGAGATGAGCGGGATCGTGAACGTGCTCAGAGCCGGGTCGCTGGGGCCCGCGACGGGGTTGGCGCGGTCGTAGGCACGGATGACCAGATCGAGGACCCCTTCGAGGCCCAACAGGTCATGATCGATCGTGTAGGGGGCCGGCAGGACGCGTTCCACGCTGCGGCTGCCCTCTCGTTCCAGTTGGAACGTCACCTTTTGGACCTGCGGCCACCGGTTGTCCTGGGCGAGCACCATGTCGAGGCGCTTGCCCGGCCCGAGCAGCTGCCGGGGCGAGGACTGGGCGTTCTCGAAGCCCGCCAAGGCCACATCCAACGGGATGCTGGTGCCTTGTGCGGTCACCACGAGGTCGCGGTACGTCAGGACATCCAGCACGTGGCGCCCGTCAAGCCGGGTCGCAAAGAACGTGAGATTCCAGGCACCGGCCGTGAGGTCCGGTAGGTCGACGGGGATGTCGGCCGTGAAGCGGTCGAGGGCGGGCTCATGATCCAGGATCACGTCCACCTTCTGGCCGCGGTCGCCGGCGAAGCGCACGAACACGAGGATGTCCGGATTGCCGGCGTAGCGGCTGCTGCGGGCTTCCAAGAGCGTGCGGATGCTCGTCTCGTTCGCCTCGACGCGCAGCTCCTGCCCGGAATGCTCCAGCAGGTCGATGCAGTCCACAGGCTCATTATCCAGCGTGAAGCTCAGGTGCTCATCCGAGGCCAAGACCGGCGTCTCCGGGCATTCCAGTTCCTCGACGGGCGTCGGCGGATCGTCGCCAGGCTCCGGGTCCGGATCCGGGTCCGGATCGGGGTCCGGCGTCACGATGGTTTCCTTGGGGGATGCCGTGACCACGATGTTGTCCACGAACCAGCCGCGAAGGTTCGGGCTCGTCGTAAGAGGATCCGAAAAGAACCTGAAGACGAGCTGAACGACCTCGCCCTCAAAGGCTGCCAGGTCGTCCGCATCGGCGATCTCTTGTGCCGTATAGTCCGCCAGCGAGCCCAAATGCACGGCGAGAAGCGTGAACGTGGTTTCTCCTTCCAAGCGGACCCCCACCTCAAGGCGGTCAGGGGACCCCGACGAACCCGTGATGTTGTACGCGATGGAGAGCAGCTTGCGCCCGGTCAGGTCGAGCAGCGGCGAGATCATGGAGATGTCCGCGTTGGGCCCGTAGGCGGTCTCGCCTTCGGCTTCCTGGCTCAGACCGACCCGCTTGGCAGCGTCGTCGCCGTCGCCATTGCTGGTGTCACGCCACAGGGTCTGGGTCCGCCCCTGCTGGGCGGGGCTCGCGGGAGCCAGCTCGTACGTCCACCCTTCGTCGTCCTGCCAGTCCTCGACGAAGATCACCTCGCTTGCCGCCTGGCCCGTGGTCGGCATGACCAGGAGCGGTGCCGCGAGCAAGAGGGCCGTCACGGCGAGCACGCGGGTCCGCACGTCTACCGCCTCCGGGTCACCGCCACAAGGACGACGAACAGGACCGTCACCAAGGCGAAGAGGACCAGGACCCACCAGTACTTGACCAGGTTCTCAAGGAACAGTTCGTCCTGATCGATGACGCCGGCCTCCTGTTCGACAGGGTCGTAGTAGCTCTCCACGCCGCCCTTGCCGTCGTAGTCGTACGTCCAATCATCCACGCCGTCGCCGGTGACATCCCGCAGTACGATGGGGATGCACGTGCCGGGCGTGATGACCGCGGGCAGGTTGGTGCCGCGAGGGATGAAGCAATTGGGGCCACGACCGTCGAAGGTGTACACCTCGTCCAGGACGCCGTCGCCGTCCACGTCCGCCAATTGGAGGCTCACGATGCGGCCGCGCTCGGCGTAGATGACGGGCTCACCGGTGTCGGCCTCGCCGTCGCCATCCAGGTCGACCACGTAGTCGAAGATGCCGTCATCGTTGAGGTCGATGGGCAACAGGTCGCCGAACTCGCCCGTGGTGACGTCGAAGAACGCATCCAGGCGGCCGGATTGTCGACTGAAATCGAACGATCCGTCTGCCCGGAGGCCATCGCCATCGAGGTCGATGAAGTAGTCGAGCACGCCATCGCCGGTGACGTCCTTGGGCAGCGCCACGGGGACACCTTGCCAGTACGCCACGTTGAGGTCCTGCAGAACGAAGCCGGTGGGGTCCGGGTCCATGTACGTGTCGGGAAGTTCGTCACCGATGGTGTCCAAGAGCAGGTCCGCGCGGCCATCGTCGTCACCATCCAGGTCGTAGACGAACAACTCCACCTCCGAGTCGTCCGCCTGCACGATCGTGCGGGTCTTGGCGTCGCGGCCGGCATCGGTCAGGAACCGAGCCAACAGGGGCTCGCCGGACGCGGTGGGACAGGAGAGGCACACGGTCTGGATGCCTGCGCCACCGCCGGCCTCGCGGAAGTCCTCGAAGCCGTCGTCCAGGTCATCGTTGGCGTCCACGACGAACTCGTTGACGCCATCACGGTCCACGTCGTGGCTCACGAAGTTCAGGATGCGCGCGGCCAGGGCCAGCGACGAGGCGAAGCCGTTCTCCTGGAGCACCGGGTCCGTCGAGTTGGCACGCACCGTCACCGGGACCAGGTCCTCGCCGCGGGCGCTACCAGGCAGGTCGAAGCTGACCGTCCTCTCGATGGTGGCATTGGGCAGCAATTCGACGATGACCGGGTCGTTGAACTCGGGCAGCACGCCGTTGGCGTGGACCACCGAAGGGATGCCCGTCAGCTCCACGGCCTTCAGGGGCAGCGTGCCGTTGTTGCGCAGGCTCAGGGTGTAGGTGACCGTCTCCTCCGGGGCGCCGAGGGCCTCGTCAGGGACCGCACTCATCTCGAGCACGTGGCTCCCCAGGCTCGCCTGGATGCCCACGCTGTCACCCCGGGTCGGTTCAGCAAGGCTCGAAGCGAACACCTGGAGACTGACCAGGTCGCCAGGCGCAGGGCCGCCAGCAGGGGCGTCCTCACGCGAAGGCGCATGGATGTTGACGATGGCGTCACGGGATTCGAGCGGACCCAGAGGAATGGCCGGCGGATCGACGGTGGCGAACCACCCGGCGGGGAGGCCGACCACGTTGTCCTCCACGAGGATCGTGTCGTCGGTGAGGCCGGTGTTGGTCACCTCGATGGTGAAGCCCGCCTGGCTGCCAGGCGCCAGGAGTTTGAACGACTCCTCGGGCGTGGCAAGGCTGACACCGTACACCGAGGCCAGGTTGATGATGAGGTCCGTGTAGGCGACCTGGCCACCGGCCTCCGCGCGGAAGCGCAGGGGCAGGCGGCTGATACCCAACGCGTCGGCCGGGCTCTGTACGGTGAACATGATCTCGGCGAGGTTGTCCACGATGGGGACCGCCTCGTGGCTTGTCGGCGTGATGCTCCAGCCGTCAGGCAGGCCGCCCTCGGCGAAGACGTCCACTTCCGTGGCACCCGTGGTGTCGGTGACAACGAGCTTCACGTCGACCGATTCACCGGCGCGCACCAGGTTGCCGACAGGGTCGCCCAGGATGGCGAAGTTCTCCGGCGCCTCCACGGCGGTGCCGAAGAGGCTGATCACCTGACTGGCCTGGTTGCCGGCGCTCTGCACGAACACCTGGAAGTTGACCGCCTGGCCGACCGTGGCGCTCTCCGGGGCCTTGACCTCAAGGAAGCCGTGGGCTTCACGGAGTCCGGGCACGAAGAGGCTGCTGCGGCTGAGCTGTGGCATCCAGGCGTCCACCGTGGCGACGTTGCCAGGGTTGATCGTGCGGAGGCTGAACGTGTCGCCCGCCGTGCCGGTGTTGGCGATCGTGAAGGGAATGAGCGCCGTTTCACCGATGGGCACGTCCACGGAGCCGTGGTCGGTGCCGGTCTCGAAGTCTAGCAGGCCGGCCACACGGGTGGTCAGGCGCTGCGAAGCGACGATGGGGCCTTCGAAGCCGTTGACAGCGGCTTCGACGCTGAAGCCGTGGCGTGTTCCGATCGGGACGTTCGGAGGCGGCGTGATGATCACGTCGAACACCATTTCGTCGTGGGAGCCCACCGCCGTGCATGAGTGAGACAAGGAGGTCTGCAACGTACACGGGATCTCAGGCGGCACCGTGCTGTTGAGCACGATCTCATGGGTCCACCCTTCGTAGCCCGGATCCACGCGGATCGTCATGGCGCCGAGGTCGTTGCCCTGGCTGGTGGCCCGCATGCGGTAGGTCGCCGTGCCGCCGGGTTGGATGAACTGCACGTCTTCGACCTGCGGTTCAAACTCCAGGTCCACGTTGTGGACGGCACCCGTGTAGCGGTTCTCGCCCAGCTTTTCGCCTGCGCTGGTCCTTTCGAGGCTGATGACGGAACTGCTGGCCACGGTCGGGTCGTTCTGGCTGCGCACATGGACCTCGAAGGCACCGTTGGGAGAGGCGTCCTGGTTGCCACCGTGTCCTGTCCCCGTGCAGACGTCATCGCCGATCGTATAGCCGCCGGAGGTCACGTAGCCATCATCGGCGTAGCCGATCTCGATGTGCGTGATCGCGACCTCGCCAGGGGCCAAGGTGAACGAATCAAGTTCGTAGGTGCCCGCAAAGGCCAGGTCCACGCTCGAGCTGAGGCCCGCACCGCTGCCGTAGACAGGGCGGAGGGGAACGCTTCCCGTCGCAGGGTAAGAGAAACCCCAGCCATCGGGCACACCGTCACGGAGACCGGGGCCTTCGCCGGCGCAACGGGTGCGGTCCTGGCCGCTGGCGATCGCCCAATTGCCCACCATGGTGAACGTGTCGGTGCGATCACCGTCGTTGCTGATCACGATCCGTTGCACGACCGTCTGATCATCGGCGTTGTCTTCGTCGTAGAGGCTGGCGTAGTCGGGGACACCCGTGCCGATGAAGTCGCCCTCCGTGCACTGGACCGTCGTATCGACACCGGTCTTGCACACAGGAGCACCCGGCCCACGAAGCGCATGTTGGCCATCATCCTTCAGGAGAACGGTCAGAGCATCGACGATCTGGACCACCACAGGAAGGATGAGCTGGTCCGCCACGGACGCGTCGCCGACCCGTTCCGCCGTGAACGCCGCGATGCACGTGGTGCCCGGCAAGGTGTCGACGGGGGCGAAGATCGTGACCGCCAGGTCCTGACGGCTGCTGCTGGGCAGGGACAGACTCGGAGGCGTCGCGCGGAGGCTCCAGTCCTCACAGTTGCTGCCCAGGTCGTCGCTGCTCAGCGTAGCACCGATGACGTAGCCGGAGCGCGCGAAGCCCGTGTTCCGGACGGTGAGGGCGAAGGCCTTCTCCTGTGCCGGGCGGATCTCCAGCTGCGGCAGCACCGAAGTGATCTCCACGCCGGGCACGTCCGTATTGACCACCTCGGTCCGGGTGGAGACCGTCTTGAGCTGGTTATCGACCGCGCTCACGGCGCTGACCGTCACCGGGAGACTATCGCCTTGGACAGCAAAACCAGGAGACTTGACGATGAGGGTCACGTCCGTGCTTTCACCGGCCGCCAAGGAGACGCTGGTGGATGAAAGCCGCGTCGTCCAACCCGAAGCTGCGGGCAGCGGTGCCGAGATGCTGATGGTATCCCGACCGACGCCCAGGTTGCTCACACGGATCGTGTAGTGGGTCTCCTCGCCAGGCAACACCTGGTGGATGATGGTGCCGTCGGTCACGGGCTCGCCGGGGGCCGGTTCGATGGCGAAATCGGACAGACCGATGCGGAAGATGTGGTTGACCACCCAGTCATTGACGTTGTTGTCAGGCTGGTGGAGCTCGATGCGGTAGACGCCGTCGGGGAGACTGGAGGCGTACCGGAAGTCGTATTGGAACACGGCCGCCGATTTTCGGACCGGCGTGTACTGGATCGTGTTGGCGTTGTCGCCACAACAGCGCACGACGTCCGTGACGCGGCCACCCGCAGTGCTTCCGGGGGCGATGCCACCTTGATCCATATCAAGGAGATTACCGGGGACCAGGATGCCTGTCGCTTCATCCTCGATCATCTGCCTGATGCGGATCCGATGCTTGTTCTGGTCGAGGTTGTCGTGGGGACAGTCGTTGGCGTCCGGACCGTCGGGGCAGTCTTCGTTGCCCCACACGTTGAAGTGGGCGGCGTTGATGTCGATGAGACGGTCCCCAACACTGGCCGTGCTGGCGCGCTTGAACACGTTGGTGTTGTCACCATCGCGGTCCTTCGTCCAGACGACGATGCGAGCGCTGTCGGAACGCACGCCGATGTGGCTTGGGAAGGCCCCCGAGTTCAGGTTGATCAGGCCGACGCCGTTGGTGAGCTGAAGGTCGGCGCTCAGCTTCTCTCCCGGTTGCAGCACGAAGCCTTCGACGCTGCTGTTGCCCCCCACGGTGCTGCTACCTGTGAACATGCGGACCGGGCCGGGGTTGACGGTGGCAGGGTTCGTGATGCTGGCACTTCCAGGTTGCAGGTTCACCTGGACGAAGTGGCTGCTGTCGCGCGTACCGTCCGCCGAGACCTTGTAGACCCGCATCCGGATCTCGTCGGGGAGCACCAGGTCCTCCGGCAGCCCGATGCCACTGACGAACACGGTCGCATCCACCTCATAGATCGTGGTCACATCCGCGACCGGGAAGACCAGGTCGAAGCGAGGGACCTCGATGGCCACGCTGGCTTCACCCAATACCAACGTCTGAACGGCGCCGCCGGCGACCACGGCCGTGGTGGGGCCGATCGGCAGGTCACCACTCGGTGTCGGGAACTGGGTGTCCATGCCAAGGATCGGATCATTGCCCACCCCTGGAACGCCAGGGTTGGGAGCGAGGTTCTCGTTGGTGACGTTGTCCCCGTTGAAGTAGAAACGCGTGTACTCGGGCACGAACGTGAAGTCCTTGCCCGGGTTCTCGCCGCTCGCCTCGATGGCGCCGAGGATCGCTTCCGTGTTGGCGCCAGCAGGGGTGATGACGGCCAGGATGGGTACGGTGAGCAACAACGCCACCAGGACGGGGCGCGTGCGGGACAGGGACAGCTTCATGGTTTCCACCTTCAACAGGAGGCAGCGCGGCGCTGCGGCTCCCTCTGACGCGCTGTTCGTGGATTTGCCCCTTTAAGAAACTGACGTTTCCCCTTCTCTGTTGCGGTGGCGCTGGACCCATGCCGCGGCGGCCAGGAGGGCCGGCAGGAGCACCCAGGCGCCGGGGCTCTCCTCGTCGTCGGGTTCGTCCACGACCTCGGCCTCCGGGGCCACGACGGCCATCAGGACCGTCTCGGCGTCGTTCTGTCGGCTGTCGGCGAGACTGGCCGCCTGCAGGGTCAGGATGACGGTGCGGTTCACTTCCGCCGTCGTTGGGGCCTGGACCTTCAAGCGGACGGTCGCCTCGTCTCCTGGGGCGACGTTGATGAAACGGTGGGATGTGAGGCCGGTCTCGAAGATGGCGACCCAACCCGTCGGGAGGGACCCCATGGTGACCTGGATGCTGTCCTGGGTGTTGCCGTCGTTGCGCACGGTGACGGGCACGAACGCCTCACCGCCGGCTTCGATGCGCACGGAGCGCTCGGAGGAGAGACTCACGTCGAACCGGGCGCCCACGGTGCCTGTGAACTGGAGTTCCTGGCCTTCGAAGCCTTGCGGCGTGATGGTGGCGGTGAAGGTGTCCAGTTCCCCTGCATCGGCGGGCGCCGAGAGGTCGACGCGGACGGTGCCGGTCTCGCCCGGGCCGAGGCTGATGCTGGCGGGGCTCAACGTGACGCTCCAACCCCGTTCGCCAGGGTTGACGTCGAGCTCGAAGGTGTCGTTGACGTTGCCTTCGTTGATCACGAGCATGTCGAAGCTGAGGCTGCTGCCGGGTGTGATCGAGCCGCTGGTGGCGCCGTCCAGCGCCGGTGCGAGGGCGACCTTGCGGACCTCGGGCACGACGACGTCGAACGTCCCGGAACCGGTGCTGCCGCCGCCCAGCGTGTGTTGGAGGCTGATGGCGTACCGCCCAGGGGCCTGGAAGTCAGGGACGCGGACGTCGGCGGTGACGGTGCCGTCGTCGCCGATCTCCAGTTCCAGGTCGGCGGGGGTCGCCTGGGCGAACCAGCCCTCAGGGTATTGGAGGCCGAACGCGAGCGCCTCGGCGCGGTTGCCTTCGTTGGTCAGCCGCAACACCATGGAGCCCGTCTTGCCCGGCTTGATCTCCACGTCGGCCGAGGAGGGGGTCGAGACGACGTTGTGGAGCGCCTCGTACACCTTCAGTTCGGTGCCGCCGGCGGCCAGGACGGTCTCGCCGTCGACGGTGATGCCGACGCTGGTGACACCGTTGCGCAGCTGGTCCTCCCACAGGAGTTGCAGCCCCGTGTCCTGGATGCGGTAGAAGGCGACCTGGCCGTCGGCGCCGCCGGCCACGAGGTAGCGGCCGTCGCGGCTGAAGGCCAGGTCCTGGATGCTGCTGCCGAGGTTGAAGGAGCCACCCGTCTGTTGGGCGATGCTCTCGCCCCCCATGGTAAAATAGCGGACGTTGCCGGCGTCGTCGCCCGCCGCGAACGCGGAGGCATCGTCCTTGATCGCCACGGCGGTCTGAGCATCGTCGCCCAGGGCGCGACTGAACTTGTGTTCGTTCGTGTTGCCCTGGTTGTTGTGCAACGCGATCTGGCCGCTTTCAAAACCGTACAGGGTCCAGCTTTCCGGGTCGCTGGCGGCGGCCACGGAGGTGACATCGCTGTCGATGATCGTGTTCAGACTCATGCTCCCGGAGGCCCCCGTGAAACGGTAGGCATCACCGGCGCCGACGGCGATGATGCCGCCGTCCTCGCTCAGGTCGAGGTGGGTGGGACCGTCCGTCAGGTCGGTCTTGGACCAGAGGAGATCGCCGTTCGACCAGCTGTAGTGGTAGATCGCGTTGGCACCGCCCGCGGCACCCGTCTGCGTGATGACCGTGAACGCGGTGCCGGCCGCATCCATGTCGATGCCGGTCACGACCCCGCCGATGTCGATCGGTTCGCCACGCAGGCCCTGGAGGGCCGTCACCTGCAGGATGCGGGTCGTGGAGCTGCCGATCTGGGCGGCCACCACCATACGGTCACCCCGGTCGGAGACGGCCAGGGCCACGGCGTCACTGTTGCAGAGGCTCAGGATCGGGTCCAGGTCGGGCCCCGAAGGGTCGAGGACGTTGCCCGGGTCGAGGCAGCTGCTCTCGTCGGCCGTGCCCTGTTGCAACCCTTCACCGTTGGCTCCCCAGAGGAACCAGACATTGCCGCGGACTTCGCCGGCGAGCAGGAGGTCCTGGAGGTCCTGCGCCTGCGTCGCGGCGGCCACATACCCGGTGCGGGCGGCCAGGACCGCGTGGGTGACCTGCGCCGGCGTCTCGAGTAGAGGCTCGTCGCGGGCGTTCGGATCGGTCTGGGCCACGGCCGTCGTCGCCGTCAGCAGGATCACTGCCAGTACGGCGCCGTAAGGGGCGGTCCGGGTGCTCATGGCCGTTCGTTGGGGTTCAGGATATGAAAAGCCTCTGCTACGCCCCTTGAACCGTTCGCCTCTACGTTTCCGTTTCCACCAGAAGGGCAGCCATGCGCCGGCGCACGCGGGCCAGCACGTCGTCGTTGTCGTACACAGCCGGGCCTCCGGGCGGCCCCCGGAGCGCCTCGGCCAGCCCAGCCAAGGCGCGGCTCAGTTCGTCCACGATGGTGACGTTCGCCGTCCGCGCCGTACGGGACAAGGGGTTGAGGTCGATGGTGATCACCGTCTTCCCCATGGCCCGCAGCGCTTCGCAGCGGTCGCCGTCCTCCAGCGGCACCAGGACCACGTCGGCGTCGCCGATGCCGGCGGCACAGCAGAGGGCCCGGTCCGATTCGAGGCCGGGAATGCGGGCGTCCGGCTCACGGCCCAGCACGGATCCCGCCGGCGCGCCGGCCGCTTCGACGGCCGACACGAGCGCCGCGACGCGTTCCGGTGTCCGATGGAACAGGTTGACCTCCAAGCGTAGCGAAGGCAGGGCGGCCGCGAGGGCGACGCAGCCGGCCGCATCGAGGGCGACCACGTTGCCGTTGAGGCTGAGGCAGGGCTGATGAGCCCCGGACAGGAGGCGGGCGGCCTCCGCAACGGCCTCCGCCGCTTCCGGAGGCGTCGCTTCGCCCAGGAGATAGTCGAACGCCTCGCCCCGACCATGGGCGATGAGCCCTGTGCCATGCACCAGGCCCGCCATGACGGCCGCCTTCATCGCCTCCCGGACCCTGAGGGAGCGGGCGCGGGGGTGATCATCCGGGATGTTGGTGGCGTCGGTCGCGGCGCTCATGCGGCCGGCCCCCATTCGAGGCTCACGTCCGCCGCCGGGGCCGCCTGCGTGAGGGCACCCATGCTGACGCGGTCCGCCCAACCGTAGTCGAGGACGTTCTCGGGGCGGATGCCGCCGCTCGCTTCGATCTTGACGTTGGGGTGGGCCCCCCAGACCTCGCGGGCCCATTCCTTGCCAATGCCAGGGGGCTGGTTGTCGATGAGGAGCCAGTGGGCGCCGGCCTCCGCCGCGGCCAACGCACCCTCCAGGGACTCCACTTCGGCCGTGACGACTAGGTCCCGGTGGGCGGCGCGGACCCTCGCCACCGCTGCAGCGACGCTGCCGGCCGCCTCCCGGTGGTTGTCCTTCACCATCGCCTCGTCCCAGAGCCCTCGCCGGTGCGGGTCGCCGCCGGCGAGCGCCACCGCCTCCTTCTCGAAGAGACGGAACCCAGGGGTCGTCTTCCTGGTCGCCGCCACACGGCAGCCGCTGCATTCGCGCCCCAACTCCTCGACAAGCCGACGGGTCACGGTCGCGATGCCACCCATGCGTGCCACCAGGTTCAACGCCAAGCGCTCGGCGGCCAAGAGGCCACGCACCGGCCCGGTCGCCGTGAGGAGCACGTCCCCCGCGTCCACCCAGGCCACGTCCTTCTCCACCCTTGCCTTGCAGCCGAGCCGCTCGAAGACGACCCGCGCATGCTCCAGGCCGACGGCGAAGAACGGCTCGCGGGCCACCAGGCGCACCTCGCCCTGCTCGCCGGCCGGGAAGATGCTGTCGCTGGTGACATCACCCGCCACGTCCAGGTCCTCCCGAAGGTACAGGTCCAGCCATTCGTCGGTCGTCGGGGCAGGCAGCCGCTCCACGCTCGCGCGAGCCGGCCCACCTTCTTGGGCTTCGCGCCAGATGCCACGAGCCTTGGCCGATGCGACCAGCGCCCTTTTCTTGTCGCCTGGGGCGTTAGGCCCATGCATCTGCCCCCTGCCGCGACCCTGCTCGCGACGCTCGCACTGCTGCTCGCCCCGACCGCATCCGCCCAGGAACTGGCCGCGGTCAAAGTGGATCTTGAGGTCGGCGACGTCGAAGCCGTACCCATCGGCGACACGATCAACCTTGACGTAACGCTCATCCGCACGTGCCAGAACAACCTCTACGTCCTGCCGGCCTCCACGGCGACGCTCACCCTCGGACCGGAGGCTTGGATGGAGGACGCCACGCTCGAGCTTCCAGAGGCCCTATGCGCCCAGGGCACCTCCCAAAGCACCCCCACGACGTTGAGCCTGCGGGTGCCTGAAGGGACGACACCCGGCATCATCACCTTGACGATCAGCTCCCACATCCCCGACAGCTCCCTGCCGGACTTTCCTGCCAGTCACCAGGATCAAGCGATCAGCTTCGCCGTGGAAGTGCTCCAAGAGGACGGCGTGGCGACCGAGACGCGTGGCGACCTCCCCTTGACTGCCAGACAACCCAACGAGGCCGCCCCTGCCGGAGCCGGCGAGGGCGATGTCGGCAGCGGCGGGAATGAAGGCAACGATGCGCCCGGCCCGGCCGCCTGGTTGCTCTTCGTGGCGCTGTTGGCCTTGGTGGCCCGCCGGCGCCCCTGAAAGGGGTTGCCGGGGGGGGGTGGCGTTGGCTGGGAGTGGACGGCTGCCCGCCTTGTCGGCCCTCCCGGGGTCCACGCTCCAGGCAACGACCCTGGTTCCTGAACGGTTCAAGCAGCCTCGCCAAACGGTTCTTCACGGGCGGCCCCTGTGCCCCCGCATGCGCCCCGGCTTGATCCTGGCTTGCCTCGTGCTCGTCGCGGCCTCCCCTGCGGCCACGGCCGGGTTCACGGCGGAGCTCGCAGCACCGTTGCCGGAGAGGATCGTGCCGCAGCTCGACCTCGTGGACGTCCCGGTGCTGTTCACGTTGGACTGCGTCGAGCAGCTGATCCGGCAAGGGCCGGCTGCAGGTTCGGCCGAAGCCCTTGCCGTGACCTTCGACGCCCCCGCTCCGGTGGTGATCAGTGGACCCTCCGAGATCCTCGTCCCATCCTGCCAACCGGGCGACGAGCAGATCACCTCCGATCTGATCTGGAGCCTCGCGATCAGCCGCGACGCCGAGGCGATGGTACCACTTGCGGTCACGATGACGGCCACGTTGCCCGCCGACCCCGCTGGCCTCACCGTCGCCGAGGCGAAGCTTCCGTTCCCGGTGGTCCCGGACTATTACGGCCTCATCGATGTCCAAATGGACGACAAGCTCTTCGAGGTCCACGATGCGGGGAGCCAAGAGGTCGCCCTTCGCTTGATGAACTTCGGCAACGGCCCGACCCGGGTGGACGTCACCGTGATCGAAGGCCCCGCCGATTGGTTGGAGGGGCCGGCCTCGGTGGTCCTCGAGGCGGTCGCCGCTCCGGAACGCCCGGCTGCCCAGGACGTCGTGTTGCGCTTCGATGTGCCCATGGGTTTCGGAGGCCAACAGACCCTCAAGCTATCGTTCACCGGGAGCTCCACTGTTGACGCCACCCGCACGACGGAGGCCCCCGTGGAGGCCACGCTGGTCTTCCGGGACCGCACCGGACTCCTGTCGCAGGCAACACCTGGGCCCGAGATGCCGGTGGTCAGCGTCGCCCTTCTGGCCGGCGCCGCCCTGGCCGCCCGCCGCCGTGCTTAAGAGCCGCACCGGGTCGGCGCAGCCGTGAAGGTCGGCATCGCGGGTTGTGGCGCCATCGGGAGTGAAGTGGCCAGGGCCGCCAGCACCATGGAGGACGTGAAGGCGCTGGTGCTCTACGACGTGGACCCGGACGCCACGGCACTCCTGGCCGGCCTCCCGAAGGCCCAGGTGGTCGCCGACCCCGCGGCGCTGCTGGCCGGCTCCGACCTCGTGGTGGAATGCGCCCACAAGGGCGTCGTGCAGACCATCGTCCTGGACGCGCTGAAGGCAGGCAAACACGCCATGGTGCTCACGGTGGGCGCCCTCGCCGACGCCGGACTCCGAGAGGCCCTCCTGGCCGCCGCGCGCGCCAACGGCTGCAAGCTCTACGTCCCCAGCGGTGCGGTCATGGGCATCGACGGCATCAAGGCCGCGGCCCAAGGTGACCTGAAGAGCGTCACGCTGGTGACCAACAAGCCCCCCGCCGGCCTCGACAAGCCCGTCGACCGCTGGACCATGCTGTTCAACGGCCCCGCCAGTCAGGCCGTCGGCGAGTTCCCCAAGAACGTCAACGTCGCTGCCGCCCTTGCGCTCGCCGGCCTGGGCTTCGAGGACACCTGGGTGCAGGTTGCCGTCGATCCGCTGGCCACGCGCAACAGCCACAAGGTCATCGTCGAAGGGGACTTCGGCCGGGCCCGCATCGAGGTGGAGAACCAACCGAGCCCCACCAACCCCAAGACGAGCTACCTGGCCAGCCTCTCCGCCATCGCCCTTCTGCGTCGCATTGTCAGCCCGCTCGAAGTGGGCGCGTAGGCACGTGGGTCGGCGGCCGCTCCATCGGAGTTGGCGGGTCACAAAGGCAAAATAGGCTCCTTCATGAGTTGGCCGCTATGAAGCTCAAGTACGCCGTGGCCACCCTGTTGGCCGTGGCCCTGCTCGCGCCCGGCGCGTCGGCCCAGCTCGTGGGCAGCCTCACGGTCAACCCGACGGTACCCAGTGAGCCGATCGCCTACGACGGCGCCACCGACCTGCCGTTCACGGTGGATGTCGGCTGCGCCATCTTCCTGGAAGCGCAGGACCCCAGCACCACCGTGACCGTCGGCATCCCCGACGCCCCCTCCTGGCTCAGCGTCTCGGATGTCAGCGTCGCCGCCGACCCCGCCGCCTGCCTCTCCGGCGCCGGCAGCACCACCCTGAGCGGTGCCCTGAGCCTCAGCCCCGGCAGCGACGCCGTCGGCATGACCAACACGCCGCTCACCGTGACCGCCTCCGTGGGCGAGTTCACGTCCACGTCCACCGCCGACATCAAGGTCGCCTACAAGATGGGCTACACGCACACCATGAACCTCACCTTCCCCTACACGGTCCCCGAGGGCACGGAGAAGGTGCTGGTCGAGTACGTCGCCACCGTCGATGCCAACGCCCCGACGATGGTGATGTGGGACCACGTCCAGAAGCCCGTGCTCGGCGGCATGCCGGCGCCGTTCCCCCACACCTTCCAGGACCCCGTGGCCGAGAACGAGTTCACCTTCATCCTCGAATACACCGTGCCCGATGGCAAGTGGACCAACGAGACGGTGATCCTGAAGACCTGGAGCCACTACCTCGAACAGGGCGACCTCAAGACGGATGACGAAGAGATCGTCCTCACGTTCATCAACGGCGACACCGGCAGCAGCGGCTCCGGTAACGGCGACGGCGAAGACAGCCCTGGCGTGGCGCTGCCCGTCCTGCTGCTCGGCCTGCTGGCCGTGGCCGGCGTCGTGGCCCGCCGCCGCTCCTGATCAATCGGCGCAAGCCCCACTTCCTCCCTTTTCCTTCCCTTACTCTTTTTTGGTCTCCTTTTGAAGCGGCTCTCGTGGCCCTGCTGGCGTCCGTTGCCGTCTCCCCAAACGCTTATCGGCGGCTTCAGGTCGGCCGGCCCAGCACCATGGACGGCGTTACGTTGACCCAGGAGCTGCCCGCCGCGCCGCGCCCCCGGACCGACGCCGGTGCCACCACGCGCGCCTGGAGCGTCGACGAACTGGACGCCGAAGCGCGCCGCCTCGCCGCCGCCATCGGCCAACCGGACCGCTGGGGCCTCGAGATGTGCCACCTCATCGCGCCCCTCACCCTGGAGATCAACGCCCTGAAGGCCGAGACGGACACGGTGATCCTGGCCCACTCCTACCAGACGCCCGACATCGTGTACGGCGTCGCCGACCGCGTGGGCGACTCCTACGGCCTCTCCAAGGACGCCATGGAGGCAGACCAGTCCCGCATCCTGTTCTCCAGCGTCCGCTTCATGGCGGAGACCGCGAAGCTGCTCAACCCTGAGAAGGACGTGCTCCTACCGAGCCCCGATGCCGGTTGCAGCCTCGCCGACGGCATCACCGCCGCCGACGTCCGCGCCTTGAAGGCCCGCTACCCCGGCGTGCCGGTCCTCTGTTACATCAACACCACGGCCGCCGTGAAGGCGGAGTGTGACGCCACCTGCACCAGCAGCAACTACGTCGACGTCGCCCGCAACCTTCCCGGCGACGAACTCGTCTTCGTGCCGGACCGTTTCATGGGCCGTCACCTCCAGACCGCGCTGGCCGGCGAGAAGACCGTCCACGTGTACGAGGACGCCGAATGCGAAGTGCACGTCCAGTTCACCGCCGAGAGCGCCCAAGCTTGGCGCGAGGCCGTAGCCGCCGATGGTCGCCGCCTGGAGATCCTCGCGCACCCCGAATGTGACCCCCGCGTGCTCCTGGAGGCCGACTACATCGGTTCCACGGAGAAGATGATGGACTACGCCCGCCGCCTCGAAGCGGAGGGGAAGGTGGACGTGCTGCCCATCACGGAATGCGGCACCAGCGACCGCCTGCGCGCCGAACTGCCCGGCCTGCGCGTCCACGGCACCTGCGTCCAGTGCCCCCACATGAAGAAGACCGGCCTCGTGGAGATCCTCAACGTCCTGCGCGCCCCGACGCCGGAGCAGCTCGTCACCATCCCGGACGACGAAGCGGCCGCGGCCCGCGCCTGCATCGACGCCATGTTCCAGTACGGCGGCTAAGCCAGCAGGCGGCGAAGGCATGGCGTTCCTTGGCGATCCGGTGAAACGCATCCGCGGCGGGTTCCTTGTCAGCGCCGACGACCACGTCCCCGGCCTCCGCGGCCGCGACGAAGCGACGACGCTGTGGATCGGCAGCCGCGCCCGCGTCTCCGGCCCCATCCAACACGGCGGCGGCATCGTCCTCGCCAGCAACGTCACCGTCAACGGCCCCGTCCGCGGCGGCCATGAAGTCGTCCTGGGGGCCCGCACCACCGCCGGACCCGTCCGCGCAGAGGGGCGCATCGTCGTCCAGGCCGGCGCCACCGCCGGCGACCTCGACGCCGTGGGCGACGTGCTGCTCCTTGGCGACTGCACCGTCGGCCGCGTGCGCGCCGGCGGGGATATTCTGGTCGTGGGATCGCCGCGCACCGGGGCGCTGCAACCGGGTGGACGGGTGCGGACCACCCGGTAAGGCAGACCGCTTCCGATGCCAAGTGGTAGGGAGACCATCGGCTGGTCAGGTCGGGCAAACGTTGTATACCGTGTAATACATGGGCATTCTGCCGCGAGGCAACGAGGCCCCATGAAACCGACCGCTGTGACCATGATCTTGATCGCCGCCCCCCTGCTTGCCGCCCTCCCCTTCGGCGGAGCAGGCGCAGCCGATCTGCACACCCAACCACTCGTGACCACCTCGTTCTACATCCACAGCGACGACATCGTCTCGTCGACGCTGGTGTTCGAGGACATCCCCGACGTCCTGGTAGAACGCGATCTCCACATCCTTGACACCAGACTCCCGACCGCCAGCGCCGACCTGCCGACCTATCCCAAAGGAATCTTGCTCGCCGGAAGCATGGTCGAGACCCTCTTCTTAGGGGAGATCAGCATCGGCTACGATAAGCCGACCTTGGCCCTGCCGACGGCGAACGTCGCCAGCCGCTTGACCACCATCGAAGGCGACCTCTACATCAGCACCCTTCCGAACCCCAACAGCCTGGTGCTGCCGGATCAGGTGCGCGGCGACGTGTACATCGAAGACACCTCCGGGCAACGCGGTGATCGCCTGACCACCCTGGTCCTGCACCCCGGGGCTGCCACGATCAGCAACCCCGCACTCGTCAACCCGGGCCCCGTGGCTCGATACCAGGGCTCGACGCCGTTCCCGCAAGATGTTGTCCTTGACCACGGCGAACGGATCGTGGTCGACCTGCAGACGACCAATGGAGCCGGACTGATCAACGTGGACTCGCGGACGTTCCCCAGCGGGCTGTCACTCACCGGCCGGACCCTCCCCGTGCAGCCCTCCATCGAAGATGCAGGCGGCGCCTCTCGTACGAGCTACCCCGGTCCAGGCACACCAGCGGACCAACGCTCGATCACCCTCAGCTTGGTGGCCGACCACGCGTTCGGCAACAGCGACTGCAACGGGCCCGCCGCCCCGGCCAACGACTGTGCCGACGACGCCATCGACCAGAATGCGGTCTCCCTGCGCGTCCACGACGCCGGCGGCGACCCCATCCGCATGTCGCATGCGTCGGGCGCCTGGCTTGCTGGGCCCTTGGCGGACACGAGGGCGACGTGCTGCGACGAACTGACCTACGCCAATGCCGCCGGCACGGCCAGCTGGACCTATGACCTCCACTACGGCACGACCACGCCTACAGGAGACTACACAGCCCAATGGCTCCTCCAGGACGGCGACAACACAATCGAGCTGGCCACCCAGACGTTCACCATCGGCGCAGGAGGCCCTCCATCCGCCGTCGACTTCACGCTGGGAGCCCCAGGCGGCACCAGCCAACAGCTGGCCGCCGGCACCCCGCCGCAATGTGGCGCCGACCCCATCATGACCTTGGTCTGCTTTGAAGGAGAATTCTTCGGCTTCGGGTTCTTCGACTATGCCGACTACTACACCGAGGACCAGACGGATGTCCATTCGAGCACGTTCCAACTGGAACTGGAGAACGAGGGTTCCAGCAGCGAAACCTACGAGCTTGTCGGCTTCTGGGTGCCCGACAGCGGGCTGGACCGCCCACGCTGCGCAGGGGAACCGGCTGGATACCGTGATGGTCTGCCCGACGGCTGGGGATTCACGTACCCTGGAAGCTCTTCCGTCCCGTGGCAGCCCAGCTACGGAGATGGCGCTGTTCAGAGCAGCGACCCGTTGGCGGCCTACGCCGGGACCTTTGCGCTGGATACGATCACCCTGGCTGCCGGTGCCACCGCTTCCTTGGATATCTCCCTTGGATTTGCCGATGACGCCTACGTGACCGACACGGGATACACCAACGGCGACGATGTCTGCACGGGCACGGGGCACGGCGGAAACCAGGATGCAAGCCCAGAAGGCACGTTCCGTGTGGTGGCCATCTCGGAGTCAGAGCCCGACCGCTACCACGCGATCGACCTGCACCTGGAACGCGTCTAGGCCCAGGAGTGACCGCCGCTGCGGGCACCAGCCCATGGTCCTTTCCCCTTTCTTCCTTCTTCATTCCCATCCACGCATGGGCCTCAGGAACCAACAGCTGACGCGAGACGCAGTTGGATACCCATGACGGGAACGGATGAAGGCGGCACCGCCCGCGTAACCAAGACGTTCCTCGCACCTTAACCTACGGGCCCATTGGGCCTCCACGCCGCGAACGCCGGATGCGACCGGGGGGCGGTGTAGGTGAAGACTGTGAAGACCACGACCATGAGCCGGCCGCTCCTTGCGGCCCTGCTTGTCCTGATGATGGCGGCGCCTGTGACCCACGGCGCCACCGCGAACGACGCCACCGGCATGGACGCCCAAGAGGCGGAGCAACAGATCCGTGCCCTGATGGACGAGGCGCTGGCCACGTTCGACCACGAACCCGCCGCCGATGCCTCCCTGTTCGCCCGCCACCTGAAGGGCGACGGACTCTCCGAGAGCGAGATGCTCCGCATGGCCCAAGCGATGGCCTACCTGAACCAGGACCACATCGAAGACGCCGAGCGCCAGGCGTTCGCCAGCGCCGCGTTCTCCGGCGCCTTCGGGACGCCCCAGGCCGCCTACGCGGAAGCCGAACTGGAGCTGATCGAGCAAACCAACACGGAACTGGAGGCCGAACTGGCCAACGTGGAGCCGCTGGCCGCCGAGATGGGGCCTCAGAACTACCGCACGACCATCTGGGACGGCGTGTACGGCTGGGAGTCCTACACCGACTACGGCAACTACGATCCCCGCTCCCCCTACTACTCCTACGTCGTCGACGAGTACTACGACTACACGATCGGCGCCGCCTTGGACGATGAGCAGAACACGGATCTGATCCTGACCCAGGTGGCCTACGGCTACCGGACCACGTGGACCTACCTGTGGACCATCGACTGGTGCGGTGGCTGGGGCTGCTTCGGGAGCTACAAGTGGGTGCCGCACTACAGCACCATCCACTACTACTGGGGCTACGGCACGGTCATCGAGCACGAGTTCCCGGCCAACGCCGGCAGCCTCGGCACCCGCATCGAGAGCTCCGACGCCGAGATGGCCGGCTACGACGCCATGGGCCGCCTGTACGGCCAGCGCCCTGCCCGCGACAGTGTGACGGCGCCCACCACGGACTACGACCACCTGGTCCCCGCCGCTCCTGAGCCGGTCCCGGCCGGCCGCCCCGCCCTCCGCGACCTGGTCGCTCAGGCCCCCGGCCCCAACTACATTGAGACCGTCTCCCCGGTCCCTGCGGACCCCGAGACGCCTGAGCTGCTCCTGCCCAACCGCCACGACGCCGACCCCGCTGCGACCAGCATCGTCGTGGGCCACGAACAGTACGGCCGCTACACCTGGACGCCCGATGTGCTGGTGATCCGCTGGAACAACCTCGGCGCGGGCTTCGAGAACGGCCTCACCGGCCTGGAGACGCCCGTGGCCACGGTGACCATCACGGACGACTACCACCCGATCCGTTGGAACCCCGTGACCTTCGACGTGCCTCTCGCCGGCGGCCTCGAGAGCCTCTAAGGCGACCATGCGTGACCCCATCCTCCTCTTCTTCCCCTTTTGAGGCACCACGCGCGCCCCTGAGGCGCCCCCAGGCCGGCTACGGCCGGTCGGCCCGCTCGGCCCGCTTACCTGACCGAACACGGCAACCCTTACGGACACCTTGGCGGATGCGTCACGGTGTCGTCCCTGCACGTCGCGACGATGGGTGCCGCCATGCTGGTGCTCCTTCTGGTGGCTCCAGGGGCCCAGGCCGCCACCGAGTTCGAGATCCTCGACGGCTACCTGGCCGGCCATGACCTGGCCCCCGCAACACCTCATTGTCTGCGCGACAGTGGCGTCGTGTACGTACCGCCGCCTGTCGATATGGAGCAGGTGCTGCCGCTGGCGACCAACAGCCTGCTGCGCGAGCATGTCCTCTGGCACATCGAGCACGAGCCCCACGGCGGCGAACAACGTCTTCCGGGGCCCGAGGACCAGTTCGGCATCGTGTTCTTCGACTACCACCGCGGCCTCATCGAGGACTACGACACCTGGCGCGTCGCCGCCGGCCACGAAGCCGTCGCGCCGTGGGACCCCGGCACCGCGATTCCCGACGACTTCGCCTAAGAGCCGTTTCCAGACCTGTGCGAACCCCGCGAGCCCACCTACGAACCGCGGCCGCTCCTCTCCTGGGCGACGGTGCAAGGCGGCCAGGACGAAGATCCGCTCTACGGCCACACGCACCTGTGCGCCTACGAGGACCTGAACCAGTTCGGCAAGGCCCTCACGTCCGGGTACCACGGCAGCATCCATCTCGCCATCGGCGGCGACATGCTGGACCGACCGCTGCGGGACCCGCTCTTCTGGGCCAGCCACCGTTGGCTCATGGACGTCCAGGACAGTTGGGGCGAGCACTGCACGCCGGCCGCGCTTTCGAGTGGCGCCGATCTCGAGGATGCATCGACCCCAGGCACCGGCGCCGCCCTTTCTCTCGCCATGCTGGCCTGCGTGGCCGCGGCCCGTCGACGCCAGAGACGGGCCTGAGGCCGAGGCATGTCCCGGCAAGCGCCCCTTTTTAGGCCCCCTCCGTCGCCGCCAGCGTGACCTTCCAGATCACCGCCCGCGCCGCCGCCGGCCGCATGGGACGCTTCTCCACCCGCCACGGGGATGTCACGACGCCGACGCTGATGCCGGTGGTCAACCCCAACATCGACCTGGTGAGCCCCCAGGAGATGCGGGACCGCTTCGGCTGCGAGATGGTGATCACCAACAGCTACGTGTTCTGGAAGCACGAAGCGCTGCGCACGGCGGCCCTGGAGAACGGCGTCCACAGTGTGCTGGATTGGGACGGCCCGGTCATGACGGACTCCGGCACGTTCCAGATGTACGTCTACGGCGACGTGGAGGTGGGCCCCGAGGAGATCGTGGCGTTCCAGCGGGACATGGGCGTCGACGTGGCGACCTGCCTGGACCTCTTCGTCACACCGGACATGAACCGCCAGCAGGCTGAAGAAGCGGTGGCGACGACGCTCGCCCGAACGAAGGAAGCCGTGGCGCACAAGGGCGAGAGCCTCCTCAACGCGACCGTGCAGGGCGGCCTGGAACTGGACCTGCGGCAGCACTGCGCGACCACCTACCGCGACCTGGACGTGGACTACCACACCATCGGCGGCGTCGTACCGGTGATGGAGCGCCAGATGTACCCCGAGTTGGTGGACATGATCCTCGCCAGCCAGGGCACGCTCCGCAAGGACCGACCGCTGCACCTGTTCGGCGCCGGCCACCCCCTCGTCTTTCCTCTGGCCGTTGCGCTCGGCTGCGACCTCTTCGACTCCAGCAGCTATGCCAAGTACGCCAAGGACGGCCGCGTCATGACTCCGGAAGGGACCGTCAAAGCGGCCGAACTGGAGGAATGGCCAACGGCGAGTCGCGACCTGGACGCCTGGACGCCCCGCGAACTGGCCAAGGAGCTCGGCATCACCGGCGGCAGCAGCAAGAAGAAGCGCGGCCGCCGCGGCCCACCCCGCACGGAAGCCGGCAAGGCGGCCGAACGGGCCCTGGCGCTGCACAACCTGGACGTCATGTTCACCGACCTGCGACGCATCCGTCAGTCGATCCGCGACGGCACCCTCTGGGAACTGGTGGAGCAACGCGCCGCCGCCCACCCACTCCTGGCCGCCGCCACGCGCAAGCTCGGCGACCCGGTCTATCAGCAATGGCTGGAGCGCCGAGAACCCGCCACCGGCGAACGGGCCCTGCGCTACACGGGTAGCCTCACCCACCGCCGACCCATCTTCCACCGCATCCGCGAACGGGTGCAGACCTACGTCACCCCGGTCGCGGAGCCGATCGAGCTCGACGAGAGCCAGGCCGGCCCCTACGGCGAGGCCGGCGACCTGCGCCGCGAGTTGGGTCTCCACAAGGAGCCGGAGAGCAAGCCCTATGGCGCGCGCCTCGGGCCCCTCGAAGCCGAGATGGACCACGCCGTCATCAGCCCCCTGGGCCCCGTGCCCCTCGGCCTGGACGAGGCGTACCCGTTCAGCCAGTCGGTGCTGCCGCGCCTGGAGGGACTCGACCGGGAGCACATGGGCTGGGTCGGCGAGACGAAGGACCTCTTCCTCGAAGCCCACGACTTCACCCCGACGATCCCCGGCCCGCCCGGCCCCGACGGACCCCCGGACGCCGCCCGCCTGCAGGTGCTGCGCACCGCTGACTGGCAGTTCGGACAAGGTGCTGGCGCCGTGCTGGCCGGCTACGGCAGCCCCGAAGAGGTCCACGCAGCCCTCACCGACCCCGACGCACCCTCCGTGGCGGACCTGGTCGCCCGCGGCCCCCACGAGGGCACGACTTGGAAGGCGGAACACAGCCCCCGCACGGAGAAGCTGCGCCTCGTCCACCGCGACGGCGAACACGTCCTGAGCCTACGCGCTGGCGACGCCCACTTCACCCTCAAGGAGCCCGGCGCCCGCCTGCTCCATGCCGCCCTGCCCGCGCCAGCGCTGCGCGTCGTCGTCCATGATGACTCCGTGCCGTTCAACCGGGACGGCAAGTCGGTCTTCGCCCAGTTCGTCCTCGGAGCCGACCCCGCCCTGCGCCCGGGCGACGAATGCCTCGTCGTCGACCAACAGGACCGCCTTGTCGCCGTGGGCCGCGCGCTCCTCAATGACGAAGAGATGGCCGACTTCCAGGGCGGCATGGCGGTCAAGGTGCGCGAAGGCCTGGCTGCCGACAACGTGGCTTGAGTGGCGGCTCAAGGCCGTATTCCGGCGCCTGGCCACGAGCGGCCACCAGTAACCGGATCATGGGTAGAGGCCGCCGCAGCCACCCATGTTCGCGTGGCAACGGCCCCGCCAAAGCCTGCTCCTCGCGCCAGGCCCGTTTCCCGTGGAAGGGCCCACCGGAAGCGGCCCGACCGGGTACGTCAGGGGGCCCGCGGTTCCACCTGAAATAAGGGGGTTCGGCGGGCTCCGGGATAGGGTTAAGACAGACACCCAGGTAGGTGGCTTCCCCGCTTCGCGAGGAACCATTGGACCGTGTGGGACGCTTGGGAGGAGCGCTTCCACGACTGCTGGTCTGGCTGGTGCATCCCTGTTGACGCTAGTGGGAACTGGGAGGACATTCAACTTGGTCAAGGATCTCTTTGGTGAGCTGCTCGAAGCGGAACAACTGTTCCTCAACAAGGAGGTCATGCGATCCTCCTACACGCCCGAGGAACTGCCCCACCGCAGCACCGAGATCCACGCGCTCGGCTCCATCCTCGTCCCCGCCCTGCGCGGCGACACCCCGTCCAACGTCTTCATCTACGGCAAGACCGGCACGGGCAAGACGGCGTCCGTGAAGTACGTCGGCAGCGAACTGATGCGCAAGGGCCAGGAGCCCGCCATCGACAAGCGCGTCAATGTCATCTACATCAACTGCGAGGTCGTCGACACCCAGTACCGGGTGCTCCAGAACATCGCGAACACGTTCATCACCAGCGACCACTGGAACCACCGCATCCCCTTCACCGGCTGGCCCACGGACGAAGTGTACGACGCCCTTCGCCACTACGTGGACGGCTTTGTCAAGGACGAGACCGAACGCTGGGTGGACGACCCGACGCGCCGCCCCGGCGAGGTCACGATCATCGTGCTCGACGAAGTGGACAAGCTCAAGGGCGACGAGGTCCTCTACACGCTGACGCGCATCAACAGTGACCTGAAGCACAACAAGGTCAGCGTCATCGGCATCAGCAACGACCTGAAGTTCACCGAGTTCATCGATCCCCGCGTCAAGAGCAGCCTCGGCGAGGAGTCCATGATCTTCCCGCCGTACGACGCCATCCAGCTGCAGGACATCCTGAGCCAACGCGCCGAGATCGGCTTCAACGGCGGCGTCCTGGACGAAGCCGTCATCCCCCGCTGCGCGGCCCTGGCCGCCCGCGAACACGGTGACGCCCGCCGCGCCCTGGACCTCCTGCGCGTGGCCGGCGAGCTGTGCGAGCGCAACGGCGAGAAGCAGGTGACAGAGAAGCACGTGCGCCTCGCCCAGAACAAGATCGAAGTGGACCGCATCAGCGAGGTCGTGCGGACGCTACCGACCCAGAGCAAGCTGGTCCTGCTCGCCACGATCCAGGGCGAGGAGAACAACCGCGACCACGGCATCAACAGCCTCACCACGGGGGAGGTGTTCGGGATCTACAAGGAGCTGTGCAAGCAGACGGGCAGCGACGTGCTGACCCAGCGCCGTATCACGGACCTCATCTCCGAGCTGGACATGCTGGGCATCTTCACCGCCCGCGTCATCTCCAAGGGGCGCTACGGCCGCACCCGTGAGATCCAGATGTCGGCGCCCATCGACTCCACGCGCGCCGTCCTGGCCGAGGACGACGTGCTCCAAGAGGTCATGGCGTACCGACCCAAGCTCCAGAACCGCCTGCTCTAGGCCGGCTCGCGGCCGAGCCGGCCAGCCTTGGGAGCCGGCCACATCCACGGGGCCTTCTGCGGCCCTGCGGGGACGTGGAACGTGCCCTAGCCCTGGCGGTGCTCGTCGTCCGTCGAGGAGGCGGGCCCCGTATGTTCCTCGTCGGATCCCTCCGGGACCGGGGCGGTCTCGCTAGGGCGCTCACGCGGCGACGGCTGGGCGTCGATCTTCTCG
>JBMYRW010000004.1:0-85202 GCA_049602735.1 Thermoplasmatota archaeon
GGACAGCACAGGTGAAGCTGACGTATGCACAGCGTGTAGCCCGGTTGCGAACGCTGCTAGCGACGCTGCATACAACTGCAGTAGTCCTGTGGACAGCCGTGTGAGCAGCTGCGCAATGGGGCACTTCAGAAATAGCAGTGGGGACGCTGATGTCTGCACAGCATGGACGCCCTGTGGTTCGAATGCGGAACCCCAACAGGAAGGGACCATTCGTAAAATAGGCAGAAAAGAAGGAAAAGGGCTGGGCACTCTCAATCGCTCTTGGCGATGCGGCGGACCATCCAGGCGCCGCCGACGACTCCGACCAGGCTGGCCAGGAGGGCGATGAGGCCCACGGCGACGAGGGACACGCCACCGGCGACCGGCACGGGCGCGGATGCGGCGGCCGGCTGGGAGGCCGTCGTGGGCTCGCCATCAGCGCCTTGGCCCGCCTCGAGGGCCTCGATCTTGGCCTGCTGCTCCAGGACGATCCCGTAGAGCCCCTGGATGGCAGCCATGTTGACACCGTCCGCGTCCACCGTCGAGATGGAGGTCTCGGAGGGGCCGAGGCCGAACGCAGCGGCGAAGTCCTGGGCCGTCGGACCCATGTGGCGCACGCCATCCTCGGTGACGTAGCTCCATTCCTGTACCGGCATGGCGGCCAGGGCCTCCAGGACCGCGCGGGCGTCCACCGCTTCGAGGTCCTGCTTGAAGTTCACGTCGGACAGGCTGGACCAGGAACCGCTGCCCGAAGGCAGCTCGGCGCCGGCGCCGCCGGTGCTCGTGAGGAACTTGACACCGCCCGTGGCACGGGCCAGGAACTGGTTGTCCGCCTCCGAGCTCAGATCGACATCCGACCAGTCCGCCCAGACGAAGGAACCGGCATGGTTGGCCTTGGCCTGGTCGCCGGCCGCGAAACTGTAGCTACCGGCGGCCAGGTTGTCCCGGCCACCCGGCACCGTAGCGTAGCCGCCGCTCACGACGTTGTCACGGCCACCGGCCACGACGCTCATGGCGCCGTTGGCATCGTTCCAGTAGCCGCCACCGATCACGGCGTAGGCGGCGCCAGTGATGTCGTTGTTCTGGCCACCGCCCACGAACGAGTACGAGGAACCACTGTTGATGTCATTGTACTGGCCACCGGCCACCACAGAGGCGTGGGCGCCGGCCGTGTTACCGTCACCACCGGCGACGGTCGCCGCGTAGTCGGTTGCAGAGTTGCCGCGACCGCCGCCGACCGTCGCCAGTTGGTCACCGGCATGGTTGATACCGCCGCCGGCGACCGTCGCATACAGGTAGTCCGCGCGGTTGAGTTCGCCGCCGCCCACCGTCGATCGAGCGCCGTCGGCTTCATTGTCCCATCCGCCCGCCACCGTGGCATACTCGTGGGTCGCCTGGTTCAGGTAACCGCCGCCGATCGTTGCATAGAGCCCGCTGGCCAGGTTGGCGCCGCCACCGCCGATGGCCGAATTGCCACCGCCGGCCGTGTTGCCGTCGCCTCCGGCGATGACGCTCTCCAGGCCGCTGGCGTAGTTGTTGCGGCCGCCACCGACCGCGACGTAGTCGTCGGCAGCGTCGTTCTCGAAGCCTCCCCCGATCGTGCTGTGGCTGCCGACCGCCTGGTTGGTCTGGCCGCCGCCGACGAACGAGTACTGCGCCAATGCGTCGTTGGTTTCGCCGCCTGCCACCGCAGAGGCCTTACCATGGGCGTCGTTGTCGTCACCGCCGGCCACGACGCTGTAGAAACCCAGGGCCTCGTTGGAACGGCCGCCGGCCACGGAGGCCAGGTAGCCGCGAGTGTTGCTGAAGCCCACGTTCAGGCCATCCGCCTCCACGTCACCCAGGAACCAGACGTCACCATCGGTCCCGAGCGTCATGGTCGTCTGAGGAGCCTCATTGGTGCCCTCGAAGTACAGCGTGCCCTTGTGGTGGATGACGGAGTCCAGGTACAGGTCTGTGAAGCGCTTGTCGGCGCGGCCGAGGGCGTACGTGGCATCCAGGTGGGGAATGATCGTACCGTTGACGTCCAGCGCGTCGCCAGGGCTGTCCGTGTTGACGCCCACGAACGTGTTGGTGTCTTCGACGCGGAGCGCCGTCTTGCCGGCCACTTCGACGATGAAGTCCTCGGCGGTCTGGATGACGGCGTCGCCACCGGAGTGGATGATGTCGCCTCCGTCTTCGATCGTGATGTCACTGCCGTCGGCGATGACGATGCGGCCGCCCTGTTCGAACGTCCACACGTCGCTCAGCGACATGGGCATGGACATGAGACCGGCGTCGGCGCTGATCCAACTGGTGCCGCCTTGCAGCCCGGGGTCCATGATGTCGAAGCCGGCCGCCGGGGCACCCCAGACGATCATGCCACTGGGGCCGGGGCCGTCGGTGCTGTCCGCGGCCACGCCGCCTTCGGCGTTCGAGAAGGAGACGCCTCCCCCGCCGCTGCCACCGCGCAGCAGGTAGAGACCACTGCGCTGCTTCATGCCCAGGTTGCCGAACATGGTGTCACCCATCTCGTCGGTGAACATGGGCAGGTTGGTGCTGTCACAGCCCCCTGCAGGAGGGCAGACGCCCGTGGGGATCGTGATGATGGTCGTCGTGGGGGTCTCTTCGATCGTGACCACCGCAGCCTCGTCGGCCGCAGGGGGCGTGTCGGCCGCCGTGGTGAACGCGGCAGCGATCAAGAGCAGAGGCACGACAAGCGCAAGGGAACGGTTCATGGTGGTCCTCTCCGGGTTACGGATGGCCTCCCACCACCCTCCTTCCTCAAGAGCATTGGCTACGTCGGATACGTGCACAGCGGGGCTCCAGGAGGCATTGGTTCGCGCCAAGCTCATGAGGCGACGTTTCATGGCCGTCGCATGATCCTGCTGCACAACCCCCGATGCTCCAAGAGCCGCGCCGCCAAGACCCTCCTGGAGGAACGCGGCATCGCCTTCGAAGTGCGCGATTATCTGAAGGAACCCCTCGACCTGGCCGAACTGACCGACCTGCACGCCAAGCTGGGCCGCCCCGTGGCCCAATGGGTCCGCTTCGGTGAGGCGGAAGCCAAGGAGAACGGCATCCAGAAGGACGCCGGCGACGAGGCGCTGCTGGCCGCCATCGCCGCCCACCCGAAGCTCCTGGAGCGTCCGATCCTGGTGGACGGCGCCCGCGCCGCCGTCGGCCGCCCCGGCCCCGAAGCCCTGGAACCACTCCTCTCCTAGCCGCTCCTAGCGGCAGTCTCCGTCGCGACCCGCTACGAAGCGTTCATGTGCTCCACGCGGCTCGACCGTCCTAAGGAGCAATCACCCACAGTGGTGATGGCCGGGGCCCTTCGCGGCGCGGTTGACCCTCCGCCGACTCCAGACGGAAGTCGATGACCCTGGACACCCTTCATATAGGGGACCCCCCTCGCGCGGCCCGCCGACGGTAACGTCGGCGGTGATCCATTGGATTTCACACGATTTGAGAGGGCACGCATCGTCGGCGCTCGCTCGCTACAACTCGCCATGGGCGCACCGGTCCTCATCGAGGTCCCGGAAGAGATGCGCAACCCGGTCGAAGTGGCCATGCGGGAGTACGAAGCGGACGCCATTCCGATCACCGTGCAGCGAGTCGCCCAGGAGGGTGCCGAATGACCGAGGAACTGTTTGCCGATACGGAAGCAGCCAGCAGCGCCGGCGACGCCGAGCTCCTGGTGAGCGAAGAAGAATACCTGACCAGTGGTGTCCACATCGGCACCCAGCACAAGACCGCGGACATGAAGCCCTACATCTTCCGTGTCCGCAACGACGGCCTGTTCGTCCTTGACGTCGCCAAGACCGACGAGGCGATCCGCGCCGCCGCCCAGGAGCTGGCCAAGTTCGACGCCAAGCACATCCTGTTCGTCAGCCAGCGCCAGTACGGTCAGACCCCCGTCAAGCAGATGGCCAAGACCCTCGGCGCCACGGCGATCGCCGGCCGCTTCATGCCCGGTACGCTCACCAACCCGGTGACGCCCAACTTCATGGAGCCCGAGATCCTGGTCGTGACGGACCCGCTGGCCGACCAGCAGGCCCTCCGCGAGGCCAAGAACATCAACATCCCGGTCTTCGGCCTCTGCGACTCCAACAACGAGACCAAGGACCTCGACCTCGTCGTCCCCGCCAACAACAAGGGCCGCCGCGCCCTGGCGCTGGTCTACTGGATGCTCACCCGTGAGATCCTGCTGGCCCGCGGCACGCTCGCCAACCGCGAGGCGTTCACCATGGACGTGGACGACTTCGAGGCGAGCCTGTAGGCCCCCATCCGACTTCCCCTTCCCCTTCCCTTTCTTCCCACCAGAACGAACCATCTGAACCCCAGACCAACTGAGGAACACCATGGAACTCCCCATCCTGACGGCCCCCCTGACGGCGGTGGCTGCGCTCATCTTCGCCCTTGTCCTGGGCGCCGGTATCCTTCGCAAGGCGACCGGCAACCAGCGCATGGTGGAGATCGCGGACGCTGTCAAGCAGGGTGCAATGGCCTACATGAAGCGCCAGTACCTGACCATCTTCTTCGTCGCGTTGCTCATCGCGGGCATCTTCGCGGCCGTCGCCGCCACCCGTGACGGCGACGACGCCACCCTCTGGTGGTGGACCACCGTCGGCTTCGCCGTCGGTGCCCTGTTCTCTGCTCTGTCCGGTTTCATCGGCATGAGCATCGCCGTGCGCGCCAACGTGCGCACCGCCAACGCTGCCCAGGACGGCCTCAAGGGCGCCCTGTCCATCGCCTTCAAGGGCGGTGCGGTCAGCGGCCTCGCCGTGGCCGGCCTCGCCCTGCTCGGTGTGGGTGGCTTCTACTACCTCTTCGACGACGTCCTTGGCTACGAGGACCCCGTCGGCCCCCTGGTGGGCTACGCCTTCGGTGCCAGCCTGATCAGTCTGTTCGCCCGTGTGGGCGGCGGCATCTACACCAAGGCCGCTGACGTGGGCGCCGACCTGGTCGGCAAGGTCGAAGCCGGTATCCCCGAGGACGACCCCCGCAACCCCGCTGTGATCGCTGACAACGTCGGTGACAACGTGGGTGACTGCGCCGGCATGGGCGCTGACCTGTTCGAGACCTACGTGGTGACCGTGGTCGCCGCCGTGTTCCTCGGCTACCTGCTGCCTGAGGGCGGCATCGAAGTGACCCGCAACCTGGTCACCTACCCGCTGTTCCTCGGTGCCGCGGCCATGGTCGCCAGCGTCATCGGTGTCTTCTTCGTGCGCCTCGGCCGCAAGCAGAACATCATGGGCGCCCTCTACAAGGGTGTCTTCGCCAGCGCCATCGTCGCCGGCGGCCTGTTCTACGGTGTCACCTACTGGCAGCTCAACGACTTCGACTTCGCCGCTGCCGGCCTCACTGGCATCAGCGCCATGGACGTCTTCCTGAGCAGCCTGATCGGTCTCGTGGTCACCATCCTCCTGATGTTCATCACGGAGTACTACACCAGCACCAGCTTCCGCCCCGTCAAGGCCACCGCCAAGGCGAGCGAGACCGGTGCCGCCACGAACATCATCAGCGGCCTCGCGGTCGGCATGGAGTCCACCTTCGTGCCCGTCCTCGTGCTCGCCCTGGCCACCTTCGGTGCCTTCCAGCTCGCTGGTCTCCTGGGCATCGCCATCGCCGCCGTCGCCATGCTGGGCATCACCGGCATGGTCGTCGCCATGGACACCTACGGCCCCATCACCGACAACGCCGGTGGTATCGCCGAGATGGCCGAGCTGCCCGAGCAGACCCGCAAGAACACGGACGCCCTCGACGCTGTTGGTAACACCACCAAGGCCGTCACCAAGGGTTACGCCGTCGGCAGCGCCGCCCTTGCGGCCCTTGCCCTGTTTGCTGACTACACCCACCGCCTCGAGGAAGAGGGCCACATCTTCGAGTTCCTGCTCGACGAACCCCTCGTCCTGATGGGACTGCTGATCGGCGGCATGCTGCCCTTCCTGTTCAGCGCCTTCCTGATGAACGCCGTCGGCAACGCTGCCGGCAGCGTCATCGAAGAGGTCCGCCGCCAGTTCCGCACCATCCCCGGCATCATGACCGGCGAAGGCAAGCCGGAGTACGGCACCTGCGTGGACATCGTGACCAAGGCCGCCCTGAAGCAGATGATCGTGCCCGGTGTCATCAGTGTCGCCGCGCCGCTGATCGTTGGCTTCCTGTTCGGTCCCCTGGCCCTCGGTGGCCTGCTCATCGGTGTGCTCATCGGTGGCCTGATGCTCGCTCTGAGCATGGCCAACGGTGGCGGCGCCTGGGACAACGCCAAGAAGTTCGTGGAGGACGGCAACCACGGCGGCAAGGGCAGTGACGCCCACGAAGCCGCGGTCGTCGGTGACACCGTCGGTGACCCATACAAGGACACCGCCGGCCCGTCCATCAACGCGCTGATCAAGGTGATCAACACGGTCTCCCTGATCTTCGCCGGCCTCATCGCTTCGAGCGGTGGGTGGCTGCTGTAATCCGTTAGGATTACAGCAGCTTGATGCGGCGGCGCAAGCCGCAGCGAATGGCTTCTCTGATCCGTCAGGATCGAGGAGCCGGATGCTGTGGCGCAAGCCGCAGCGAATGGCTGCTCTAGTCCACTAGGCCAGCAACCTTCCCTTCTCCTTCCCCCTCCACCCTTTTCCTGTTCTGTTGATCCCCAAGTCTTCCGCCAGCGACGCTTTCGTGGCTTGGCGCGGGGCGCTTGGTCTTAGATGCCCGTGGGGCGCGGCCAAATAATCGGCCCCCGGTCGCCTGGCGTGGCGACGGTCCCGTTCCAGGAGGCGCTGCGCGTCTGGATCCGGATCGCCCTGCACAGCTTCGGCGGCCCGGCCGGCCAAATCGCTGTGATGCACAAGGTGCTCGTGGAAGAGAAGCAGTGGATCAGTGAGCGGCGCTTCCTTCACGCCCTCAACTACTGCATGCTGCTGCCGGGCCCTGAAGCCATGCAGATGGTCACCTACATCGGGTGGTTGCTGCATGGTGTCCGTGGCGGCCTGGTGGCGGGGGCGTTGTTCGTGTTGCCGGGGTTCCTGTCGATCCTGGCCCTGAGCATCGCCTACGCGCTCTATCAGGATGCCACGGCGGTCGCCGCGCTGCTCTTCGGCCTCAAGGCCGCGGTGTTGGCAGTGGTGGTCCAGGCGGTGGTCCGGCTGGGGACGCGGGCGCTGCACGGCGCCGCCATGGTGCTGCTGGCGGCCGCGGCTTTCGTCGCGATCTTCCTCTTCGATGTGCCGTTCCCGTTCATCATCCTCGCCGCGGCACTGGTGGGCTTCCTGGGTGGCCGCCGTCGCCCGGACCTCTTCGGCGTTCGCCCAGCCCATGACGACGGGGACGACGCCGGGGCTGCGAACGCTTCCGGGGGCGGCCCTCTTCTGGGCGACGGGGCCAGCGAGCAAAATCGACCCAGCCGCGCCCGGAGCCTGTGCGTGGCGGCGACGTGGCTGCTGGTCTGGTGGGTGCCCGTGGGGCTCTTGGCCCTCATGTTCGGTGTGTCCCATGTGTTCGTCCAGGAGGCCTGGTTCTTCAGCCAGGCGTCGGTCGTCACGTTCGGCGGGGCCTATGCGGTGCTCGCCTACATCGCGCAACGGGCCGTGGAGGACTTCGGGTGGCTGGCGCCGGACGAGATGCTGGATGGCCTTGGGATGGCGGAGGCGACGCCGGGGCCCCTCATCCAGGTGGTCCAGTTCGTGGCGTTCATGGGCGCCTTCCGCAACCCCGGCGCCTTCGACCCTGTAACGGCGGGCATCCTGGCGTCCGTGATCGTGACCTGGGTGACGTTCGTACCCTGTTTCCTCTGGATCTTCCTGGGCGCGCCTTTCATCGAGCATCTGCGAGGCAAGAAGGGACTCACCGATGCGCTGGCCGCCGTGACCGCCGCCGTGGTGGGCGTCATCCTGAACCTGGCCGTGTGGTTCGCGCTGCACGTGCTGTTCCCAGACCTCCAGGAGCGCAGCTATGGTCCTCTGACCGTGCTCGTGCCGACCGCCGCCGTGGACTTGGCGGCCCTGACGATCGCTGCCGGCGCCCTGGTCGCCTTGCTGCGGTTCAAATGGAACCTGCTCGCGGTATTGGCGACTGGGGCTGCCGCAGGCATCGGCTACCGTCTGTTGATCTAGGGGTGGACCGACCCCCGTGGCAGGCTGGACGCCCTCGCCCTCCCTTTACGCTACGCGAGCAGGTGCCGACCTACTCGGTGAAGGTCAGTTCCAACTGGCCCGACGCGCTGCTGCGGCCGCCCGCCTGCACGTAGTAAGCGTGGCCCGCCGTGGCGTCGAACGTCGCGACATCACCTTCAGCACGCTGGTCGCTACAAGCGATCTTGGTCAGGCCGCCGAGGCTGGCCCCCTCATAGACCGTGAGGACAGCGCGCGTGGGGCTGAATCCCGTCGAACCGGCCGAACTCACCGTCACGGTGCCGGAATGAGGAGCGTCGTAGCGGTACCAGACGGTCTTGCCGATGCCCTGGCCGCAAGGCTGCGGCTCGCCGACTTCACTCGTGGCCACGGTGGTATCGGCGCTGGTCGCAAACGGCAGCGCACTCACCACTTGCGCGTCGGCAAAATCATCGGGAAAGCTGACCCATTCCATGTAGAAGTGAAGCGGGCCGGTATCGCCTCGCTGACCTCCCACCTGGAACAGGTAACGGGTTGCGGGTTCGGCCCTGAACCGCACGTCGGCGTTGCCGCTGCCGCCGGCTCCGCAGTCCAAGCGGGACAGCGTACCGAGGCTGTCGCCGGTGTAGGCGACGATCGCGGTGTTGAGCCCCCGCGGGCCTTCGCGGGTGTGGGCCAGGATCGAGCCCACCTGGTCAGGAGCGGTGTACTCGTACCAGACGGTGTTGGCGATGCGGCCACAAGGCAACGGCTCGCCTGCCTCGTTGCCGGCGAATTCGTTGGATTCGGCGTCGCCGTAGATCTGCTGGTCGACGTGCCGCGCATCCAGGAAGTCATCATGGGCTGGCGGCGTGCCGAACGCCAGGTCAAAGGTGAGCTCGCCGCGTTCCGTGTCCAGGGGCCAGCCGATGCCGGGAAGCCCCCCCGCGACCTGAAAGTGCAGTGTCTGTCCCGCGGCCACGTCCAAGAGCAGCTCCGACCGGTCGCCGCCACGGGTGTCGTCGTTGCACGCCACGGCGTCAAGCGTGGCCAAGGTCGTTCCAGCGTAGGCGGCCAGCACCGTGTCGTGGTCGCTCTCGAGCGTCGTGGCCCGCAGCGTCCCTTGGGCCGGCGCGGTGTAGCGGTACCAGGCCGTGCCCATGGAGGGCTCCTGGGTCGCTCCGGCAAGCGCCGGCATGCAGGAAGGCCACGGTTCATCGGATTCTGTGGTCGCCAGGAGCATGTCCTGCGTGTCTTCGAAGCGAGGGACCGTCACCACGATGGCGTCGGCGAAGTCATCGTTGGCAGGCCAGCCGGCGATCGCAGCCGATGTTGAAGCGACCAGCAGAACCGCTGCTGCCACGACCAGCGGGAACCGTCGGGAAACGTCATGGGCAGGCCAACCGGATGGAACAGGAGTCATGTCGCGCCTCAGGGGGCGAGCCGCCTTGGCACCGGGCGCCTGGCCACCGCCCCGAAGGCATGGACCTCGCCGGAAGACGAAAAGGGTTCGCCAGACACAGCCCCCGTTGGGCAGCCATCGTCCTGCGCAGCAGGCCGCGCTAGCATGCTCATTGGGTGCTCAGAGGGGCCGCCCGGCGTGGTAGGAAAGTGGCACCGATCCAGCAACGTCGCCGAGCGACCCGGTTCAAGGGAAACCCGGCCCCACCGGGGAACAGTGGCAGGGCCGGGCATGTGCCCGAGACGCCGCGAACCACCAAGACGCCTCGGGCGGGTCAGTGTGATGCGGGAGGGTGGTCTGCTCCCTTGTGGTTCTAGTCCAGACTAGCCAGGGGTGGTACTTGAGGCGCCGTCGCCGGACGGCTTTCCGTGGAAACCAGTTGGTTTCTGGTTGGGCTCAGGACGCGGTGCGGCGACGGAACCAGCGGCGCTTGGGGCGCTTGGGGCGCTCGTCGGCCACGAAGGCCGGCCCTGGCTCCTGTGCCGGCTCCGGCAAGGGCTCACCAGAGAGGTACGCGTCCAGCTTGCCGTTGCCGGCGGCGCGGGCAAGGTCATCCCAGCCGCCGATGAACTTGTCGCCGAGGAAGATCTGGGGCACCGTGTTGCGCCGGGTGGCCCGCATCACCTGTTGGAAGGCGCCAGGGTTGCCGTTGGCGTCCACGAACTTCACCTGCACGTCGCCCCGCTCCTTGGCCAGCGCTTCCAGGAAGGCGCGGGCCTGGTGGCAGTAGGGGCAGCTCTCGGTCTTGAAGACGACGAACTGGTGGATCACACCGTTTGATGGTGGGTCGCCCTTCATGGCGCTTGGGGTCCGCGCGGTCGAAGGCTTTACCCGGCCGCTTCGATGGCCTGGCGATGCGTCTGTTGGCTGCTGTTGCCGTCGTCCTGCTCTTGGTCCTTCCTGCCACCGCCCAGACCGGCGACGGCGAGGCCGCGCTCCTGGTGCCCAACCAGGGCCAAGACCTACCCCCTGCTGGACTTCCCGTGGCGACCATCTACAGCCACCAACAGGTGCTGCACCCCTGGGGCGGCAACAACATCCACGCAGAAGTGACGCCGCCCGACGCCGAATGGGACCGCGTCTACGTCACCTACCGCTCCATCCCCGTCGAAGGGGACGGCGACCCCTGGGACCGCCTCTTCCATGTGTTCATCGAGGGCACCGAGGTGCTGCGCGGCACGACGCCCCGCGGCGACTTCTGGGTCACCGATGACATCACGGAGTACGCCAGCCTCATGCAGGACCCCTTCACGGTCACCTCGAAGGTGGACGTCTGGCAAGGTACGGGTTTCTACGTGGACATCCGCTTCGACTTCTTCGACGACGTGGCCCCCGTGGAGCTGGAGCACACGTACGACAGCGTCCACTCGGCGTTCACGGCGGCGGGCCTGCGCGGTACCCCCCGCACCACGACCGTCGACTTCGGCTCCGCGGCCCCCTCCGGCGGCATCCTGGAGTTCTTCACCAGCGGCCACGAGCAGGCGGGTGAGTTCTGGTGGATGGAGTTCCAGACGGACTTCCCGCGCTTCGACATCTACGTGGACGGCGAACACGCCGGCCATGTCATCGCCATGCCGTACATCTACGCCCTGCTCGGCTTCTGCTGCGACACGACGACGCAACTGATCAACCAGGCCATGTGGACGGCCCCCTGGGCTGCCGAAGAGGCGAGCGGTGCCCACCTGGGCGTCGGCGAGATCCCCTCCTACCGCGCGGCCATCCCCGACCACATCCTGCCCCTCCTGACGGGGGACACGGAGGTCACCATGGTGAAGACCAACCACGGCGGCTGGTGGCCCAGCAGCGTCAACTTCCTCCTCGACGCCTAAGGCCGGCCGCCTGGGCGATCGGCCGCCCCGCTTTTGAGCGGCGGCACGCTGGCGCACCCGTGCCTGGTTTTGCAGCCCGCATGGACAAGGTCGTCGGCAGCGCCACCGTCGCCATCACCGGCAAAGTGGCGGAGATGAAGGCCCAAGGCCACGACGTCATCGGTTTCTCTGTCGGCGAGCCCGACTTCGACACGCCGGAACACGTCAAGCAGGCCGCCAAGGACGCCCTGGACGCCGGCCACACCAAGTACACCCCGGGCCCCGGCATCCCGGCACTGCGGGAGGCGATCGCGCGGTACCACCAGGAACGCAACGGCATCCCCGCGGAAGCAAAGCACGTCATCGCCACGCCCACCAAGCAGGCGGTCGCCATGTCGTTCCTGGCACTGGCGGGCCAAGGCGACGAAGTGATCCTCCCCGACCCGGCCTGGGTCAGCTATGAGCCCATCACCCGCTGGGCGGAGGCGACGCCGGTGCCGGTCCCCTGCTCCCTGGAGGACGGCTTCAAGATGCGCGCCGACGCCGTCGCCGAGGCGATCACGCCCAAGAGCCGCATGATCCTCCTCAACAGCCCCAGCAACCCGACCGGCGCCGTCAACGACCCGGCCGACATCCGGGGCATCGTCGAACTGGCCGAAGACCATGACCTGTGGATCGTGTCCGACGAGATTTACCAGGAACTCATCTACGACGGCGAGCACCTCAGCCCCGCGAGCCTCCCCGGCGGCTTCGACCGCACGATCACCATCGACGGCCTCTCCAAGTCGTTCGCCATGACCGGCTGGCGCACCGGCTGGCTCGTCGCTCCGGGACCCGCGTTCAAGCAGATCAACAAACTCCAATCCCACAGCGTCACCATGGTGACCAGTTTCGCCCAACATGGCGCCGTGGCCGCCTTGAACGGCCCCAAGGACTCCGTGGCCCAGATGCACGCCGCCTTCACGGAGCGCCGCAAGGTCATGGTCGACGGCCTCAACGCCCTGCCGGGCGTCGAATGCCCTACCCCCAGTGGCGCCTTCTACGCCTTCCCCAAGTTCGACACGGACGACGACAACGCCCTCTGCATGCGCATGATCGAAGAGGCCCACGTCGCCCCCACGCCTGGCAGCGCCTTTGGCGAGATGGGCAAAGGCTGCCTCCGGTTCAGCTACGCCACCAGTGTCGAGCGGATCCAGGAAGGGCTGGCACGCATGGGCCGACTGCTCGAAGTACCGGCCTGACGACTACGGCATCGTCTCGCGGTACGTCCACAGGGCCTCCATGTAGGCCACGGTGGCATCGTCCTTGCTGCGGCAAGTCGCCTCGAGCAGGCACGCCAGCACGGCGGGGACCTCGTTGCGACTGACGTAGCCCCAGCCCCACTGATAGTACGGCGCGGATTGGGCCAGCGGGACGCTGCCGGGGGCCGCCGGGAAGGGCGAGACCGGGTCGTACCGGGCGCTCAGGTTGAACGCGTGGCGCACGTCCGCCTTGCTGATGCCGAGGATCGGGTCGACCATACCGTTCTCGACGCTGCCCGTGTAGCCGCTGGCGCGCCGCAGCTCAAGGATCACCTTCGAGAGGGCGCCCGCGAACGTCGGCGCCGAGAAGCTGGTGCCGCAGTAACGATCCCTTTGCTCCCGGATGCTCTCGGTCTGCGCCGTGGGGCGGCAGTACTGGCTCACGAAGTCGGCGGTCTTCCAGCTGCTGTAGCCGGGCTCGGTGCGCGTGGCGCCGTCGCCGCCACCCACGTTGATGACGCTTGGGTGCTGCTTGCCACTGTCCAGGATGACAGGGAAGGCGCCTTCGTTGCCGCTGGCGGCGACGAAGAACGGCGCGTAGGACTCCGTGAGGAGCAGGGGGACGAACAGTGGCACGGCGGCGCCCCAGGAGTAGCTCACGATGTCGATGGGGAAGGTGCCGTCCAGCAGGTATTCGACGCCGCCGGAGTTCCCTTCCACGAAGACAAGGAGGGCGTCGGGGTTCTCGGAGAGGACACTGCTCGTGGTCCCCGTCCCATGCATGCTGGTGTCGTCCAGGATGCAGTGGTCCACGCCGCCCGCCGGGTTTGTCGAGCCCGCGGTGCTGCCTTCGTAGGGTTGGTCGCAGACGGCGCCGATGATGTTGGTGCCGGGAATCCAGTAGCGGTCGCCCGGCCGGATCGCCTCCCATTTGGCACGGTCTGCCTCGAAGGCCGCGTGCCAGTTGCTCGTGCCCAGCGTCAGCTCCAGCGCCGGGATGTTGCAAGGGTAGTCTTCGATGTACGTGCAGGGATGCTCCGTGAGCTCCGGCCGCCGGTACACTTCGTGGTACGGGTTGATGCCGCTGTCGGGCACGCCGACGACGACGTGGGGCTGCATGGGCAGGCGGTCGACGAGGATCGCGGCGGCGGCCTCGACGATGAAGCCCCCTACATCGCCTCGCACCGTGACGTTGAACGTGCCCTTGGAGAGGTATTCGTGACTGGGCCGCGCCTCGGTGCTCGTGGTGCCGTCGCCGAAGGCCCAGAACACCTGGTCGGGCGCGGCGCTCCACCGGGCCGCCAAGTGCACCACGTTGTCCTCCTGTTCGAAGAGGATCTCGACGGAAGGCGGCGGCGCCGGGACGGCCGCATCGCTGCCTCCTTGGCCACCATCACCGCCCTCCGCAGACGCAGGGCCTGGCTTTTGGACCGCCAGGTGGTCGACCACGTCGAGCACGTGTTCCACGTGGCCGCGGGCGCCGCTGGTCGTCTGGACGTCGAGGCGCACCGTCGCCGGGCCTTCCTGCTCGAAGGTATGGGCGGGAAGATTGTCGTTCGTCTGGCGGCCATCACCGAAGTCCCAGCGCAGGATATCGAGGCTGTCGCCGGCCACGACGCGGATCCGGGGTTCGAAGGTGACCTCCTCGCCGGGAGCAGGAAAATGAGGACTCCACGCGAAGTCGACCTCGATCCTGGGTGCCGGCGCGGTCGCGGCCTCCCCCGCGTCGGCCCCCGTGTCCGGACCGGCATCGGCGCCTGGACCCACCTGGATGCAGCCGGCAAGCCCGACCACCAGCAAGGCGGCCAAGGCCAGGAAAGCGGCGACCGGGTTCCGTCGGGGAGCCATGGGCAGCGTTCCAGCCGGGCGCTCCTTCAAAGGACTTCTTGCCCCGCCATCACCCATCGATGGTGCCGTCAGCCGCCTTGTTCGGCAGCGCCACGGCGGTGACGAGTCCTCCGACGACGAGGTCGTAGTAGTAGGTGAGGCCCCGCCAGACGAGTACGAACGCCGGCGTCAGACCGGGCGCCAGTCCGGACAGGAGCGCCAGGGCGGAGACCTCGGCGACGCCGCTGCCGCCGGGGCTCAACGGCACGGCGGCGAGCATGGTGATCAAGACCCCGGCGGCGAGGACCGGCAGGAGCGGGACCTTGTACCCGAAGGCGTCGAGGAGCACCCAGAGGATGCTGAACTCGGTGCCCCAGATGACCGCCGTGCAGCAGGCCGCGGCCAGCAGGCGCCACGGCCGCTCCCGCAGCAGCTGGGCGAGACCGTCCCGCACCCGCTCCAGGAACGCCTGCACCGCCGGCGCCAGGTCTCGGGGCGGGCGACGGGACAAACGCAGGCCACCGGCGGCGACGGCGCCGACCAGCCGCGAGACCACGCTTGGCCGCACCAGGCCCCACGCGAGCAGGAAGAACATGGAGAGCAGCCCCGCCACGGCGACCAGGCTCAACACCCGCAAGGCGACGGCCTCCTCGCCGAACAACGTGGGCAGCAACGCAGCCGCGACGGTGCCGGCCGTGGCGAAGAACAGCATGTCTGTCGAGCGATCGGCGAGCACCAGGCGACTGGCGGCCGTGCCGCGCGCCCCGCCACGCACCAGCAGCGTCAGCCGCAACGCTTCGGCACCGAACCGTCCAGGCGTCACGGCGCCGCCGAACTGCCCCGCCGTCGCCAGTTGCCAGGCGCGCGGGTAGCCGATGCCCACGTCGAGCCCACCGGCCAGGATGCGGATGCGCAGCGCCCAGACGGCGTGCATCGTCATGTGCAGCCCCAGCGCCAACGGGAGGACGCGGGGATCCACGTCCCGCAGGGCGGCCAGAACGTCCACGTCCCGCCGAGCCTGGTACCAGACCAGAAGAGCGACCAGGGTCAGGACGCTGACGGCGACGGCCCAGGGGACCATCTTCAGGAAGCGGGGGGCTTGCGCTGCGTCCGGCTCGCTGGATGCCGTTGCAGCGGAGCTCATGGAGCCCACGCGCCCAGGCGGTGGGCCGACGGCATGCGTCGTTACACTCCGAACTGGCCAGCCAACCGACTTCCCTCTGGCCAGCCAGCACTGGTGGCCTTGTCCTCTTCGCCGGGCCGGATGGCGCCCGTGGGGCAGGCATCGAAGCAGCCGCCGTCGGCGATGCAGAGGTCGCGGTCGACGCGCGCCGTGTCGGTCACGATGGCGGCGTCCGTGGGGCAAGCGCTCTCGCAGCCGTTGCAGACGATGCAGTCAGCGGCGAGCACCCAGGCCTTCTCGGCTTCGGGGGTGTTCTTGGCCTGCTCCTTGATCGCCTCGATGTCGAGTCCACCGGCAGCGCCGCCGGCAGCAGCGCCAGCGTCGGTCGCGGTCTCGACGACCTCTTCGACGATCTCCACGGCCTGGACGTCCAGTTCGACTCCTTCACCGGCCACGGCGCGGCGCAGGGCATCGATGGCCTCCTTCACTTCGCCGTACTCGGGCGCCACGGTCGCCTCTTCAGGCTCCGGGTCGGCCACGTCGAGGGCCTCCTTGAGGATCCACGGGTCGGTCACCTTTCCGGTGACGTACGCCTTGGCGAGCGCCATCTTGCCGCGGACGGTCTGCGTCATGGGCAGGTTGCCGGGGTTGGGGATCGCTTGCAGGCTGGGCAGGTCGGCGCCCCAAATGAGGTCCGTGTGCAGGCCCAGGTTGCCTTCGCCGCGGGCCATGTCGGCGGCCACGTCTGCGGCCTTGACGCCCACGGTCTTGTGGCGGCGGTACTTGAACATCCCACCGGCCATCTGGAGCATGGGGTTGCCGGCAGCAAGCTGGAAGCCGAGGCTCGGCGCGGGGGTCGGGCCGGCCACCTTGGCGCGGTGGACGAACTCCGGAATCGGCGCCGGCAGCGGGAAGACCATGCCGGGGTTGAGCAGGTTGCGGGCGTCGGTCTGGCTCTTGAAGTCCTTGAGCTTCTTGTAGCGAGTGGCGCCGAAGAGGCTCTTGGACTCCCATTGCAGCCAGACGCCGCTCTGGTACGCGGTGCCGCCGAACTTCTTGGCGGTGGAGAGGATCCACGCGCTGGTGCCCCAGCCGAGGGGGTAGTTGGGGCGGCGTTCGTCGTCCAGGGTGTAGATGAAGAAGTAGACGCGGCCGTCGTCGGTCCAGTGACCTTCCACGGCGAGTTCGGCCACGGCGACCTTGGCATGCAGGCGCTTCAGGTAGGCGGCGACCTTGTCGGCGGGCACGAAGACCTCACCGGCCACGATGCTGGGGCCCAGGCGCTTGGCCTTGATGGGGTAGAAGCGTTCGTCCCATTCCTTGGCGGCGGCCTTGTCGTCGAGCAGTTGACCGCCGCAGCGGGTGGCCAGCAGCTCCAGGTCGCTCGCGATGGCGCCGTGCTGGGCCTCGTTGAAGCAGAGCAGGAGGGCATGGCGGCCGCCGGTGGGGTTCTTGCGGGTGGCCGTGGCCTCGCAGCGCAGCGCCGTGAACGTGTCGTTGCGCAGCATGATGTGCTTCGGGGCGAAGCGGCGGCGCACCTCTTCGGCGGCGGCCTGGATGTCCTTGTAGTGCTTCGTGACCAGGACGACCGGCTTGTCCGCCGTGGCCTCCAGGACCTTCAGGCGGATGGACGTGATGACACCGGTGCTGCCACCGAGGCCGAGGAAGTAGTCGAGTTCGTCGCGGCTGCGCACCCGGAAGGCGCGTCCGTCGCCGCCGACGCCCTCGATCTCGAGGACGTGCTTGCCGATGTTGCCGGCGCGGGTGGCGTGGATACCGTGGCCGTCCGTGGCCACGAAGCCACCGATGGTGGCGGCGAGGCCACTGGTGGGGTAGCAGGGGAGTTCGAGGCCCACGTCGTTGAGCTTGGCCTGCAGGTCGGCGATGACCACGCCGGCGTCCACGAGGACCGTGGCGGCCGCTTCGTCGATCTCCACGCGCTTGTTGAGGCAGGTGAGGTCGAGGACGATGCCGGCGCGCTTGGGCACAGCACCTCCAAGGGCGCTCGTGGCCGCCGCGCGGGGTGTGAGCGGGATGTTGCGCTTGCGGGCGAACTGGATCGCGGCCAGGACGTCGTCGTGGCTGCGGCAGCGCACGATGGCGTCGGCCTTGCGGTTCACCAGGAGGTCCACGATGGCGGGCGGGCTGCCCACGTCGGTGCTGTAGACCAGGCGGTCCGCCTCGCTGGTAAGGACGTTGTCGCGGCCCACACGGGCCATGAGCTGCTCGATGTCGTGCTTGGTCAGAGCCACGGGCGCACCTGTTGGGCGGCCGAAGCTGGCGTTCTTAAAAGGTGTACCTGGAGGAAGCGCGCTCAGGCGTCCTGCAGTTCGTCCAGCGTGGTGTCGTGGAAGATGGTCAGGTAGCTGTCCATCTCGAAGCCGGGCGTCGGTAGGAAGTCGTCGCTGAAGGTGACTTCGACCATGAGCGCCTCCAGGTCCGTGGGCAGGCTGCTTTCGGGGACGTAGCCGACCAGGGGACTGGTGCCTTCCACCGTGGTGACCAGCCGGCCGTCCTGGTCGAAGAGCCGGACGATGAGGCTGCTGTCACCGATGGGCGGGGAGCCTTCGGGGCCGCCCACGTCGTCCCAGGCGGCACGCAGGAGGACCCCTTCCGGCTGTTCGTAGAGCACGGTGCTCCAGGAACAAGGCTCGCACGCGGCGCCGGGGAGCGCCATGGTGGTGCGGCCGTGCTTGTGCAGGAACGCGACGTGGGGGTTGTCGGTGATCACGGGGTGGAGTTGCAGGATGATCCGGGTGACGTCGCCCTCGCGGACGGCGACCACGGCGCTGCGCGGCTCGGTGCCCTTGGCGACCGTGGTGAGCGTGTAGGCGCCCACGGGGACGTCCCGGAAGGTGAAGCCGCCCAGGTCGCTGGTGACGTCGGTGCGGTTGAGCTCCACCAGATGGACCGTGGTGTTGCCGTAGGGGTGCAGGAGCGGCCCGAGGACGGCGCCGTCGATGCGGCCGGTGGGGACCACTTCGGCGGGCGGCGCGGGGTCCGCCTGGTCGGTGCAGCCTGCCAGCGTCGTGACAAGGAGGACGAGCAGCAGGGACCGGACCATTGCCTTCGACGCTGTTCGCTGGGCCTTAAGGCTTGTCGACGGGTCCTTGAGGCTTCAGCCAAGCGGCCGGTCAGGGGCCTAATGGAGCAGGCGCTCGAAGAAGCCCTTCTTCTCCGCCACGTCCACGTCGAGCTCTTCGGCCAGCTCTTCCAGGAGACCGCGGGTGCGGTCGTTGACCTTCTTCGGCACGATGACACGGAGGCGCACGTGCAGGTCGCCGCGGCCGGTGCCGCGCAGGTAGGGCATCCCGTGCCCGCGCAGGCGCAGCACCTTGCCGGTCTCGCTGCCTTCGGGGATCGTCAGACTGACCTCGCCGTCGAGGGTCTTGAGGTCCCGCTTGCCGCCCAGCACCGCCTCCGGGAACGTGATGGCGAGCTCGGTGAGCAGGTCGGGGCCGTCCCGGTGGAAGGTGCTGTGGGGCTTGACGTGGACCTCAACGTGGAGGTCGCCGGGCGGCATGCCGCGGCCGCCCACTTCGCCGCCGCCGGGGACGCGCAGGACGTTGCCGTTGTCGATGCCGGCCGGGATCTTGACGTCCACCGTCTTCGACTTGCGGTCGTTGCCGCTGCCGTTGCACGTGCGGCAGGGGTCCTGGATCGTGCGCCCTTCGCCGCGGCAGTCGGGGCAGGCGCCCACACTCTGGATGATGCCGAACGGCGTGCGCTGCTGGCGCTGCACCTGGCCGTGGCCGCCGCAGGTGCCGCAGGAGTCGACCTTGCTGCCGGGGGTGGCGCCGCTGCCGTCGCAGGTGCCACAGTGTTCCATGCGGCGGTAGGTGAGGCTCGCTTCGCTGCCCGCGAGGGCCTCTTCGAGGGTGATGGAGTGGGCGATCTGGAGGTCGCGGCCGCGTCGGGGGCCGCCGCGTCCGCCGCCGCCGAAGCCGAACATCTGGCCGAAGATGTCGCCGAGGCCGCCCATGCCGCCGAAGATGTCGCCGAAGTCGGCGCCGCGGAAGATGTCCTCTGCCGAGTACTGCTGGTCGATGCCGGCGTGGCCGAACTGGTCGTACCGTTGCCGCTTCTCGGCGTCTGAGAGGACTGCGTACGCCTCGCTGATCTCCTTGAAGCGCTCTTCGGCGTCGGGCTCCTGGTTGCGGTCGGGGTGGTACTTGACGGCGAGCTTGCGGTACGCCCGCTTGATCACGTCCTTCTCGGCGCCCTTCTCGACACCGAGGACCTCGTAGTAGTCACGCTTGCCCGGAGCCATCGACGTGCCCGGTGAGTAGAACTTCTATAAGAATCAAGCGCCAAGTGGATCACGGCCACCGGAGGTGCGGATCGGCTGCGACCACTGGAGAACCGCGGCGCACCGGGCCCTCACGCCGGACCCCGATGGACGAAAACAGGCAGCGCTGACCGCATCTGCCCTACGCACCGCCCACAAGCGGCGTGCCCCTTTCTCAAGTTCCATCTAGTCCAGGCACCAATAGTGGTTTTCCCGACGGGACCCCCGCCGGGAACCGTCTTCGGACGGCACATCCGACACCAGGCGAAGGACGCGGCGACTCGTCCTCGCGCAGGCCGGCGACGGTAACGGCGCCGACCGCGAACTGAACCGGAGGCCGGGCGGTGCTCAGCAATGCGCGCCGGCCGGATGAGGGGAAGAACCTGGTGGCCCGTAGGCCCGCAAGGGACGAGGGAGCCTGAAAGGGTCGGGTGTAGTGACCGTAACCCCGCCGCAGGGTGCAGGTCACGCTCTTCCCTTCTCTGACCTCTTCTGGCCGTTCACGGAGCGCAACAGACAAAGACCCGGTCGGCGCCTGCCGCCACATGGTTGCTCGGACGCTCGCGCTGGTCCTTCTCGTCGCAGCAGCGGCCCCCGTCCTGATCGAAGCCCAATCGTCGGCCGCCCCGGACCTCGACGTGGAGAACAACACGTTGTGGGCCCACAATACGGAAGCCAACACGGACTTCTTCATGAACACCCTGATGGACGATGGCTCCGGGAGCAACCCCGGCACCACCGGCCTCGCAGGCACCAACACCTGGACCATCGTCATGAAGCCCGGACAGGGCAAGGACATCCACCTGGACCCTGCTGGAACCGTGGACATGACCGTCTACGTCGGGGGGAGCAACCACGCCGGCAGCGTCGATGTCACGTCGCGCCTCAAGGCCCATGGCGCCATCCTGGCCCATGGCGATGTGCAGAGCCAGGTGATCACGCCCGCGGCGGCCGGCGATGGCACCTACGCCATGCTCACGTGGAGCATCACCCCCAACAGCACGTTCATCGCGGCGGGCAGCTCCTTCGAATGGGAGATCACCGCCAACGGCGTGGCCAGCGGGGCGTTCATCGGCATGAGCGAAGCGCGCGGCCGCAGCCACATCGTGCTCCCGATCATCGAACCGCCCACCGACGGTGGCGGCGGCAACGACTTCCCGGACCTGCCCGATGACATCCCGGCCACGGAGCCCCAGGTCACGACCGACGCGAGCGACGGCGGCGCCCGCATCGGTGTCGTCTACAACTCCCCCGACACGCCCCACCAGGTCAACCTCACCTGGAACACCCCCGCCACCGGCTTCTGGGTCAACCTGGGCACCTCCATCACCATGGGCGAGGCGACCATGCGCATCATTGATGGCGCCAACCAGACCGTCTTCGAAGAGACCCGCACCGGCAACACCCAGACCAACACCAACGTCACGGGCGCCGCCGGCGACTGGACGCTCCAGATCAGCACCGAAGGCGCCCAAGGCAGCATCGAGTTCAGCGTCGGCATCCAACAGGCCGACCCGGCTGGCGGCGATGGTACCGACGACCACGAAGGAGAAGGCCACGACGACGGCGCCGCGGATGACGACGCAGGCGACGCGGACTCCACCGTCGATACCACCGGCGACGACGCGGGAGACGAAGGCGAGGATTCGCCTGGAACCGGGGCCAGCGCCTTCATCGCGGCGCTTGCGATGGCAGGGCTTGCAGCGCGCCGCCGTCGGTCCTGACAGCCATCGGCGTCACAAGAGTCAGGCGCCGAGCTCAGGCCTCACGAAGCATGACCGTTTCACGATCACAAGGAAACACGCAGGAGTCTGCCGTCATGGCCCGACAAGAGCAGTGAGCGTCCATCCTCGGCTTCGATGGAAGCCAACGAGCTTGAGGTCGCCGTCGGGTTGGCCGCCACCGGCGTCAGCATCCATTCGATGGCATGAACGTCTCGTCGTAGGGCTCCCAGGACAAGCTCCGCTCGGTCGAACAAGGCACCCATGGAGACCAAGCGGTCCGGGACCCCCGGCCCCCGATTCATCAGATGTGCCGGCACGGAGCCGTCCATGGGCGAGTCGAGGGAGACGCTGGCGATCGGGCGGTTCACTGGCGAAATCGGAGTGCAGATCCCTTCCAGCACAAACAGGTGCGCCTCGGATTCACTTCCATGCCCAAGGGTGAACGACCACGCGAACTCGTCGCCCCGCAGGATCGAAAAATTGCCGACAGGACTCTGGAGACGGACCGATGAACGGATCAGAAACCAATCCGGATGATCCTCCTCCCAATCCTGCCACTGGTTGCTCGCGAACAGCTCGGAGGAGATTTCATCGAAGGACCAGCACTTCGATCCCGATTGGCCATTGGCTGGTCCCAACGGGCCCGCCTCCATCGACCGATCCACGTGATGAACGGCCCAGGAATCACCATCGAGAATCGCCGGGATCACCGTGACTTCTCCAGCCTCCTTGACCACGCCAAGGTCGAGGTGCGGCCGACCGTCCGGGCCGAGGATCGAAACGTTGCTGGCAAACAGGCGCTCTGGACCGAACGCGGCCTCGACCCGATGCTCGATCGGCGGTCCTTCAAGGGGGCCACATGCGGCTTCGCAAGGCGCCCGGACGGTCAGGAGGCGCCGACCTTCGCCATCGACGTTGCGGGCCACGCTGGCATCCGAGAGGTACGGGTGGCCCTCCATGTCTTCGGGCGTTTGGGCATGCAGACCCAGCCCGACGAGGGGGGCGAGGCGTAGGAGCGCTTCATCCGCGATCGATGGATGACTCGGGAGGACCGAACGTACCCCCCATGGAAAATCGATCTGAAGGTCCTGGGTGACCGAACGCGTCCGTCCTTCGACCATGTCATAGCTGATGCGGCCGCGCAGTTCTTCGTCATCGAATTGCCCCCTGGCCGCCCAGGTGGCGATCTGCTTGTCGAGCTCGTGGAATTCAAACGTGATGTTGCCGATCTCTTCCCCGGCAGCGCCATACATCCCCTCGGGATCAAGGATCGAATACTGGACCGTGTCATGGAACCAGAGAGCAACGATCGGCTTCCACTGGGGCTCAGGGTCCGCGGTGCAGCCTGCCAGTACGGGCGCTAGGAGCAAGAACGCGAGAGGGCCAGCAGCAACCCGTGACACACCTTGTCCACGCTCCCAGCGTCAGATGGACCCTTCGGTCACTTTTTTGAACCACCAACAGTGGGCCAACACATGGCGACCGTGGGCCACGGGGCTCTTGCCGAGGCTGCGCACCTGTTCTTCGACAACCTGCGTCAGTACGACGCCGAGGCCGCGGCGGCCGTCCTGGCCGAAGACGCGGAGTTCACGAGCCCCTGGAACGACGGCACGCTTGTGGGCCGCGAAGCGATCCAGGAATCCCTGGCCGCTCTCGTCGGTGACGCCAAGACGCGCCCCAGCTTCTCCATCATCGACGTGGACGGCGACGGCACGCTGGTCAAGTTCACGCTCTCCGTGAGCCAGCGCTTCGGCCACCTGCCCCAGAAGGTCCGCATGGACCTCCTGTGCCACAAGGGCCAGGTGCACCAGGTCGTCGTGCGTGCCGCCTAGCCCTGGCTGAGGGACGGCCACGGGCGCGCCCACCAAGCGACGTGAGCCACGAAGCTACTCATCACCCCCGTAAGGGATGGTTGTGCGAGCGACGCCTCGGGCGACCGGGGCCGTCGCGAAGCAACGACATTGGTCCTAGAGCAACCTCGAGGCGAGCGACCGCCTCGGTTGGTTGGCAACAACCGGTTCTTGTTGCGCCAGAAACCAACTCGGCAATGCCGCCTTAAGTCGAATCGGCGCTCCTGCTCGGTCTAAGCACGGACCACCGTGAAAGTGCTTGAGGAAATACCATGACCGACATCAAGAAGAGCCTGAAGGCCAAGGACATCGAGCGCCTCGAGAACACCAGCTTCGCTACCGCCCTGATCGGCGGCGCGATGGCCGGCGATGCCCTGGAACTGGAAGGCGGCTACGAGCGCGCGGACACCGTGCTCGCCAACAGCTGTGGCTGTGAGAGCATCCAGGCCAACAGCTGTGACTGCGCCTCCAACCTCGCCAACAGTTGCGACTGCAACAGCAACCTGGCCAACAGCTGTGACTGCCAGAGCAACCTGGCCATCAGCTGTGCCTGTGACAGTGTCGCTGTGAACACCTGCGCGGAGAACTGCTGCTCGCAGGCCTGTGGCAACACCATCACCAACGTCAACCCGGTGCTGTGCGCCGCCGTCCAGGTCGTCATCAGCGACGACTGCGTGGACATCACCAACGGCAACAGCTGCGTCTGCGTCCAGTCCGCCGTCTGCCCGGTCATCAGCGAAGGCAGCTGCGTCTGCGCGGTGGAAGCCATCAGCAAGCGCACGGATGCTCTGGACTCCCTTTGGGAACAGAGCAGCTAGAGCCATTCTCTTCCCCCCTTCTTCTCCCTCTTTCACCCTGACCCGGAGCGAACCATGGAAGACAAAGAGTATTTCTTCACCGAAGAACGCCGCGTGGAACTGCATCAACTCCACGTGCACCGCGAACCTGGAATGGACCCCCTGATCGGACGTCCCTCCATCAGTAGTTACCTCGAGGTCGATGAAGACACGCTCACCGCCCTGACGTTCATCCGACCCGATCGGACCTTGTTGGAAGCCGAGGATGCCATGGAACGCTCCACGGGCACCCGGTACGATTTCGTCAACCTCGCTGTCATCCTGTTCAATAAGGGGATGGTTCGCTCCATCGACGACGAGGTCCAAGAAGAGGTCGTCCAGCGCAACGCTGCCAAGCACAAATGGCTCCATAAGGTCCAGCCCCAGCATGTGACCTGGCTACGGTCCAAGGAGACAGCCCTCTTCGTGATGGGCATGCTTGGACTTTGGATCGGCGCCATGGTGCTGACGCCTGACGCCCGCCCCCATTACCGGGCACTCTTCCTCTTCGATCAGCCCGCCATCACGATGCTCAGTGTCCTTGGCGGCCTGGTCTTCATGAGCTACCTGCACGAGTTGGCCCACTTCTTCGTAGCCAGAAGCTACGGCCTCGAAGCTCAGATCACCTTCAACCATCGCCTCTACATGATCGTCATGCAGACCGATGTCAGCAATGCATGGACACTACCCCGCTCCAAGCGCATCCCGATCTTCATGGCAGGCATCGCATTCAATCTCCTGGTTGCATCAGCCGCAGGCCTGGCTTCGTTCTGGGCGGCCAGCAACGCGCCTGCATGGATGCCGTGGCTACAGTTCCTGATGATGCTCAACATCTTCCCCTTGGCACTGCAGCTCCTGCTGTTCGCTCGCACGGATCTGTACTATGTCATGATCACCGCTCTCAATCAACGGAACCTCACCAAGGATTCACGCGACTATGCCAAGCACGCCGCCCGGCGATTGTGGTGGCGTCTCACGAATCGGGCGCGCATTCCTTGCATGAGCTGTGACAAGAGCACCTTCGAGCAGGACCCATATTGTCCTGCCTGCTTGGAGCCCAACACTGCCATCCACGCGCCCATCTCCTTCGATCCCCGCAAGAAACGGACCCTGGCAATCTACGGTGTCATGAGCATTGCGTTCATGGCCCTGGGCATGGCCCTCATGGCGATCATCGCCCTGCCATTCTTTGCTCGGATGCTGAATCGCTCCTGGGGCCTGACAGAGGCGGCCATCCAAGAGGGCTCAACCGGGGCGATCGTCGCCGCCGGAGCAGCAGGCCTGATCATCGCCATCCAGTTCGCCTTCATGGCCTACAGCCTTGCCAAGATGGTGTATGGTCTAGCCATCCGCCCCGCGTGGGATGCAATGCGACGCGTGACCGAGAAGCTTATCGGTGACACCCTCATCAAGACGGCCATTCGCCTCAACGTGTTCTTGGTGCGACGCCTTCCGATCCCTCTTCTCAACGACGTGTGGCAGGAAATGTCCTCCAAGATCAAACCCGTCCTGGAGGAACGGAAGTTGGTGCCTGAAACCCAAGGGCCGACGGGCGAATCCCCTCAACAACAGACCGCCCGCGAACCCACGGCCTCAACGGTACAACCCTCATGACCCAACTTCACGTCCAGAACCTAGCCCCATACCTGTTCGAAAAAGGCCTTCTCTCGGAACAACGAGTCGTACGATCCGGTCTTGAGATTCAGGAGATCTCTCGTCGCAACGGCAACTTCCGCGCTCACTATTCTGATGGTGACGGCGTGCTCGTGAAGCAATGGCGACTTGGAGATTCTGAAGGGCCGAGCTCACTTGCCTACGAAGCCCATTTCCTGCGCCTGGCCCGATACCACGAGGCGTTCCGGAAGCTAAGAGGGCTGGCGCCCGAGCTCTTGCATTTTCAGAACGGTGACCGCATCCTCGTCACGGAGTTGATTCATCCGGCAACCAGCTTGACAAAGTACCACCTGAACGTGGGCCAGATTCATTTTCCAGAAGATGCCGCTCGTACATGCGGCCGGATCATGGGACTTTTCCATGACGCTGGCAGCCAAGCGATCGGGTCGTCAGACCTGGCGTCCATTCGCGCGGACCTTCCCCTTGGCCTAGGATACGTCGACGAACAGTATTTGGCCGGTCAGGCCGAACACGGCCCCCTGTTCCTGAAGGATTATGGATCCACTGACCTTTTCCAGGCTTGCAAGGAGATTCGAAGGACCTGGCATGGGCGCCAGGAGTCCTTGGTGCATGGAGACCTGCGTTGGGACAATTTCCTCTTGACGCATGGTGAAGGAGTCGACGAAGACCTCCTGAACATGCGCCTCATCGATTGGGAACTGGTTTCCCTCGGAGACCCAATTTGGGACATCGGATTTTTCCTGGCTGAGTATGTCCGTTTTTGGAGCATGGCCATCGTAAACTCAAGGCGCGCCAGCGACCCCGCGACCGTTCGCGATTCGGCGGTGTTCCCTGCTGAAGCGATGCACTCTTCGGCCAAACTCTTCTGGGAAGAGTACTGTCAGACCCGGGCCCTCGAAGGTGATGAACTGGAGGAAGCCTACATTCGCCTGAAGAAGTACATCGCATCCTCCCTGCTATTTTTTGCATGGGAAGTGGTTTCGAACCAGGCCAAGAACCAGAAAGTCTCGGAGATTCCCAAGTTTGCGAAGATCTTGGCAACCCTGGGCCAGGAGTTTTGGTCCAATGACGACGACATGATGAAGGAGTGGTTCGACCTATGACAACGCCTGAGCCCAAATTGGAACTGGACGACTCCTGGGAAACCTTGGACAACGAGGAGATTCTTCGTCGGATCTGTTCAGCCGTAGAGTTCCGACAGAGCCCCGAAGGACTACTGGTCAAGGTAGGTCACCAGCTCCTGAAGGCACCCGAAGATGACGACGACAGCTTCGCCAAAGCCATAGGCAAGATCCTGTATGATGATTTCTACACGAACCCGGATCGGCGGCAGCGGATCGGACGCGTGCACGTGGATGATCCCGGGCTAAAGTGGCGCTTCGCACAAGAACTGGCCACACAGAACAGCTCTCGCTTTTCTTGGATGCCCCACTGCCACCTTGTCAAATCAGGCCCGCAAGGACTTGAATTGGATTCCGGAATCGAAACTCCGTTTCATGTGAAGCCAGCATTCTTTGACGGGCCCGAGGAAGACGGCTCAGGACGCATGCTGACCGGACCGACGACCGGCACCGAAGATCCACACTGGTATTTTGCCTTCGGCGAGCAGGGGATCAACTCCAAACGACAAAAACTGGTGCGGGTCTATTGGTCGATTCATGCCGCGGCCGCACCAAGATTCCTACATACGCTGGTGAAGCGGCTCAACGGACAATTGGTGCCGTTCCAGTTGAAGGTCCTCAACGATCCTCAGATGTATGGCCGCGCCGATGGTGGCGTCCTTTATCTTCCTGAATTCGTATGGATCCGCGTCGCACCTGTGCTGCTGGAACTAGCATCAGAATTCGAACCACACCTGCAAGACACGACCCCTCTGTTCACGCGGCGCCTCGCACGCGGGGTGGGGTTGGCTGAAGACCCAGGTGAAGGCCAGAGCTTCGGCGATACACTCACCAAGACCATCGCGACCTCGATCATCGCGGCACATCGGGCAGGCTCGGATGCCATCTTCGATCAGGTAACGACAGACTTGAAGGACGTCGGCTACGATCTTGAGCGCCTGCACTTGCGCCCTGGCAGTACAAGGGATTACCGTCTTCTTTCCTATCAAGAAGCCAGTTCGTGGGAGGCCCTCGCATGAACGAAACGTTCCTCGAAGAAGCCAAGGCGATCGGTGACCGCTTCGTTTCCGATGCGATCGAGGCGGGCGACATGGTCACCTGGATCAGCCGCGATTTGCAGGAAGCTCCTGCTCCCACCCGACCTCAACCATTGGCCAAGGCGATGGGGCCGTCCATCTACTCCGGCACCTCGGGCGTTGCCCTTTTCTTGTCGAGCTTGGGAGGAATGACCGGTGAAAAATCGTACCACCAAGCTGCTGTCAAGGCGATCCAACATGCTCTCTTCCATGTGCAGCGGACCCCATCCAACGCAGCTGGTTCAGGTGCTGCACAAGGTTCGTTCTACTCGGGAGGGCTCGGCGTTGCATGTGTGGCGATCCAGATTGGAACGCTAACGGCACAGGCACAATTGGTCGAGGAGGGGCACAGCCTGCTAAGGCGGATTCATGCGGAGCCGACCGACGCGCGGCTGACGGACCTGCTGGGAGTCCACGGAAGTGCGATTCTGACATTCCTCGACCTTCAGCGGGCAGACCCGGACAACGCGGAATCTCACCTCGAGACTGCGACTCGATTCGGCGATGCACTTGACGAGCTCGCCCTCGAAAAAGATGGACAGGTGTGGTGGCGCCCAAGCGACGGGCGTAACCATTTCAAGGGCCTGACCGGCTTTTCTCACGGAGCCGCCGGATACGCCCTTGCGATGCTCAAGCTCCACGAGGCAACAGGCAAGGAACGGTTCCGGGAACTCGGCCTGGGCTCGTTGGAATATGAACGGGCATCGTTCCGCGAAGATCTTTCAAATTGGCCGGACTTCCGTAGTCCTCCTGCTTCGCCGGACAACTACCCCTGTAGCACCATGTGGTGCCACGGTGCGGCTGGAATCGGTTACGGCCGATCATTGATGGTCCAGGCCGGCCTGGCGGACAACAAGGTTCCGGCAGAAATCGAGGCGGCCCTTGCAACAACGATGCGTTTCGATGAACGTAGCGCTGAATTCCCGGGCCAGAACATGATGCTCTGCCATGGTGTGTTCGGAAACCTGGAGTGCCAGTGGGCCATGCGTCGGGCACTTGGCCACGAGGATGCAGATGATCAGATCAAGGCACAAGCGCAGCGCATGATCGATCGATACGGGCATGAACAGCGCGAGCGATCCTCGTGGATCGATTGGCCAACAGGCCATACCGGCTATTCCGAACTCTCCATGATGAAGGGGCTTGCCGGCGTTGGCCACACGTTGTTGCGGCTTCATGCGCCGGACGCTGTGCCAGATGTTCTTGTGCCGAACAGCCTTGCGAACCCCTGACTGCAAAAGAGGCGCAGCCCTTCATCGGCGGATGGCCACATCAAACGGAATGGCACACCGCGTCTTGAGCCGCACCTGCACACCTGTCTCGGTTTCCTGAGCAGTTGCTAAAGGGCGATGAAGGAAGAGGGAGTAGGCCTGCCTACTCCCTCTTCTCCGCTCATGCAGCTGCACGGCTGGCAAGCACGCCTTGCGTGAAGGCACGAACAGAACCAACCAGCGTCAGGCGACGCCTTCAGCGGCCTTCTTCTCCCCGCCCGACTCTTACGAGCCGGGCTGCCAAAAGAAGGAACTCGCTTCGCTCATTCATTCTTTTCTTCATCCGCTGCCCCTTACGGGGCAGCATCAAAGGAGAAGAAATCGTAGGCTTCGCCTACTCTTTCTTCTCCTCGTATTCCGCGTCAACGACGTTGTCGTCGCTGTCATCGGCGCCTTCGGGGGTGCCGCTCCAGGAGCCGTCGCCAGCGGGGGCACCGTCGGCCTGGGCCGCTTGGGCCTGTTCGGAGGCGGCCTGGTACATGGCCATGACAGCCGGTTCGAGGGCACCGTTGAGGGCTTCCGTCTTGGCCTTCAGGTCGTCCGTGGAGGTCTCGGTGTTCTCGAGGGCCGCCTTGAGGTCGGCGACGGCGGTCTCGACGCCGGCCTTGTGTTCGCCGAGCTTGTCGGCGTTCTCCTTGAGCAGGCTCTCGGCCTGGAAGACGGCCTGGTCGGCGCCGTTGCGGACCTCGACGGCCTGCATGCGGGCGGCGTCGTCGTCGGCGTGCTCTTCGGCTTCGCGGCGCATGCGCTCCACTTCGTCGTCCTCGAGCTTGCTGGAGCCCTGGATGGTGATCTTCTGTTCCTTGCCGGTGCCCTGGTCCTTGGCGGTGACGGAAAGGATGCCGTTGGAGTCCACGTCGAAGGTGACCTCGATCTGGGGGATGCCGCGGGGCGCGGGCGGGATGCCGTCGAGGATGAAGCGGCCGAGGCTCTTGTTGTCGGCGGCCATGGGGCGCTCGCCCTGCAGGACGTGGATCTCCACCTGGGACTGGTTGTCTGCGGCGGTGCTGAACACCTGGCTCTTCTTGTGGGGCACGGTGGTGTTGCGGGCGATGAGCTCGGTGCGGACGCCGCCCATGGTCTCGATGCCGAGGGTAAGGGGGGTCACGTCGAGGAGCAGGATCTCCTTGTCCACTTCGCCGGAGAGGACGCCGGCCTGGATGGCGGCACCCTGGGCGACGCACTGCATGGGGTCGACGCCGCGCACGGGCTTCTTGCCGAAGACCTCCTCGACGAAGCTCTGCACGAGGGGGATGCGGGTGGGGCCGCCGACCAGGATGACCTTGTCGACGTCGCTGGCGGCGAGCTTGGCGTCCTTGAGGGCTCCTTCGCAGGCGATGCGGGTCTTCTCGACGATGGGGCGGATGAGCTCTTCCAGCTTGGCGCGGTTGAGCGTCAGCTCCAGGTGCTGGGGGCCGTTCTCGTTGACGGACAGGAAGGGCTGGCTGATGGTCGTCTGGGTCATGCCGGACAGTTCCATCTTGGCGCGTTCGGCGGCGTCGCGCAGGCGCTGCATGGCCTGGCGGTCCTTGCGGACGTCGATGCCGGTGTTCTTCTGGAACGTGGCGGCCAGGTACTCCATCACGGCGTCGTCCATGTCGGTGCCGCCGAGGTGGGTGTCACCATTGGTGGAAAGCACTTCGAAGACGCCGTCGCCCATCTCCATGATGGTGACGTCGAAGGTACCGCCGCCCAGGTCGTACACGGCGATCTTGAGGTCTTCGTCGCCGCCCTTCTCAAGGCCGTACGCGAAGGCGGCCGCAGTGGGTTCGTTCACAAGGCGCTGGACGTTGAGGCCGGCGATCTTGCCGGCGTCCTTGGTGGCCTGGCGCTGGTCGTCGTCGAAATAGGCGGGCACCGTGATGACGGCGTCCGTGACCTCTTCGCCGAGGAACTTCTCGGCGTCGGTCTTGATCTTGCGCAGGATCATGGCGCTGATCTCCTGCGGCGTGTAGGACTTGTCGTCGATGGTGACCTTGTAGTCGGTGCCGATCTTGCGCTTGATGCGCAGGACGGTGCGTTCGGGGTTGGTGACGGCCTGACGCTTGGCGGCGTCGCCGATGAGGGTCTCCTTGCCGTCCTTCGCGAAGGCGACGACGGAGGGGAAGTTCTTGCCGCCGTACACGTTGCCTTCGGCGGAGGGGATGATCTTGGGGCTGCCGCCTTCCATGACAGCGGCTTCGGAGTTGGTGGTTCCCAGGTCGATACCGATGATGCGTCCCATGGTGATGTCTCCTGTTGGGACGCCGCGAGTTAGGACTTCTATAAAAAACTAACCTGGCAGGGGCTGCTGCGACCGTGACCTTTGAAGGCCGACGCCGGTCGCCACCCCATGCCCACCGAGACCCTGCAGGCCCTCCTGGACGGCAACGCCGCCTTCCTCGCCCAAGGCTGGGATCCCGCCGATGCCGAACTGCCCGGCCCGCCCCGCCGCCAGCTCGCCGTGGTCGCCTGCATGGACTGCCGCTACAGCATCACCCGCGTCCTTGGCCTCGAGCACGGCGATGCCAAGATCATCCGCTCCGCCGGCGCCGTGGTGGACGATGGCGCGCTCCGCAGCCTGGTCGTGGCGGTGCACGGCCTCGGGGTACGCCACATCGTCGTGGTGCCCCACACCAAGTGCGGCATGCTGGCCGTCGGCGCCGGCGACACCGCCATCGCAGCAGCGACCGGAGGCCCCGTCGACGAGGTCCAACAATGGCTGGACGGCTTCGAAGACGTGGACGCCCACGCCCGAGAGAGCGTCCGCCGCATCCGGGACCACCCGTACCTCCCCGACGAGGTGACGGTGGAGGCGCTGGTGTACGACAACGAAACCGGCGCCGTGCGCGTGGTCTCATAAGCCACGCCGACCCTGTTGGCCCATGCGCCCACCTGCCCTCTTCGTCGTCGCCATGCTCGTGGCCCCAGCCGTCGCCCTGGCCGGCTGCGCCGAGGAGCCGCGGCCCGAGTACCTTCTGGCCATGGACGACTGGATCGGCGAACTGGAAGCCAAGTTCGAGGCGCTGGACGCCGCGTGCAGCACGGACGCGCCGTTCGCCCTGACGTACCTGCGCACCCAGGAGGAGATCCGCCGCTGGGTCGAACGGGGCGCCTACGACGACAACGAGTTGGTGGCCCGCTGGGCGGTGACGTTCGGCAGCTACTACTTCGCGGCCCTGGCGGAGGACGGCAGCGCGCCGCTCGCCTGGCAGGAGGCCCGCTCCTGGGGCGCTGGCAACCGCTCGACGATCATCGAGGACCTGTTCATGGGTGTCAACGCCCACATCAACCACGACCTCGCCCTCGCCACCATCGACGCCGGCATCATCGAGGCGGACGGCAAGGCCGACTTCGACCGCATCGACGAGGTGTTCATGGCGGTCATCGGCAACGCCACCCAGGAGCTGGCGGACCGCTACAGCCCCTGGCTGAAGCCGACGATCCTCAACGACTTCGGCAACCCGATCATCCTGCGTACGACGGTGACGCCGTGGCGTGAGAACGCTTGGGAGTACGCGCTGCGGCTGCACGCCGCCAACGACACGGATGAGTTCCTGGCGATCCGCATGGAGATGGACGACGAAGCCGTCGACCGCTCCAAGATCTTCAAGGTCCCCAAGTTCGAGACGCGGGAGGACCGGTTGGAGTTCTGCCGCGACCGTCAGGCGATGGAAGCGGCTTAGGCCTCGCCCGCGGCCCGCATCTGCTCGTCCACGCCGGCCAGCCAGACGGCCGTCATCTCCAACACCGTATCGAAGGCCTCTTCGAGTCCCGCACGGTCGCCGCCCGCCATGACGATCATGTTCTCGAACGTGTCCGCGTTGTGGTAGCCGGGGTTGCGGCCGATCTTGGCGCCGCTCACCCAGGCGGCCGGGTAGCCGGCGGCCAGGAAGCTGCCATGGTCACTGGGACCCTGGGTCAGTCCCGTGCTGCTGGAGGTCGCCTCCGGCGGGTACTCCAGGAGGTCGTGGGCTGCCCGCCAGGCCGCCTGCAGCTCGTTCTCGCCTTCGCCACCCATGGAGGCATCGAGGGGGATGTTGAGGGGCCCGGGATGCGCGGGCCAGTTGATGCCCGTCATGTCGTAATTGACGTACAGGGTGACGGGGACGCCCCGGTCCGCCAGCTCTTCCGCGTGGACGCGGCTGCCGATGAGCCCCAGTTCCTCCTGGTCCCACAGGCCGACGACGATGTCGTGGTGCCAGGCGAACTGCGCCAGCACGGGGGCCAGGCAGACCGCGAGGACCGTGCCGGCACCGTCGTCGTAGGCCCCTTCGACGCTCGTCGGGACGGTGTCGTAGTGGGCGCCGACGATCAGTTGGGGCCGCTGGGCGCCGTGGCCCGCGCCGCCAGGTGCCGTGCCGTTGAGGGTGCCGATGACGTTGACGCCCTCGGGGTCGCCGGCCGGCGCGTGGGTCGTGCCATCGAAGGTCGGGCGGGTGACGTGGAAGCCGGCCTCCGTGAGGTAGGCATCCAGCCAGTCGCGGGCGGCGTCATGCTCGAACAGGTTGTCGAAGCGGCGAGGCGCCGTGTCGAGGAACTCCTCGAGGTCGGCGAGGCAGGCGGAGCCATCGGAGAGACCTACGAGGACCTCCGCGGTCGCGGCCGGCAGCCCCTGGGCGATGGCCGGCCCATCGGCCGTGCTGGTGCCTGGTTCGTCTTGCAGGCAACCGGCCAAGGCCGGCAAGGTGAGGAGCAGGAGTGCCACGGTGGGGCGCATGCGTCCTTGGACGCGGGGGCTGCCGGATAAGCTGTGCCGCAAGATGGAAGAATGCCCCAGTCGCTCGACCGGTATGCGCGCGGCGTGGTGGCTGGTCGCAGCCCTTCTCTTGGCCGGTTGCTCGGATGATGGCGGTGCCCCTGAACTGGCGGACACCGGAGAGGCTCCGGCGCTCGATGTGACGGCGACGGCGACCACCGGCGCCGTCCGTGGCGTCGTCGTGGACGATGCGATCAGGCCCGTGGCCGACGTCGTCGTGACCCTGCGGACGCCCGACGGTGCCCAGGAGCAGACGACCGATGCGCAGGGTCGTTTCGCCTTCAGCAACGTCATTCCGGGCACCCATTTCCTCTCCGCCGCGTCCCCCGCCCATGAGCCGGCGCAGGTGAGCGTGCAGGTGGTCGCCGGCGTCGATGAGCCCCCGGTCACGAAGATCCTCCTGGCGCGGCTCTTCGCGGCGGACCCGTACGTCATCAGCATCAAGCAGGCCGGCTTCTTCGAATGCAGCCAGGCCGGCGCCATCCTCCTGTACAGCAGCAGCAACTGCGTCACCGACTACACCAAGGCGGTCACCGGCCCCCCCGGCCTGCTGCAGCCTCTGGACAACGTCACCAACCAGGAGCGTGAATGGCACGCGGACGTCGATGCCGGCTGGCAGACGGTGCTCTTCGAGATGGACTGGGAACCCAGCACCAGCGGCACCAGTGGCCAGCTCGGCATCGTGGTCTCGACGTACAAGCCCGAACGCGAAGGGCGCCACTGGTTCGCGGAAGAGGAGACCGGCAAACCCCTGCGGCTGCAGATCGACGTGGGCGCGCCACACCCGTCCGCCAGCGGCGTAGAACCGGCCGCCATCCCACCCGGCGGCATGCAGGACATGAGCTACTTCGTCAGCGTCAAGCAGGACAACTGGCCCGTGCCGGCCGTCGCCCTGGAGCAGGAGTTCGACGTGTACCTCAACCAGTTCGTCTACGCTCCTGCGCCCGAGGGTTGGTCGTTCGTCGCCGGCGACGCGTTCCCGTTCTGAGCCGGCCGCCGCGTCGGCCACAGCCGTCGGACCTAAGGGGGACCAGCGATGCTAGCGGGTCGTGCAGATGGCCGCGCCCCTTCTCGACGACCTCCGCCGACTACGCCAGGACCTCCATGCCGAGCCCGATGCGAGCGGGGCTGAGGCAGCGACCGCCCGCGCCATCCGGGACTGGCTGGCCACGCAGGGCCTCGAGCCGTTGGCCGAAGAGGTCGGAGGCCATGGGCTGCTGTACCAGGTGGGCGACGAGCCCAAGGTGCTGTTGCGGGCTGACCTGGACGCCCTGCCTATCCAGGAGACGACGGGCGCCTCCTACGCCTCGGACAACGGCCACATGCACGCCTGCGGCCACGACGGCCATGCCGCCATGCTGGCCGGCGCCCTCGCCCAGCTGGCAGCCACGGGAGGCAACGCCTACGCCCTGTTCCAAGGGGCCGAGGAGACCGGCGAAGGCGCCGCCGCGTGCCTCGAACACCCTGCCCTCTCGGACCTGGACGTCAGCCGTTGCTTCGCGCTCCACAACCTGCCAGGTACTCCGCTGGGCCAGGTGCAGGTGCGCGAAGGGCCGGCGGCCGTGGCGAGTCGGGGGCTGACGATCCGCCTTCAAGGACGCTCCAGCCATGCCAGTGAGCCGTTCGCCGGACGCAACCCTGCCGCCGCGCTGGCCACCCTGGCCCTGGAGGCCCCCGGGCTCCCCAACCAGCACCTGGCCCTCGGGGCGGCCGCCCTGGTCACGGTCGTCCACCTGGAGGCGGGCGCGAGGCGTTTTGGCACCTCCGCCGACACCGGCAGCCTCTCCGTGACCCTCCGGGCGGACCGCGACGGCGACGTGGACACCCTGGAAGCTGAACTGCGGCGCCGGGCGAAGGGGTTGGCCCAAGCCCATGGCCTGGAGGCGTCGTTCCAGGTGGAGGAGCCGTTCCCGGCCTGCCACAACGACGCGGCGGCAGCTGAGCAGGTGCGACGCGCCGCCGGGGCCGCCGGCCTGGACGTCGTGGACGCGCCGCTGCAACCCTGGTCCGAAGACTTCGGGCACCTGCTTGCCCGTTGGCCTGGCGCCTTGCTGCTCCTGGGCAGCGGCGACGAGCAGCCGACCCTCCACAGCAGCGACTACGATTTTCCTGACGACCTTCTTGGACCGGGGGTGAGGCTGCTGTGCGCGCTGGCGACGTGATCCGTCCCGCCCAGACCAACGGCACCCTGGGCCCCTTGGTCGACGCGCCGGCGGTCTCAGGCACCTGGATCGAGATCGACGCGGCCGCCCTGCGCCACAACCTGGACGTGCTGCGCGGCGAACTGGGTGACGCCACCCTCTGCATGGTGGTCAAGGGCAACGCCTACGGGCACGGCTACCGCACGGTGGTGCCGATCGCCGAAGGGCAAGGCGTCCGCGACTTCGCGGTCTTCAGCGCCCGTGAAGCCGCCAGCTTCTACGCCGCCAGCGACGGCCGCAGCCGCCTCCAGGTGATGGGGGGCGGCGACCCGGCCAACCTGCCCTGGCTCCTGGAGAAGGGCGCCCACATCTGGCTCAACGACGCCGCCGACTGGGACGCGCTGCAGGCCGCGGTCGCCGAGACGGGTCGCACCGCGCACGTCCACCTGGAGCTGGAGACCGGCATGAACCGGACCGGCGTGCGCCCCGAGAACGCCCTGCCGATCGCCCGCGCCATCCATGAACACCCCGACGTGCACCTGGAAGGCGTCTGCACGCACCTGGCCGGCGCCGAGGACCCCGTCAATGACGACCGGCTGGCGGCCCAACGCCTCCGGTTCGCCGCCTTCGAGGAGGCCCTGCGCGATGCGGGGGTCACCTGGGGCAGCAGCCACGTCGCCTCCAGCGCGGCGGCGTTGCGGGAGCCTAACGGCCACCACGACCTGGTGCGCATGGGCATCGCGTGCTACGGACTGTGGCCCAGCAGCCACGTGCTGCGGGCCCGCCGTGCGCTGGGCGACGTGCCGGTACTGCGCCCGGTCCTCTCCTGGAAGAGCCGCGTGCTGGCCACCCGGTTCGTGGCCGATGGCGACTACGTGGGGTACGGCCGCAGCCATGAGGCCGAGGGGGACCAGGTGGTCGCCGTGGTGGCCGTCGGGTACGGGTGCCTGCCCGAGATCGCGTTCGAGGGCGACGGCTTCAGTCGCGACCTGTCCAACCGCGGCCACGTGCTCATCCGTGGCCGCCGCGCCAGCATCATGGGCGCCGTGAACATGAACATGATCCAGGTGCACGCGACGCACCTGCCGGACGTCGCCTGCGGCGACGAGGTGGTCCTCATCGGCGCCCAGGGCGACGAGGCGATCAGCGTCGGGAGCTTCAGCGACTTCAACAACGTGGTCAACTACGAGTTGATGGCGCGCCTCAGTTGGGAGATCCCGCGCATCATCCGTGGCGACCCGGAGGTCGGGCCACCATGACGGAGCCACCGAGCGTCGCCCAGGAGGTCCGTGCCTTCATCGACGGTCACCCGGCGATCCGGGAGGCGCTGGCGCTCGGTGTCGTCAATTATTCGGCGCTCGCGCGGCACATCATGGAGGTGACCGGGTCGGACCAGGAGGACGCGATCCTGGCCGCCTGTCGTCGCCACGAGCCCCCCGTGGCCGATGCGTCGTCGAGTGCGGAGGCGTTCGCGCAGAGCCGCCTGGAGGTCCGCACCAACGTGGGCCTGCTCACGTTGCGCCCCGACTGGGACCTGTTGGCCACGGTCGCCCGCACCATCTCGTCCCTGCGTGAACGGGAGGAGCGCGTCCACGTGCTCCAGGGCTGGCAGGCGATGACGCTGGTGGCTGACGAGGCGTTCCTGGACGACCTGCGCCGCGCCGTGGGGGCCACCGAGGTCCTGGAGGAGCGGCGGGGCCTGGCGGAGTTGAACGTCCATTCGCCGGACGTCCAGGAGGTGCCGGGCTTCGTGGCCATGCTGACCGGTTGCCTGGCCGGCCGGGGCATCAACGTGCTGGATGTCACCACCTGCAACCAGGACCATGTGCTGCTGGTGGACCAGGAGGACCTGGCGGCTGCCGTGGAGGCGATCAATGGCCGGCTGGCACCAACGGCCACGCCCGCATGACCGGTCGGTCGGGCCGTCGTCGTTCGCCGGGTTCGATCTTCAATACCTCAGCCAGGGCCTGGAGTGCCTTGTGCCAATCCGCTTCGACGATGGTGAGCGGGGGCGCCAGGCGCACCGCGTCACCGGCGACGCCGACCAGGTAGCCCTGTTGCCGCATGGCCGCCTGGACCGCGTGCGGGTCCTCTACCGGAACACCAAGAAGCAGGCCTTGCCCACGGACGCCCGCGCCGGCGAGCATCGTCATGGCCATGGCGCCGAGGTGGTCGGCCCGTTCACACAGGTGCTCCCGCTCCAAGGTCTCCAGGACCGCCAGGGCGGCGGCCGCGGCGACGGGGTTGCCGCCGAACGTGCAACCGTGGCTGCCGGGTTCCAAGAGGGCGGCATGGTCGTCGTGGACGAGGCAGGCGCCGATCGGTAGTCCGTTGCCGAGGCTCTTGGCCAGGGTGACCACGTGGGGTGCCGCGCCGTGGTGCTGGTACGCGAAGAGGCGGCCGGTACGGCCGAGGCCGGTCTGGACCTCGTCGGCCACCAGGAGCGCGTCATGGTCGTCGCACAGTTGCCGGAGCCTGCGGGCGAGGTCGGTCGGCAGGGGCCGCACGCCGCCTTCGCCTTGCACGAACTCGGCGAAGAGTCCTACGACATCGTGGTCCTGGAACGCCGCTTCGACCGCCTCCAAGGTCGGGGCCACGTGGACGATCTGGCCGGGCAGGGGCCCGAAGCCGTAGCGGTGCTTCGCCTGACCCGTGAGCGCCAGGGCTCCCGTGGTGCGCCCGTGGAAGCCGCCTTCGAAGGCCAGGATGACGCCGTCGGGGCGCCCCGTCGCCTCGGCGTGACGGCGGACCAGCTTGAGGACGGCCTCGTTGGCCTCGGTGCCGGAGTTGACCAGGAGGGCCTTGTGGTGGCCCCCGACGGCCTGGCGCAGCGCGGCGGCCAGTTCCAAGGCGGGCTGGTTGGCGAACAGGTTGGAAGTGTGCCAGAGGCGCCCCATCTGGTCCCGTGCCGCCTGCTCGACGGCCGGGTGCCGGTGGCCGAGGCTGGTGACGGCGATGCCGGAGAGCAGGTCGAGGTAGCGTCGGCCCGCATCGTCGGTGACCCAGGCGCCGCGCCCCTCCACGAGGCAGAGCGTGAGGGTGCCGTAGTTGGGGAGCATCACGTCGTCCCAGGGCGGGGACTCATCGTTCATGCGGTCGCCTCCAGGAGCGGAAGGACCGGGCCGAGCGTGGTCCCTCTTGTGCCGGGGCGGCTGGCGGCGGCCTCCAGGTCGCCGATCGTCACCGCCGCCACACCTCCTAGCAGGGCCTCCAGGGCGTTCTCCAGCTTGGGGAGCATGCCGCCCTGGGCGACGCCGTCGCTCATGAACCGCCGGGCATCCTGCGGGTCCAGCTCGGGCACCACCTGGCCGCCCCGCCGTACCCCGTCCACGTCGGTGACGAGGCAGAGCCTCTGGGCCTGGAGGGAGATGGCGAGTTGCGCGGCCGCTTCGTCGGCGTTGACGTTGAGGGGCCCCTGGGCATCCCAGCCCACGGGTGTCACGACGAGCACGCGGCCAGGGCTTGCTTCGGGGGCGCCCGGGGCCTTCTGGGGTGCGTCGGGCAGCGCGTCGGTGCGCACGGCGGTCACGGTACCCACGCGGCCCAGGTCGCGGCCTCGTCGGCGCTTCGTCTGGGCGGCGAACAGCTCCTGGCCGGCACCCACATGCTGGGCGTTCACGCCGTGGGCACGCAGGCGGGCGGCCAGGTCGGCGCCCACCAGGTCGAGGCTGCCGCGCACCACGTCGGCAGCGGCGGGGCTCGTGACCCTCAGGCCATCGATCCGTTCCGGTTCCCCTTCCAGGGAAGCGAGCGCCTGATCGAGCTGCGGGCCGCCGCCGTGCACGATGAGGCAGTCCTGGCCACGGTACGCTTGGGCCAAGCGAGCGGCGATGCCGGGCTGGGCGCAGACGGCGCCACCCAGTTTCAGGAGCAGGGCAGGTCGCGTCATGTGGTCTTCTCCGCGTTGAAGCGCACGTAGTCCGGTGACAGGTCGCAGCCCCAGGCCTCGCCCTGCCCGTCGCCGTCCCCCACGTCCAGGTCGATGCGGGCGACGCTGGAGGAGAGGGCGGCTGCGGCGGTGCGGCGGTTGTCCTGCGCCTCGCCGTTGACGAGCACGGGCACACTCTGGTGGCGGCCTCCCACGACCAGCGTGACGTCGTCGCCCAGGTCGCGGTCCGCGGCGCCGGCTGCGGCCAGGATGCGGCCCCAGTTGGCATCGGCTCCGTGGATCGCGGCCTTCACCAGGTTGCTGCCGGCGACGGCGCGGGCGATGCGTCGGGCGGCCTCGTCGTCCTTGGCCCCTCTGACCGAGACCTCCAGGAGTCGGCTGGCGCCTTCCCCGTCGGCGGCGATCTGTTGGGCGAGTTCCCGGCACGCCTGCTCCAGGGCCTCTTGGAACGCCGCCAGGCCCTCGCCGGACAAGCGGGGACCGTTGCCGTTGGCCAGCACCGCCACCATGTCGTTGGTGGATTCGTCGCCGTCGATGCTGATCTGGTTGAACGTGCGGTCTGTGGCGGCGCGCAGGCAGCCCCGCAGGTCGTCCGGGCCGACGGGGGCGTCCGTGACGAGGAACGACAGCATGGTCGCCAGGTTGGGGTGGACCATGCCGGCTCCCTTGGCGATGCCGGCCAGGCGGTACGTGCGGCCGTCGTGCTCGAACGTGGCGAACGTGCTCTTGGGGCCACTGTCGGTGGTCAGGATGGCGAGCGCCGCTTCGTCGCCGGCCGCTTCGTCGAGGGTCGCGGCGGCGGACCGGATGCCGTCCCGGATCGGCTCCATGGGCAACGGTTCGCCGATGATGCCGGTGGAGGCCACGAGCACCTGCTCCGGCTCCGCGCCGAGCTCGCCGGCGGTGCGGCGGGCCATCTCCAGGGCGTCGCGGAGTCCTTGGCGACCCGTGCAGGCGTTGGCGATGCCGGCGTTGACCACGATGGCGCGCACGTCGCCGTCGGCGGCGTGTTGGCGGCTCACATGGACGGGGGCCGCAGCGTAGGCGTTCTGTGTGGTGACGACGGCGCCCACGGCAGGCCGGTCGCTCACGATGAGGGCGAGGTCGGGGCGGTCCTTCTTGAGGCCACAATGGACGCCGGCGGCGCGGAAGCCGGCCACGGCACGGAGCCCGGGGTGTTGGATGAGCTGCATCAGAGGCCTCCGGGCGCCCGGTCGAGGCCCGCGTCGGTCGGCCAGCCCATGGCGTCGTTGGCGTTCTGGACGGCGGTGCCGGCGCCGCCCTTGACCAGGTTGTCGATGGCGCAACGGGCGACCACGAGCCGAGTGTCCTCGTCCAGGTCGACGGCAACGTGGGCATGGTTGGAGCCCCGGACGTTGCCGGTGTCGGCCTCGTCCACCAGGTGGACGAACGGCGCTTCGGCGTACGCCTCTTCGTAGCAGCGGCGCACGTTCTCCGCCGTGGCGGCACCGGTGACGGGGATGTACACGGTGGCCAGGAGGCCGCGGGTCTGGGGCACCAGGTGGGGCGTGAAGCGCACGGGTCGGGCGGGCGCGTGGTCCACCTGGGCGATGGCCGCCTCGATCTCACCTTGGTGGTCATGGCCCAGCACGTTGTACGCGCGCACGGACTCGTTCATCTCTGGGAAGTGGAGGTCGCTGCGCGGCTGGGCGCCCGCGCCACTCACACCGCTCTTGCCGTCGACGATGAGCGGCCCCGGGGCCACCAGCTCCGTGGCCAGCAAAGGCCAAGCGGCCAGGAGGGTCGCCGTCGGGTAGCAGCCGGGGTTGGCGATGCGGCGTTGACCACGCGGGGTGGGTAAGGCGTCGGCGAGGCCGTAATGCCAGCCGTCGTCCTGGAGGGCCGTCAGCCGGTGTTGCCTGGACAGGTCGATGTGGACGGCGTCCGCCAGGCCTTCCGGCATCGCTTCCAGGTCTTGGCCGACGGTGCCGCTGGCATCGAAGACCAGGTTCGGTTGCATGCTGGCCGCCTCGTCGAGAGGGTGGAAGCGTAGGTCGGTGTGGGCGAAGGTGGGCACGGCGTCGCCGTACGCCCCGTTGGCCGAGGAGCTGACGGGGGTCACCTCGTCCACGTGGGGGTGTTCATCGAGCAGGCGGACCAGTTCGCGGCCCAGGTACCCGCGGGCACCCAGGATGACAGCGTGGGTCATCGGAGCCCAGGGCCCGGTTCTTGGTACTAAGGGGTGCCCGGACAAGGTGTCCGAGATGGGACACGTGGTCCGACATGAGACGGCCGGCCTTCTATAGAGAAAGCGCAGGGGATTGAGCCCCCAGGGGTCGGCTTCAAAGACCTGAGGCGGCGAGTCCTGGGCGTGAAGGTACCACAGCCTTGGCAGGATGCCGCCCGCGCTGTGCTGGCCCTGCCGCCCCATGCCCCCTTGCGTCTGGAGCGCGGCGAGGTGCCCCACCCGGAGGCTTGCGGCTTCTACCGGAGCACGGGGCTCAACCGGGCCGCCGACGCCCACTTCCGCTTCCCGCTGGGCGACGACCGGGGGCTGCACGCCCTGGAGTTCGGTGACCATTTCCTGGTCCACTGGGACCGCATCGACCCCTCCGTCAGCGTCCTGGGCCACTTCGTGGCGGACGTGCTCTCCGTGACGAAGCGCCGCGTGTTGGGTGCCCTGGGCCGCGTGGATGGCCGGGGACGCACGCCGGCGCCCGTGGCGCTCACGGTGGCCCTGCAACTGGTCCGGTGACCCCCGGCCCGGTTCCCAGAGGCTTCAACCCCCCGCATCGCTGCCGCGTCGTGACGATCCGTGAGGCCTTGACGGACGACGACGTGCGCGCCCTGCACCCGGTGATGGTCCAGCTGCGGCCCCATGTTGACGACCCTGAGGCGTTGGTGGCAGCGGTGGGCCGCATGCGCGCCGATGGCTACCGGTTGGTGATGGCGACGGACCCAGTGGGCGGCGCCGTGGAGGCGGTGGCCGGCTTCCGGGTCTTCGAAATGCTGTACCGGGGCCGCTTCCTGTACGTGGACGACCTCGTGACGGACGAGGCGCACCGCTCCAAAGGCCACGGGGCCGCGCTGCTGGCGTGGCTACGCGAGGAAGCACGCCGTCTGGACTGCCAGCAGGTGGTCCTTGATTCCGGCGTGCAACGGAAGGATGCCCACCGGTTCTACGAGCGCGAAGGCTTCGAGGTGCTGGCGCTCAATTTCACGCAGCAGCTCTAGCGTTCTACGCGGCGACGATGACCTGGGCGTAGCGGAGCACCCGATCGCCGAGCTTGTAGCCCGGCTTCACGACGCGCAGCACGTGGCCGGCGGCCACGTCGTCGGTGGCCGGTTCTTCGCCGACCGCTTCGTGCAGGCCGGTGTCGAAGGCGTCGCCGACGGCGCCCACGACGTTGAGCCCTTCGGCTTCGAGGACCCGCTGGAATTCACGGACGACCATCTTGACCCCCTCTGCCAGGGCACCGGGAGCCTTCTCGGCCTCGACGACGGCCATCTGGCCGTACTCGTAGACCTGGAGGAAGCCCTCCAGCACGCGGGCCTTGACGCGTTCCCGCTCCAGGGCGGCGTCGCGCTCGGTGCGCTTGACCAGGTTGTCGTAGTCGGCGCGGGCGCGGGCGAGCTTGTCGGTCAGGCTGGCGATCTCCGCCTGGGCGTCGGCGAGCGGATCGGCCGCCACTTCCATCGGTTCGTCGTCCAGGGCCTCCTGGGGCTCTTGGGCTTCCTGCGGGACATCGGTCTCGGCCATCGACGGCTCCGCCGAGATAGGACTTCTACAAGAGCTTGACGGCCATCCTCTTCTGGGCGGCCGCCGCTGGGTGACCCGTTGTCCCTGCTGTGGGGTGGCCTCATGGCCGCCATCGGGTTCCTGATGTTCCTCGGCGCCACGCTGCGCACCGAGTTCGTCCTCTACCGCCTCCTGGAAGCCCGGGCCCGCCTGCTGTGGAAGGACCAGGCGCACCGGTTCCTGCAGGCCAGCGGCCTCATCGTCTTCGCCCTTGGCGTGCTCTGGGCCACCGGCGTGATCTGGTCCGCGTGACTCATCCGTCCCCGCCGCCTGGCGGCCCCGTGCACGCCTCGCCCTACGATGCCCAACTGGACTTCCGGACGCTCCGACGCACCCCCGAAGGCAGCACGATCGAAGCGACGGTCGGGCCCAGCCACCACAACCCGACAGGCATCCTCCACGGTGGCATGATCGCCGGCCTCGCCGACTCCGCCATGGGAGAGACGTTTCTTGCCGGACTCCCCGAAGGGGCGCGGGGCTGCGGCATCGACCTGCACCTCGAGTTCGTGGGCGCCGTCACCGAGGGCACCCTCACGGCCGAGGCGAGGGTCGTCAAACGCGGCCGGACCCTCACCCGCATCGCCTGCCAGATCACCGACGCCGACGGCCGCCTGGTCGCCACAGCCCGCAGCAGCTTCCTCGTCCTCGCCGCGGCACCCTCCTGACGCGAAGGCTTATTCTGCCGCCACGCAACGGCCCACGCATGCGTACCCTGTTCGTGACCGCCCTCCTGTTGGCCACCGTGCTGGCCGGCTGCGCCGACGACGACCAGCCCACCGCCGATGAACTGGCCGACGGCGCCCCCGAGATCCAAGCGACCAGCACCACCGGCGGCATCCGCGGCGTCGTGGTGGACGAATCGATCCGGCCGGTCCCCGAGGCGCTCGTCGTGCTCAACTCCGGCGAGACCGCCAACACGGACGAAGCAGGCCTCTTCGTGTTCAGCGGCCTGCCCGCCGGCGAATACTTCCTGCGCGTCGAGAAGTTCGGCTACCAGGGCACCCAGTCCACCACGAACGTGGTCGCCGGCGTCACGGACCCCAAGCCGGTCAAGCTGGTCATGCAGCGCCTCATCGGCGTCGACCCCTACATCTCCACCTTCAAGTTCGAAGGGTTCTACGAATGCGCCTTCGCGCTTCCGTTCATCACCGACAGTTGCGACTTCGGCTGGCGCACCGTCGTCGACGAGATGAACGCCACCGTCGGCAACCCCGCCGGCCTCCCCCGCAACCTCCAGGCCAACGCCAACACGGACTACCTGGACATCGACGCCGACCTGGTGACCATCGTGCAGGAGTCCGCCTTCGAGGGCGTCGACTCCATGATGATCAGCCTCGCCAGCACACCGATCGATAACGCCTGCGACTGCAGCGAACTGGACTACCTGGAGGTCATCGGCCCCAGCCCCACCTATGGCCGCATCGACGGCGAACAAATCCCCCACGGCGTCACGGCCGCGGTGCGCGGTTTCCTGCCCTTCGGCGACCCCCAGTACGCCCTCAACGTGCCGTTCCAGATCTTCACGACCTACTTCCACAACGCTCCCGCGCCGGAAGGCTGGTCGTTCGTGAGCGGCGACGAGAGCCCGTTCTGAAGCCGCGTTCGCCAACGGTCAAGTAGCCCCGTCGCCGCTGCGGCGGCATGAACAAGGGGACCCCTCTCCTCTCGATCCTCTCCCTACTCGCCGTGGCGCTGGCCGGCTGCTCCTCTGATGGAGGCGACGAACAGGCCGCGCCGGATGACGTGGATTTCGGCGACCTGGACGTGGAGGCCACCAGCACCACGGGCGCCATCCGGGGCGTCGTCGTGGACGGTTCCATCCGTCCCATCGCGGAGGCCAACGTGGTCCTGCGCACCCCCGGCGGAACGGAGGAGACCACCAGCGACAGTGAAGGGCGCTTCGCGTTCAGTGAAGTGGACCCCGGCACCCACTTCCTCGAAGTGACGAAGCTCAACCACGAACCGGCCCAGGTGAGTGTCACCGTCGTCGCCGGCGATGACAACCCTCCCGTCACGAAGGTCCTCTTGACCCGCCTGTTCGCCCAGGAGCCCTACACGGATGCCCTCAAGGCGATCGGGTTCCTGACGTGCGGGTACTCGGCGGGCATCAGCGCACCCTGCGTCGTCGACTACACGGCCATCCTAGTGCCCGGCGGCGCCGCCCCGCAGATCAACGAGAACAGCGGTAACATCCGTGACTTCGGCACCAGTGTCGAGGCCGGCTGGCAGGCGATCGTCGTCGAGCTGGTCTGGGAGCCGAGCCTCGAAGGGTTCGCGGAGAAGATGGGCATCACCGTCAGCCATGTCAACCGCACAAGCGGCCATTGGTACGGCGCCAGCGACAGTGCCAGCCCCTCCTACATGCGCTTCGACGTGGGCCAGGTCCACGGCTCCATGCAGAACGACGGCAGCGGAGAGGACATGATCCCGCCGGGCGGCAAGCCGGACATCCACACGATCATCAACGCCCGCAGCCACGATGATGGCACGCCGGGGCGCGTGGTGAACCAGGAGTTCGAGTTCTTCCAGCACAACTTCTACTACGGCGTGCCCCCGGAAGGATGGAGCTTCGCCAACGGTGACGAGCCGCCGTTCTGAGCCGCCTGCCTATTCGAGGTTGGGCATCTGGAACGCCGGCGGCTTGCCGCCGTCCCCGGCCATCTGGGTCCACGGCACGGGCCGCGGTTCGTCAAGGGGCGACAGGAGGAGCCCGCTCTGCATCTTCGGGATGAAGTACGTGGACTTCTGGGGCATGGCGTGACCGGCGGCGGCCACATCGAGGACGGCGCTCACGGGTAGCGTCGGGGGCACGATCACCAGGTTGCCCGCCTTGGCGGCGGCGACCGCCTCGCCGTCGACGCGGGTGTAGGTGACGTGGTCCTCCAGGTTGTCCACCGTGATGCCCCAGGTGGGCAGCAACCGCTCGTGGAGGTGGGTGATGTCGAGGCCGTCCAGAGGTCCGCGCCCTTCATCGACCGCGCTGGCAGGCTTGAGGCGGAGGCGGTGGATGCGCCCCACGGCCAGGTTCTCGGCGTCCAGCACCAGGGCATGACCTTCCTCGAGGGCGATGCGCACGTGGGCGCCCAGCTCTTCGTCCGATTCGCCGACGATCTCGACGGGTTCCACGTCGTAGTGCGCGGTGGCGGCTTCGAGGGCCGCGGCGGGGGCCAGGTCGAGTCCGGCGACGACGCGGTGGGTCGGGTCGATCCAGATGCCTTCATCCTGGTCGCGCACGAGGACTGCCAGGAGGGCGCCGTCTTCGGCGCGGCCGGTCTGCGTGAAGTGGTTGACGGCAGTCTGGTAGCGGTGGTGGCCGTCGGCGATGACGAGGGTCTTGTCCTCGAACTGGGCCGTCACTTCGTCCAGGGCTTCCGGGCGGGTAACGGGGGTGACCACGTGGCGCATGCCGGCGGCGTCGGTGAAGTCCAGGACCGGTTCGTCCTCTTCGTTGCTGGTGAGTACTTCGTCCACCCAGCCCCGCTCGTCGCGGTACAGGAGTTGGATCGGCTCTGTGTCGCAGGCCGTGGCGGTGCGCAGGTGCAGCCGGTCCTGCTTGGGCTTCTTCAGGGTGTTCTCGTGGCGCCGTACCTCCTGGTACTCCGGGTCGACGCGCACGCGGGCGAAGAAGCCCTTCATGATGGCGCCGTGGTGGTGGATGCGGTAGGTGTAGTAGGTGGGGCGGTCGTCACGGGTGAACGCGCCGGCCTCCAGCCACTCCTCGATCGCGACGGCCGCATCCGCGTAGCCCGCTTCCGTCTGTTCAGGTAGGATGACGCGCACGATGTTACGCGCGTCGCGGCCGGCCAGTTCGGCCCGCTCGGCGGCGCTGATGACATCATAGGGCGGACTGGTCACCTGGACCGGGTCGGCCTTGGAGGCGTCGTAGTGGATGGCCCGGAAGGGGGCGATGGCGGCCACGCCCGGCGACCCGGGCCGCCTCCTATGGGCGTTTCGACGCCGAGGCGTTGCGGAGCCGGTCGGCCATCTCGGCGGCAAACGGCTCCGGGGCCACGACCACCGTGCGCCGGGGGTCGGCCCTGGCGCGGGCAGCCACGCGCTTGGCGGTCTCGGCCCATCGGACGGCCAAGGGAGCCGCGAGGTCGGGCAAACGGGCGACGTAAAGGTCCCGTAGACGCGCAGCGGCGGCCTCGGGGCTGGCGGCGTCGAACCCCTCCTGCTTCAGCAGCTTGTCCAGCCCCTTGAGCCCCTTGCGGCCCTTGGGCAGGAGCGGCGGCTCCGTCGAGAGCACCGGCTGGACGGTGCGGCCGTTCTCCACGGCCCAGCGGGCGACGGCGGCGTACGCCGCATTGGGGGCGACCGGACACAGTCCTAGGGGAACGAGCAGGTCGTAGAGGCGGGCCTCGTAAGGGGTGAGGCGGGCGGGGTCGGCCAGGAGGGCGTCCCATTCGGCCACACTCATGGCGACCTCCACGCGCTCCGGGGCAAGGCTCGCCAGTGTGGCGCCGATGCGTTGGGCGGCCCCAGCGTCGTGGGGCACCATGCCCAGGACGTGCAGACGGGCGGCGCCGACGGCCACGTAGCGTAGCATCAGTCGTCCCGGCCGGGCTCCTGGGGCAACCCGACGGGGCCCGTCACGACGCCCCAGCGCCCTGCCACATGGTCGGCCCGGTACTCCTGATAGCGTCGTCCGTTGGCGGTGACAGCGCCTGCGATGCCGGCATGGTCCTCCTTCACCACACGGCACGGCGTCCCGACGGCGAGGCTGCGCGGTGGCACCTCGAAGCGCTCCGGCACGAGGCTGAGGGCGCCGATGAGGCTCGCCTGCCCCACGCGGGCCCCGTTGAGCACCACGGCGTTCATCCCGACCAGGGCGTCATCCTCGATGGTGGCCCCGTGGACGACGGCGCCGTGGCCCATGGAGACATTGCGGCCGATCGTGGTGGGGCTGCCGCGCTCCGTGTGGACGACGCAGCAGTCCTGGATGTTGCTGTCGTCGCCGACCGTGATCCCCTCGATGTCGCCGCGCAGCACCGCGTTGGGGCCCACGTAGACCCGTTCGCCGAGCGTCACGTTGCCGATGACCTGGGCACCAGGGGCCAGGACGACGCTGTCAGGGATGACGGGATGGACGGTCGCGGCCTGGGCGGAGGGCTCGCTGGGCGCTTCGGACACAACCGTTAAGCTGCCAACTTTTCGTAAAAACCCTCGTTGCTCCGCCGGTCGCGCGCGCTCGGGCGCCCTTTGGGTGCCGTCGCCACGGTCCTTGCCCTGCTTTTGGCAGGCTGTGCCAGCGATGCGCCCGCGGACGACGAGCCGGAGCTGCCGACGGGCAACGGGGACGTGGAGGTCCCGTTCACGGTGGAGGAGTTCGAGGACCCGGACCATTTCTGCGTCCGGACCAAGGACGACCAACGCATCCACGCGCCGGATCTCTCCGGCAAGCCGTGGCGTCTGGGCCAGTGGTGGACGTACGACCTCCAGATCGACGATGAGGCCCCCCGCGAGACCCAGCTGGTCTTCTATGACGTGCAGGACGGCGGCCGTCACTACATGGTGGGCACGCCGACGCGGGAAGAGGCGCTCACGCACGCCCTGTTCTCCAACAATCCCATGATCGGCCGCGTCCACCAGGCGCTCTACAGCCCCCACGAGTCCGGCGACCACGCCGACATGTTCCACTTCCCTTTGTGCGACGGCAGCAGCTGGGAGACCGTCTTCTTCGGCGAGACGTTCACCTTCGTCGCCGAGCGTACGACCCTCGACCTGCCGGACCCGTTGGGGCGCGGTCTCGGCTTCGTGATCAACGGCACGAGCCCCTCCGGCAGCGAGCTGACCATCCATTACAGCCCCGTGGCGCAGTGGTTCACGCTCATCGACCTGCGCCGCAGCGTGGCCCAAGGCGGCGGGGGCGTCGAGATGGCGCTCAAGAAGGCCGGCGAAGGGTACACGGGGCCGGCTCATTTCCTGCGCGGCCAGCGGGACGTGCTGCTCGAGATGGGGCCCTCCACACTCCTCGACAACGACACGGCGGTCGAGATGTTGCCCGGCCGCGACGGGCCGTACGACACCGTCGGCATCCACGTGCACCTGGAACACCTGGGCGGCAACGGCCAGTACACGGTGAGCGTCATCGCCCCCGACGGCACCGCCACGAGCGTCCAGGTGGGCCTGTTCGCCGCGGCGGAGGCGGAGCACATGGTGGAGATGCCCTGGATGGAAGGCAACTGGACGGTGCGGCAAAGCGCGTTCCCTGCCCAGGCGGGACCCGTCGGGGCTGTGGTCAACGGGACGGTCCGCCTCGTCTCCATCTACGACCGTAGCAGCCAGGTCTGAGGTGATACCGGCCCGGGGAGGAGGCCCCCTGGGGGCCTTCGGCCCCGCGCTGTCGCATTAAGCGCGATCACGGGCCATGTTCCTCCATGCGCGTCGCCCTCGTCTCCGTCCTCCTTTGTAGCGCCACGGTCCTGGCGGCCAGCCCCCCCGCCGGCGAGCATGACCCTTGCGAGCTGTACGGCAGCCCCCACGGCCACGGCACAGGAGACGGACACGCCCACAGCCACGACGCTGGCGACGCGTACGCCATGTGCTGGCAACCCGGCTACCAGCGACAGGACTGGTCGGCGGGCCAAGGCACGATCCCTTCCTACGCGGATGCCCTGCTGATGCCGCAGTACCGGACCCTCACGATCACCGGCGACGCCCAGTTCGAGGCACCCAAGTGGACGCCGGCGAGCGCGCCGGCCCCGTCCATCCCCGGCAGCGGCACCCCTGAGGACCCCTACATCCTGGAAGGGCTGCACGTCACCCACTCCCTTTCCATCACCGACACCTCGGCGTGCTTCGTGGTGCGGGGCAACTACATCGGCTTCGACTCCGCGTTCATGCACGGCGGCGGCAACGGGCTCTACACGCCCGCCAAGCTGCGCCTCTCCTACAACGGCGAGTGCGTCCACGCCCACCACAACTTCGCCTCCGACCTGCGCGTCAACGTCAACCAGGAGCACACCGCCTACGCCACCGGCGGCCTGATCGAGCAGAACCACTTCGAGTTCGTCGGCCAACTGCGCCACTACGGCGGCGCCTTCGCGCACAACACGATCGGCTACCCCGACGGCACCGGGATGACCCAGTTCATCCAGTCCCTCGACAACGATGCCGATGCCCGCGTCGCGCACCGGGTGCTCAACGTGGACGGCTTCAACCAGGGCACGATCCACAACAACACGATCTACGGCAGCGTCGACCTCGACTTCCATGGCCACTGGCACGGCACCGGCTTCTTCGCCCCCCGGAGCCACCACCACGACCCCCACAGCCACGACCACCACATGGCGGACCATGCCCAGCGTTGGGCGAGCGTCAGCTTCGCCGACAACCTGATCCATGACCCGGACGGCTACGGCCTGCGCTACGAGGACAAGGAGCACCGGGCCGATGACCGGACGGCCACCAGCGACCCGAGCCCGCACCTCAACGAACCCCACCGGCACCAGACGCACGTCGTCCTGGCGCGCAACACGATCATCGACGGCGGATTGGCGATCGAGACGTTCAACGCCGAACGCATCGAGGCGCTGCAGCCGGACGGCAGCCCGACGCCCATCGATCCCGCCACGGGCCAGCCCATGCTCATCGACTACCACCCGTGGCGCAACGACGGCTGGCTGGACATCCTGGACAACGACGTGACGGTGCACCAACGGCTCCCGTACGCCCAGCCCTGGATGTCGCCGTTCGACCAGCGCTACGGCCTGCTCTTGCAGCAGGTCCGCGAGGCCGACACGCAACTGCGCGGCAACAGCATCACCCTCCAACCCCTCGAAGCCGCCGACCTGGCTGCACTGGGCGGTTGGAGCCCGCCCCACCTGGTCGACGACCTCACCGGCGGACCAGCGACCACCTTCCTGGCGTTCCTGGATGCCTCGCAGTTGGACCTGCGCGGCGCCATCCCTGAGCCGACCACGCGCCTGCCCGCTGGCCTGAGCGCCCAACAAGCGGCTGGGCTCGCCTACGCCGACCTGGCCACGTACCGCGCCCTGAGCCTCCAAGGCGCTGCCGACGGCCACTTCGACATCCACGGCAACACGGTGACAGGCCCCTGGGGCTGCGGCTTCCACGCCATCGCTCTGGAGTCGGATGCGACGATGGACACCTCGGGCAACCAGATGGACGGCGCCACGCGGCAGCCGACGTGCGGGATGGACGGCGGCGCGTTCGGACCCTAGCTCAGCAAGCCTGCCTGCTCCGTGACACTGGGCGCGCCGGCCCGCACGTCGAAGCGGTGGCCGCGCGTGCAGACCACGCTGCCTTCACGGCGGGGTGCCACCCCGTGTTGGCAGATCGGGCAGGCAGCAGAGCGGAAGAAGCGCTCCAACCAGGCCTGATGCACGTCGGGCAGGTCGATGTTGTCCTGCGCCTGCGTGAGGGCGTCCTGGGTCTTCTCGTCGCGCGCGAACGGCCCCAGCGCCGCCAGGTCGACGGGGCGGCCCTTACCGGCCGCCGTCATGCCTCCACTGCGCGCCGCAGCCCCGCGCCGTGCCAGTCCACCCAGCGCCAGGCCCATGGCCAGGCCACCGATGTGGGCCCAGTACGCCGTGTTGTCGCCGGGCTGCGTCCAAGAGAGGAGGAGGAACTGCATGGCACCGAAGACCACGGCCCCGATCCAGACCTGCATCCGCACGAAGATCATGATGAACAGCAGCGGCATCGGTAGGGGGACGATCTGTCGCGGGAACGCCGCAGCGAAGGCGCCGATGAGGCCGAAGACCGCGCCGGAGGCCCCCACGAGCAGCATGGAGCCCTCGTTGACGGCGAGCTGCGCGCCCGCAGCGGCCAGGCCGGTCACCAGGTAGAACGCCGTGATCGCCTTGGGACCCACCCGCTCCTCGAAGGGCAACGCGAACGCCAGGAGGATGATCAGGTTGCCCAGGAGATGGAAGAAATCCCCATGGACGAACATGTGCGTCACCATCTGCAGGGCTCCCAGCGGGTGGCCGTCCAGCAGCAGGTCGCTGCTGAGCCCCAGGCCACACTTCACCGATGACGTGGTGCCCCCCAAGTGGACGCAAATGGTGCTGCCGCCGAAGGCGTCCAGGATGAAGACCGCCACACTCGCCAGTGCCAGGGCCCCCACGGCCAGGAAGCGGCCGGTCCACGCCACCACGAGCGCGACGGCGATGGCGGCCAGGGCCAGGATGGCGACCACGGAGAGCATGACGGCCGCCCACGCCGACTGGGGCGCAAAAGGGTTGGGAAGGGCGGCAGACCGCTCCCGACGGCCCCACCGGGCGGAGCCGTTCCGGCCTTGGCGCTTATCTATCACGGACGCTGCTGCCGATGCGGTGGCATCCCGATGCGTCCTGTAGCCCTAGCCGTCGCCCTGCTCCTGTCCATCCCGACCGGAGTGGCCGGCATCACGTTCAGCCTGCCCCTCATCGAAGGGACTGTGACCGTAGAGACCGACCCGATCCTTCTCCAGGTGCAGGTCGGCAACCACGACGTGGACGCCGAGATCATCCGCGACCAGTGGGGCGTCCCCCACATCTACGCCGATGACGTCTATTCCCTGTTCTACGCCAACGGCTACGCCCAGGCGCAGGACCGCATGATGCAGATGGAGATCCTGCGCCACGTGGGCAAGGGTGAACTGGCGAGCCTCACCGGCGGTTACGGCAGCCTGGAGATGGACCTGGTGACCCGCCGCGAGCTCTACACCCATGAAGAGCGCGTGGCGACCTACGAGAGCCTCGACGTCCTGTGGCGCAACGCCTTCGACGCCTTCGCGGACGGTGTGAACCGCTGGATCGCCGAGATCCAGGCCGACCCCACCAAGATGCCCGCCGAATACATCGCGCTCGGTGAACTGCCGGAAGCCTGGAGCAGCCTGGACACGCTCGCCATCGCCGAATACCTGCTGGATGTCTTCGGACGCGGCGCCGGCGGCGGCGAGGCCCAGAACGCCCAGATGCTCGCGCACCTCCAGGACACGCTCGGCGATGACACGGCCGCAGCCGGCGCCTTCGACGACCTCGTCTGGGGCCTCCGCACGGACACCTACACCACCATCGCGGCCGGCGACGGCAACCCCTGGAGCGTCCTGCCCCAGCAGGTCCCCCACGACCTCTCGGACCTCACCGACCTGCCCCCCGCGCAGCAGGAGGCGTTCGACGCCGCCCAGACCGCCGACCTCGACGACATCACCTTCAGCCTCAGCGACGCCGCCGCCGAAGCCGGCCTGCCGTTCCGTATGGGCAGCAACGCCCAGACGGTCGGCGCCGAGTTCGCCGCCAACGGCAAGCCCCTCCTGTACGGTGGCCCCCAGATGGCCTACTTCACCCCCATGATCCCCTACGAACTGGGCCTGCACGGCGCCGGCTTCGATGCGGTCGGCATGGGCATCGCGGGCGCCCCCGGTGTCATCATCGGCCGCGGCCCCACCCATTCCTGGACCGTCACCAGCGGCAGCGTGGACCAGGTGGACACGGTCGTGGAGAAGATCGTGCCCGGCACGACCCACACGTACTACCTGGATGAGGCCAACGACATCACCGCCGAGATGGACTGCCGCACAGAGACGCACGTCGTGAAGCCGGCCCCCAACGACTTCGCCAGCCTGGCCGATGGCGCGGTGCCCCCGGTGGACGTCGTGGAGCAGGAGATCTGCCGCACCGTCCGCGGCCCCGTGCTCGCCTGGAGCGAAGACGGCGCCTACGCGTTCGCCAGCTACCGCAGCTACCGCGGCGACGAGGCCCGCAGCGGCACGCTGTGGCTGCAGATCGGTCAGACCCGCTCCATCGCGGACGTGCAGGAGCTCCTGGACAGCTTCCGGTTCACGTTCAACTTCAACCTGGCCGAGAGCAATGCGGACGGCGACAACATCGCCTACCTGCACGTGGGTGCCCAGCCGGTGCGCCACGACGACCTGGACCCCCGTCTGCCGATCCCCGGCTGGGTGCCCGAATATGTCTGGGACCCTGCCGACGCCCTCACCGGCGACGACCTGCCCTACGTCATCAACCCGACCAAGGGCTACACGGTCAACTGGAACAACAACCCGGCCCTCGGCTGGCACACCGGCGACGTGTACGAGAAGTGGGGCTCCACCCAGCGCGCCGAGCTGATGGACCAGCTGCTCACCGACAAGATCGCCGCCACCGGCAACGCGCTGACCATCGACGACCTGCGCCAGGTCCACTTCGACGCCAGCACCCGCGACCCCTACGGCGACGAGTTCTACGACCTCATGCGGAACGCCGCCGTCGCCTCCGGCGACGCTGACGCCGTCGCGGCGGTCGACGAATGGGCCGCCACCGGCTACTTCTACGGCGGCTACGGCGACTACCTGGGCACCAGCCTCTTCGGCGGCGCCTTCGCCGACACCATGCCGGACGGCATGGCGCTCTTCGAGCTATGGCGCAGCGAACTCCAGCACGCCGTCTTCGACGACGAGATCGAGCCGTTCGTGCGCGAACTGGGATGGAACCCCCCTGAGACGAGCGATCCCCACGCTGGCGACCACGGCCGCGAGGACAACAAGCACAGCATCCTTCTGGACGCCATGGACGGCAAGAGCAGCCACGACTGGTGTGACGACATCACGACGCCCGCCACCGAGACCTGCCAGGACATCGCCAATCAGGTCATGATGGACGTTCTGGCCATCGGCGACGCCTGGCAGGACCAGCCCAACCGCATCAGCAAGTTCGCGGCCCTCGGCGGCGGACCCGCCTACGAGATCCCCATGACGAACCGGCCCAGCCACCAGGCGTTCTACGACTGGGGCTGCATCGACGGTGATGCGGCCGGTTGCAGCCGCAACGCGCTCCCGCCGGGCGCCAGTGGCCACCTGAACGGCCTCGACTTCATGCTGATGACGGCCGAACAGAACGGCGCCCCCGACACGGGCTTCTTCCCGCACCTGGACGACCAGCTCCAGATGTACGTGGACTTCGAGGACAAGCCGCTGCTGATGTTCCGCGCCGACGTGGAGGCGTTCGAGACGAGCCGCGTCACGCTCGGCTGACCCGACGCCTGCCTGCAAGGGCCGCCACGGCACCCGCGACGACCGCCAACGGCGAGAGCGCCGGGATCGCCCGCAACTCCCGTAGCGGAGCCTCCCAATCGCGTCCGGGCCCGCCGCGCCAGTCTTCGATGAACAGCTCGTCGAACAGGGCGGTCGCGCCGGGCGCTTCGACCAGGAGCGCCACCTCCCGGTTGCGGCTGGCGCTGGCGTGGTTGCCGTTGAGGCTGCCCACGACCACCGTGTCGTCGTCGATGAGCGTGCCCTTGTTGTGGAGGATGGAGAGGTCGTCCCGCCCGAAAAACCGGGTGGCCACGCCTTGCTCACGGAGCCACGCCATGGTCTCCTGGCTGCGGGTGTCGGTGACGTGGAAGGGTGCTGCGGCCTGGACCCGGACGTCTGCCCCGCCGTCAGCAGCCACCGCGAAGGCCGCCGCGAGCGGGTTCGTGGCGTTCCAGCCGAGCTTGTTGCTGCTGTGAAGCTCAAGCTGCAACTGCTGACTCCAGACCCGGTGCTTGGTGGCCTCGATGGCGGCCAGGATCGGGTTGCGGGCAGGATCCGCCGTGTGGTCCGGTGCGACGACCGGCGTGACCCGGACCGGCCCGTCCAGGACCAACGGCCCCAAGGCGGGCCTGTAATCGCCGGCGGGCAGCGGGAGCCTCGGCGGCGGACGGTACAAGGGGTCGAAGACGGCCTCGTGGAAGGGAATGGCATCCCAGGCCGTCCGGTCATCCTCCATCCAGGTCGCGAACCAGTCCGCCATCGTGCGGCTCGTGATGACAGCCCCCCAGCCCCGGTTGCCCCAGGAGGGATCGGCCGGCACGCCGCTGCGTACGCCGTTCTCTGACTGGACGAGCACCTGGTCATCGGCCACCAGGACCTTGAGGTGATGGTGGGCGTAGCGTCCGGCCGTTGCCAGCGTCACGTTCCAGCCTACGTCCTGGAGGCGCTCGAGGGCTTGCGTCACGTCGTGGCGGGCATCGAGGTCCAGACCCACGGGGGAGGCGTCGACCAGGATGCGCCGGTCGACGGTGGGCGAGGCCGCCTCCAACAGGTCCACCAGTTCGGATGACCGCAGCTCGTAGATGTGGAGGTGGAGCCGTTCACGGGCCGACCGGACCACCTCCTGCCACACGTGGAAGGCGTGGTCCGGCGTGGCGTAGAGAAGCACCTGGTCGGCGGTGAACCTCGGCCTGTCCAGCTCCGATTCCCCGACGCGGTGGAGGCGGGGCGTCGCCCAGTCCAGCCCGTCACCGCGGTCCCGCCAGCCCCCCTCATCCTGGACCCGCCGGAGGAGCAGCGCCTCTCCGGTCGGCAGGCGCCCCTGGCCCCAGCCGACCTCGTCCAACACCTCGCCTTCGGGGCCCAGCAGAAACAGCTCGTCGCCCGCGTTGGCGAGATGGAGGGCCCCGGCTGGCCAAGGGGCCGCAGCGGGCCCGCCGTAAGCCGCCCAGGCCGTGGCGTTGCCGGTGAACCAGGCAGTTTCGCCCGGCCCCAGCAGCAGGTCCGGCAAGGGCCACGTCGTCTCACCGTCCGTCACCGCATGGCCCGTGGTGTTCCAGGCCACCTGGGTGGCCGCGATGGCGAACGCTTCGTCACCCGCGCCAGGGCCGGGCAGGTCCGGCGCCACGGCCACCAGGAGCTGGCCGCTCGCTGTCGGTGCAAGAAGCAGCGCGAACGCGATGGCGACCCAGGCTGGATGCACGTCCGTCCAGCGGGCGACTCGGCTTGACCGTCCGCGCTCAGGCCAGCGCCTGTTCGGTTCCAGTGGCCATCCCCAAACCCTCAAGTCGCGCGGCGGGTCGGCCGGCCTCCTGGGCACGTCGTCTAGCCTGGATATGGCCCCGGCCTCCTAAGCCGGTTGTCGGGGGTTCGAATCCCCTCGTGCCCGCTGGACCTATGACCCGCCTTGCTGTCGCTGGCCTCGCCCTGTTGGCCCCCGCGCCGCTCATCTTCGCCATCCGGAGCCTCCTGGAGGTCGCCGGTCGCGATCCGGCCGCCATTGCGGGGCTGGGACCGGCCACGGGCGTGAGCGGCGCCTTGAGCCTCGTGGGACTGGGCCTCTTGGTCGCCGCGACATGGGCGACGGCGCAGCGTCGGGACACGTTGGCCGGCGTCGTGGTGGTCCTGCTGGGCCATTTCGTGGTCAGCCGGGTCGTGGACGGGGACCTGGGTCCTGCTATGGTCTACCTGGGCACCGGCCTGGTGGCCAGCGGTGCTGTCGGGGGTCGGGCATGGATGGCGGGTTCGTTGGCCGCCGCGGGTGCGTTGCTGCGTGGCTTCCATGACGCCGGGTCGCTCGTGGTCGCTGCCGGGGCCCTTTGGCTCTTCGTGGAGCTTGTTGCGGCGGCGTTGCGTCTACGCCGCCACGGGGCGTCCCCGGACGCCGCCTAGGACCAGCTTGCCGGCCGCGGCGAGCAGGAACAGCCCGAGCGGCGCCAGCGCCAGGAGCACCAGGGCCGGATCGTCACCTCCTGCGGGTGCGCCGTGGCCGAGGGCCTGCGAGGCCTCCAGCGTGGCGAGGATGAGGTCGGCGACAGGAACGGCGACCAAGAGGGCGGCGGTGGCGCGCAGGAGCGTCGTTTGGAGGGGAGCCACGCAGGCGACGTGGCGGGGCACGGCAGAAGCCTCACCCACCGCATCCCTTGCTTCTATTGAGGCCCGGGGCCTTCGAAACGGCTCGAACCGGCTAAAGGGCGAGGGCGCCTGGGCGCCCTGTGGCGTACCCGCCGGCCCCCATGACCCTCCTGGCAGCCCTTCTGCTCGCGGTGGGCGGAGCCGGCTGCCTCCAGGACTGGATCGCGCCCGCCGAAGCGACCCAGCGGACCGTGGCGTGCGCCTTCCTGGACCCCGCCGCCTTCACGACGGTCGAGGTCACCCTATGGGCGCCTGAGGGTGGTCCCGGCGACCTGGCCGCCACAGCGCTCCAGGATGCCTTGGTGGCGCTCACCGATGCCACCGATCGCCCCTGGTCCACGCTGGCCGTCGAACGGCGCGCATTGCCGGATCTGCCTGGGGCAGGCGACGACAACGAAGCCCTCCTGGACTGGAGCAACGAGCTGGATGCTCGCATCGACGGCGACCTGCTGCGCCTCGACCTCTTGTGGCAGGCCCATGATGCGCCCGTCGAAGGTGGCTACGTGCTCGCCCCTGGCATCCTCGTGGTGGACGGAGCGGCAGCGGCGAGTGCCCCGGACACCACACGCGCCGCGTCGGGCCTCCTGCGCCACCTGTTGGGTCACGCGCTGGGCGCCGTCAACGACGGTGTCCCCATGCAGCACAACCATGAAGGCGCCGCCAAGCATGACGACGACCCGGATTCCGTGATGCACGTCTCCTGGCACCAGCCGGCCGCCAAGCCGGCCGATGCGCCCCTGTCCTATTCCGATGCCATCCTTGCCGACTGGGCCGCCGCTGCGGGCCCTGAAGGAGTGTGCGCATGAGCGACAAGCTCTACGAGGACGCCCTGAAGCTCTCCGTGAACGAGGAACTGCGCAACGTGCGCACGCTGCTCGACTGGGCCGAGGAGGCCCGTGAGCTGAAGGAGAAGATCCAGCACACGGAGCAGGCCCACCGGCTCCTGACGGAGGTCGCCAAGAACCTCCGCGAGCTGAACCAGATCTAGGCGGCGGGCGACCTAGGCTTCAGGGGCCGTGAGCGGCGCCGTGTCGACGGCCATCCGGTACAGGGTGCCCGCGGCGAGGTCGGCGGCCGCTTGGAACGCCGCTTCGAGGTCGGCCTGGCTCCCGGCCATCAGCACCATGGTGTCGTAGGTGTCCTCCAGGTGCCAGAACGGGTAGGCGCTGATGCCGCCGGGTAGGGCGAGCGCCTGGACGTTGTAGGGGACGTCGGCGGGGAGTTGCCACTCCTCGAAGCTGCTGATGAAGAAGCCCGTGGGGACGCCGAGCTCGAAGAACCAGTGGTAGTCGCTGCGGCCGAGGCTGATGCCACGGTATTCCAGCATCTCCTCCGGCATGGCGATGGCGTCGCGGACCTTGCCGACGTGGGCCTCAAGCTCCGGGCTGTTGCTGTCGAAGTACACGGGGGCGTCGGTGCCGGGCCAGTTGATGCCGAACATGTCCAGGTTGAGCATGGCGCGGATGGCCGTGGGCTCCAAGGGGCCGAAGGGCGTGGTGCCGTCGATCAAGGCCTCGCTGAAGGCGCCGCTGCCCTGAAGGCCGCGCTCTTCGCCGTCGAAGGCGACGAAGGCGACGCTGAACGGGAGCTCCATGTCGGCGAAGGCGGCGGCCAGGTGGAGGATCAGCAGGATGCCGCTGGCATCATCGTAGGCGCCTTGGCTGAACGGCCGCAGGACGCAGGTGCCCAGGAGGCCGCATTCCTTGCTGGCGATGTCGTAGTGGCCACCGACGACCACTACCTGTTCACGGTCCGCGCCCCATTGGATGCCGACGATGTTCTCCTGGGGGATGCCGTTCTCGAACTCGTGGCGCCAGACGTCCAGACCGAGGGCCTCCATCTCCGCCGCGATCCAGTCGCGCGCGCCGGTGTGGGCGGGCAGGTTGTCAGCGCGCTCGGGGAACGTCTCGGCGAAGTCCCGCAGGCCAGCCAGCAGCGCCACGGCGTCCAGTTCCGGGATGACGAGGGCATCAGGGTCGACCGCCGGGACAGCGTTCTCGTCGCTCCCGGCCTCGTCAGAGAGGCAACCGGCGAACAGGCCCGCGAGCAGAAGGATGGTCAGGCCGAAGGGGCGCTTCATGCCTCTTCGGAATCGGCTTCCGGCTTGGGCGTTGTGGTGGCAGGCGGCTTGCCGGGCGGCGACGCCGGCGGCCCTCCAAGGGTGACGCCGAAGCTCAGGCTCGCCCCACCTTCCCCGTCCACGGTGGCATCCCAGCTGGGGGGCTTGGGGAGACGGTGTTCCCGTACGTCAGCGAGGCGGTAGACCGTCGGTTCCAGGTCGCCGAGGCGCTTGAGGAGCCCGCCGACATGGCCGTCCCCGACCACCGCGACGCCGGCCTCGATGCCGGCCATGCCGTGACGGATCGCCTTGGCCATCAGGATGTCACGCTCATCGAGGACCACGCGGCGCACCGTGGGGAACTGGCGGCCCAGCTCGTCCAGGACCGCCGTCGGGTCGTCCTGGTAGCGGCCGATCTCCTCCTCGACGCTGTCCGTGCCCTTCTTGCCGCCGATGCGGTTCCAGAGGGACTTGAACGGGCTGGCCGCGACCAGGCCGGCGCCGCGCAACTTCTCCCGCCACGTGATCTCCTGCATGACGCGCCGGAGGGTCTCGTTGGCCGGGCGGTCCACCAGGCCGACCTGGGCGCCCACCAGCTGCGCCGCCTGCACCGCTGCGAGCATCTCGCCGCCCACCTGGGCACCGTACTGGGCGGCCACGTCGTTCTGGAACGCTTCCAGCCGCTTGTGGATGAAGCTCGCCTTCTCGTTGGGGACCTCGCGGCCCTGCGCCCGTTCGATGAGCGCCTGGAGGCGTCCGCGGTCGAGCTCGACGAAGACCCGTTGCGGCCGGATGGCGAGGATGGCGTCGCGGATCGTCGCCTCGACGTCGAAGACATGGCCGGCGCCGATGAGCGTCAGGTGGCCGTAGGACGGCTCGACCGGCTCCGTCGGCTCGGCCGGCTCCTCGGCCGCGGGGGGCGTCTCGTCGCCGGGGACCTCGACCACGCGCCGCGACCTGGCCGCCGCTACTTAAGCCACCGACGCCTGGGCCTCTGCGTGGCGCGGCCCAGGGTGCTCCTCAACTGCGCGTGCAGCCTCGACGGCCGCGTCGCCGCGCCGGACGGCAGCCCCCTCCTGTTGTCGGGCCCCGAGGACCTGCGCCGCGTCCACGAGATGCGCGCCGACTGTGACGCCATCCTGGTGGGCGTCGGCACCGTGCTGGCGGACGACCCGAGCCTCCGCGTCAAGCCCCATTTGGCCCAAGGCCCGGATCCGCTGCGCGTGGTGCTGGACACCCATGGTCGGACGCCTGCCGATGCACGGGCCCGGCAGGGGCCGGAGCCTGCGTTGATCCTCACGGCGGACGACGTGGCGACGGACGCCGCCGGACGGCTCGACCTGGCGGCCGTGCTGGACCTGCTGGCTGGCCGCGGCATCGGTTCCGCCATGGTGGAAGGCGGCCCCACGGTCCTGGCGTCGTTCCTGAAGGCGGGCCTGGTGGACCGTTGGACGCTGTACCAGGCCCCGATGCTGGTCGGCGGCGGACCCAGCCTTTGGCCGACGCCCGGCGAGGCGCCCCGCCTCAACGTGACCGGAAGGGAGAACCTGGGCGAGGGCGTCCTCTGGACGTTCCAGATGGCCTAGTCGAGCACGACGGCGTCGGTGGACCGGCTGCGCAGCCCCTCCGCGACGAGTTCGCCGCTCACCGCGTCCACGTCCGCCCAACCGTTGAGGCCGGACAGGCGCCAGATGGGTCGGTGGTGAAGACCGCGGTCCGTGAGGCGCAGGTGGTCCGGCCGGGGCTCGACACGACGCTTCTCGACGTACGTGAAGTCCAGCTCCGGGTCGGTCACTTCGACGGGGACCTCCCGGGTGTGAGCATCCAGGACGCTTTGGCGGGCCTCGTCGTAGGCGCGCTCCTTGCGGACGCGGACCGTGCGGGGCTCGGCCACAGCGATGCCGCTGGGCAGCGGGCCGACGGCGACGCTCTCGGGGTCCAGGAGGCTGACGGTGCGGTCGGTGCCGTGCACCTGGACGCGCCCTTCGATGGTCTCGGAGCGCAGGCTGCCTTCGATGAAGAGGTCGCAGGCGAAGTCGAAGACCCAGACCGGCTGCAGGTGAAGGCGGACCTCGTCAGCGCCAAAGAGCACGTGCGCCACGTTCTGCTTCGCTTCGTCCGGGTGGATCTTGACAGCGAAGGTGGGCACGTTGGGCGCGGCAGGCTCTCGGGGGACCACGGCGGGGGCGGGTGTTGCCGCGGCTGCCGGGACGGGGGCCGGTACATCAGCCAGGTCGAGCGCCTCGAACCGCTTGAGGTCGAAGCGCGCAGGGGCCTCCGCGTCGACGGCGCTCCTTGCTTGGGCCAACGGGGCCGCCTCGGGCGAGCGCGGCGTGACCGGGAGGGGTTGCAAGGTCGCGGCGGTGGCCGTCGCGAGCATGGTGGCACCCATGAGGGACTCGGCGAGCTTGGCATCCCAGAGGACGACGCCTGGCGGCGCATGGGGCGCAGGACCCCAATGGAGCAGGACCGTCGCGGCAGCACCCACGTCCTCGCGGATGCCGTCCAGGTCGGCCGCCAACTCGTCGGGGACGGGAAGGCTCGGTTCGCCGGCCTCCACGAGGATCGCGCGCTCGCCGTCGCGGGCCAGCACCGGCACCGTGTAGAGCGCCCCGCTGGAGCCTTGCAGCGCTGCCTCCTGCCGCACGTCGTACCCGTGCAATCGGAACAGCTCGGCCAGTAGGCCGCGCAACGCAGCGTGCATCCACAAAACCATGGCAGCCCCTTCGTGTTAACCGCTTCGAAGCTTCACTGACCCGGTCGCCAGCTTCAAGGTGCCCCGCCGGAACCGGGTGTGTGGCCCTGCGGGAGGACCTGGACGCCGCCGTCGAGCGCATGACGCGCCTGGCCCGCGAGCCCCTGCCGTTCGAACCCGACTTCCGCCCCATCGCGCCCATCCCCGACCGACGGGACGCCCCCCTGCAGGCGGTGGACGGCAGCCACGCGGTTTTGCTGGACACCGGCGGCCTCTGGGTGGTCGCCTACCGGGCCGCCGTCTGGCCCCGCGCCCCCGGCCCCATCGAACCGAGGGTGGTCGCCGCCACTCCCGGCGAGGCGCACGACTGCGTCCGCGCCGATGCCGCCCAACACGGCTTGCCAGAGCCGCCTCGACCTCGCAGCGCCGAACACTTCGCCGAACTGTTGCGTGCGATGGCCGAACTGGAAGCAGGCCTTGCCGCGCCCCCCGGCCTGCTTCTCTGGGACGGCGCCCTGCATCTGCCCGATGAGGCGGACAGTTTCGCGCGCGCCCTGGCCGGCCTGGCAGCGGAGCGAGGCCCGTGCCTGGGTGTCGTCAAGCGGAGCCGCATCCACGGCGGCCTCACAGGCCGTCTCCTGGAAAAGGGGCACCAGCGGCGCCTCGAGGCCGCGTGGCACGTCGCTCTGCCGGAGCACGACGACCTCCACATCGTCCTCCTTGCCCCCGGCGCGCCACAGGCGTTCCGCATCGACGGCCCCGCCGATCATCTACCGGCCGTTGCAGCCTGGAGCACGGACGCCATCTACCGAGGATACCCCTACCCGCTCGCCATGGCACACAACGCCGTCGCGCTCACCACAGGGGACGTGGCGGAACTGCGTGGCCGGCTCGATGTGGCCGCACGTGGCGCAGGCGTCGCCCGGTGGGTGCGCGAGGAGTTCCACGGGGTGTTGGACGACAACGTCGCCTGATTCAGAGCCCGCGGCCCCAGGTGCAGTTGCCGTATTCGTGATCGACGTCCGTGGCGCCGGCATAGGTCCCCACGACCTCCAGCATCACGCCTTGTTCGACCACCGGACCGCTCAGATCGGTCTGGACGATGATGCCGATCCCTTCGAAGAACGAATGCGGCGTGACCTCCCCGACCTCCAGGACCAGGGGAGAGCCACCGATGACGCGGTGCGTCTCCTCGTCGCCGTCGATGATGAGCTCCAGGTTCTCCCATGCAGGCGTCAGCGCAGACCAGGTCATGGTGACCATCATCTCTTGGACGTGCTCGACCTGGTCGTCCGTGAGCCAAAGGCAGTTGCTGCCGAACGGCGGGATGCCCGTGCCGAAAGTGACAGGCCCTTGGTGGAGCGAGACCCGGTTCAACGTGAGTTCTTCCTGAAATTCCAGGGAGCGCCAGGTGCGCTCGACATCGTCGGGACCCAGGATCTCTTCACCGGTGGCGGCCTCGTCGGTTTCAGCCGACCCTGAATCGTCCAGACAGCCCGCAAGGGGAACAAGCATGAGCAGCAGCAACCACTTCATGACGCTGGAGAGCGCAGAGGGTACTTGAGGGGACTCGCACACTCGTTGGCCTTTCCGAAACTTCGGCCCTCGACCATAGGGTCAAACGCGCCGCCTGGGTCGCGGCGGCGTGGCTGAAGCGGTCATCAAGGCACAGGGGCTGGTCAAGCGGTTCGGGGAGTTCACGGCGGTGGCGGGCATCGACCTGGCGATCCCGCGTGGCGTCTGCTATGGCCTGCTGGGGCCCAACGGCGCCGGCAAGACCACGACGATCCGAATGATCCAATGCGTCAGCCCCGTCACCGAAGGCCGACTGACGGTGCTGGGCGACGATGTCCAACAGGAGGGGCGCAGCATCCGGGGCCGCCTCGGCGTGGTCCCCCAGGAGGACAACCTCGACCCTGACTTCACGGTGCGGGACAACCTGACGATCTACGCCCGCTTCTTCGACGTGCCCGCCGATCGGGCCGCCGACCGCGCCGACGAGCTGCTGGCGTTCCTCAACCTGGAGGACAAACGGGATGCCCGCGTGGACGCCCTTTCGGGCGGCATGAAGCGCCGCCTGGTGGTGGCGCGGGCGCTCATGGCGGACCCGGAGGTCCTGGTGCTGGACGAGCCGACGACCGGCCTGGACCCGCAGGCGCGCCATGCGCTGTGGGACACGATCCGGCGGCTGCGGCGGCAGGGCAAGACGATCCTTCTGACGACCCATTACATGGACGAGGCGGAGATGCTGTGCGATGAACTGGTCATCGTCGACGAAGGCAAGGTCCACGAGAAGGGGCGCCCACGCGAGCTGATCGCCAAGCATTGCGGCAGTGAGGCGGTGGAGTTCGTTGCCGCCGAAGAGGACACGGCGACCCTGGACGACCTGGCCGCCGACCTGGAGGGGGCGAAGGTGCGCCATGAGCGGGTCGGCGACCGTGTCATCGCGTACGGCGACCGACTCGAAGGGCTCCAGACACGGATGCGCAAGCGCCACGCGGTGACGGAGAGCGTCCTGCGGAGGGCCAGCCTCGAAGATGTGTTCCTGCGGCTCACCGGGAGGGCGTTGCGTGAGTGACGTCACCCTCCGCGGCATCCGCCACATGCTGGGCCGCAACCTGGAGGTCTACCGCGCCACGTGGAAGATGAACGCCCTGCCGCCGCTGGTGGAGCCCCTGCTCTACCTGGTGGCGATGGGGTACGGGTTGGGGCTGCTCATCGAAGAGATCGGCGGCGTCAGCTACGCCCAGTTCATCGCGCCGGCGATCGTGGCGATCACCATGATGCAGACGGCGTTCATGGAGACCACGTACAGCAGCTACGTCCGCATGATCTTCCAGCGCACCTGGGAGGCGGTCATGGCGACGCCGCTCTCGGCGCAGGACATCCTGTGGGGCGAGGTCTACTGGGCGGCCACGCGGGCCACCATCAACGCGACGCTCATGTCGTTCGTCGTGGCGGCGTTCGGCCTGCTCTCGTACCCGACGGCGTTCGCCATCCCGGTGGTGGCGTTCTTCGTGGGGCTCATGTTCGCGGGCCTCGGGCTTTTCGTGACGGCGAAGGTGAAGGTGATCGACCAGTTCAGTTACGCCTTCTTCCTGTTCGTGACCCCGCAGTTCCTGTTCTCGGGGACGTTCTTCCCGTTGGAGCAGCTGCCTGAGGGCGTCCAGTGGCTGGCGCTGGCAGTGCCGCTCACGCACGCCGTGGGCCTGACGCGCGGCCTGGCCCTGGGCGACCTGCCGGACCTGTTCTGGGTCCACGTGGCGTACCTGGCCGTGGCGTCCTGGCTGTTCGCCAAGATCGCTGTGGGCGCTGCGACGAAGCGGATCGTGAACTAAGCCGGCTAGGCCGGTCAGGCGGGCGTCACCACGAGCTCGTAGCTCCCCGCGCCGAGCACCAGGCTCAGCACGCCACCCACAGCGGGGCCGGCGGGGGCGCCGTCCAGCATCACCGTGGCGCTGTCAGGGATGCCGTCGAGGACGACAGTAGCAGCGCCGTCCGTCTCCAGGGTGCCTTCGAGCGTGGCGGCCGTGTCGAGGCCCATGGCGGCCACGTCCAGGCGCAGTTCGCCGACGTTCGTGAGTTCCGCCGTGAAGCGATTCTCGAGCGTCGCCATGCTGGCGCCGCCGCCTCCGAGTCCGATGCCGATACCCGGCGTGGAATGGCCTGGCTGCGGCAGGGCGACCGTGGGCTGGCCGGCGTCGCGGCCGGGCAGGGCATGGCTCACCACATCCGCCAGCGAGTAGACCGTGACGTCGTCGGAGGGGGCGGCCCGGGGCGCCTGGTGCAGCCACCACGCGGAGCCGATGCCGGGCAGGTCGACCGGGCCGCTGGGCGGTGCGTTGACCGTCCGGGTGGCATCTTCGAGGGCCGGCACGCGCTTGAGCGTCACGTGGGCCGGGGCGGCCGGGCGTTCGGCGGCCGCCAAGTAGCGGGCCCCTTCGCTCCATTCGTCCACGATCGCCTGGGTGTAGTGCTCGTAGCCGGGGAAGAGCGTGTACTGGTGCTCGTAGCCCAGCTCGTGGAGCCGCAGCGCGAACCGGGTGACGCCGGTGACGGGCACCAGTTCATCGTTGGTGCCGTGGTGGATCATCAGCGGGTAGTGGCGTGCGTTCTCCAGGAGACGGTAGGTGAGTTGGCGGGGCGCGTCGCCGTCCGCTTCCACCACGTCCTGGCTGGTGGCGTCGTCGAGGCCGATCCAGGCGCCCTGCGTCGTCGCGCCGCTGATACTGTAGCCGCCGGCCCAGAGGTCCGGGTACATCAGCCCCAGAAGGTAGGTGCCGTAGCCGCCCATGGAGTAGCCGCTGAGCGTGCGGCGGTCGGGGTCGATTGCGACAAGGTCGTGCAGGTCGGCGTGGACCTCCCAGAAGTCCGTGTGCGCCTGGCCCACGTACCAGCCGCTGGTGCCGCGGCCGTAGGGGCTCGCCATGACGTGGCCGTTCTCTTGGCCGAGTTGGGTGAAGACGCGGGGCGTCCAAGCGGCCGCCTGGTGGGCGGTGCCGCCGCGCCAGTGGAGCCAGTAGGTGAGTGGCGACGGCTCATCGTCCGTCCAGCCGGTCGGGAGGAAGAGGCCGTAGTGCTGCCACATGCCCTGGCGGCCTTCTTCGCGGGCGACGCTGGGGCCGCTCTGGAACACCCGTTCATGGTACCCCGGCGTCGGCTGCCACTCCTGATGGGCGCCCGCCGCCAGCGCGTCCAGGTCGACGGCGTGGGTGAATGCGTCGATGTCGCCGGCCTCCAGGGCGAGCGCCTGTGCGCGGTCGTTCCAGACGTTGACCGCTTCGTCGGGGCGGAAGGCGACGTTGGCCAGGTTCCCGCCGTCGGTCTCTGGCGTCAGGTCCGCCAGGTCGCCGCCGCCCAGGAGGCCGACGCCAGCCGCCAGGTCGAAGCTGTCCGGGAGCAGGCTGCGGGGAATACGGACCTCGATGGCGTTGGTGAAGCCCGTCGGGTCAACAGCCGCGGCCGCGCCGGGCACGGCGGTGGCCATGCCAGTGGCGAGGTCGGCGTGTTCGACGCCCGCCGCCGAGACGAGGAACGCGTCGGTGGCTGTAGAGGAGAGACCGGCGCCCCACGGAACGGCCGCTGCGGCGCCACCCCCGACGCCCGCCAGCAGGAGCAAGGCCGGCGTGGCCTCATCCGTCATGCCGCGCAGGCGGGCCAGCACGTACAGGTCCGTCTCATCCGCCGCCAGGCGCAACTCCACCAGGTCGCCAAGGCCGTCCAGACCACCAGGGAGCACGGCGTCACCGTAGTTCTCCACGGAGATGATCACGCCGCCCGTGGGGTCGGCAGCGCCGGCGCCGAACTGGGTGCCTGCCGCTTGGCTCAAGGGCTCGGTGCGGAACGTGCGGGGTTCGGCATCGGCCAGAGGGCCCGTCAGCGCGTACCGCTGGGCGTCCTTGCCGTTGTCAGCACCGAAGTCGTCGAAGACGTAGTCCTGGTGGACCAGCTCGCCCCTCGACAGGAGTGTCTGGCCGCCCAGGCGGGTGCTCTCGCCCACCCAATCGGACGGGTCGCCGTCCACCACCTTCGTCGTGGGGGACACGTCCGGCGCGGCGGCCGTCTCGATGCCGCCCCTGGCCACAGGCTTGGAGATCAGCACCGGCTCCACGGGTAGGTCATCCAGCAGGCCGGCCTGGCCGGGCAGGGCCATGGCGAAGAGAAGGACGGTGGCAACGGCGGCGGTTCGCATCGGGCGGACATGGGCTGAGATTGCTTGACTCTTGCGACGGCACGGCAGCTATGGACGAAGCCCATCCAAGTGATCACCAATTAATATAATCTAGAATCCGGGCAAGACAGACCCATTTAGGCGCCTCCCCAGGAACGATTCCTGCGCGCTTGGTTTTTTAGAATAAATTTCATCTAGCTCGGCCCTGCTAATGGCTCTATCCGTAGCGCCCCTACGGATGTAGAATGCGCCGTTGTGACGCGCCTGATACGGCTTCTGCACCCCTTCATCGACATGAGCTATGACCAGCTTTTTTCCCTCTGCTTCCGCCACATGAGTCCTTACTGCAACGCCAGGCTCAATGTTTGAAGCGGCCCAATTTTCAACCTTCCTGGCGATGTTTTCCGGGCCCTCGACGCCCTTGATGGCCCCATGGTCATCGACGCCGAACAATATGCGTCCGCCAAGGTGATTTGAGAATGCTACAATTGTTTCCAGAACGTCATGATGGTTCTGAGGCGTGGCATTGGTTTTGAACTCGGTTTCATCATCTTCACCAAATTCTATTAGCTCGTGGACGACTTCCTCAGCCACTACGACAACGACCCGAGATTCGGTTGGGCCAAGAGGGTCAAATGAATACCAATCCACGACCTTCGCACCATTGGTTGAAATGAGAGCGATCCAGAGTCGATCTGGCCAGCCCGCCAACTGCACATCAACCATGCTTTCCTTTTCCGATACTGGCTCTTCAACATCCTCCAGGGCATCGTCATGAACGGCTGCAATCTTGAGCGCGTATGAATCTACGTAATCGCCCGGATTAAGGTGAACGAGAAGATTCCGATCATTCAGTTCAACCCTATCTACAAATCTCGTGATGCTAGGCAAAGCGATCCAGAAGCGAGCATTCTGGTGGCCCGCCCCGATTGCTCGTCCGGGGCCTGGTTCGACCCACTCTTCAACGCGCTTTTGTTTATCAACCATTGTTGGCACGCCAGGAAACATTATGGGGAAGGGATCCAGGTACTGAGCTTTCCGTATCCTCAAGCAAAAGAGGTCCAAGGGACCCAAATCTTGCCTAGAAGCGAGCGCTGGGTAAGGCCACGTCCGCGGCCCACCATGATAGTTGTCCCTTTCTATTGGTTCGAGAGGTTCACTCAAACTAATGTCTAGATCGCGGATTTTCATTTTTGTTTTCCCTTTGGGCTCTGATTCCATTAGTGAGTGAATTGCATCCAAAGCCTCCTCAACTGAAAGTTGGAAACGTACTAGCTTCAATTCGCCATAATCTAGTACCTTCTCCCCAACGATTTTGGCCGAGGTTTGAAAGGAGATGAGGCCGCCAATGAGTCGGGAAGGCGTAGTCTCCCCATCACCACAGGCAAGCGCCAAGCGACATTCGGCCCCCATGTAGTGGCCTTGTCGAAGCCTTAGAAGCTCTTGCAAGTCGTTCGCTGCAACTCCCTCCGGATGCATGGAACGCAGACGCAGCCCCGTGTTGGTGAACATTGCCTTGCCTCTAGATAGAGAAGGGACGGCAAGGATTCAACGGGCCTCCACTTTCACCCTTCTCTTGGCACCCCTTAAGCCGCCCGCGCGGCTCGCCGCTCGTTGGCGTCCACTCCCATCGGCCTGCTCACGGGCGACTCCATCGGCCAACTGCGCTTCCGCACCCCTCCGGACGAAGCGGTCCACCTGGGAGAGATCCTCGTGGCGGAGTCGGAATCCGGCGTCACGGCGCCGTTCTTCCTGCGCGTGGTCGACCTGGCCTACGGCGCCGAGGCCCGCGATGGCCGCTGGGGTGAACGGGCCGCCGGTGCGCTGCTGTCAGGCCAATGGGAACTGTACGACCGCGACGACCGACTCTACCGCATGGTGACGGCAGCCGCCCTCGGCTACCTGGAGGCGGACGGCCGCTTCCGGCGCCCCAAGACGCTCCCTGGCCACTTCGCCACGGTCCGCCGCCTGCGCGAAGGCGACCTCACGTTCCTAGCCCCCAAACCCCGCGACCTCCAGATGGGCCACGTGCGCAGCGGTGACGCCCCCTTACCGGAGCGCGTGGGGCTCGACCCGGGCATCCTGGGGCAGCACGTGGGCATCTTCGCCACCACCGGCATGGGCAAGAGCAACCTCCTGAAGGTCCTGGCCGGCAGCTGCCTCGAATCGGGCCGCGTCGGCCTGCTCGTCCTCGACCCTCACGGGGAATACGCCGACGGCGGCGGGGGCCAGCACCGGGACGGCACGCCCCACCGGGGGCTCCTGCACCACCCCTGGGCGGATGAGCGGCTCGTGGTCTACACCAGCCGGCCCCTGCCGGGCTTCGATGGCCAGGTCCATGACCTGGCGGTGAGCGCCAGCGAGGTCGGTGCCGCCGACTTCGCCTCCGTCTACAAGGTCTCGGAGGCCCAACAGGAGGCACTCTGGGCCGCGAGCAACACGTTCGGTCGCAGCTGGCTCGTCCACATGGCCGGCACGGACGTGGCGAACCTGGCGAAGGAGCTGGGCGGCAACTTCCATGAAGCGACGTTGAACGTCCTGCAACGCCGCGCTCAGCAGCTCCTGGAACAGGACGCCGTCCATCAAGACGAGGGGGTCAGCACCACCCAGGCGATCCTTGACCACCTGGAGGCCGGCAAGGTGGTCCTCGTCGACACGTCCGGTCTGTTCCCCAAAGAGGAACTGCTCGTCTCCACGGTCCTGGCCCGCGGGCTCCTCGGCCGCTACCGCCGCGCCTACCGGGACCCGGACCGCTTCCGCGCCCTCCCGCCCACCTGCATCCTTCTCGAAGAGGCGCAAAGGGTGCTCGGCCAACGCGTCTCGGAGAACATCTTCGCCCAGATCGCCCGCGAAGGCCGCAAGTTCAAGGTCGGCCTCGGCGCCGTCACCCAGCAGCCACGCCTGGTGGACGACGAGCTGCTCTCCCAGTTCAACACCCTGTTCCTCCTGGGCCTCGCCGATCCCACGGACCGTCAGAAGGTCCGCGACGGCGCCCGTCAGGACCTCTCCCAGCTCACCCAGGAGATCCAGATGCTGGAGCCCGGCGAGGCGATCCTCAGCACCCCCGGCGCGCCCTTCGCCATCCCCCTCAAGGCCGACCTCTACGAGGAGCGCATCCGGGACGTCCAGGGGCCGCCCGCCGCAGCGCCCCAGGTCCAGGTGGACGAGGGGTTCTACTGATGGTGCGCATCTTCCACACGAGCGACACCCACCTGGGGCACCAGCAATACCCTCGCACCGCGCCGTCGGGGCTCAACCAGCGGGAACAGGACCACACGGACACCTGGGACCACCTCGTGGGCCTCGCATGCCAGGAGAAACCGGACCTGTTCGTCCACGCAGGCGACCTCTTCGATGGCGTGCGTCCGAGCAACCGGGCCCTCGCCACGGCCTTGGAGGGGTTCCTGCGGCTGGGGCAGGCCGGCGTTCATGTGGTCGTCATCGCCGGCAACCATGAGACGCCGCGCCTGCGCGAGACCGGTAGCCCGTTCCGTCTCTTCGACCACCTGCCGAACGTCCATGCCGTCTACAAGGGCCGCCGCGAGTCGATCGTCATCCAGACCGGGGGCGGCCCCATCACGGTCCACGCCGTGCCCCAATGCCCCTCCGAAGAGGCGCTGCAACAGGAGGTGGCGGGCGCCGAGCGGGGGGACGGCGCGAACCTGCTCGTGCTGCATGGGACGGTCCACAGCCTGCCGGCGTTCCGCCACGCCGAGTTCAACGAGCTGACGCTGCACCTGGATTGGTTCGATGACCGCTTCGACTACGTCGCCCTGGGCCACCACCACGGCGCCCAGGAGGTGACCAGCCGCTCCTGGTACTGCGGCGCGCCGGACCGGGTCAGCATGGCCGAGGCTGGCGAACCCAAGGGCTTCCTCGACGTGCAGGTGGAACCGGGGGCAACCCCCGAGGTCGCCTTCCGTGAACTGGCCGGCCGCCCCTACATGGACCTCCCGGCGGTCACCGCTGGCGGCTTGGGCGCCGACGCCATCGCTGTGGCGGCCATTGCCGCTCTGGAACGGGCGCCCGACGGCAGCGTCGCCCGCCTACGCATCAACGACCTCGACCCGAGCCTGCGGGGTCAGCTCCCCTTGGACGCGATCCGCCAGGCCGCCGCCAGGCTCCTCCACCTCGACCTGCGCCTCGAATGGGCCGACATCTCGCTCCGCGTCAAGGGCGCCCCCGAGCTGCGAGGCCTCTCGGAGGAGTTCGAAGCGTACGCGGCGCAGCATCCCATCGAAGGGCTCGACCGGGAGCGGCTGCTCGCCCTTGCCCGCGCCAGCCTGGAGGCGGCATGAAGCTGCACGCCCTCGAACTGCGCCATTACCGCCGCCATGCCGACACGCGCATCGAGTTCCCCGAAGGCGCCACGGCGGTGTTGGGGCGCAACGGCAGCGGCAAATCGACGCTCCTGGAAGCGATCGGCTTCGCGCTCTTTGGCACCGCCGCCACCAGGGGCGGGAAGGAACAGCTGCGGAGCCAGGATGCGCCGCCCGGCGACGGCGTCCATGTCCGGCTGACGTTCGAAGTGGCCGGCCAGGCGGTCGAAGTGGTCCGGGAACTGAAGGGCAAGAACCTGACCCCCTCCGCCAGCCTGCAGGTGGACGGCGTGGCCGTCGTGCCGCCCGGCGCCGGCAGCGCCAAGACCGTCACGGAACAGGTGGAGCGGCTCCTGGGGGTCACCGCAGACGGCTTCTTCACGACCGTCGTCGCCCGCCAGAAGGAGCTGGCCCGGCTGGGCGACCTGGGACCGACCGACCGCAAGCGGCTCATCCTCGGTATGCTGGGCGTCGATCGTCTCGACCGCGCCATCGCCCATGCCCGTGGCCAGCGCCGCGACCTGGATGCCCGGCTGAAGGGATTGCAAGAGGTCCTTGGCGACCTGAAGGCCCTGCAAGAGGAGCACCAGCAGGCCAAAGAGGCCCTCGCGGCCGCTCGAAGGTCCGCTGCCGAAGCCAAGACCGCCGCGGCCGTGGCGGGCAAGGCGTCCGAGACAGCGACGGCCCATCTCGCGGAGGCCCGAAGGGCCGCGGAAACCTATCAGCAGACCGAGCAAGCGCTTCAGGTGGCCCGCGCCGAGGCCGACCATGCCACCCGGCAGCTCAAGGCGGAAGAGGAACGCGCCCACGAGGCGGCGACCGCGGCCAAAGAGGCGGCCTCCCTGGAACCGGCGGCGGCCAAGCGCACGGAAGCGGAACGGCATCTCCAGGAGGCGCGGGCGGCCCATGAGGCCCATCGGCGCCACCAGGAGGCCGAGGCCCGCCTGGTCAAGCAACAGCAAGAGGCTGAGGCGCTTGCCAAGACCGTGCCACCCGCCCCCGTGGGACTCGCCGAGGCGCAGGTAGCCGCCGACCAGGCTCGGCAACGCCAGGCCAAGGCCGACGAAGCGGTCGCGCTCGCCAGGCAGGAAGCCGGCCGCCTCGAAGCTCAACTGACCCGCCTTCGATCCCTCGGCCGTGACGGCCCGTGCCCGACCTGCACGCGGCCCCTCCACGACCACCTGGATGACCTCTTGGCCAACGCCGGGGCCGAACACGCGGCAGCCGTGACGGCCGCCGAAGCCCGGGGACGGGAAGCGGCCCAGGCCGCCGAGGCTCGCCAGAAGGCCGACGCCGCGTTGCAGGCCCTGCAGGCCGAACAACAGAAGCACGATGCAGCCAAGGCACGGTCGGCCGCCGCGACCGCCGCCTTGGAGGCCGCCCGCGACCTGGTCGGACCAGCACCCCCCTTGCCGCCGGATCTCTCCCCCTTGGAAACCGAGCTGACCACGGCCCAGAAAGCCCATGACGCCTGGCAACGGGCCCTCAGTCGTGCCCAGGGCGCCCGACCAGAAGCGCTCGCCTCCGCGCGCAGCCGCGTCGAGTCGGCCCTGGCCAAGCAGCGCAGGGCCCAATCCGACCTCGACCGACGGCCGGATCCCGCGCCGGCACTCCGACAGGCGGAGGGGGATGAGGCCGAAGCCCGCCGACGGCACCGGGAGGCCGAGCGCCTTGGGGCAGAGGCGACCACGGCGCTGGGCCGCGCCGAGGAGCGGGCAGACTCGGCCCGGCTGCGCCTGGAAGAGGAACAGGCCCGGCGCCGCAAGGCCCGCGAACTCCGGGGGGAGCTGCGCTACTGGACGGCCCTCGTGGACCCCCGTCGCCAAGGATTGCTGGAGCGCTTCCGCGACCACCTCGTGGCGCGCGTGGGACCGGCCGTGTCGGCCGAGGCGAGCCACCTGCTTGCCCGGTTCACCCAGGGACGCTACACGGAGGTCGTCCTCGATGCGGACTACCGCCTCCTGGTGGCCGACGGCGGCATCCTGCACCCGGTCGAGCGCTTCAGCGGCGGCGAGACCGACCTGGTCCACCTGGCCCTCCGCCTCGGCGTCAGCCGTCTCTTGGCCGGACGTAGCGGCCAGGCGGAACTACGGTTCCTGGCCCTCGACGAGGTGTTCGGATCCCTGGATGCCGAGCGGCGCCGGGCCGTCGTCGGCGCCCTGGACGGCCTGAAGGGGCTCTACGCCCAGATCCTCGTCATCACCCACCTGGAGGACCTGCGGGATGGCCTGGACCATGTCCTGGAAGTCCAAGGCGAGGCCTCCGGCGACGCGGTGGTGCGGCTGGACTGACGGGGCGGCCTGCTACAACCATTTTGAGCATGGCCCGCCTGCCGCGCGCGTCATGACCGCCACGACCCGGCAAACCCCCTTGGCGCCGTTCGCGCTCGCCGTCGGTGCCCTGCTGTTGGCCGGGTGCACGGCGGGGTTGCCGAGGGGCGAGGCAGCGGAACAGGCACCCAGCCTCCCCTTCTACACGGATGCGACCATCGCCGCGGGCCTCGGGGGCTACCTTCATGCGGGCTACCTCGACAGCACGATGCCCGGGCGTTCGGCGCCGTTCCCGGAGATCATGGGCCCCGGCGCCTGCTGGCTCGACATGGACGGCGATGACGACCTGGATCTCTTCGTGCCCAACGGCCGCTACTTCAACGAAGCCAAGAACCTGGAACAGGACCCCCACAACCACCTGTACCGCAACGACGGCGACGGCACCTTCACCGACGTCAGCGCCGCCACGGGCATCGACGCCCCCGTCGGCATCTTCCAAGGCTGCGCCGCCGCCGACTACGACAACGACGGCGACCCCGACCTCTTCGTCACCGCCTTCGGCGACCAACTCCTCCTACGCAACGACGCCGGCACCTTCACCGACGTCACGATCGCAGCCGGCGTCCAGGACCGCACCTGCGGCTCCTACGCCTGCTGGGGCAGCAGCGTCAACTGGCTCGACGCCGACCGCGATGGCCACCTCGACCTGTACGTCAACCACTTCGGCGACTGGGACCCCGCCGAGCCGCCCGCCACCAACGGCCCCGAATACGCCCCCGGCCAACGCAACACGTTCTTCCACAACAACGGCGACGGCACCTTCACCGACGCCACGGAGGCGGTGGGTCTGGCCGCCGAACGGTCGAACACCTGGGCGAGCGTCGCGGTCGACCTGGACCATGATGGCTGGGTCGACCTTTACACCGCCAACGACCACGACCCGGGGGACGTCTACCTCAACGACGGCGACGGCACGTTCACCCGCCAGGCCGATACCGGCGCCGAGGACCCCCGCCACGGGATGGGAGCGACGGCCGGCGACTTCGACCACGACGGCCAGTTCGATCTGGCCGTGAGCAATTTCATCAAGGAACACAACGGCGTGTTCCAGGCGGCACAGGGATCCGCCGGGCTTGCCTTCACCGATATCGGCGACAGGGGCGACCTGGCCGACATGTACCCCTGGAGCGGCTGGGCGGTCAACTGGTTCGACGCCAACAACGACGGCCACCCGGACCTCATGTTCGTCAACGGTATGCCCGAGGATGTGCCGGAGCATCACCTCATGGAGCCCATGGGGATCTTCCTGGGCGACGGCAAGGGTGGCTTCCAGCAGATCACCGAGCAGGCCGGCCCGGACCTCCAGCGCCTCTTCGTCGGTCGCGGCGGCGCGTGGGCGGACTACGACAACGACGGCGACGTGGACATGGTGGTCCTTCAAGCAGGCAAGAACCCCTTGCACTTGTTCCGCGCGGACCGCACGCCGGGCAATTTCCTCAACCTCGACCTCGTCTCCAATGTCCCTGGCGTCAACCGCGACGCCGTCGGCGCCACGGTCTGGGTCACCGGCGATGGCGTGCCCACCCAGATGGAAGCCAAGAGCGCCGGCGAAGGCTTCCTGAGCGCCAACGACCCGCGCCTCCACTTCGGCCTCGGCCACGCCGAGACCGCCGACGTCGAGGTCCGCTGGCCCGACGGCACCACCCAGACCTGGAACGGCCTCCGCGCCAACAGCTTCCTGCGCCTCGAGCAGGGCGCCGAGCAGGCCACCACCCTCCTGGGACCAAGCCTCGTCGATGGTTCCTGAACCCCCGCCCCTACACGGGCGCCAACAGCGTCCGCTCGACCGGTCTGAAACAAGCGTTATCAGGGAGGAACGGGCTGGTCGACGTCCAGGTTGGTCAAGCGTATGCTGTCCCTTTCCCTCTCCCAGACCACGCGTCGCCTCGCCAGCGTCTCTGTCGCCTTCGTGCTCGTGGCGGTGGCCATCGCGGCCATCCAGCCCAGTGCCGCCAGCGACCCCGTCCCCGGCGGTCTCCCGCGACTCAAGGACGTCACCACCGAGGCCGGCCTTGACGGCTACCTCCACGCCGGCTTCCTGGGCACGGGCGTCCTGGGCGACCCCGCGCCGTTCCCGGAGATCATGGGCCCCGGCGCCTGCTGGCTCGACATGGACGGCGATGACGACCTGGATCTCTTCGTTCCCAACGGCCGCTACTTCAACGAAGCCAAGAACCTGGAACAGGACCCCCACAACCACCTGTACCGCAACGACGGCGACGGCACCTTCACCGACGTCAGCGCCGCCACGGGCATCGACGCCCCCGTCGGCATCTTCCAAGGCTGCGCCGCCGCCGACTACGACAACGACGGCGACCCCGACCTCTTCGTCACCGCCTTCGGCGACCAACTCCTCCTACGCAACGACGCCGGCACCTTCACCGACGTCACGATCGCAGCCGGCGTCCAGGACCGCACCTGCGGCTCCTACGCCTGCTGGGGCAGCAGCGTCAACTGGCTCGACGCCGACCGCGATGGCCACCTCGACCTGTACGTCAACCACTTCGGCGACTGGGACCCCGCCGAGCCGCCCGCCACCAACGGCCCCGAATACGCCCCCGGCCAACGCAACACGTTCTTCCACAACAACGGCGACGGCACCTTCACCGACACGACCGCAGCCGTCGGCCTCGCCGCGGAGCACTACAACACGTGGGCGAGCGTCGCGGTGGACCTGGACCATGACGGCTGGGTCGACATCTACACCGCCAACGACGGTGACCCTGGTGACGTCTACATCAACGACGGCGACGGCACGTTCACCCGCCAGACCAACACCGGCGCCGAGGACCTGCGCCACGGCATGGGAGCGGCAGCCGGCGACTTCGACCACGACGGCCAGTTCGACCTCGCCGTGAGCAACTTCATCAACGAATACAACGGCGTCTACACCGACGCCGACCCCGGCCCCGGCTTCGACTTCCAGGACATCGGCGACACCACGGACCTGACCGACGTCTATGACTGGAGCGGCTGGGCGGTCCACTGGTTCGACGCCAACAACGACGGCCACCAGGACCTCATGTTCGTCAACGGCATGACGGAAGTGGTGATCGGCATCCCCGTCGATGAGCCCCTGATGCTCTTTGCCGGCGACGGCGCGGGCGGCTTCACGCAACTCCAGGACCAGGTGGGCTCCGACTTCATGGCGGAGTTCGCTGGTCGCGGCGGCGCGTGGGCGGACTACGACAACGACGGTGATGTGGACATGGTGGTCCTGCAGGCGGGCAAGAACCCCTTGCACTTGTTCCGCGCCGACCGCACCCCGGGCAACTTCCTCAACCTCGACCTCGTCTCCAACGTCCCCGGCGTCAACCGCGACGCCGTCGGCGCCACCGTCTGGGTCACCGGCGACGGCCTGCCCACCCAGATGGAAGCCAAGAGCGCCGGCGAAGGCTTCCTCGGCTCCAACGACCCCCGCCTCCACTTCGGCCTCGGCCACGCCGAGACCGCCGACATCGAGGTCCGCTGGCCCGACGGCACCACCCAGACCTGGAACGATCTCCGCGCCAACAGCTTCCTGCGCCTGGAGCAAGGCGTGGCCGCCGCTGACGTGATCCAGCAGGAGCCGATCGTCACTATGACGGGCCCCTCGCTGTTGGATCGCCTGGAACCAGGCACGTTCTCCGTCGACGTGGCGTTCCCCGCCGGCGACGAGGCCAGCGTCTCTGAGGTCCTGTGGGATTTCGGCAACGGTGATGCGGCCGTCGGCAACCCGGTGACCTACCGCTACGGCGACGTTGGCACCCAGGTGGTGCACGTGACCGTCACGGACTCCCTGGGTCGCAGCCGGACCATGGCGCAGGAGCTCTTCGTGGACGACGAGCTGCAGGCCTACGTCCTCCTGGACAAGAGCCTCCTCCTGCCCCACCAGCAGGCCACCGGCATGGTGGTGGTGCACTACTCCAACGGCGACCCCGTCTCCGGTGCCCGCATCCAGATGACCATCGACCGGACCTTCGGGGACGCGGCGGCCGACGATGCGGCCGAGGCGCTGCCGCGCTTCGTACGTGATCTGCTGGGCCAGACCGGCATGAAGTTGGGCGGCTTCACCAACGACCATGGCCGCCTCCTCTTCGAGGTCCCGTACACGATCCAGGGCCCCGGCATCCTGGGCAGCCTGTCCTTCAACCACCCTGGCCACTACCAGATGGTGGCGGACGGCAGCATCCGTGGCATCGACGTGGAGGACGGCACGTCCGTGTACCGCGTCGTCATCCCGTAGGCCCTCGCGGTGCCGCCGGCGCGGGCGGTGCGCCATAAGCCCTATGCGAGGGGGCCAAGTGGCGCGCCCCATGCACAAGCTGAGCCTGCTGTTGCTCCCGTTGGTGGCCCTGTCCGGCTGCCTTGAGGATGCCCGCGAGGCCGTGGACGACGCCTTCGATGGCGTGCGGGACCTGGCCGATTGTGGCCTGGACGACCTGGTGGACGACGAGGGGCGCATCACGTACTGGTTCGGCCCTGGCTACAGCCTGTCGACGGAGGCCCCCGCGGGCGACGGCGGCGAGCCTGGCAATGCGTTCGTCTCCGCGTTCCTGACCGACGATGTGGTGCCGTGGCTCTCGGAACCCCTGGGCGAAGGCGTCCACTTGACCGGTGACGTGATCCTGGAGTATTGGGCCCGCAACGAAGGGGACGTGGCGCCGGTGATTATCGGCGGCGACCCGGGCGAGGGGTACCATTTCTTCAACCAGTTCGGCAGCGACGTGAGCTTCCAGCCGGCCTACGCGGTGGAGTACAATGACGCGGTGCCGGCGCCGGGCCGCGTGGACCACTACATCAACACGCTGAGCCTGCCCCCTGGCGGCTTCGTCATCGAGAAGGGCGACAGCGTGCGCGTACTGCTCACGGGCCTCGTCCTGGAGGGCACCGACATGGCCGGGCACACGATCCTGTACGGCGGCGAGACCGCCAGCCGCGTCTCCTTCGAGGCGTCCTGTTACGCTTCCCGCTCCTGGGAAGAGGTGGCCAAGGAAGTCACAGGGGTGTCTCTGCCGCTGCACCAAGGGCTCCTGACCGGGGCTGTGCCGGCCACGGAAGGTGTGAACCAGGCGACGGTGCCGTTCGATCTCCTGAAGGAGACGGAACGCCTGACCATCAGCCTCACCCAGACCGGTGACGTCAACCCCGTCAAGGACGACCTGGACATGGTGGTCACCGACGTGGACGGCAACCAGGTCTGGGACGGCGGCAGCCCCTACGCGGACGAACAGGTGCGCCTGTGGGCCGAGAATCTGGAAGCCGCCGGGCTGGCGCCGGGCCGCTACCAAGTGCTGGTCAACAGTTACAGCGGCCACGCCTACACGGGCGAGGTGCAGGTCCTTCAGGAGCAGCGGGCGTGAGCGACGCGCCGTTGCGCGTGGGCGTCCTGGCGGTCCAGGGCGCCGTCTCGGAGCATGAGGATGCCTTGCAGCGCGCCGCCGCTGCCGCCGGCCTTGCCGTCGAGGTGGTGGCAGTACGTACCCCTGATGCCCTGGCGGGCGTCACGGGCCTCATCCTGCCGGGTGGCGAGTCGACCACGATCAGTCGCCTGCTGCGGACGGCCGAGCTTCAGGAGCCCCTGCGCGAGCGGGCGGCCGCCGGTGAGCTGGCCCTCTTTGGCACCTGCGCGGGGATGATCCTCCTGGCCCAGCGGGCCGAGGACGAGGCCCAGGTGGCCAAGAAGGACATCGAGCTGCTGGGCCTCCTGGAGGCGGAGGTGGACCGCAACGCGTTCGGCCGCCAACGGGAGAGCTTCGAGGCGGACCTCGATGTCAACGGCTGGTCGCTACCGCTCCCAGCCGTCTTCATCCGCGCCCCTCGGTTCACCAAGGTCTGGGGCGACACGCAGGCCCTCGCGGAGGCGGGCGGCGGTGCGGTGCTCGTGCAACGCGGCCGCATCATGGCCGCGGCGTTCCACCCTGAGCTGACCCCGGACACCCGGTTGCACGAGCGGTTCCTGGCCCTGGCGGCGGAGGCCGCTGCCGCGGCGGCGGTCAGGCCGGCGCCGACGGCGTAGCCGTGGCCCCTGCCACCTGCTGCCGCTCCTCCTGGAGCAGCTCTTCGAGGTGGTCGACGCTCTTGCGGTAGTTCTGGATCGCCAGGTCGAAGTGGGCCTCGGCGAAGTTCCAGGCCTTCGACAGGTCGCCGTAGCGCAGGCGGAAGGCGCGCTTGCGGTCGCCGTCCACCTCGATGTGCAGGTCCTCGACGATGTCCAGGTCGGTGAGCTTGTTGACGTGGCGGTAGATGCTGGGCAGCGTCGTCTCGCACGCTTGCGCCAGCTCCTCCACGGTCCACTCCTTGGTCGGGTGGAGCAGGAAGCACTCGTAGAACATGCGGAAGCTGACGCCGTGGTCGGGGCCCCGCTTGGCCGTGTAGCCGATGAGCGCGAAGAACAGCCGGGCGACGCGGCGAGCGTCGGATTCACCGGTCAGGGGTGCGTGGCTGACCACCTGCATCTCGAAGGCCATGCCCCTTCATCGTGGCGGGCGCTTCAAGGCCATTGCGTTCTGGTTCACGAGTCCGGCGGACTGCCGCCGGGCCCGCGGCGGCCGCCACGCCCGCGTCGCAGGGCGAACGCGAGCGCCAGGAGGACCACGGAGGCCACCAGGAGGGCGATGGCGAGCAGGCCACCGTCATCGAAGGCGAATCCCGCGCCGGCGCTGTCCGCGGCGTCGTCACCTGCTGCCAGGCGGTCGCCGCTGCTCTCGGCGCCGAGAGCGCCTGCATCGCCGCCCGCGTCACCGGCGCTGTCGCCACCGGTCATGCCGCCATCGGAGGGGGACGAGGCCGTGGCGTTGCCGCCTTCCATGTGCGCCTGGTCGGCCGAATCGGAGCCCGCAGCATCGGGGTCCCCTTCGTCTTGGGTGCCCTGGGGATCGGAGCCTCCGTTGTTGCCGCCATCGCTGCCACCCTCACCGCCGCCATCGTCACCGCCGGGGTCCTGGCCGCCTTCGGGGGGCGGGCTTCCGCTGCTGTCTTGGGCCTCACCGTCGGCGGCCGCCGTGGACGCGTCATCGCCCGCCGTGGCATCAGCGCCATCGTCGTAGGCCATCATGCCATCCGCTGCGTCCCCTTCTGGGGCGAGCGCCATGTCAGAGGCCTCCCGTTGGCCCGCGAGGTCATCCTCGTTGGCGAAGCCACGGTTCTTCTGATCCTGCCACCACCAGCCCAGCGCCTGGCCGAGCATGCCGACGCCACCGCCAGCGGCCGCGATGCTGAGACCCAGGAGCACGGCGAACGTGGTCGTCTCGACGGGGTTGAGGAGGCGGTCGCCGGCCCACGTGAGCTCATAATAGACCCATTTGCGCCCCTCGTCCTTGCGCTTGACGAGACCGGCCGCCACCAGGGTCTGCAGGTGCTCGTGCACGGTCGCCTTGTTGAGGTCCATGTCGCGCGCAAGCTCGGTGACGGTCTTGCGTCGCTCCACGAGCGCATGCAGCACCGAAAGGCGCGTCTCACTGGCGAGTGCCTTGAACGTCTCGAGGTCGAGGGTGACCTTGGCCACGGACCCTCATTCCCCCTGCGGCGAAGATAACCGTTTGCTCACCGTCGGGCAAGGGCCCAACCAAGCCGCCGGCAGCCGGCGTCGCAAGGAGGGCCTCCGGTACCGGTGCTATCCCTTCGCCAGGATGCGGCCCAGGGCGCGCAGCCCTTCCGGGCTCTCCTGGAGGATGTGCTGCATGCCTGCGGGGCGGTGCAGGCGGGCATCGGTACCGGCGTCGCGCAGGTGGTCCCGGTACAGGAGTGCCTGGTGCTCCAGCTCCGGCGCCTCGTCCTTGCCGACGATGAAGTGGACGCGCGCCTCCAGCTCCTCGTCGAAGCGCGGGTGCGTGAGGCTGTCGTATGCCCAGCGATCGGCCCAGCCGGGGTCGGCCTGGCTGCAAGGTCCGTCAGGGCCCAGGCCATAGGAGCGGTCGATCAGCCGCCTGCCGCCTGCATGGAAGCCCATGAGGTCGGCTTCATCCGCCATGCAGCCCGCCGCCATGTCGGCCGTGGGCGGCCCCGCCGCGAAGACGATAAGGTCCATCCGGTGGTCCAAGCCATGGTACGTCAGGGCGTACGCGCCGGCTGCGGCACCCATGCTGGTGCCCACGTAACAGAAGGTGCACCCCTTGCCGCGGTCCGGCAGCACGACGTCCGCCATGACCGTCTCGTCGAGCCACGCCAGCACCGTCGCGGGGCGGCAGGACAATTCGGCCAGGCCCGCCTGTTCGCCGGAGCGGGCGGTCGCCCAGCCGGCGTTCCAACGGAGTTCCGCGGTGCCGTAGCCCCGGTCCACCAGGTCCTCAATGAAGGCCGCGGCGGGGTCCGCCACGTCGCTCCAGTACCGCTTGCCTTCAGCGCCCGCATGGAAGACCACGAGGCCCCGGAGGTCGCCTTCGGGCAGGCGCAGCGCCACGGCGCCGGCCGCCGCCTTCTTGGCACCGTCACAGGTGACCCGGTACGTGATGCACTGGGCCCCGGCCGGACACAGGGGATCGTCGCGTAGGGTCAACCGGAGGTCCCCCTCGCTGTCACGCCCCAGCTCGATGGGTGCGGCCGGGTCGTGCAGGCCCAACGCCGAGGCCGGGGACAAGACCACGGAGGTGACGATGAGCCCTAGAGCGACGGTGAAGGCGGGTAGGCGTGGCTGGTGCTGCCGGCGACGAGACATCGCTCTCTTTTGGGCCGAGCCATGTTACTTGACAAGGGCCCCCAACATCCATATACGGTCGCCCAGGCCGCGGCCCCGGCGGGCCGGGCCCCCTTAGACCGCGACGCCCACGTCCCGCAGGCGCACCGTGGGCAGAAGCCCTCCACCGGCCGGGCGGGCATCGTCGCCCACCGCGTCCAGCCCCTCCAGGAGCCGGGGCAGGTTGCCGGCGATGGCGCTCTCCTGGGCGGCGCCGACGATCTGGCCACCCTCGATGAGCCAGGCATTGGGCGCCGTGACGCTGAAGTCGCCCGTGGTCGGGTTGGCCGTGTGGGCGCCAAGGATGGAGTCCACCAGGAGCCCCTGCTCCACGTCCGCCACCAGGTCGTCGGCCGGCCGGGTGTTGGCGTGCTCCAGCACCAAGTGATGGGTGCCGGCGCGGGGCAACGCCTTGAAGGAGCCACGCAGGGCGCACGGCGAGGCCGCGGCGCCGTGCTCGTGGGCGTCCCAGGAGTCGTACAGGAACGTCGCCACGCGGCCCGCTTCCAGGAGCGGCAGGCGCCGCGTCGCGAGCCCTTCGTCGTCGCTGGCCGTCGTGCCGAGGCCCTTGGCGTGGCGGGGATCGTCCCAGAGGCTCAGCCCCCCGTGGGCCACGCGGTCGCCCATGCGGTCGGCCCAGACGCTGCGGCTGCGGCTGACATCGTCACCCATGAGCGCCCCGACGACGATGCCGTGCAGGAGCTCCCCGAAGGCATCGGGTGCGAACAGGACGTCGCGCTTGCCGGACGAGAACGGCTGCGGATCCGCCAGACGGACCGCCTTGTCGGCCGCCGTGCGGCCCACGGCCCGAGCATCCAGCTCACCGGTGTGGGTGCCTCGGCTGTCCCACGTGGCCGCCGTACCATCCCCATCGCCCCACGATAGGATGACCGACGCGCCCGCATCGAGACGGGTCGCCTGGTCCATGGCCGCGACACCGCGGCTGCTGGCGATCGCTTCCACGCCGGCCGCCATGGAGACGCCGCCACCGGCCACCGTCGCGTCCGGGGAGGCTTCACGGGCCCCCGCCAA
>JBMYRW010000005.1:0-15397 GCA_049602735.1 Thermoplasmatota archaeon
GTTGGCCATCGCGGCCCACCTGGACCTGGAGGAGCGCTCGGCGCTCCCGTTCGACCGTTTCCAGCAACAGGTCCGTCTCTCGTCCATCCAGGAACGCCTTCTGATCCATGACTACTTCCAGGTGGAGCGCCGCGACGGCCGTCCCCTGACGCCCCGGCGCCGCCTTTATAAATCAAACGCGGGCGCGGTCCGCGTTTACATCCCCAAGATCCTCGTCTCGGGCCCTCACGATGCGGGCAAGACCACCTTCGTGCACGCGGCTGCCCAGCGCGCCAGCAGCGCTGAGGTGCGCGGCACCACCGTGGCCCTCGACCGTGGCACCGTGGACATCGACGGCGCCACCGTGGAACTCTACGGTACGCCCGGCCAGTCCCGCTTCGACCCCCTCCTGGACACCCTGGCCCACCAGGCCGTCGCCCTCGTGCTCGTCGTGGATGCCACAAGGCCCGAGGATGACGCACGCGCCCAGGACATGGCCGCGGCCCTGTCCCACCGTGGCCTCACCGTGGTCATCGCGGCCAACAAACAGGACCAGCCGGGCGCACGCGACCCTGATGCGGTCGCCGCGGCGGTGGCCCAGGGCACCTACCCGGCCGTGGGTTGCATCGCGTCGGACCCTGAATCGGCCCGCCATGTCCTTGCTGACCTCCTCGACCGGCTCCTGCACGGACGCCCCGACGAGGACGTGCCGGAGGTGGTCGCCGGATGATGCCCACCGGATCCAACGGCCTCGACCGCCTCCTGGGCGGCGGGCTGCGCACCGGCTCCATCACCCTCGTCGACGGCCCCGCCTTCCTGGGCAAGGAGGCCCTGGCACGCGGCGCCGCCATGGCCAACCTCGCCGCCGACGTACCCGTCCTCTGGATCACCACAAGGCGGTGCGCCCAGGACATCGAAGCCGACCTGCCCCTCCTGGACGGCGCCACGCCCCCCTCCTTCATCGACACCTACAGCGCCGCCGTGGGTGCCGACGAACCGGCCCACAACATCACCTACGTGGATGCCACCACCGACCTCAACGGCCTCGCCGCAGCAGTGCGCGAACACCACGCCCGCCTGGCCGGCCACGAAGGCCCCCACCTCCTGGTCGTGGACAGCGTCTCCACCCTCGTGCTGCACGTGGGTGCCGCGCCCGCCTTCCGGTTCCTCCAGGTGCTCCTGGGGCGCTCCCGTCGGGCCGGGGCCACGACGCTCCTCACCCTCGATGCGGGCATGCACCCGGAATCGGAACGGGAGATGCTGCGCCACCTCTGCGACGCCGCCATCGAGCTGCGCCGCGACCGCGAACGCAACCAGGTCCGCGTGCAGGGCCGCGCCGTCGGCGGCGGCGAATGGATCGACTACCAGGTCGGCGCCTCCGGCTTCCAGGTCACAGGCTCACTGGCCGCAGGGAGGATCCACTGATGGAATCCAGGCGCAAGCGTCTGCGCACGCAGGAGGACGCCGTGGCGGACGTCATGGGTTCCCTGCTGCTCGTCGGCGTCACCGTGCTCGTCATGGGCGCCCTGGCGGCCATCGTGCTCGTCATGGACGGCCCCCCCGACCGCCGCCGCACCGACCTCGCCTTCACCGTCCACCCTGGCCCTGACGGCGACTGGGGCACCGGCGACGAAGAGCTGCGGCTCCATCACCAGGGCGGCGAACCGTGGCCCCACGAAGGAGCGGAGCTGCGCGTCCAGGTTGGCGGCCAGACCTACACGTTCGACGGCGCGGCGCTCGACGGCGTCTTCGCGGACGGCCTGGTGATCGGCGAGAGCTGGTCCGCCACCCTCAACATCACCGAAGGGGCCTCCGTCGAAGCGGACGCCATCGACCAGGAACGCCGCCACCTCTTTGCCAGCGGCCTCATCGCCGCCACCAACACCGGTGGCGCATCCGGCGGCTCCGGCGGATCCGGTGGATCCGGAGGCCAAGGTGGCTCCGGCGGCAGCGAGACCAGCTTCCCTCTCACCTTCACCGCCAACGACGGCACCGTCACCGACTTCGATGAACTCCAGAGCGCGGGCGGTGGCACCGCCACCTTCACCGAATCCCTCGAGAACGTCGTGACGATCTACGGCGCCACCGCCACCGGAAGCGCCGACCAACGCGACTCCGCCCTCGGCCCCGCCGACGGCTCCTACGCGGTGCTCACCACCAACGGTAAACGCGTCGACGTGCGCGACTTCACCGCTGGCACCGGCACCATCGAGAGCGTGCACCTCGTGGCGGTCGCCCACCACGAAGGCAGTCACATCAACGACGAACTGCGTCTACGGGCCCACGTGGCCGGCGGATGGACGACGCTGGCCAACGTCATGCCGCCCTTGACGGACACGACGTACCGCTACGAGATCCCGCCTGGCGGCAACGACCAGGACGAATGCGAAGACGAAGAGGATGAAGAGGACTGCACCTGGAGTTGGGATCGCCTGGAGGACCTGCGGCTGCGCGCCGAGTTCGACCGCTCCGGCTCCACCGACTCCATCGACTACTTCGTCGACACGCTCCACCTGGAGGTGACCATGGCCGGCGGCGCCGACGCCCTCGACGTGGAGGTGCGGTTCCCTGAACTGCCCAGCGGCGACCACACCCTGGAGCTCCGCTACCAGGCCGCCGGGGACACGTTCCTCGTGCAGGTCTGGGACGGCAGCAGCTGGAACACCCGCGGCGACGTCCTCGACCAGGGCTCCTGGACCGACTGGAGCACCCCGCTGACGGCCCAAGAGGCGACCGTCACAGGGGGCCCGCTCATCCGCTTCGTGGACCAGACCCCTGATAGCGGCACCACCGGGGTGCTCACCCTCGATGAACTCCAGGTGGTGACCACGTGAAGCGGCCCGCCCCGCAGCGCCGAGGCCTCCCTGGCCTCCTTGGCCGCCTGCGCCGCGACGAGAGCGCCGTCTCCAACGCCGTCGGCGCCGTCCTGTTCTTCGCCTTGATCGCCCTCTCCCTGGTCGTCATCCGGACCACGTACGCCCCCGTCTGGGAGGCCGACGAAGAGAGCCAGCATGCCAGCGAGGCCCAAGAGGCGTTCGCGGCGCTCGTGCAGGCCCCCCTCAACCAGAGCACCCAGACCACCGTGCCCCTGCGCCCCGACGACGGCCCCCGCTTCTTCACCACGCAGGTGAGTGGCGGTGACCTCACGTTCACACCAACAGGGACCGCTTCGACTTGGTCCGCCTCCGAGATGCGCATCCAGAGCCGCGACGGCACCAGCCTCGCCGGCGCCGACGAGCAGTGGCAGGAGATCGAAGCCGGCAGCAGCCTGGAGGACGTCCAACGGATGCTCCACCTGCGCCTACGTCTGATCGACCCGGCCGATGCGGATGACGGCGACAGCGTGACACTCACCGTGACCGATGCCGAGGGACAAGCGGCCGGCAGCCTGACGGCCTACATCTCCGACCACCCCTCGGGGTACAGCATCAAGGTCCAAGTACAGGACGCCCAAGGAGAAACAGTGTTCGACCAGGGTGAGAGCCTCTTCCAACAGGACCAGCCCCCGTTCTACTGGGTGGACGCCCTTGCGGCCTCCAGCGGCTTCAACGCCATCCTCGCCGCTGCCGCTGCCCCGTTCGACCTGGACCTGGAGGAGGATGGCCTACAGGCCGCCTTCGCCGCTACCTACCAACAACTGGGTACGGGCGTGCAGGGTGGCTCCGGCCCCCTCGTGGACAACTGGAGCAACGACCAGGCCGGCGGCTCCCTCCGCTTCGACCTGCAGCACCAGCGCCTCCCGCAACGCAGCCTCATCTACGACGGCACCGCCGTCATCATGACCCAATCCGACGGTGCCACCTTCGCCGTCGCCCCGGACCTCACGGTCACCCGCAACGGCGACCAGGCGACCCTCCGCATCGCCTCCTCGAGCCTCACCGGCGCCGGGGAAGGGCTGGCCGGCCGTGGCCACGCCATCGTCACCACGTCCCCCCAGGACGCGCTGCGGCTGCAAGCGACCGCCCCCGACCTCAGCCTCAACCAGACCACCGACTGGCCAGGCCTCTACGAGGACTTCTGGACGACGCTCCTTGACGATGCCGGCCTCGGTGGCACGTACACGGTCACCACCGGCCAAGGTTGGGCCCGCCTCGACCTGGATGGCCCCGCCGCCGACGCGGACGAACACGACCTCCACCTGAGCGTCCACCTGAAGACCGCCGAACTGCACATGGAGGGCTGAACATGGACGAGCGCCCCACCGTGGACGCCTTGGAGGACGCCAACGGGGCCCTCCCCGGCAGCCGTCGCCGAGCGCGGGCCGGCAGCCGTCCACCTCAGTTGGCCCAGGCCTCCAGCAGCCTGCAGGCCGCGCCGGCCGCCACCAACGGCGCCCGCACGCCGCCAGCCCCTGCGGCCCCGGCGGCTCCTGCGAACCCGGCTGCCCCAACCGCCCCGCCAGCACGGCCGGAGCTCCCCGATCAGGACGCCCAGCCCCTGGAGACCGTGAGTGACGGCTGGCGCCGCATCCACCGCGACGATGCCAGTGGACGCTGGGTCTACGAAGTGACCGAACCGCGCCTCACCGACACGGACAAGGAACGCCTGGCGTTCATCCGCGACTCCCTCCTGCGCACCCTGCCCGCCAGGGAAGACCCCGACGCCGACGCCAACAACGACGCCGCAGCGGCCAAGGAGCCCCGCGACCCCGCCCAGGAACGGGCCCGCCGCCTCGACGCCGCCATCCAGACGATCGTCCGGGACCACGGCCTCAAGGTCGACGACGAAGCGCGCCGCCGCCTCGGCTACCACCTGCGCCGCGAGTTCCTGGGCTACGGCCCCATCGACGTGCCCATGCACGACCCCGACCTGGAGGACCTCTCCTGTGACGGGCCCGACGTGCCCCTGTACGTCGTCCACCGCCGCCTCGGCAGCCTGCGCACCAACATCGTCTTCGAGGACGAACTGGAACTGGACGGCTTCGTCATCGGCCTCGCCCAGCGCAGCGGCAAGCACATCAGCGTCGCCGACCCCATGCTGGACGCCACGCTGCCCGACGGCAGCCGCCTCCAGGCCACCCTCAGCCGCGAAGTGACCAGCCGCGGCTCCTCGTTCACCATCCGTCGGTTCCGGGAGGAGCCCATGACGGCGCCGGAGCTCATCGCCGGCGGCACCTTGTCCCCCGAGATGGCGGCCTACTTCTGGCTGCTCGTCGAAGAGGGGCGCAGTCTGCTGTACGCCGGTGGCACCGCCAGCGGCAAGACCACCAGCCTCAACGCCGTGGCCCAGTTCATCCCTCGGCAGGCCAAGGTCGTGAGCCTGGAGGACACCCGGGAGATCAACCTCCAGCACGAGAACTGGATCGCCGCCATCACCCGCGGCGGCCAGGGCAGCCGCCAAGGCAGCCGCATCGACCTGTTCCGCCTGCTCGAAGGCGCCCTGCGCCAGCGGCCGGAGTACATCCTGGTGGGCGAAGTGCGCGGCAAGGAGGCCTTCACCCTGTTCCAGGCGATGGCGACCGGCCACGCCGTCTGCTCCACCATGCACGCCGACTCGGTCGCCAGCGCCGTCTACCGCCTGGAGAACGAGCCCATCAACGTGCCCCGCATGATGCTGCGCACCCTGGACACGGTGGCCATCCAGTCGCACGTCCAAGTGGGCGGCCGCAGCGCCCGACGCATCCGGGAGGTCGTCGAGATCGTCGGCTTCGACCCGGACACGGAGGACCTGCTCACCAACACGGTGTTCCAATGGGACCCCGACCGCGATGTCCATGACTTCACCGGCAGGAGCCAGATGCTGGCCGACATCGCCAAGCGCCGCGGCTGGAGCGAACTGGAGACCCAACAGGAATGGGACCGCCGCACCCAGGTGCTCGCCGCCCTCGCCCGCCAGGGCCTCCAGGGCATCCGGCCCATGCACCGGGTGCTGGCCGCCTACGCCCGCGACCCCGAAGGGGCCACCCAGCGGGTCCTGGAGGGGGCCACGTGGGACTGACCGGTTCGCAACGGTTCGCCTACCGACTCCTGGGCGCCCGCGCCGAGGCCCACGCGGTGCGCCGCCCCCGCCTCGGCCACGCCCTCGAACGGGCGCACGTGCCCCTGCGGCCTGCCGTCTACCTGAGCATGCAGTGGCTCAGCGCCGCCCTCGTCTTCGGTGCCGCCCTCACGGTCGTCGGAGCCCTCCTGGCGCTCTGGGCCACGGGACGCCTCGCCATCCCCTTCGAAGCGGTGGCGGTGCTCGTCCCGTTGCCCCTGGCGCTCGCCGTGGCCGCCTACCACATCGGCCTCGTGCTGCCCGAACTACGGGCTGCCGGCCGCGCCCGCGACATCGACGCCCGGCTGCCCCATGCCCTCCACTTCATCGCGACACTCGCCGACGCCGGCACCCAGCCGCCGGACATCTTCCGCAGCCTCGCCCGCCAACCCCTGTACCGGGAAGTGGCCAACGAGGCGGCGTGGATCGTCCGCGACATCGACCGCCTCGGCAGCGACCTGCCCAGCGCCCTCCACCGCGCCATGGCCCGCACCCCCTCCGAGCGCTTCCAGGACTTCCTGCAAGGCACCGTGAGCGCCCTGGGCTCCGGCGCCGACCTGGCCGCCTTCTTCCTGGCCAAGAGTGAACAGTTCCTTGCGGATAACAAGCAGGACCAACGCCGCCACCTGGAAGGCCTCGGTGTCCTGGCGGAGAGCTTCGTCGTGGTCGTCGTCGCCGCGCCCCTGTTCCTGATCATCCTGCTCACCGTCATGGCGAGCCTCGGCTCGGATGCACGGGACAGCCTCCGCCTCGGCTACATGCTCGTCCTCGTGCTGCTGCCCCTGGCGCAACTCGGCTTCGCCACCGCCGTCAAGAGCGGCGCCCAGGAGGCGTGAGCATGGAGAGGCCGCCTGTGCCCCCGGTCCCGCCCATGACGCCCAGCGAGCCGACCAGCCCCGTGCCCCCTGAGGGACGCCCCTCGACGGGCCAACAGGTCGCCGCTGCCGCCTCCGGCCTCGCCGTCGCCATCGGTGCCGCCGTGGCCGTCCTGGACGCCTCGCCCCTCCTGTTGAGCCTCGCCTGGGCCGCCGCAGCCGCCCTCGCCTGGGGTCGCCCCATGCTGGGCCCCGGCCCCTGGTCCCTCGGCCTGCTCCTGGTCTCCTTCGTCGCCGTGCTCACCGGCATCGCCGCCCGCCTCGGCGTCGAAGCACCCGGCACCCTGCCGTTGCCGATCCTCTTCACCATCGCGCTTCTGGGCCTCATCGTCTGGAGCACGCTGCTCTTAGCGCCTGGACGCGCCGGGCCGCCCCACGCGGCCAACCACGCCGCGCGCCTCATCGGTGCCGGCGTCGCCCTCCTGGGTGCCCCCCTGGCCTGGCTCGGCCGCGCCACCGCCGTCGACGTGGCCCTCCTGGGCCTCCTGGGCCTCTCCATCGCGGCCGCCGCCGGCTTCGACCTGCGCCCCAACCCGGACGCCGCGTCCCGTCGCAAGGAGGAAGGCCGCCAACCGGCACGGTGGGGCGTCGCCGCCGCCCTCGTGGTGGTGCTCGGCCTCCTGGGCGCCGCGGTCCTCTTCGGCCTCGACCTCTCCCAGTACCTGGAACAGGCCCGCGACCGTCCCGCCCTGCTGCTGCCGCCCGTGGCGATCCTCGTGGTGCTGGCGGCCGGCATCGCCGTCGCGTGGAGGGAGCTGCGTCAACAGGACGAAGAGATCCTGCGGCCCCTCCAGACCCCCCGTGAACGCCGCGAGGCGATCATCATGGGCATCGCCGTCGCCGGCGGTCTCCTCATCGCCGCCCTCGCCGCCGCCATCCATCAAGGCTGGGTGACGATCCTGCCCGCCTACCGATGGGTCGACGTGCTCGGCGTCGCCGTCCTGGTCGCCATCGGGCCCCCCGGTGCCCTCGTGGCCGCCCGGGCCCGCCGCATCCAGGCCATGGAGGAGAGCTTCCCTGACCTGTTGCGCGACCTGGCTGGCAGCCACGAAGGTGGCCTCACCCTGCCGCAGGCCGTCGCCGTGGCCGCCCGTGGCGACTACGGGCCCCTCTCCGAAGAGATCGGCCACATGGCGGAACAATTGGACTGGAACGTCCGCTTCCGTGAGGCGTTCGCCCGCTTCGGCGACCGCGTCAACACCTCCCTCGTGCGCCGCAGCGTCCACCTGGTCCTCGAAGCGGAACGCACCGGCGGCAACACGGTCCAGGTGCTCTTGGCCGCGGCCCGCGACGCCCGCGACGTCAAGTCCATGGAGCGGGAGCGCCGCCTCAGCCTCGGCGTCTACACCCTCATCCTCCACACCACGTTCCTGGTGTTCCTGGGCGTCGTCGCCGTCCTGTACGCCCGCTTCGTGCCCCAGATGCTCGCCTCCTATGAAGCCACCCAGAGCGCCAACGCCGCCCGCACCCTGTTCAGTAGCGCCGGCGTCACCCTGCACGACTACCGCGCGTTCTACTTCCTGGCCGCGATCATGCAGGCGATCGGTGGCGGCCTCATCGCAGGCCTCATGGCCACCGGCCGCGCCGCCCAGGGCCTCCAGCACAGCTTCTGGATGGTCGCCGCAGCGGTCGCCACCTTCGGCCTGTTCATCTGAAGCACCTGCTCCATGCGCAAACCTCATCCGCGCACGCGCCAAGAGAGAATCCGTGTCCTCACTGGGAAGTTCGTTCCGGACCCTGCTCTTGATGGGTGGCCTCACCGGCCTCTTCATGCTGGCCGGATGGGTCGCGGCAGGCTACGGCCTGGCCGGCGGCAGCATTTCCGGCGCCCTGCTGCTCTTTGGCGTCCTCGCCCTCGTCATGAACTTCGTGACCTACTTCTGGAGCCACAAGTTCGTCCTGTGGAGCTACAAGGCCAAGATCGTCACGGAGGCCGAATCGCCGCGGCTCTACCGCATCGTGCGCCGCCTCGCCATGCAGGCCGACCTTCCCATGCCCCAGGTGGCCATCATCCCCATGGGGGTCCCCAACGCCTTCGCCACCGGCCGCAACCCCAAGAACGCCGTCGTCGCCGCCACGGAAGGCATCCTGCGCATGCTGGACGACGACGAACTGGAAGGCGTCATGGCCCACGAGTTGGCGCACGTCAAGGACCGCGACATGCTCGTCATGAGCCTCGCGGCCACCGTCGCCGGTGCTGTCACCTTCGCCGCGCGCATGCTCTTCTGGGGCAGCCTCTTCGGAGGCGGCAACGACAACCGCAACCCCGCCACGCTCGCCATCGGGCTCGTCTTCATGATCCTCGCCCCCGTCGCGGCCATGGTGGTGCAGCTCGCCATCAGCCGCCAGCGCGAGTTCAAGGCCGACGCCGTCGGCGCCAAGATCAGCGGCAAGCCCTGGGCCCTTGCCAGCGCCCTCGAGAAGATGGAGGCGATCGCCAAGGGCCACCCCATGGACGCCCGCCACGCCAACCCCAGCACGGCGAGCCTGTTCATCGTCAACCCGTTCCGTGGCGGCGGTTTCGCCAAGCTGTTTAGCACCCACCCGCAGACGGCCGACCGCGTGGCCCGCCTGCGCCAGATGAACTAGCGCGGCCGCATCGCAGCCACCTTTAGCCCGGGGGCCCATGCCCCGCCGTGAAGCCTGAACTGGCGCTGCTGATCGACGGCGACCAACCCCGCCCCCAGGACCTCGCCACCCTCGTGGACGACCTGGTGGAACACTGGACCGTCAGCGCCCGCCTCTGCATCCGCAACTGGCGCAGCAGCAAGGACCAGGCCACCTGGAACGAGACCGCCGCCGCCCTCGACCTAGAATGCATCCAGCACGACCCCGGCACCCGCGGCAAGAACGCCACCGACATCGAACTCGCCATCCGCGCCATGGACCTGCTCCACGTCGGCTACCGCGCCTTCGCCATCGTCACTGGCGACACCGACTTCCATCCCCTGTTCCGGCGCCTGCGCCGCGCCGGCTGTCACGTGGAGATCGTGGAACCCAAGGGCCTCATGCGGGACACCAAGAAACCGGCATCCTCCGGCCGGCGTGCCAAGAAGCCCGCCAAGGCCACGGCCACCAAGAAGGACGCCGCGTCTTCGCCCAAGAAGGCGGCCAAGCCGGAACCAGAGACAGGCCCGTTCGGCAAGGCGGTCCGCCGCGCCATCAACAAGGTCATCGAGAGCGGCGACCACGACAAGGGCTGGATCACCATGCGCGCCCTTGGGCAACAACTCTCGGAGGCCGGCGAACGCCCACAGAAGTTCGGCTACGGCAAGTCCGTCGTCCTACGGCGCGCGTTGGAGGAGCTGCCCGGCATCGACGTCGAGAAGGTCGGCCAAGGGAAGTTCAGGGCCAGGGTGACGCCGGCTTAGGCCGAGTTTCTGTGCCGCTTCGCGGCTTGTCAATGGGCCCGCCCAGATTTGAACTGGAGTCTATACCACCCCAAGGTACAAGGATACCAAGCTACCCTACGGGCCCTTTCTGTTCGGCGGCGGGTGCCGCCTGTGGGGTAGGGCGGCCGACCTGGCCCCGGTATAAGAGCGATTCGGGGTTGAGCGGCCACTGTCACCCGGCTTTTAACGCGGGGCAGGGTGGGCGGCGTGTGAAGATCGAGGTGGACCACGGCCGCTGCATCTCCTGTGCGGGGTGCGTGGGCGTCTGCCCGGTGGATGCCCTGTCCCTTGTGGGGGAGCACTTGACGGTGGATCAGTCCCCGTGCATCAGTTGTGACCTCTGTGTGCGCTTCTGTCCCGTCGGTGCCCTGGCGCCCGGCGAGGACCATGGCGCCGCGGCGGGTGCGCGGCCGGAGCGGGTGGTGGTCGTCTGAGCGGCGTGGAGGGCGAACGGTCCGCCACGGTGACGGACAAGCCGCTCTCGGGCCTGCCGCCGGGGACGATCCCGCGCGCGGTGGACATGGAGGTCGATGTCCTGGTCGTGGGCCTGGGCCCGGGTGGCCTCATCGCGGCCCGCGACTTCGCGAAGCAGGGCTTCACGGTGCTGGGCATCGACCGCAAGCAGGACATCGGGAGCCCGAAGCGCTGCGCCGAGGGCGTCTCGGACGTGGGCCTGGAGCATTGCGGCGTCGAGCCCGACCCAGCGTGGGCCTACGGCCGCATCGAGGGCGCGGCGTTGTACGCGCCCAGCGGCAAGCGGGTGGAGATGACCGGCCCGGACACGCTGGGCTGGGTCATCGAGCGCAAGATCTTCGAGAAGCACCTGGCGCGGGATGCGATCCTGGCCGGTGCCAAGACGATGCCCAAGACGCAGATGGTCGCCCTGCTCAAGACGAAGGACGGCGCCGTCGCCGGTGTGCGGGCGTCGTTCATGGGCCAGGAGTTCGACATCCGGGCAAAGCTCACGATCGGTGCTGACGGTATCGATTCCATGGTGGGCAAGTGGTCCGGCCTCCGGACGCTCAACAGGGTCCGTGACTATCACAGCGGCTTCCAGTACGAGATGGTCGGTGTGACCGGCATCGACGAATGGAAGTGGCTGCACCTCTACTTCGGCGAGGACGTGGCCCCCAAGGGGTACGTCTGGATCTTCCCCAAGGGCGACGGTGTCGCCAACGTGGGCATCGGCGTGCTGGCCAAGGAGTCCTCCTGGGGCAACCGGGCGCAGGACTACCTGGACCGGTGGATCGAGCGCCACCCGCAGCACTTTGCCAAGGCGAGCGTCACGGAGCTCAACGGCAGTGGCATCCCTGTGAGCAGTCGCGTGCCGGAGCCGATCGCCGATGGCGTCATGCTCGTGGGCGACGCGGCGCAGCTGGTCAACCCCATCCATGGGGGCGGCATCATCATCGCCATGTCGGCGGCGCAGATCGCGGCCCGCGTGGGTGGCGAGGCGCTCCGACGCGGCGACGTCTCGAAGGCGGCCCTCCAGCCCTATGTGGACGAGTACTGGTCCACGGGCGAAGGGGCGGTGACGGAGAAGCTCCTGCGCCTACGATACTTCAGTGAGAACCTCTCCGACAAGGACTTCGAGCGCCTCGCCAGTATCCTGGACGGCGACGTGGTCCTGGAGCTCACCGACGCCAAGTTCCCCACGTTCGTCAAGCTCATGCTGCGCCACTTCCCCAAGATGGCCCCCCTGGTACGCAAGTACATGATGGCCGTCAAAGAGATGGAAGAGGCCAAGGCGAAGGCGGAATGGGACGAAGTGGACGAACTGCTCGCCCAGGTCGAGGCCCGCGAGAAGGCGGAAGCGGCGGCCGAAGCGGCCGCCCCGACCGGCCGGGCCTGATGGCGTCCTACGGTTCCCTCTGGAAAGCCCGCCTGCGCCTGCTGCGCCCCGGCAACGCGCTCATGGCGGCGCTGGGCGTCCTGGTCGGCATGGCCCTGGCCCTACGCGGCACAGGCCTGGACCTGGAACTGGCGACGTGGGTCGCCGCCCCCCTCGCTGCGGCGCTCGTGACCGGCTTCGGCAACGTCCTCAACGACCTGGGGGACCTGGAGACCGACCGCCGCGCCCACCCGGAGCGGCCGCTGCCTGGGGGCGAACTGAAGGTCGAGGAGGCCAAGTCGTTCGCCGCCCTCCTGTTGGGCCTCGGGCTCCTGGAGGCGTTCGTTGCCGGCGGCCTGGTCCTGTTGGCGTTCGCCGGCGGCGTCGCCGCGCTCCTGGGCGTGTACGAATGGCGCCTCAAGGCGGCAGGCCTCCCCGGCAACGCAGCCGTGGCCCTCCTGGTGGCGGCGACGTTTCCGTTCGGTGCCGTTGCGGTCCTTGGCACCGCTGCGCTGCCGCGCACGGTGTGGCTCCTGGCCGCCATGGCATTCCTGGTCAACCTGGCCCGTGAGCTGCACAAGGACGTGGAGGACGCCGAAGGCGACGCGGCAGCCGGAAGGCGCACGTTCGTCGCCCGCAGCGGCGCCGGCGCGGCGCAGGGCCTGGCGCTCCTGGCGACGCTCGCCGCCGTCGCCCTGTCTGGACTGGCGTTCCTTGGAGCCCTGGACCATTGGCCGTTCCTGTTGATGCTGGGCGTCGCGGACGCCGCGTTCCTGGCCACCGCCGCCGTCCTCGCGGATGCCGCGCGTGCCCAGCGACTGCTCAAACTCGGCATGCTGGCCGCCTTGCTGGGGTTCCTCGTCCTGGCCGTGCTTCCAGCCGGCCCACCGTAAGGGCCAAGCCGGCCACACCCATGCCACCCTGTTGGTCGCCATGCGTGTCCCCCTTGTTGCCTGTGCCCTCCTGTTCGTCCTGCTCGCCGCGACGCTCCCCGTCGAGGCCCGCGACCCGACCGCCCTTGGCCCCTGCCACCCCCGCGACCCGGTCTCCGGCTTCTGGTGCGAGGTCTCCGCGGCCGGCTGCACGGTCCGCCACGACGAAGTGGACACCTCCGAGCGCACCCACATCACCTGCACGTTCGCCCCCGACCGGGGCTGCTTCGTCACCGTCGAATGGGAGCGCTTCGACCCCGACTCCGTCACCGTGACCGGCCCCTACTGCCCCTGGTGAGCCTCGTCGTCCCTTCGGAGCCTACTTGTCCCCCAGCCTGCCTGCTGCGCCCCGCATGAGGCGCCGGCGACGACCACGCATCCAGTTCGTGGAAGACTACATCCGTCGCCACCTGCGCCACGGCCCCCTCCACTTCACCCTCCTGGACCCTGACCGCCAGAGCCCCAAGGAGGCCGCCGCCATGGCAGCCGCCGCGGCCGAAGCGGGCAGCCACGCCATCATGGTGGGCGGCAGCACGCCCGAGAAGGCCCGCATCCTGGACAAGATGGTCAAGCTCGTCAAGAAGGCGAGCGGCCTACCGATCATCCTGTTCCCTGGTGGGGCCAGCCAGGTCAGCCCCTCCGCGGATGCCGTCTGGTTCATGAGCCTGCTCAACAGCCAGAGCCGCGCGTTCCTGGTGGGCGAACAGGTGCGCGGCGCACCCGTCATCGACAAACTCGGCATCGAACCCCTGCCCATGGGGTACATCGTCGTCGAACCTGGCGGCACCGTCGGCAAGGTCGGCCAAGCCGAACTGGTGGCCCGCGACGACGTCGATACGGCCGTCGCCTACGCGCTCACTGCCCAGTTCTTCGGCATGCGCTTCGTCTACCTGGAGGCCGGCAGCGGCGCCGACGAACCGGTCCCGGCGGCCATGATCCGCGCCGTCAAGCGCGCCGTCAATGTCCCGGTGATCGTGGGTGGCGGCATCAAGGACGCCGAGCAGGCCCACGATGTCATCGAGGCCGGCGCAGACATCATCGTCACCGGCACCCTGGTCGAGGGCGCTCTCGACGTGGGGCGGACGCTGGGGGGACTTCTCTTCGAGCTCTCGGAGAAGCTGAAGCGGGAAGTGCGCCGGCGCCTCGACCTCGGCGACGACTACTGAGCCACCAGCGGCGAGGGCCTGGACGCGGACCGCGCCCTCTATCCCTGGGCGGCCGACTGCCGACGCGTGCCACCGAACGCCCCGCCGCGCCTCCTGGGCGACGTGGACGCTTCCCAGTACCCGACCGACAAGTCCGCGCTGTACCTGCAGTACTACGACGAGCACCTGGCCGGGCTGCGCAGCAAGGACGTCCGCCTGCTCGAACTGGGCATCGCCCACGGCGGCTCGCTCGATGTCTGGTTGGACTACTTCCCCAAGGGCCGCGTGGTCGGGCTCGACATGAACCCCAAGCCGGAGCCCGAGGACGAACGGGCGGCGGTGTACCAGGGGATGCAGCAGGACCCTGAGGTCCTCGACCGCATCGGGCGGGAGCAGGCGCCGGAAGGCTTCGATGTCATCATCGACGACGCCAGCCACTTGGGCCACCTGACGGAGGCGAGCTTCTGGCACCTCTTCGACAACCACCTGAGACCCGGCGGACTCTACGTCATCGAGGACTGGCGCACCGCATACTGGCCCACGTGGCCGGACGGCAAGCGTTTCCGGTCGCGGCAGCCCCTCAACGGTGGCCAGAAAGCGGCCGACGCGACCCTGTTAGGGCCCACGTCACAGATCCTGCCCGCCCGCCTGCTGCAACGGTGGCGCCCCCGCCGCCTACGCAGCCACGACCAGGGCATGGCGGGTTTCATCAAGCGCTTGGTGGATGAGATGGCCATGGACATGGTGACCCACCCCAAGCGCGGCGGAGGCGGCGTCCGGTTGCCCCGGTTCAAGAAGGTTGACGTGCGGCCCGGCCAGGTCTTCGTGGTCAAGGCCGATGAGGCCACGGACCGGCTCGTGCAGGCCCAGGCGGACGGCCTCACCAATGGCCTCGGGGGCCTGGCATGAGCGGCAAGGCGACCGCCATCGCGCATCCGATCCAAGGTCTCGTCAAGTACCACGGGCTGCGGGACCCGGTGCGGCGCATCCCGTTCCACGCCAGCATCAGCCTGTGCACCGGGCCCACCAGCACCCGGACCACGGTCGAGGTGATGGACGAGGACTACGGCGACCCGACGGCGGTCTTCGACGGTGAACCGGCCAGCGGCCGCGCCATGGAGCGCATCGCCACGGTGGTCAATGCCATCCAGGAGCACGCCGGCGACGACCGGCCGTTCCGCATGGAGAGCATCAACGACTTCCCCCAGAAAGTGGGGCTCGGCAGCAGCGCCAGTGGCTTCGCCGCCCTCGCCGTGGCCGCAGCGGC
>JBMYRW010000005.1:15407-85119 GCA_049602735.1 Thermoplasmatota archaeon
GACGCCTCGCCTGCCAAGCTCTCGGAATACGCCCGCCTGGGTGCCGGTAGTGCCTGCCGCGCGGTGACGGGCGGCGTGAGCGAATGGGTCGTCGAAGGGGAGCGAAGCTATTCGCGGCCTCTCTGGAACCCTGGCGACGGCGGCGCCCTGGAGGACTGGCGCATCGTCGTGCCCCTGGTGCAGCACGAGGAGCCGACGGAGAACGTCCACCAGGAGGTCCTGACGAGCCCCCTCTTCCAGGGCCGCCTCGACTACCTCCCCGCTGCTCTCGATGCGGCGCGCGCCGCCGTGCGTGAAGGCGACCTGGAGGCCTTAGCGGCGGTTGCGGAGCGGGACACGCTCAACCTGCACGCGGTCACGATGACCAGCGAATCGAGCCACCTCACGTGGCAGCCGGCCACCGTCGCTGTCATGCGGGCCGTCTGGGAGCTGCGGGACGCCGGCACGCCGGTCCACTTCAGCATGGACACGGGCGCCACGGCGTACCTGAACACCCACAAGGACCACGAAGAGGAGGTCGCGGCAGCGGTGGCGGACCTCCCCGGCATCGCGGACGTGCTACGCCTGCACCCTGCCGGGCCGACCCGGCTCGTGGACGATCACCTGTTCTGACGACGACGGGCCGCCAAGAGAGCGACGCCCAGAGCGGCCAGCACAGGCACCAGGCCGAGGGGGCTGTCCTCGTCCTCGTCGTCATCCGTGGTGGGCCCCGTGACGGGGATGCTCACCACGCGGGCCAGTTCAGGGTAGATCTGCTGCGCCGGCACGGTGATCGTGGCGAAGTGGGTGGCCGCCTCGGTCGGCGTGAAGGTCAGGCTGTAGGTGCCAGGGTCCTCCGTGTCGAGCAGGTGCCCCTCCACGTCGGTGACGAACGCCGCCTGGGGCCCCGGCGGCTGGTGGCCGATGGTGACATTGACCACGAGGCCCGGGACGAGCTCCCCGGTGGCCGTGTCGTTGAGGGTGATGGTCAGGGTGACGTTCTGGCCGAGCAGGGTCCCGTTCCCGGTGGGCGGGGGCGAGAGCACGTCCATCAGGAGCGCGCGGGGCAGGCTCGGCTGGGGCTCCAGCGCGACGCCGTCGGGGACTGGGAACCACAGGAGAACGTCCTGGTCCTCGGGGCCCCCTTCGGCCCCTTCGTACGCCTGGTCGTCGCTGGCGGCCAGGTCCTTGGAGAGCTGGTAGTCGTGGCCCAGGCGGCTCATCGAGAGGAACGCCGTGCCGTTGGAGGCCTGCCAGAGCTCGATGATGCGGGCCTCCTGGGGCAGGTCCACGAGGCTACTGGTCTCCACGTTCCAGAAACCGGGGCTCGCCGCACCTTCGAGGAGCTTCGGCTGCACACGGTGCTCGTGGGTGTGGCCACCGATCCACGCCGCAAAGTGGGGGTAGCCGGTCAGGAGCGCCATCACGTCCTGGGCGGTCTTGTAGCCGGCCGCCGACAGGAGGTCCTCCAGGCAGCCCGGGGGTCCACAGGTGCTGGCGGCGGGCTCCGCGAACATGGAGTTGAGGGTGTGGTGGGCGAAGATGATCGCCAGCTCGCCGGCCGCGGCCGACCCCTTGAGCTGGTCGTCGAGCCAGGCCCACTGCACCGGGTCGATGGCGCCTTCCGCGTAGCCGCCGATGAGGTCGTAGCCGATGGTGGTGTGAGGGTTGAACAGCCCGGCCAGGTTCTCGTTGGCGGTGACGAAGTCGTCGTTCACGGTGTCGAGGACGATGATGCGGACGCCGCGCAGGGCGAGGGCGTAGTAGCCGTCGTTGTCTGGGTCCTCGTCGCAGAGGCGGTCGCCGGCGTGGCCGTAACCGTGACCAAAGTCGTCGAGCACGGTGCCGGCGGGGCTGCCGCCAGCGCAGCTGGTGCCTGCCTGGAAGTGCAGGTCCACGTATTCCGACGTCTCCAGGAAGTAGCGGCCGAACTGCGCCGCCAGCTCGTTGAAGCCCGGCTCGATGGGAGCATTGCCCTGGATGAGGCCGTCGTGGTTGCCGTACGCCGAGTACCAGGGGAGCCCGAACGCGAGGGGCGTGTTGTTGGCCGCCAGCTCCGCCGGCAGGCTCGTGCAGGCCGTCGTCTCGTCGTTGGCATCGTCGTCCACGGACTCCGATTGACCATCGGGGACGCAGGCGAACCCGGAGATGGGGCCGACCTTGGTGTCGGTGCCTTCCCAGTTGTCGATGAACCGGGTCAGCTCGTTCTCCTGTTGGTTGTCGATGTTGTCGCCGGTATTGATGACGAAGTCGAAGGCATCCTCGGCGTGCCGCGTGTTGATGGTCTGGATGACCGCGTCGAGCACCTCGTCCGTGTACTCCTCCTGGGGCCGCGCTGCGGAGCCGGTCACCGTGGCGCCGATGACAGCGTCGAGGATCGCGGTGCGCATGGGGAACGGCGCGTCGTCGTCGATGATGTGGGCATCGCTGATCTGCACGAAGCGCAGGATGCGTTGGGCACCGTCATAGGTGCCCGCCGGGGCGACGTCGTCGCGGGCCACGAACAGGTCGTCGAAGTCAGGCTGCTGGGCCGGCTGGAACTGTCCAGCCACCGTCGGCGCCAGCCCCCCGGCCAGCAGGAGGCACGCCACCAGGGTCACCACTCTCGAATCCACGGTGTCTCAAGAGACGCCGTTCATATGACCGTGGCGGATGAGGAGGGGCCTAACGGCGCAGGCCCAGCCGCGGGATCTCGATGGCCGGGCAGCGGTCCACGACCACGTCGAGGCCGGCCGCGTCGGCGGCGGCGATGGCCGCTTCGTTGACCACGCCGAGTTGGAACCAGATCGCCTTCGCTCCGGCGGCCACCGCGTCGGCAACGACCGGCTCCACCACGTCGGGACGCCGGAACACGTCCACCAGGTCGATGCCCCCTTTCCCCTGGGCTTCCCAATGGGCCGCCGCAGCGGCCAGGTCCGGCACACACGCCACGCCCTGCACCTCGTCCTTGACCGGGTTCACTGGCAGCACGTCGTACCCCTGGTCACGCAGGAAACCGAAGACGCGGTAACTGGCGCGGTCGGGATTGTCACTGGCGCCCACCACGGCGATGCGGCGCACGCGGCCCAAGAGCGCGGAGATGTCAGCGTCGGAGGTCAGGACAGGCATCGGCAAGCGTCGAAGGGGGCAGGCGGCTATGACGGCACCGCACCGGGCCGCCGCCACCGGCCTTATGAGGAACGCCGAGGTGGGCGCCGACAATGGTCGAAGACTCCGGTCGCGTCAAGAGCATGGTGTTCCCCCGCAACGTACTCGTGGGGAGCGATGCCTTGGACGAACTGGGCGACGTGGTGGCCGATGTGGCCCCCCACGGCGACGTCATCGCCGTCGTCGATGCCACCACCAAGCGCCTCATGGGCGACCGCGTCAAGGCATCCGTGGAGGACGCCGGCTTCGGACTCCACTTCTACGATTCCCCCGGCCCCACCATGGACGCCGTGGAAGGCGCCCGAGCGCTGGGCCAAGAGGTCGGCGCGGGCCTCTACGTGGGCGCCGGCGGCGGCAGCGTCATCGACGTGGCCAAACTCGCCTCCTACCGCCTGGATACCGGTTTCATCAGTGTCCCCTCCAGTGCCAGCCACGACGGCATCTGCAGCGGCCGCGCCTCCATCAAGACCGACGAAGGCAGCCAGTCCATCGAGGCCAAGCCGCCGCTGGGCATCGTCGCCGACACCGCCATCATCGCCAAGGCCCCGTTCCGCATGCTGGCCGCCGGCTGCGCCGACGTGGTGAGCAACATCACGGCTGTCCTCGACTGGCAACTCGCCGCCCGCCTGAAGGCCGAGGAATACAGCAGCTTCGCCGCCGTGCTCGCCAAGAGCGCCGCCGAACAGATCATGGAGAACGCCTCCATCATCCGCCCCGGCATCGAGAAGGCGTGCTGGCTCGCCGTCAAGAGCCTCGTCGTGAGCGGTGTCAGCATGGCCGTCGCCGGCACCAGCCGCCCCGCCAGCGGCGCGGAGCACCTCTTCAGCCACGCCCTCGACCGCATCGCCCCCGGCAGCGCCATGCACGGCGAACAGGTCGGCGTCGGCAGCATCCTCATGATGCAACTGCACGGCGGCGACTGGAAGAACCTCCGCGACCGCCTCGCCGAGATGGGTGCCCCCACCACCGCGGAAGGGCTCGGCATCGGCGAGGACGCCATCGTCGAAGCGCTCACCACCTGCCACCGCCTCCGCCCCGAGCGCTACACCATCCTCGGCGAGAGCGGCCTCACCCCCGAAGCGGCACGCAACCTGTGCCGTACCACCGGCGTCCTTTGAACGACGTCCCGGAAACCCTGAAGAAGGGGCCCCAAGTGGGCGGCGCCGTGGGCCCGCTCACCCTCGTCCCCGAGACGCTCGCGCGTCCCGGCCACCGCTTCACGTTCGCTGGCGCGAACAAGGGCGAGGAATGCCAAGGCTGCCCCGTCCAGAAGCTCTGCTTCGGACTCCAGTCCGGCGTCACCTACGAAGTGACGGAACTGCGCGACGTCACCCACCCGTGCCAGCTGCACGACGGCGACCGCGTCCGCGTCGTCACCGCCCAACCGGCCAGCTTCCACAGCACCGTCGAGACCAAGCGACTGCGCGGCACCGCCACCACCTGGAAGCCCATCCCCTGCGGACTCCCCGAATGCAGCCGGTACGCCCTGTGCCACCCCAAGGGTCCCACGCCGGGTGAACACTACGAGATCCTCACCGTCGGCGACGCCGTCGAGTGCCCCGCCGGCTACGACATCCAGCAGGTCGAGCTGAAGCGCCGGCTGGCCTGAGCCTCAGGCAGCAGACCGGCCGCGACGGGGCCGATCAGGACGAAAGCGACTCGGCCAGGAGCGGATGCTCCGCCACGAACTCCGGATCGTCCAGCTTCTTGGCCGCCCGCTTGACCTTCCGCATCACCTTGCGGCGACGCTTGGCATCCGCGGCATCGAACTTCGCCTGCAAGCGCTGGTTCTTGCGGTCCATGCGGCCGCGGCGGCGGTCCGCCTTCCGGCTCCACTTGTGCTCTTCCAGCGCGATGGCCACCTTGCCGGGGCGCTCCGGTAGGTCCGGGTCCGCCAGCACAGGCTTCTCCGGCTCCGGCTGGCCCCGCTTGCGGGCCTTCTTGGCCTCCTTCTCCCACGCCTCGTTGGCCTTGGCGACCTGCTTCTCATGGGCCGCGCGCTGCTTGAGCGTCAACTTCTCCCATTGCTTGCGCTCCTTGACGGTCTGCTGGTCCGCCTTGCGGTCCAGTTTCCGTTGCAGCTTGCGCTCGAAGCGGTCCGCCTTGCGCAGCGGCTTGTCCACTTTCTTCTGCCAGCCCCGGCGCCAGCGCTCGTAGGCGCGCTCATGGCTAACCACGAGGCGCTCCTTGACGCGCTGGTTCTTGGTCGCCTTCTTGAAGTTGGCATACCAGAGGAGCGACGAACGGTACTCGTCCTCCATCAGGTAGTGGCGCACGACGAACCAGGCCCGTTCGTCCTCCTCCTTGAGGCGGTCCAGGTAGACCTTCTCCACCGGGATGAGCCACGGCTTCTGCGGCTTCCCGAGGATCTCCTCCTCGAGGCGACGCTTGCGGCCGGCCAGGAAGAAGAGCAGGATGATGAGGGCGGCCAGGAGAGCGAGGCCCCAGAAGACCCAGACAGGGTCCAAGTAGCCACCGTTGACCTGGACGCCGATGATGATCGTCTGCGCCGCGTCCTCGTTGCCCGTCGGGAACACCTGGACGGAGAAACTGCACAGCTCAGAGAAGTACCAAGCCTTGCCCTCGGGCGCCTGGAACGTCACTGTGTATTCGGTCGTCTCCTTGGCGCCCACGATGTTGTTCGTCGTCGTCTGGACGAACAGGTCGCAGGGGTTGTCCCCCACGGCGATGTCGAAACCCTTGGGGACCAGCGCCGTGTTGGTGATCTTGACCGGAACATCGACCACGGTGCGCGGCTTGATGAGGTAGCTGCCGGAGACCTGCGCGTTGAACGCCGCGACGCCCGGCGAATAAGCGACGATCGTGGCCGACGTCTGATGCGTGCCGCCATCCGGGGTCAGGATGGTGACCGTGAAGTTGACCGTGAAGAAGGGATCGCGGGCCTGGGGGGACGCCTGGATGACCAGCTCGCCCTCGTAGACATCGCCGCCCTGAGTGAAGGCGCCCGGCGGCTTGAAGGCGATCCAACCAGGATCATCCGTGAGCGGCTGCGGATCGAAGTCCACCTGATGCGCGAAGACGCCCGGCAAGGGTTGCGTGCCATCCGGGGTGTAACTGTTCGGCCCGTCCTTCGACAGGTCGCGGAACGTGAACGGGATGACGCCGTTCTCGTTGACGTCGACGATGATGTTGGGGTTGGGGACCTCCAACTCGAAGTTGAAGGCGTTCTGGAAGGGGTACTCGGGGACCGAGGGGGGATCCGGCTCTTGGGCGCTCACCGGTGCCAGGAGCACCAGGAGCATCAACAAGGCCGTCGTCCGCATCACAGGAGGTCCACCAGGAGGTCGTTCAAGAAAGCAACGGGAGGAGAGGGGAGGGAAGAAGGTCGGGAAAGAAGGGAAGGGGAGGAAGGGGCGGTGACCAGGCCACCTTACTCTTCGTCGTCGGTGCGACGGCGGGCCAGCATGGCGGCGGCGGCCACGGCACCCAGCAAGGCGACGGGCTCGAAGCCGGGCACGTAGACACCGCGGACGCGCACCAGCACATTGGCGGTCAGTTCACTGCCCTTCTTCTCGGGGTTGTCGGCCGCTTCCGGCTTGATGGAGAGCGTGTAGGCGCCTTCCTCGTTGTTCCAGCCGTTCTTGAACGGCGTGGCGACGGTGAAGGTGGCCGTCTGGGTCGTGGCGCCCTGGCCACTGTTGGGGCTCTCCAGGATGATCACATCGGGCAGGAGGGCGTTCCACTTCTTGCCGCCGGGGCTGTTGAGGATCTCGAAGTTGACCTGCGTACGGGCGTTGCCGAAGTTGGTCAGTTCGAGTTCGAAGGGCACCTGCTTCTGGGGGCCGGCCTGCTTCAGCTTGGTGGCCACCTTGGCCTGCAGGAGACCGTAGTAGTCAGCGCTCACGGAGAAGGGGCGCTGGGAGGCGGTGCTGCCCGCGATGAAGGGGTTCACCACGGGGTCGCTCTGGACGGTCACGCTGCACTGGATCTGCTCCAGGCCAGGGGCCGTGCGCTTGATGGCGACGTTGAAGTTGCCCTCGCCGTTGAAAGCGGCCTGAGGGGGGGCCGCGGAGATGCTGAGCAGCACGGTGCTCGGGCCCGTGATGACCACGTAGCTGGGGCACTGGAACTGCATCTTGATGGCGGCCACGGAGTTGACCTGGCCGGCCAGATCGTAGAGCTGGTTGTCCAGCTGGTAGCTGAAGCGCACCTTGAAGGCGGGGTTCTCCAGCTCAGGGACAATGGGGGCGCTCGGGACGGTCACATCCGTGACGTCGATCTTGGGCGTGGAGCCGACCTGAGCGTGGGCACCCTGGGCCAGCACAAGGGTGGCTGCCAGGACGGCCATGAAGGTCGTGAAGCGGTTCGGGAAGCGCATTTTGGTCACCTTGACGTGCCGTCGGTGGCTTTGTTCAGGAGGGCCTGAAACCTGCCACCTTCAACAAACCTGAACGACCCAGGCCTTAATCATAAGGGTTCTGGTCGCAGTCTTTGACCAAAGGGGTCCCCACTCCTGTTGGACGGCCCCCGTGGGAGCCCAACAGGCCAAGCCTGATGAAGGCGATGGAGGTGGCCGCCGCATGGATTCCAAGGTGGTCCTTGTGGCCGCCGCGTTCGCCGCGGTGGGCCTGGCTGGTTGTACGACGGGCTCGGACGATGTGAGCCTCGAACTGTCGCTTTCGGGGCTGCCGACGTTGGCGGTCCTGGGCAAGGACATCCCGGTCACGCTGACGGCCAGTGGCGACGCCACGTCCGACCACGTCGGTGCCCATTTCTGGTCCAGCCAGGTGGCCGATCCCACGGCGTCGTTCGAACAGCGTGCCGGCAACTGCGAGCACCCAGCGGGTCCGCACACCCTGCCCGGTCAACTGTCCATCACCTGCAACTTCACGGAGCTGGGTGTCTTCTACGTGTACGCCCACGCCCGCGTGAACGAGGATGGCGAGGATGTCAACTTCTGGGGCCCTGGCCAGATGGTGGAAGTGGTATTGGGCCCTGACAGCTACGTGCTCTCGGCGGCCAACCCCACCTTCGCCGGCGGCAGCAGCGGCGCCTTCGACCTCGTGATTGAGGGTCCTTCCGGCTCCAGCGGCCACATCGGCGCCCATTACTGGAACGACAGCACGGACGACCCGGACGCTGACTTCGGCGCCCAGGCCGGTGCCTGCACCCACGTCGACGGCGTCCAGAGCCTGCCGGGTACGTTCGGCGTCACCTGTGAATTCCCTGGTGACGGTATCTACTACCTGCGCGGCCACCTGCGCGTCGAGGTCGGCGACCGGACGCACGACTACTGGACCGAAGAGACGATGGTCCAGGTGGGCGACCCGACCGCCTAGGCGGGGCCGCACGAGAACAGAAGCAAGAGAAGGAAGGAAGAGGGTTGCTCCAGGCGTGTCCTACGGGACGCGCTTGGGGTGGCAAGGTTCCTGCACGCAGGTGATCTTGATCTTGCAGTCCGAGTCGCTGCCGATCACACAGGGCAGCAGCGGGCCGCAGGGCTCGCGCACGCACACGGGGGGCGCGGGACGGGCCTCGGCATCGTCCACCGTCAGACCGACGGGAAGCAGCAACAGCGCAGATACAGCCAGAATCGACCAGTTCATGGGTTTCACCCGCAGGTGACGCCGCGGGCACCTCCTTGGCTGTTGTGGTGTGTCCGGTCCCGAAGGGCCGCGCGCACCGGGCTATGGTCGCCTATTGCAGGATGCCCATCTCGCCCAGCTTCTCCGGCAGGTACGTGTCGGTCACGAAGTCGAGGCCGTACTTGGCGAGCGCCTGCTGTTCGCTCTTCTTGCCCAGTTGCAGCTGGAACTCGATCTCGCCCTTCCAGAAGTCGTCCTCGAAGCGCGGGTCCTGTAGCTCTGACTTGAGCGCCGCCACGTCCTTGTCGGTCAGCTTGTCGTTGGGCAGTTCGTAGTTGACGATGTCGCTGGGGGTGACGCCCAGGTACTGCGCCGTGGGCGTGGCAAGGTACTCACTGATGTGGGCGGTCTTGATGGCGCCGTAGGCAACACTCGCGAAGATGCGGTACGACCACGGGTCGCCGTCCGTGAAGACCACGACCGGCAGGCCGGCCTCTTCGTTAAGGCGCTTGAGCAGGCGACGGGTGCTGCGAGCCGGTTGGCCCTTCAGGTGCACGAGCGCCGCGTTGGCGCTGGAGTCGAACTGGTTCTCGGCCAGACGGGCGAACATACCGCCCGTCTCGATGGCGATGACGAAGTCGGCGTTGACGTCCTTGAAGCTGAGACGGTCCGGCTCCACGTTGTAGGGGATGTTGTAGCCGGCGTCGCCCACGTCGTCCTGGCAGTGGATCGTGCGGCGGCTGCCGGTGCGCGTGGTCTCCACGACCTTCAGGTCGCCGATCATGGCGGCGCCGTTCTCTTCCGGCCGCAGCTTGAAGTCCTCACGCATGCGGCCGGTCATGACCTCCAGGTCCTCGGCCAGGCCGTCCGACTCCGACTGGGCGTGGAACTTGCCCAGGTCCCAACCCTCGGAGATGTAGTACATCTCACGAAGGGTGGACGACTTCTGGGTGGCCACCATGTCCTTGATGAACTCGGACATGTACATGGTGCGAAGCAGCATGTAGGCGCCGTCGAGCTTGTTGGCGCTGCGGGTGGTGAGCCCGTCGCCGTACTTCCAGACGCGGTGCATCTCGTCGAAAACGATGTTGCCCTTGTTGCGGCTGGAGAGCTGCAACTGCGGGATGTCGGCGGCCTTGAGGTGGCCGTAGATCTGCTTGGCGATGCCGTCCATCGCCTTGGTGGCGGCCGCTTCGCGTTGCTTCTTGGTCAGGGGCTTGCCGGCGGCCGGGCTCATGCTTCGCCTCCATGCCAGGGATCCTCGTCCGGTCGTGCAAGCACGACCGGAGTCCAATCCCTGTCGCTCCAGCTCATGTTTCGCCTCCGTGCCAGGGATCTGCCCCCACGACAGCGAGTTCGTTGATGCCTTCCACGTAGGTCTCCAGGTCGTCCAGGTCGCCGCGGCCGATGCCGGCCACCTGGAGCTTGATCTCCAGGCGCTCCGTCGGCTTCAGGCTGGGGACGTCCCAGGCGACGTAGCGGGCCTTCACCTGTTTCGGCTTCGGCTCCGCTTCCGCCACGACGGCGCCCTCGGGCAGCACCGCGAAGAGGCGGAACCTGCTCTGTTTCAGCTTGTAGTTGGTGATGGGGATGGTCGCCGTGCCCAGGTAGGCCTGCTTGGGCTTGGGCGGCGGCGGGGGAGGGGCTGCGTCCTCGGCGATCTCTTCAGGCTCTGGCTCGGCGAACGTTTCCAGGGTCGGCGCGACCTCCACGATGGGGCTCGGCGGCGGGGCGCTGCTGAGCATCTGGCCCTCCAGCTTCTCGTAGGTCGCCTCCGGGTCGTCGATCCAGACCACGTCCATGATCTTGCAGACGACGGGAGCCAGGTCCGCTTCCGGTTTGCCCAGCATGGCGGCCGACTTCTTGTTGATCTCCGGGAGGATCTTGGTGACGAGGGTGAACTTCTCGGACACCTTGGCCCGCTTGGCCTTCTTCTTCAGGTGACGACCGAGGCCACGGGCGGCCTCCTGAAGGGCAAGGCGGATCTCCTTGTGGATCGCCTCCATGGTGGCGATCGCCTCCTTCGCCTCACTGGTGAACGGGACCTTCGTCGAGGCGACGTGGACGAGGACGATGGCGGGGCCGTTGGGGATGCCCTTGCCGCCGCGCTGCTCCAGGCCGTAGCGGCGCCAATCCACGTCCTGGATGCCGGCCGTGCCACCGCAGCCGCCCTGCTGGTACAGGAGGGGGACACGGTTGGCGAAGCGCAGCACGCGCACCGACTGGTCCTTGGGCAGGCTGCCACCATAGACGACGCCCACCTCCACCTGGAACGGGTGGCCACCCCACACTGCCGGCGGCCGGGTGACCGTCGTGATGTACTCGGGGCTCACGTCCTCCGTCTCCTTCTTCAGGCCGCGGCGGACCAGGGCCTCGCCGATGGGGCTCAGGCAGTCCGTGGGTGGCGCCATGATCTTGACCTTCTCGAAGGCGGCGTGCAGCTTGCGCGCCTCGTCGCGGCTGAGGTCCTTGGGGCTGATGTTGGGGACGTCCGCCTTGGCGAGGATCTTCTTGGCGGAGTCGGCACCGACGCTGCTGAACTCCTTCTGAAGGAACGTGGTGAGCTTGCGGTACTCGCTGGCGTGGGCCATCTTCAGGATGGTGCCCAGCTCCGTGCCCAGCGGGTGCGGCTTGATCTCCTGGGTCTTCTCCGGCACCTCGTCGCTGGCGCGGTCGAACAGGGTGCGCGTGCCCTGGGGGTCCGTGAAGGTGATCTTGGCGTGGGGGTTGACGATGGAGGTGGAGCGCAGGTACTCGAAGACCGACTGCTTGCCGCCCTGGTAGCGCCCCTTCAGGTTCACCTCGATGCGGGTGCCGTGGTCCTTCTCCCAGTGGTCCACGCGGGTGTCATGGATGACCGAGCGGTTGCCCTTGGTGTCGATGCCCAGCTCCATGGTGACCGCCGGGTGGCCGTGGCCGATCTTGCTGGTCACCACCGCGTGATGGCCGGTGGTGATCTGGCCGTACAGCACCACCGCGGAGATGCCGATGCCCTGCTGGCCGCGGCTCTGCCGGATGGCGTGGAAACGGCTGCCGTACAGGAGGCGGGCGAAGATGTTGGGCATCTGGCGCTTGATGATGCCGGGGCCGTTGTCCTCCACGATGAGGGTGAACTCGTCCTTGTGCTCCGTCGGGCGCAGCTCGATGTCCAGGTCGGGCAGGATGCTGGCTTCCTCACAGGCATCCAGCGCGTTGTCGACGGCCTCCTTGACCGAGGTGATCAGCGCCTTGGTGGGGCTGTCGAAGCCGAGGATCTGCCGGTTGCGCTCGAAGAACTCGGCGACGCTGATCTCCTTCTGGCCCGCCGCCAGCTTCTGCGCGGTGGTCTGGCCGGCCATCAGTCGCTCTCCCGTCGTCGCTGCCGCTGTCCACTAGGCGTCTGCATCCCGGCCCGCCGAGCCCTACGCCGGTTCTAAACGGTGCTGGCTCGGGTCGGTCGGAGCGCCTCGCCACGCTGACGGTGCGGTCCGGCATCAGGCGGTCAGGCCCACGTCGATGACCGGCGTGTCGATGGCGTCGCCGAAGCGGATGAACCGGTTGAAGCGGCTGCCGAGGTTCCAATGGCTGGCCAGGTACTCGTCCGGGTCGGGGCTGGCGTCGAAGTAGTCGTCGTGGCCGCAGTCCCAGACCTGTTGGCCGCACCGGTTGTTGGTGTAACGGTGGCTCTGGGGCCCTCCGTCCCGGTAGCACATGATGTCACGGCCGTCGGTGCAGTGGCCGGCGCCGGTGGTGTGGGGGGCGCTCATCTGGACGGCGCCCATGTTGTGCCCGAGTTCATGGAGCATGATGCGGGCCGAGTCGTAGCCGAACGTGATGGCGTAGGCGGTGAACAGGAAACCGTTGTTGAGGTTGGCCGGCGTCGGGGTGTCATCGAGGATCAGGTTGCCCATGCCGCCGCAGCTGCAGGCGCCACGGTCGTCGTAGAAGATCCAGTGGCGGGCGCCGGCGTCGCCGAAGCCCATGTCGCGCAGGTCGCTGGCGATGGAGTTGAAGCCGGCGGCCGCGCGGTCGGTGGGCAGCACCGCTTCGTGGACCAGCACGCGATCGTTGGCGCATTCGACCTTCAAGGCGGCCTTGCCGTCGGTGGCCGCGCCGGAGAGGTGCACCATGCCGTTGGCCGTGTTGACCATGTTCAGGATGCGGGGTTTCCAGGCAGCGTAGCCGTCGGCGTCGTCGTGGGCGCGGGCGTAGATGACCACGGCGCGCGGTTCCACGTCGTACGGGATGCTGCGGTCGACGCAGTAGGGTTCCCGCTGGATGCCGGGCAGCCAACGCGTCACGTCCTGGGGGTCGGGGATCGGGTCCTGTCCGTGGCTCCAGCCGAGGAAGTCGCCTGCTTCGTCGAAGAGCTGCAGTATGCCGTCGGCCTGGCGGCAGGCACGGCCGATGCCGTCCAGGCGGGCCACATCGGGACAGGCCGGTGCTTCCGCCTCAGGGAGGACGCTGGGCGCCGCATCGGCGGCGGGCACCAGGGAGAGACCGGAAGTGGCAGAGAGCAGGGCTAGGAAGGCTAGGCCAGCCAGCAGGGACCGCATCAGGTGGCCAGCAAGCCACGCTTAGAAAACCGTCTCGCCCGGCATCCCTATGCGGGCGCGTGCCTCTGCGCGGCCATGTCGTCCGAGGTGTGGTTGCCATCGGATCAGCTCGCCAGCGCCCTCAAGGTGCTCGGGTCGCCGACGCGACTCCAGGTCCTGGCTGCCCTGAAGCTGCCCCGCCCGCTGCGGGAGTTGCGGGTGACGCCCCAGGATGACCGCGCCGGCAGCAGCCCGGATCGCCCGATCGCGCTGACGGCGGTCCAGAAGCACATCCGCCTCCTGGAGAAGCATGGCCTGGTCCGGGGGGACGACGAGCCCCGCGGGCGGCGCTACGTGGTGGACCGGCCGCGCCTGTATGCACTGGCTGAGGCGGTCTCCCAGTTGGCGGCGCTCTCCGGGGACCATCGCTTGGCCGGCGACCGTACCATCGCGTTGGATGCGGCTTCGGCACCCGAGGCCCCTGCTGGCCCTCGCCTGACCCTGGTGCGTGGCGCGTATGAGGGGCGCTCCTACGCTTTGGAGGAGGCCAGCAGCAGGGACGGAGGGGATACCTGGGAGCTGGGCCGCGCCCCGGACGTGGCGGTCAGCCTCGACTACGACCCCTACGTGAGCCGCCGCCACGCCGTCATCGAACGCACGGGCACCGCCTACGCGGTCAGGGACCTGCAGACGAGCCGCAACGGCACACAGGTCAACTGGTCCTGGCTCGAGGGTCCGGCGCCCCATGCGCTCCGGCCCGGTGATGTCCTTGGCGTCGGCCGGTCGTTCCTGGTCTTTGCAGATGGATGAACTTGAATCGGCCCGGTTCATGATATTAGAACCTTGGCCACCACTTGGTGGGAAAAACAGGTCGGTGGAGTCGGACGTCAACGGGTGTGATCGTCATGAAGAACCGGTCCGCACTGCTGATGACAAGCCTGTTCGTCCTTTCCGCCAGCCTCGCCGGCGCCCAGGATGTCCCTGAAGAGCCCGCCCGCACGGCGCTCATGGCCGGGCCCGCCACCCTCTGGACCAGCCTCAACATGGGGCCCGGCAGCGGCCTGGACGCCGACCTCCTGGACGGCTACGAGGCCGCCGACTTCTTCGATGCCTTGGATGCAGAGACCGCCGCCCGCAGCGCGGCTGATGACGCCCTCCAGATGCAGATCGACGACCTGGATGCCGGGCTCCGCGACGACCTGATGGCCGAGGAGGCCGCCCGCATCGCCGCCGATGATGCCCTGGCAGCCGACGTTGCAGCCGACCTGGCCGCGGAGCAGGCCGCGCGCGTCGCGGGTGACGCCGACCTCCAGGCCGCCTTGGACGATGAGCGCGCCGCGCGCGCCGGTGGCGACGACGCGCTCCAGCTTGCCGTCGACGACGAGGCCGCGGCCCGGGTCGCCGGTGATGATGCGCTCCAAGACGCCTTGGATCAGGAAGAAGCCGCCCGCATGGCGGCCGACGACGCTCTCCAGGCGGCCATCGACGATGAAGCCGATGCTCGCGCCGCGGCCGACGACCTGCTCTCCGCCCGCCTGGACGACCTGGAAGCATCCGCGACGCAGACGCTCTCGATCCCCATGGGGGCCTTCATGGCTGGCGACTCCGACTTCAGCTGGCACCGCAACACGTTCGGGCTCTTTGGAAAGGAGGCTGGCAAGTTCATCTGGTTCTATGCCCCCGTGCAGCTGCCCGATGGCGCCCTCATCACGGGCCTGGAAGCCACGGTCCGCGACAGCAGCACCGACCACGACATGCGCGTGGAGCTCGTGGGTACCAGGTTGACGGATGGCGCCGGCCTAGGCTTTTTCAACGCCTACTCGACGAGCGACGGCGGCCTGCAGACGGTGGGTTCCTCCCTGTCGCACACCGTCGATCATGAGAACAACACGCTCATGGTCGCCGTCAGTTGGACGGTCCCCAGCGCGACGACGTCGTTGCAGATCGCCGGGGCCACCGTGAGCTACACGTTGCCGTAGGACGACCGTCCGGCGCCATCGGTGCTATTTTCTTCCTTTCCCCGAATCCAACCAGCCGTTGGCCTCGCCGCTCCTGCCCCACCTGCTGGCCGGGATCGCCCTGTGCCTCCTGGCGGGGGCCACCTGGCTCTTCGCTCGGGAGCGGGCGGGTCGGCTGTTGGCGGCGTTCATCGCCATCGAGGGCATCCATGTGCTGGCCCACGGCGCGGGGGCCGTCAGCAGCGACCCGCGCGTCGCTCAGGCGCTCCTGAACACGCTGCACATCCCCAGCTTCTTCGGCTTCATGGTCGGCGTGCTGTTCGTGACGACCATCACTGGCATCCATCGGCGCTTCTGGTGGCAGCCGGCGGGTCTGGCGGCGTTGGCGGCGTGGCCTCTTTTCATGACGGTCCTGGAGCTGATCGAGCCCTCGCCGTTCTGGACGTACAGCCCCACGGGCGCCCATGTCCTGGTGGGACCACGCGCCGAGGTCGCCAGCCTGGAAGGGCTGCTCTTTGTCGGCTTCGACGTCTACATGCTCGGGCTCCTGGTGGCAGGGCTGCTCCGGCAACGGGACCGGCGCGGCGTCCCCGGCCTGGCGCTGCTGGTGGCCTACTTCCTCCTTCGAGAGGTCCCGATCCTCGTCACGTACGCCAGCGACCCGGACCGTTGGCTTGTCCTGGGATGGCTCGGCCTTGAGGCCCCGTCCCTGCTGGGCTTCCCTTGGACCCTCGTGCTCGCCTTGCTCCTCTCCCTGATGCCGTTGACGGTGGCCGGCCGCGCCCGGCTGCCCGAAGCCCGCAACGCCCTCGTGCAAGCGGTGACGTTGGTGGCGCTCTTGGCGACGCTGAGCCAATGGGCGGCCGACGGCTCGGCGCCGGCCACGTCCCTCCGCCTGGCCTTCGGTGCCCTCCTGTTGTCCTATGCTGCCCTGCGCCACGGTCTCTTCGGCGTGGAACGGACCGCCAAGGGATGGGTGGAGCTGCCGTTGGGTGCTGCCGGCTTCGGGGTGCTGCTGCTGCTGGCCACAGCCAGCTTCCGCACCGGCGCCGCCGCGACCGAACCCTACGCGGTGCCGGCCGGCCTGGCGACGGCGCTCGTGGCGACCACACTCCTCCTGGCGATCTCGGAAGCAGGGCGCGCCGCTGCCACCGGGGCCAAAGCGGGCGCCGATGCCAGCCTGGTGGGGACGGTGCTGGAAGGCCGGTACCGCCTGGACCGCCTGCACGCGGCGAGCCCACGGGCCGAACTGTACGAAGGACGCGACCTGCACACCAGTGAACCGGTCGCCGTGAAGTGGGCCTTGCACAGCCGCGCCGAATCCAGCCGCCGTGAGGCCGCCGCCCTGCAGGCCCTCCAGCATGACCACATCATCGCCGTGCGGCAGGTCGCCGTCTGGGAGGGCCGCCCCGCCTTGGTGCTGGACTGGCTGCCCGGCGGCAGCCTCGCCGACCGCCTCCAGGACGGACCCCTGGCCGCCGCCCAGTGGAACCGATTGGCCACGGAGCTGCTGGGAGGACTCGCCGCCGTCCACCGCGCAGGCCTTCTCCACGGCGACGTGAAGCCCTCCAACATCCTGTTCGACGTGGATGGCCGCGCCAGGCTCACGGACTTCGACACGGCGGCCACGGGTGCCGCCACCGACCCCGATGCCACCCTCGCCGCTGCGCCGATCGTGACCGGTACGCCCCGCTACCTCAGCCCCGAACGGGCCCGTGGTGGTCCACCCAGCGCGTCCGCCGACCTGTTCGCCGCCGGTGCCACGCTCTATGAAGCGCTCACGGGACGGCCGCCCCTTGCCCCGCGACCCAACGAGACCGTCACCCAAGTGCTGGCCCGCGCCGCCGCTTGGGGCCCCTTCCAGGCCCCCGTGCCCGGCGACGAAGCACTCGTCGGCTGGTTCCGGGTGGCCCTCCACCCGGACCCCGGTCGCCGATTCCAGGACGCCGACGCCATGGCCGCCGCCCTGCGGGCATGCGGTTTTAGTGCCCCACCGCCATGAAGCGCCCATGCGGTGGATGGTAGGAGCCGTGGTGCTCACGCTGCTGGCAGCCAGCCTGCCCGTGGACGCGACGGCCCGGGTGCAGAACTTCGGCGCGGGCGGCGGCGGCGCCTACTTCGGTTCCGCCATGGACCTGGATGGCGACATGATGTTGGCCGGCGCGCCCGGCTTTGACATCGGCGAGGACTTCAACGCGGGGGCGGCCTACCTGGTCTCCCGCAACGACCAGGGCGAATGGAACGTGGGTCGCCGCCTGGTGGCCGACCATTCCCATCCGTACGACCTCTTTGGATCCTCGGTGGCCCTCGAAGGCGACCTGGCCCTCGTGGGTGCCACGGGCGACGACAACGGCGGCAGCTGCACCGGCAGCAGCAAGGGCGCCGTCTTCGTCCACCAACGTAGCGGCAACCAGTGGCCCCTCGTGCAGAAGCTGGAGGCCCCCGACGCCCACTGCGGCGCCCTGTACGGCTACCAGATGGAGCTGGAGGACGGCCACCTCATCGTGGCCGGCAAGCAGACCAGCGCGGGCGGCATCAGCCGCGGCAAGCTGTACGCGTACGACTGGAACGGGGCCTCCTTCGACCTCGTCCAACAGATCACCGACCCCAACGGCGCCAACTACGACGACTTTGGCACCGCCATCGACCTCGACGGCGACAGGCTCGCCGTGGGTTCCCCCGGTGACACCTCCAAGCCCAGTGGCAAGGTGACGTTGCTGGAACGCGCCGGGCCAGGCTCCCCGTGGGCCATCACCCACACGATCACGACGACCAGCGGCAACGACGGCGACCTGTTCGGTCACGACGTGGCCTTGGACGGCGACGTGCTCGCCATCGGCTCCCAGGGCGAGGAGACGTTCGGCTACTGGAGTGGCGCCGTGTACATGCACCGCTGGGACGGCTCCGCTTGGGCCCTCGAGGAGAAGCTGTTCCCCGTGGACGGCGACAACGGCGACGGCAACCTCTTCGGTCTCAGCGTCGACGTGCTCGGCGACGCGGTCATCATCGGCGCACCGCGTGACGAACGGGGCGGCGCGTACAACGTGGGCGCGGCGTACCTGTACCAGTTCGACGGCTCGTCCTGGGAGGGTGAGCGGCTTGTCCGGCCCGACCAAGGCAACAACCAGAACTTCGGCTGGGAGGTCACCCTGGACGACGAACAGTTGCTCGTCAACGCCTACACGCAGGGCAGCGGTCGCGTCCATGTCTTCGACCGCGACTGCCCGGTGGCCTTCACGGGCTTTGCCGAGGGTTGCCTCCTGGATGCCCTGATCAGCGACCTTCTGAGCTCGCTGCCTCCCTAGGACGCTGTCCCGGGCCGGGCCGGGCCGGCGTGTCTGGTTGGCGGGGTGGCTAGCGCTCGTAGGCGGAGTAGAAGTGGAACAGGCCGCGCTCGTGGCCGGCGGTGTCCGTGAAGCGCAGCGTCCAGGTGCCAGGCTGTTGGTCCGGGCTGCCGAGCCAGTTGCTGGTGCAGGTGCCCCAGCCTCCGATGGCGGGCCCCGAGGAGGCACTGGCGGCCCATTGCTGGCCGTCGGGGTCGAGCATGACGAAGGCGGGGTCGACCTCCACGTCGCCGCCGAAGCCGCAGCCGCCGATCTCGATGACGGTGGGTGGCGCCACGAACGTCGTCTCGCCGGGCTGGCCGTCGGGGAGCTCCACGAAGGCGGCTTCGCTCACCACACCGATGAAGCGCGCCGCCGGGGGCTCCGTGGTGCCGTCGCCGCGGGTCGTGGTGGCCGTTGCGGGGGCGCCGTTGAGCTGTTGGAGGAAGATGTACTCCCCCGTCGGCATTTCCTGGTCGAGGGTGAACGTGCCGTCGCTGTCCGCCCCCAGCACGCCGATTTGGGCGTCGGCGGGGTCGTATACGGTGATCGGCTGGGTGTGGCCGGTGAACGTCACGCTGTCGCCGGGGGCCTCCAGGCGCAGGCCAAGGGGGACGCCCGGGGGTAGCAGTCCGGGGCTGCCGACGACGGCCACCTGGACGGTGTAGTCGAAGCCCTGCGCCGGCACGCCGGTATCGGTGGGTTCCCCGTGGATCTCGTCGAACTGGACCACCAGGCGGAGGTCGTTGCTGTCGCCAAGCCCGTAGGCGCGGACCTCGTTGCGGCCGCCGAAGGGGCAGTCGCACCAGGATTCGGCCACGGCATCGCCGACCAGGAAGGCGTCGATGTCGCCGCTGCCCGTGGCCGCTTCGGCCAGGAGCGTCAACTGGAACGGCATGCCGGAGGGCAGGAGCCCTGACAGGTCGTGTTCCTGTTGGTGCGTCCAGGCCTGGCCGGCCTCGCCGGCGTATTGGCCCATGTATTGCCGGTTGTCCTGGAAGGCGAACGTGCCGGTGAACGTCTCGTTGGCCGTGTGGGGGGAGCCGCTGCCGATCGCCAGGAGTGTTGCGGTGCCGGCTGGGCCCAGGCCGTCGGGGCCTGGAGCCGCGCCGGGGGCCTCATCGGGGTCGTTGCCGCCGTCATCGGAGGTGCAGCCTGCCAGCGTCGCCGCCACCAAGAGGGCGACCGACCATCCACGCATGCAGACAGCGTCGCCAGAAGATACAGAAGCGTTGTGGCGGGCGCGTCGGAATGAGCGGTTCTACGTTGCGGTCACGACGGCACGGGGCCGGTGTACTCGAAGGCGTAGAGGCCGGTGCCCCGGTCGGTCACCCAGAGCAGGGTGGGTTCGTCGGGGTCCCAGCGGGCCTGGTAGACGTTGGGGCCGTACCCTTCGGGGTCAAAGTTGGGCTTCTTCCACCACAGGGGGCCGTCGTAGGGGGCGGCGGGGTCGCCGTGGGGTTGGTAGAAGGCGACGTGGCGAGGCTGGGTGGGGTCGGTGATGTCGAGGATCCAGACGCCGGCGTGGTAATGGCCGACGGCCAGGAGCGTGTTGTCCTGGTTGGGGATCGCCGTGTGGGGGCTCATGGTGTAGGCGCCTTCGATGGTGACATCGCCGGGGAGCTCCCAGGTGCCGATCTGCACCAGCGCGCCGGGGTCGGTGGCGTCGTAGGCGCGGATGAGGCCGCTGCCGGTCTCCAGGCCGCCGATCTCGGGGGCGCTCCAGGCGATGACGCGGCCCAGCGGCCGATCCTCGTCGTCGCGGGCGGTCTCTTCCTGCATGACCCAGTGGATGGCGAGCGCGTCGCTGGGCGCCATCTCGGCGTTCACACCCATCTTCACCGGCAGCAGCGGGTCGGTGACATCGAAGGTGACCACACCGCCGTCCCAGTGGCTCACGTACGCGACGCGTTGGCCGGTCACAGGATGCTCCTGCACCAGCACGTCGTGAGGGAAACTGCGTCCTTCCTTCTGGACCTCGTTATGGTCGAAGGAGCCGACCGGCACGAGGCGGGGGCCCAGCGGCGTGTCCACGAGCTGGGAGATGTAGACGTGGTTGCCCGGGTCCGGGTAGGGTAGGTAGAGGGGCTGGCCGACGTAGTAGAGGAACACGTCGTCGTCCACCTCTTCGACGTGGAAGTTGTGGGTGCCCAGGAGTTCGACGGGGAGGATCTGCAGCAGCTGCGGCGCCGCGCGGTCGGAGACGTCCACCACATGGATGCAGACGGTGCAGTCGCGGGGGCCGTCGCCGTCGGTCCAGGCGTTGGGATCCGGGATGTCCTGGACGTTCATGAACGCCGTCTGGCCGTCGGGGGTGACGCGCACCTCCTGGATGCTGTTGCCGTCCACCCAGTAGCGCCCCAGCACCGAGACGGCGTCGGGATCGGCGATGTCGGCGATGACGAAGCCGCCAGCAGCATCGCCGTCCACGGCCACGAACGCCAGGTCCTCCGCGCCGTCGTCCGACTGCCACAGGACGAAGTTGGCAAAGCCGTTGTCGCCGAGGCTCACGTCGAGCGTGTTCCAGGAGAGGAGGTCCAGGTTGTGGCTCGCGGTGTGCAAGTGGGGGTCGTTGTGGTCGTGGAACGTCACGATCGGCTCACCGATGGCGGCCATGGCTGCGGCCACGGGGTCGTCACCGGGGGCGAGGCCGCCCGCCTGGTCCTGATTATCGGCGAGGCAGCCGGCCAGCAGCAGCGCGACGAGGCCCGCCGTTGCCAGGAGGGCGAAGGGTCGATCTGGGGTCATGGGGCGGCGACGTCGGCGGGGTGCCAAAGCGCTTGTGTCATGTGGGGGCCCCGGCTGCGGGGCCGCATGACCAGCGACCCCCATTGCCCGCAGTGCGCCTCCTACGAGCAGGCGGTCATGGACGGCGAGGCCGACAAGGTGCAGCCGTGCGATGCGTACGAGATGACGGACGGCTTCCGCGACTGGATGGTCGACGCCATGCGTGCCGAGGTGATGGGGCAGGTCTCCCTGAGTGGCCTGGACCGCTTGGCGATCCTCAAGCCGGACGCTGAGCCGGAGCCGTCAGCCCCAGACGAGGACGAAGAGTAGGAACAGCACGAACGCCGTCACGACACCGTACACGGCGGCGAAGACGAGGAGGCGACCCAGGGGGTTGGCCACCGTGGGCTCCTTGGGCGTAGCGCGCGGCACAGGCGCCGCGGGCTCTGGTTCCCTCGCCTTGGGTGCAGGGGCCGCGCTGGTGGAAACGGCGGCTGCGCGGGGCCGTCCTTGCAACGCGGCGTCGACCACATCGCGGTCGACGCGCCAGTTCACCTCGTCCACGGCGCTACGGCGCCGCGCGGGCACCGGTTCGGGTGCCGGCGCAGGCTGGGGGGCGGGCTCCGGCGCCGGTTCCGGCGCTTTGGGTGCGGCCGGAGGCGCCGTGCGTGGCGTGGTAGCAGGCTTGACCACGGGCTTCGCCGCTGGTCTGGGCTTGTCCCGGAGCCAATCGAAGCGCTCCTGCTCCCCCTTGCCGGAGCCGCCGAGCCAGGCGAACGGCGCTTCCGGGGCGTCATCATGGCGTTGGCGATCCAGCATGGCGTCACTGAGGCGGGGCGCGTCACGGGATGGCCACGGTCGGGCCTTGCCGGCCTCCGGCCAGGCGCTCCGGGGGCGCTCCGGATCGACGGGGGCCGGGTGGGCGGCGTCGCCCAGTTGACTCGCCTCCAGGAGGACGATGCCCCGTTGCCCCGCGGCAGCACGCAGGGGGCCACTGATGCGCGGGACCGCGACGACGGGGTTGGCACCCACGTCACGGGCGGTGCGCTGCAAGGCGGCCAGTTCAGCCACGTCGATGCCGCCGGCGTCGCCGAAGAAGACCGCCAGGCGCCCCAGGTGGTTGCTGGCCACGAGGTCGAGCACGTGGACCTGGCCGCTCGCCCCTTCGGCCCGCAGGCGTTCCTGGACGCGGTAGCCCCGGTCGCGGTAGTGCTCGGCCACCTGTTCACGCAGCACGCAGGGGCAGGAGGCAGGGTTGTAGATGATGGCGTCGATGGGGCTCCGTGGAGGAACAGGAGCCACCTCGGCTGGGCGTGGCGTTGCTGGCGTTGTGGCGCCTGGGCCGCCCAGAGGCCTGGATGGTCTCCATTCTGCCCTTGGCCACCGGGCACCTTCTGGCGAGCCGCGAACTCCTGCCCGGCCTGGAGATCTGGACCACGTTCTGGCACCTGGCGTCCACACAAGGCGCCACCACGGCCGTGTTCCGCGACGCCCTGGCCGACTGGTGGTCCCAGGCCGACCGGTTCGTGCTCGGCGCCGTCGTCTTCGGCCCTCTCCTCTGGATTCCGACGCTCCTCTGGAACGACGTCCACGACCTACCCGGCGACCGGCTGAACCCCCGCAAAGCGTCGAGCCCTCTCGTGCAGGGCATCGTCGCGGCCGGCTGGGCCAACGGCGTCGCTTGGATCGGCGCCGCGGCATGCCTCACGGTCTCCTGGTGGATCGACCCCGCCTTCGCCGCCCTGACGGCCGCCTGCCTCCTGTTGGCCTGGCTCTACAGCGCCCCGCCGGCCCGCCTCAAGACCCGCCCTGGTGCCGACGTGGCCGTCAATGCCGTGGGCGTGGGCCTCCTCTCGGCCCTGGCCGGTTGGAGTATCGCCGCCCCGCTCGCCGGCTTCCCGTGGCTCTTCGCGCCGCAGGGACTCCTGGTCGCGGTGGCCGTCTACGTCCCCACGACGCTGGTGGACAGGCCCTCCGACGAAGCGGCCGGCTACCTGACGCTCGCCACCCACCTGGGAGAGCGACGGGCCTACGCGATCGGCTGGTCGGCCTGGGTCGCCTGCAACCTCGGAGCCCTGGCCCTCTCCTGGAACGACCAGATCCTCCCCCGCGCCATGTTCCCCCTGCTCCTTCTCTTCGTGCCCCTCCTGTTGTGGCAGTACCATCGCTTCATCGGCGGCGCCCGCGACGGCCCCGCCCGCGTCGAAGGCATCATCCTTGTCAGCCTCACCTTCGCCGCCGTCAACGCGGTCTTCGCCCTGCTGTACACCGGGCTCTGGGTGCCTCAATGAGCCGGAAAGAATAGAACAGGTGTTGGCCTGTTCCTGGCTCTTCAATACTGGAACCGCCCTGTTCGGTGTATGCGATTGCTGGTTGCATTGCTGGTTGCAGGCCTGTTTGCTGGATGTGCGGATGACGATCCCGAAGTGCAAGAAGCGTTGGCAACAGATGCGGCGACGTTCGCTCCTGGTGAGCTGTTGGCGTCCCTGAACGCCACGTTCGAAGGGACGTTCCTGGCGGGCATCGGTGTCTTCGGCTGCCCGAACGTCTACGCGGACGGATTCGCCTTCCATCCCTGGGAACTCGACATGGACCTGCCCAACGGCACGGTCGCCGAGGCGGTCAACATCCACGTCGAACTGGAAGTCTTCGGCACCAACTTCGACAGCGACATGGTACTTCTGAGCCCGGAGGGGGAAGCCATCAACCAGACGATGGCCTTCAACCCGGTCTCTGGGGCGACTGAGAGCCTCACCGTGGCCGGCCCCTTGCCCGCTGGCATCTACGAGATCTTCGTGGGCGGATGCACTGCTATCAACGGAGATTACCGCGTGACGGCAAGCGCCGAGCTTGTCGTGGCCGAAGCGATGGACCTGGTGGACGAGGAACCCGACTCCAGCTGATGGTCCCCACCTGTTCGCAGCCTTCAAGGGGCGGCCCCCGCTCGCGCGGCCGATATGCAGGACGACTGGGACCTGGAGGCGCTCACCGAGGCGTGGCAACAGAAGTGGTGGGAGGCCGGGCTGCACAAGGCGGACCGTCCGGTCGGCCCCGCGTCCGACGGGTCGGACGCGGGCGGGAACGCCGCCTCCGCTGGCGCGGAGCCGACGTTCTTTATCCACTTCGCCTACCCAGGCATCTCCGGGTACCTGCACGTGGGACACATGCGGGGCTTCACCTACACGGATGTGCTGGCCCGCTACAAGCGCGCCACCGGCCACAACGTCCTCTTCCCCGCCGGTTTCCACGCCAGCGGCATCCCCGCCGTCGCGTTCGCCAATGACGTGGCTAAGGGGGAGAAGGACGACTACCTGCGCGACAACGGCTACAACGGCGATATCCAGGCCCTCTCGGACCCCCGCGCCGTGGTGGACTACTTCGCCCACGTCTACACCTACGACTACTGGAAAAAGTTCGGGTTCCTCCTGGACGAGCGCCGCAACTGCACAACTGTCGACGAGGGGTACCAGCGCTTCATCCAGTGGCAGTTCAGGAAGCTGAACGACCTTGGGTATCTCATCCAGAAGCCCCACTACGCGCCGTTCTGCCCCGAAGCGGGCCCCGTCGCCGTGGACAAGTCGGAGACCGATCTGAAGCAAGGTGGCAGCGCGGAGATCAACGAGTTCATCGCCCTGCGTTTCGCCGCGACGCTGGCCGACGGCACCGACGTGGTGCTGCCGTGCGCGACCCTGCGTCCGGAGACGATCTACGGTGTCACCAACATCTGGGCCCATCCCGATTACGAGTACCACGTGGTGCGCGTGTGGCGGGATGGGGCCATCGGCGACGATGACCCGAGCGAGCTGTGGATCGTCAGCGAGCAAGGCGCCTTGAAGGCGGAGTGGCAGTTCGAGCGCGCGGAGCGCACGGACCGCCGCGTGCCTGCTTCTGATCTCATCGGCCTCACGGCGACGGCACCCATCACGGGCGCCCAGGTGCCGGTGGTGGCCGGTACGTTCGTGGACCCCATGATCGCCACGGGCATCGTCATGTCCGTGCCGGCCCACGCCCCCTTCGACTTCGCTGCTTACCGCGACGCCGGCCTCCTGGAGAGCCTGGGTGACCCGCCGCAAATCATCACCGTTGAAGGGTACGACGACCTGCCCGCCCGCGTGGCGTGCGACGCCCACGGTGTCACCTCCCAGGAGGATGCCGAGGCCCTGGAGGCCGCGACGGACCAGATCTACTCGGACGAGTTCAACAAGGGCGTCTTCAACGAGCGCTGCGGCGACCTGGAGGGCAAGCGCGTCAAGGGCAACAAGGACAACCTGCGCGCCGCGTTCGTGGAGGCCGACCATGGGCGTATCATCCGTCAGTTCAGCGAGCTGGTGGTGAGCCGCGCCGGCAAGATCGTCGACGTGAAGCGCATCCCCGACCAGGACTTCATCCACTACGCCGACCCCGAGTGGACGGCGGCCGGCAAGGCCCACGCCGCCACCATGAACATCGTGCCCAAGCGCTTCGCCGAAGGCATCGATGACACGCTGGACTGGTTCGGTGACCGTGCCTGCGTGCGCCGCGGCGCCTGGCTCGGCACGCCGTTCCCTTTCAAGGACGGGTGGATCATCGAGCCGATCGCCGACTCCACGTTCTACGCCTGGTACTACATCGTCAGCCTGTACGTCAACGATGGCCGCCTGAAGGACGACGACCTCACCGACGCCTTCTTCGACTACGTCATCCAGGGCAAGGGCACGCCGCCGGAGGGGCCGGTCGGGGAGCTGTGGCGCCAGGTGCACGACGACGTGCGGTACTGGGGGCCCGTGGACGTCAACCTGGGCGGCAAGGAGCACCAGACGGTCCACTTCCCTGTCTACATCATGAACAACGTCGCCCTCCTCACGGGCGAGAACGAGCACCTGCGGCCCCGCGGCATCTTCGTCAACTGGTGGGTGACCCAGAAGCAGGGCGCCAAGATCAGCAAGTCGAAGGGTGGCGCGGAGCCGATCCCGGGCGCGGCGCAGAAGTACGGAGTCGACCCCATGCGGCTCTACTACTGCCACGTCGGCAGCCCCCACGCGGACATCGAATGGGTGCCGGACCAGGTGCTCGACTACCGCAAGCATGTCCTGCGCCTCGGCCGCGTCGCCGACGAGCTGCTCGCCGTGGGCGGCACCGGCGCGGGGGCAGGCGAGATGGATGCCTGGTTGGAGGCCGCCATGGCCCGTGCCCTGCGCACGGCCGGCGATGCCTACGAGGCGTTCGATCTGCGCACGGTGGTCAACGAACTGGTGTACGCGGTGCCGGACCTGCTGCGCTGGTACCAGAAGCGCGGCGGCGCCAACGCCGACCTATTGGCGGCCACCCTGCGTGACTGGGCCGTCTCTTTGTGCCCCATCGTGCCCCACGTGGCGGAGGAGATGTATGCCCGCGCCGGTGGGACCGGGCTGTGCAGCGAGCAGCCGTTCCCGTCTCCGGCGGAGGCGGACACCTCGGTGCTCGACCGCGAGTCCTACCTGCTCACGTTCCTGGAGGATGCCAAGACGGTCCTCAAGCTGGCCGACGTGGCGGACCCGGAGGCGCTCACCGTCTATACTTCCCCGGCGTGGAAGCAGCAGCTGCTACGGCAGGCCCTGGAGCTGGACGGCGACGGCAAGTTCCCCATGGGCCAGTTCATGGGGCAGATCATGCAGGACCCGGAGATGCGCAAGCTCGGCAAGGCGGTCCAGAAGTACGCGGGTAAACTGCCGGGCCTGGTCAAGCAGCTCGCGCCGTGGCAGGCCGCCCTCGTGGCAGGCGGCGACGAAGCGGGCGCGCTGACGGCGGCTTCGGGCTTCCTGGCGCAGGAGCTGGAGGTCCCCATCGTGCGGGTCCATGCGGCCGATGACGAGGCTGCGCCGGACCATCCCAAGCGTGGCGTGGCGGAGCCGCTCAAGCCTGGCCTGGCGTTGGCCTGACGGGTCAACGTGAACGGGTTCGTTTCACGTGAACCCATGGGGCCATGGGGTCGCCTTGGCCCCACCAGGTTTCATCTGCAACGATCCAACAGGCCAACGCCGTCCTCCTCAAAACAACCTCGTGCGGGGGGTTTGGGCAACGACCCATAGAGGTTATATAGGCTTCAGAGACCTAACATTGGTTGTACGGAGCTGATTCCGTGACCTCACCCGACTGTACCACCGACACCCACGAGTACTTCTACTGGTAATCCACCCGAAGCGTCGCTTCAGGTGGAATCCTGCTCGTCCAACGGCACCTTTCCCAGCATCTTGGCGTACATGGCCGCTGGCGCCCCCTTGAGGGCCCGATTGAAGCGCGCCACGGCCGGCCCACCGCCGGCAAGCGCCTCCCGCTCGAGGCGCTCGAACTTGACGAAATAGTACACGAACCACACCGTGTACAACGCCGCCCAGGCGTACAGGGCCCAGATCCACCAGGACCACGTCGCCGGCTCGAAGGGGGCCACGACCGTGCCAGCCTGGCAGCGGATTTAAGAGGCGAGCGCTTGCGCGGCCCGTTCGCATGGTGGACGACGAAGCCCCCACGCAGATGAATCCGTACGAGATGGCCAAGGTGCAGCTGCGCCACGTGGCCAAACGGATGAAGCTGGACCCCAACGTCCACGAGATCCTGCAACACAGCCAACGGGCCCTCGAGGTCTCGATCCCGGTCGTCATGGACAACGGCACCATCCAGGTGTTCAAGGGCTACCGCGTCCAGCACTCCATGGCCCGCGGCCCCGGCAAGGGCGGCGTCCGGTTCCACCAGAACGTCAGCCTCGACGAGGTCAAGGCGCTCGCCATGTGGATGACGTGGAAGTGCGCCATCGTCGGCATCCCCTACGGCGGTGCCAAAGGTGGTGTCGTCGTCGACCCCCGCGACCTCTCCCACAAGGAGCTGGAGAAGCTCGCGCGCCGCTACTTCAGCGAGATCCAGGTGATCATCGGCGAACACAAGGACATCCCCGCCCCGGACGTCAACACGAGCGCCCAGACGATGGCGTGGTTCATGGACACCTACTCCATGAACCAAGGCCACGCCGTGCCCGGTGTCGTCACCGGCAAGCCGCTGGACATCGGTGGCAGCGAAGGGCGCGAGAAGGCCACCAGTCGCGGCATCACGTACTGTGTCCGCGAGGCGGCCACGGCGATCGGCCTGGGCCTTGAAGGCGCCACCGTGGCCATCCAGGGCTTCGGCAACGTGGGCGGCAACTGCGCCCCGCTGCTGCACGAGATGGGCTGCAAGATCGTCGCTGTCAGCGACGTCAACGGCGGCATCCACGACCCCTCCGGCTTCGATGTCCCGGCCCTCATGAAGCACGTGCGGACCACCGGGAGCGTGGTCGGCTTCGCCGGCAGCACGCCCCTCCAGAACGCGGAGTTGCTGGAGCTGGACGTCGACGTGCTGGTCCCGGCCGCCCTGGAAGGTGTGATCCACAAGGACAACGCCCCCAAGCTGCGCTGCAAGATCCTGGCGGAAGGCGCCAACGGCCCCACGACCCCCCAGGCGGACAAGATCCTCACCGACAAGGGCATCTTCGTCATCCCTGACGTGCTGTGCAACGCCGGCGGTGTGACGGCCAGCTACTTCGAGTGGGTGCAGGGCCTGCAGTCGTTCTTCTGGACGGAAGAGGAGGTCAACGGCCGCCTCGACCGCATCATGACCAAGGCGTTCCACGAGGTCCAGGCGATCTACGAGCGCGAAAAGCCCAAGGACAAGGACCCCGCGCACCCGTTGACGATGCGCCAGGCGGCCTACATGCTGGGCGTCAAGCGGGTGGCGGACGCGATCAAGAAGCGCGGCATCTACCCATGAACGGGACTCGTGTGGCGCGCTTCGTGAGTGATGCCGTGCCGTGTGGCGCGGCGGACGTCAAGAAGCGCGGCATCGACCCGTAATCCATGCCTCGTGGGCGGCGCAAGGATCCCTTGGACGTGGTCGAAGGGCCGGCCAAGCAGGCGCAGGAGGCGCTCCGTCGCCAACTCCTGGTCGTGGTCCGTTACCTGGCCCTGCCGCTCGTGCCGGTGTTATGGCTCCTGGTCGTCGCTGTCCGTGTGGCTGCAGCCAAGGCGGTCAACCGACGCCGTGGGCGTCGCGCGCGGGCACGCCCGGGATGGCGTCCGGTCTGGGATCAGGCCGGCGCGCTGCTGTTCTCGTTGCTGGTCCTCGCCGTGCTCTTCACGCTGCTCGTGGACCTGCTGGATCTCGTGGCTTCCCTGGGCGGCGCTGCTGGTCTGATGGAAGGCCCCTCTGGCCAAGGGGTGGCTGTCGTGGGCCTCGTGGCGACGGCGTGGGTGGCGGCCGTGCACATCTGGTACGCGGCGCTGGGCGTGCTGGATGCCGACGCGTAGACTCATACGGGGCTCCGAAGCTGCTGGCGCGGCCCCCGTGCCCTCAGTCCCCTGATGGCGCCCTACCTCGGTGGGGGAGAACGCCACGTGATCGGGAACGCTGCGGGGGCCATCATCCACCCATCAGCGCCTTTGGCCCCTCTACGGAGCCGACGACAGCCAGAAGGGGACTATTCCCACTCTTGGGCGTACTGGAGGTTCTCGAACTCTTCTTCGACCGAGAACTCGACGCCGCGACCTTCGCGCATGTGCTCGCCGGTGGCGAACTCCAGCTCCATGGTGAGCTCACGCAGCAGGCCGTCCAGGGTGCTGGCGGCAAGTTCCTTGTCGCCCTCGGTCTCGCTCCAGACCACGGCCACGAAGTTGCGGTTGGCGGTGCGGTGGACCTCAACGCGTGCAAGCGGTTCTTCCATGGGCGAAGCGGCTGGATTGGGTCCGCTATTTAACGGTTGGGAGAGAGGGGCCGCGCACGGCAGCCCCGAGGCTGCATCGGCCGGTGCAAGGCGGCCCCGCGCGGCGGTCGCAGGCCACAGACCCTTTAGTGGGGGCGGCTGCTGGCCGGGAGGTGCAACGGCGTGGTGGTGCGTCGGCCGCTGTCTGCCTCCTTGTGGCGGTGGGACTCAGTGGCTGCTTGGGTGACGACATCTGGCGAGAGCCTTTCGACTGGAACGAGAGCCTGTCCATCGGTGAGAACCTGGACGGCGCGCAGGCCCTGGCTGCCGCGGTGGAAGGCCTGGCGCCCCAGAGCCTCGAAGAGGTCGGCGAGGTCTTCGAGACGGTCGACGACCTGCCCAACAACGTGGTCTTCCAGAACCTGCGTGAGTTCCTGGAGCGCCAGAGCCCCGGCGCCGGTGATCAGGTGGACGACACGATCCGTCTGGCCACCGGCACGGCCAACGGCACGTACGTGACCCTGGCGGGCGAGCTCGCGGCTGCCTACGAACAGGTCGCGGGGCCCTTGGGCGGCTCGCGCGAGCCCATCTTGTTCGAGGTGGCGGACCGCGCGACGAGCATCCGCTACGTCTTCAGTACCGTGCTGGCGCAGGAGTCCGCCGAACGCGGTCAGAACCCGACGCCGTTGGGCACCGTCGAGATGGTCCTGCGTGACCCGGACGGCCATGAACGGGCCCGCTGGCTCGTGGACACCACCCGTGAGATCCGCGACCAGTTCGTCGTGGGCACCTACGGGGGCCGCAACGAGGTCCGGGAGGACCTGGGGGGCACGTGGAGCGTGGAAGTGAGCGCCAGCGGCGAAGGCAGCTGGGCCCTGGTCATCGACGCCCGTGAACCTCGCTACGACGACTACGAGTTCTGGCAGTTTTGGCGCGCCGAGCGCAAGGAGACACTTGCATGAGCCGACGGGACCAACAGGCCGCCGCACGCCGCATGGCGACCGCCGCGACCCTCTCCGCCCAGTCCGGCGCAGCCGGTGATGAGGAGGACGCCGGGCGCGGGGACCTCATCGAACGCGTGGGCGAGTTCGTCAGCCGCAACCCCCGCAAGATCGTCGCCGTGTTCCTGGTGCTGTTCCTGGCGAGCCTGCCGGCCCTGTACAGCCTCACCTCCTTCCTGAGCTTCTACCAGCTCCTGCCGGAAGGCGACTACTACGATGCCAACTTCATCCTCAACCAGGAGCTGGGCGCGGACAACGTCATGTTCGTGCTCACCACGGCCGGCGAGAGTGACAACGTCACAGCGCCAGCTGCCCTGCGCGAACAGGACCACATCCTGCAACGGTTCGAGGACGTGGAATACGTCACATCGACGGTCTCCTTACCAGGGCTGGTCAAGACACTCAATCTCCTGGTGACAGGGCGGTATGAGCTGCCCCCTGATACGCCGCAGGGCAACGCCCAGTTGGAGCAGTTGTTCCAGCAGGCGCTCAACCTGTACGGCGAGCAACTGATCTTCGACAACGTGCTCTCCCGCGACTTCAGCAGCGGCATCCAGCTCGTCATCATGGAGAAGGGGCACGACCTGCAGACCTATCGTGACTGGCAGTCGGAGTTGTTGCAGCTGGGCTTCGAGCTCGACGGCAACAACCCGTACCACGAGCAGACGGTCAACGAGCCGATCAGTCTCGATCTAATCTACGGCACCCTGGACGGTGTCACCATCGAGGAGGGTCCGTTCTGGATCCTGGCGGCCGTGGTCGTCGCGGTCATCAGCGCCTATTCGGTGCTGGGCCGCCGCGTCTACGAGACCTTCCTGGCGCTCTTCGTCCTGTCCGTCGCCATCGCGGTGACGATCACGGTCGGCTTCCTGGTGGGCGTCCATTTCACCATGCTGACGATGCTGCTCATCGCCCTGCTGCTGGGTGTCGGCATCGACTACGCCATGCACGTCATCGCGCGGTACCTGGAGGAACGGGACCTTGGCTACGGCGTCAAGGAGTCCATCATCCAATCCGCGCGGCACGTGGGCAGCGCCCTCTTCATCACGATGGTGACCACCGTGGTGGGCTTCGTGAGCCTCTACTTCAGCCGCATCCAGGCGATCGGGCAGTTCGGTGTCATGGTGGGCGCGGGCATGCTCACGGCGTACCTGGCCTGCATCCTGCTCCTGCCTGCTATGCTGATGCTGCGCGACCAGCGCCTCGTCAAGAAGGGTAAGGGCGTCGAAGCGGACCCGGACGAGACGCCGGAGCAACGGGAGAGCCGCCGTGCCCGGCTGGAGGAGGAGCTGCGCGAGAAGCAGCAGGCGAGCGCCATGGGGCGTCTCTCCGAGTTCAACCAACGCAAGCCGTGGCTCATCATCGGCATCTTCGCCATCCTGATCGGTGGCATGGTGGGAACCGTCGCCATGAACGGCGTCAAGATCTGGGGCGGCTCCTTCATCGACCCGCCCATCATGGCCAAGGACGCCTACGCCATGCGGACGCTGACCACGATCGACGACACGATCGGCATCCCGGTCGAGGTGGCGGTGGTCGTCCATGGGGACATGACGCGGCCGGCGTCACTGGACTACCTCCAGGCGATCGAGGACGAGATGCTAGGGCGTTATCCCTGCCCGGATGGGGACGGCGACGGTCAACCGGCCGAGCTGGACCAGGACGACAACGGCATCTGCATCGACCCTGAACGACGCGACCACGGCATTCTGAACGGCATGAGCACGCCGGGCATCATCCAGTTGCTCTACCCGAGCCTTGGTATCCCGTCGAGTCTCCAGGACGACCAATGGGACATCGACTCCAACGGTGACGGCGACCAGGACGCGTGCCGCCCAGGCGCCCAGCAGCCCTGCCCGGACGGCATCCCGGACACCAGCGCAGCGCTCAAGCAGCTCTACGACCGTCTGTACAGCATCCCGACGGTGCTGGGCGTCATGAACCGCGTCGTCTCGGCCGACTACGACTACGGTGTCGTGCGGTACAACTTCGCGCCGGCGCCCCGGGACAATGACCTGGGCACGGATGTGGACAACTACAAGCAGGAATACGCGGACGTCCTGGAGGATGTGGCGATCGTCCAGGCCGATTACGAGGCCCGCGGGCAGGACTACCCTGAGACGCTGACGCCGACCGGGCTGCTCGCCTCCGCTATCGAGGTCAACAAGGCGATCATCCGGGGCAACAGCCTCTCCACGTACCTGATGCTGGTGACGACGTTCCTGATGATCTTCATGTTCTGGCGGCGGTTCGTGCCGACGGTCATGACGATGATCCCCGTGGTGCTCTCGATCGGCGTCCAGTACTTCATCGTCAGCGCCTTCGACTACGAGATCACCTACGTGTCCCTGATCCTCACGGGCATGGCGCTGGGCATCGGCATCGACGACGCGGTCCACCTGGTCTCACGGTTCAAGGAGGAGATGACACACGGGCGGCCGGCCCGGGAGGCGGCGGTGCTGGCCAACTCGGAGATCGGCCGTGTGCTGGTGGCCACCACGGTCACGACGCTGGCGCCGTTCACCGTGATCATCGGGAGCCTCATCATCTGGGCCAAGAACACGGCCTGGATGACCATCCCGACGCTGAGTGCGGCCCTGTTCGCCACGATCTTCCTGCTGCCGGTGCTCTTGCGCTGGCACGGCGAACGCTGGCCGGGTGCATGGGTGACCAAGGCGGACCTGAAGCGCGCGGGCCTCGATGCCGTCCCGGAACGCCACTGAACGCCGCGGAACACCACGGAACGGGACCGAAACCGGGTAAAACCGCACCTGCGTGGCAACCACGTGGCCGAGTCCGAGGACCCCGTGACACTCCAGCGCCCCAAGGAGAGCGTGCGCGTCTACCACAGCAACCACGACCTGCGGGAGACGTACAGCCGCGAGAACACGGAGCGTCGCCGCCAGACCAGCCACACCCTGCGCCGGTTCCTGACCGCGAAGCAGGACAAGATGTGCATGAACAAGATGACCAAGTTCCGGGACAGCCACGAAGTGGCCAACTGCGACGACGTGGTGATCCTGTACGCTCAGATGCTCATCGCGGACGGTAAGGACGCTGATCTGGACCCGGAACTGGTGGCCATCGCCAAGCAGGCGACCATCGCCGAGCGCGCGGCTTAGGACGCTCCGTCGCCGTTGCCGTGATCGGCGTCGCTCCGGCTCGCCACCGCCCGCTGCTTGAGGTAGAACGCCAGCGCCACGGCACCAAAGACCACCAGCGGCAGCAGGAGCAGACCGAGGCCGATCCAGCGGCGGCCCGCATCGGGGCTCAGAAGCAGGCCTGCTCCGGTGAACAGGCTGCCCAACAGGAGAAGCCACCAGAACCAGTAGGACACGCGGCGGTCGGCCACGGCGCCGCCACACGCGTCGGGGCTATAGCCCCGGCGGACCATGACGGGCCATGGCGGACGCCCCGGACCTTGAGGCGGCACCGGAGGCGACGCCGGAGGATCTGCTGTGGGTGGAGCAGGCGATGGCCGCCATGGAAGGCATCCGGGACACATGCATCGAGATGGCAGTCCAGGGCTGGGCGATCGCCCGCGACGTGGCCGGCGACCTGCAGGAGCGGTTCCCTGAGGTCGTGCGCGAAGCGCGGAAACAATGGGACGACCTGCGGGGCCTCTGGGACGACTTCGTCAAGCGCTGAAGCGGGCGTGGCGCGCCTCGAACGCCCCTTCGCAGGTGGGGCAACAGAACGGATGCTCCCGGTCGCCGATGCGTTTCCATCGCGGCGCCGCGGTCCGCTCACCGCAGGTGTGGCACGGGACGGTGGCCCCGCTGGCCGCGTCCAGGTCCACGTCCTCGAAGGCGTCCGTGGCGAGGCGCACCGTGTAGCCCACGATGATGCCGGCCTCCTCCAGACGCCGCAGCCGAGCGGCCACGGTCGGCCCCGTGCTGTCGGCCAGGCGGGCCAATTCCCTGTGGCTGCGCCGGGCGTCCTCCTGGAGCAGCCGCAGTAGCGTGCGGTCTAGGTCGTCCAGTGCGTCTCCGCCCTCGGCCACGGCGGGGCACGTTGCGGCGGTTGCAAAAAGGGTGACGCGCTGGGCAGGCCATGGCCCTGTTCGGCAAGAAAGAGACCCACGAGCTGACCGTCGGGGGCATGACGTGCCAGAACTGCGTCGCCCATGTCACCAAGGCGCTGGCGGGGGTCCCGGGCGTCAAGGACGTGGCCGTGGACCTGGAGAAAGGGGCTGCGACGGTGACAGCCAAGGCCGGTATGGATGCTGCCGGGCTCGCGGCGGCGGTGCAGGCGGCCGGCTACGACGCTGCGCCTGCTGCGTAGGCGGCGCCGTCAGAAGACGGCGGCCGTGCCGTACACGATCAGCACCAGGATGAAGCACGCCAGCACCACGCCGGTGTAGAGGTACGGCCAGCTGTTCTTCCACGAGAGGCCGAACAGGTAGGCGACCAACACGGCCGTCCAGGCTCCGGTGCCAGGGACGGGCACCGCCACGAACGCCACGAGCGCCAGCTCCTCGTACTTCTCCACGCGGGCGTTCGCCTTGTGGCGGGTGCGCTCGAAGACCCGATCCAGCACCCGGTCGAAGGCCGGCGCGCGGCGCAGGAGCCGCTCCGTCGGGGGCAGCAGCCACCAGATGAACGGGATGATGCCCAGGTTGCCGATGAGGCTCCAGGTGAACGCCTCCGCCCAGGGCATCTCGAAGAGGAAATGGGCGAGGGGGATCGAGCCCCGGAGCTCCATGATGGGCAGCGCGGCGGCGATGACGACGACCAGGCCGTCGGGTAGGAAGGCCAGGGCGTCCGCGAGCCGCTCGCCGAGTCGCTCAACGAAGCTCATGGGGGCCTCGCGCGGGCGTGGTCACGGCTCTTCTGGCAGCGCGATGAGGCTGCGGCCGCTGCCGGGCTTGCCCACCAGCTTGCCCTCCGAGACCACGGGGGCGCCGGCCAGGTAGGTGTCGGTGGGGAAGATGGCGTCCAGGCCTTCGTAGGGGCTCCAGCCGCACTTGCTGTGCAGCTTGGCGCCTTCCACCGACTGCACGTCGTCCAGGTCGTACACGGCGAAGTCGGCGCGCAGCCCCGCCGCGAGGCGGCCACGGTCGTCCAGGCCGAGGAGCTTGGCGACGTTGCAGGTGACCGATTCCACGACGAGGCGGAAGTCCACGTCGCCGGCCATGGCGCGGGCCAACAGGAGGGGGACCATGGTCTCGACGCCGGGAAGGCCGGCGGGCGCCTCGTTGAAGTCGCCCTGCTTCTCCAGCTTGGTGTGGGGCGCGTGGTCCGACTCCACAATCGGGATGCGGCCGTCCACGTAGGCCTTCCACAGCGCCTCGCTCGCTTCGGGGCCCCGCACAGGGGGGTTGACCTTGCCGTAGGCGTGGGGGATCGGCATGTCGTGGTGCAGCAGCATGTGCTGGGGGCAGACCCCGCGGCTGAAGCCGGCCATCTCGGCCGCTTTGACCGCATCGGCGCTGCTGATGTGGGCGATGTGGACGGTGCCCTGTTTCTTGGCCGCCCGGACCTTCATCACGTCGTAGATGGACTCCACTTCGGCGATGGGCGGACGGGCTGCGGCGTGGTCGGCGAGGCGGTCCTCTTGGCGGCGCAGGCGTTCGAGGACGCGGTTCGCCTCGGCGTGGATCGTCACGGGGCGCCCGGCCGCTTCGGCGGCTCCAAGCACCCCTTCGATGTTCTCCCGTTCCAGGAGCAGGTCGCCGGTGGTGGCGCCCAGGTAGATCTTGATGCCGCACGCCCAACGCAGCATCTCCGGCAGTTCGCCGAGGTACCACGTGGCGCCGGCCCAGAAGCCGTAGTCCACCACGCACTTGCCGGACGCCGTGCGCAGCTTCTCCCGCAGCGCCTTCGTGTTGGTCGTGGACGGCACCGTGTTGGGCATGTCCACGAAGCCGGTGACACCTCCGAAGGCGGCCGAGATGCTGCCGCTCTGAAGGTCCTCCTTGTGCGTCAGACCGGGGTCGCGGAAGTGGACGTGGCAGTCGATGGCGCCAGGCAGGACGGCGCGGTCGCCGAAGTCGAGATGGCGCTCCGCAGGCGCCTCGTCGGGGCCGCCGATGCGCTCGATGAGCCCAGTGGAGGTGTCGATGTACAGGATGCCAGGGGCCAGCTCACCGTCTTGGTAGAGCCGCCCGGCGACGGACAGGTCGGCCATGGAGGTCACTCAGATCACGCCCCAGACGCCCAGCTCACCATCATCCATCATCTCCTTGACCGAGGCCACGAACGTGCGGCACCAGTTGCGGGCCTTCACCTGGTACCCCAGCAGGCCTCCGGCGACCGCGGCGTTGGCGATGACCACCGGAAGGGCGGCCAGATCGAGCCCCGCTCCGGAGCCGGCGAGCGCCACGACGAGCAGGACGATCTCCGCCGCCCAGAGGAGCGTGAGCAACGCGGCATACAGGTACGGTAGGTTGCGGCCGCTGCGGCCGGTCACTTTGCGGTACACTTCGGGCACGGTCTCGCAGCTGACGGCGAACCGCATCCAGCGGTTCCACGTCTGCTTCAGGCTCGCCTCGAACGTGCCGACGTAGCGGCTACGCCCCGCCAGGTATCCGACAGGCAACGCCAGGAGGCCGACGACCGCGTGCGCGCCGAGGGCGACCAGGTCGCCCAACAGGTACGCGGGGGCCGCCAGCACCGGGAGGAGGACGGCCAGGATGATGATGCGGCGGTGGGCCGCGCGGGCATCCCCGTCCAGGATCTGGAGGAAGTTGCTCGCGACGCCTCGGGCCACGTGGGCTTTCAGGAGGCCGCTTCACTTGAAGGACCCGGTTCGGACTCCGTGGCGGGGGCGCCGCCTGGCCACCGGGCGAACGTCAAGAACGCGGTGAACCCAAGGGCGTCGAAGTCGGGGCGGCTGCCCCGTTCGCCGACCTTCCAGGAGCGCTCCATCACTTCGATGCAACGCACGTCGATGAAGCCGGCCTCCGTCAGCGCGGCGACGGTCTGTTCCATCTGGCTGACGTTGGGGGTGTAGCAGACGATGCGGGCCCCCACGGCCAGGGTGGGGGCGACATGGGGGATGGCGAGCCAGGGCTCCGGCTGATCGAGGAGGCAGGCATCGAAGGGCCGATCGGCTGCGGCGGCCGTGACAGCTTCCGCGGCTCCCTGGGTGAGGTCGCCAAGGGCCACGGTGAGGGCGTCCTCCATGCCGGCGCGGGCGACGTTCTTGGCGGCCCAGGTGGCGAAGTCCTCGCGGAGCTCCTGGGCGACGACGTGGCCGCCAGGGGCGACCGCGTGCAGGAGCGCCAAGGTGGCTGCGCCGCTGCCGATGCCGGATTCCAGGACGTGGTGGCCGGGGGCCAGGCCGAGTTCGTAGACGATGCGGCTGGCGTCCTTGGGCGTGATGATCTGCGCCTTGCGGCGAAGCGTGCGTCCCAGGTCGGGGAGCGTCGGGGGCAGCAGCAGGACGTGCTTGGCGCCCACCTGGAGCGCCGCGCCCCAGGGTTCGCCCACCAGGCGGTCCGGGTCGACGATGCCGAGCCCCTTCTCCTTACGGGCGCCGCCGCCGTCGGCGATGAGCAGCCAACGGTGGCCGTTGGCGGGGTCGAAGGCGAGGATGCGGTCGCCGGCCGCGATGACGTCCATCGGGCTCAGGCGCCAGCAGGAGCGGAGCCGGCCCCTTCACGCTGCATGAGGGCGGCCTCGAGCTTGGCCTGCAGCCCGGAGGCGGAGGCGCGTAGCTGTTCTTCCTGCCCGGCGAGCCGCTTGATGCGGATCTCCAGGGTCTCCAGGTCGTCCTTGATGCGACTCTCCACGGCCGCCTTGCCGGCCTCTTGGACCAGCAGGCTGCCGACGTTGCGGTACACCGGGGCGTCGTCGGCCACGTCGCCAAGGGCGTCCAGGGCGCGCTCGTTCTCGGCCTTCAGGGCCTCGAACTGTTGGCGCTGCTGCGCCGCCGCCTGCAACTGCCCCTGCATGCTCTGCAGTTGACGGATCTGCTCTTGGAGTTCCTGGTCGCTCATGGCCATGGCTGGGCCGACTCGAGGTCCGTTCAAAAGGGGATGGGGAGAGGGGTCAGGAGAGGGGGAGGGTGGGAAGGAGAGGAGGGGGAGGTCGCCGGAGCGGCTTAGTGGTGCTCGTGGCGGGGGTCGCGGCAGCCGGCGTTGCCGCTGGCCTCGTCGTAGTGGACGCCGTCCTTGTCGTAGCAGACCAGGACCTTGTTGCCCGCGATGTTGCCCTCGACGCCGATGCCGTCGTAGTCGGGGTGGTGTTCGTCGTGGGGCTCGCCGGCGCAGAGGTCGGCGCTGCTGCCATCGACGTAGGCGGGGGCGCCGGTGGCGGCGGCCAGCACGGCGGCGGCGGCCTCTTCGGCGTTGAACGTGGTCGGGTCGTCGGTGGTCAGGGCGGTGCTGCCGCCGCTGCCATCGGCCTGGTAGCACTGGCCGTGCACGGCCACACCATCGTGGGCCATGGCGGTGCCGGCAAGGGTCAGCAGCAGGGTCGTCGCGAGTGTCAGGAGGGTTTTCATGATTCCAGCCTCAGGCGAAGAAGTTCCACGATCGTTCAAGTAGTTTTTCGACGAATGAACAAGATGTCGCGTGTGGTCGAAGCCGACTCGAACGGGATTACAAGGCTTAAGAGACCGAACATGTTCGAATCGAACGTTAATCATGGGCATGACGGAGATCATCTTCCAAGTGGAGGTCCCGGAGTGGCCGGTGGCCCGTTTCACCCGCGACGTGGACAGCTCCCGGGTCATCATGAACCACATCCGGTTCGACGAAGACCACTTCCCCGTCCGCAACATCTTCACCGTCCTGGCCGACCGCAACGACTACCGCCACCTGCTCACCACGTTGAGCACCCTCTACTCCGGCGTCAAGGTGCTCCGCGAAGACCCCCAAGCCCTCTCCGTCCTCGTGGAAGCGAGCCCGGACAGCCTCAAGTTCCTCAAAGGCCCCTTCGCCGATGCCCTGCGCGCGCTTGGCCCCGACCGCATCCTGCGCCCCATCATCATCAAGGACGGCTGGATGACCGTCGGCATCATCACTGCCGCCCGCATCGACATCGGCGACATCATCCGTACCGCCACCGACTCCTTCGGCAAGGCCGACATCAACATGAAGCTCGTCCACTGGGGCGAATACCGCCCCGAAGACCACCCCATCGGCGACTACGAAGAGAAACTCACGCCGAAGCAGGTGGAGATCGTCAAGATGGGCCTCGCCCTGGGCTACTACGACAACCCCCGCCGCTGCACCCTCGACACCCTGGCCAACGTGTTCGGCATCAGCAAGGCCGCCGCCCACAACCGGCTCAAAGGGGCGGAGCGCAAAATTCTGACCAGTTACTTCTCCTGAAGTCCAGCAGGCGCCAGGCTGTTGGCGTAGTAGGTCACCAGGTGCCATTGGGCGCCGTCGGCGCGGAAGCGTAGGACGCCATCCGGACCCCGCGAGGAGGCCAAGATGCCCCGCGGCTCCAACACATCGAGCCCTAGATCGAGGATCTCGTCCAGGTCGTCCGCTTCGCCAAGGTGCAGGCTCACGTCCACCAGCTCCTTGTGCCCCTTCATCTCCCGGCGTAGTTCCCGCTGGTCCTCGTCGTGGGCTTCGTAGGGGTTGCCCGTGAAGAACGGCGCCCCGCGCGCCTTCAGGCGGTCGGTGACGGTGCGGAGGGCAAGGATGAGGTCGCCGCGATCGGGGGCCGCGTCGGGGTCCGTGGCACGCGCCTCGCCGAGTTCGACGAGGGCGAGACAGACGACGGTGGCGGGCGTGACCGGGACGTTGGCGCCGATGCGGTCGAGGAGGTCCTCGGCGAAGGGCCGCAGGCGCTCCTGCCGGGCCTTGCGGTCCGGTTCTTCCAGGAGGGACTGGCCACCGTTGGCCGCCAGCCAGTCATCGAAGCTCACCGGCTCACCGAAGTGGATGGCGCACACGCCGTGCTTCTTCAGACGCTTGGTGGCAAAGCGTGCCACGTTGAGCGGGACGCCCACGAAGGTGCGGCCGAGGAGGCTGCCGATGCGGGCGACCTTCTGGCCGGTCGAGCGGCGCGGCGCGGTGGCATCGGCCTCCGCGCGGGCTTCCCCGGTAAGCACGTTGTCCTCGAGGACGCGGTCGAAGTTGATGCCGACGGGAACGAAGACGAGAGGGGCCGTGAACGTGGGGTCGAGCTTCGCCTTGGCCATGTAGTCCAGGAGGCCCAGCTTGACCGGCCGCAGGGCGCCGTCGCGGCTGAGGCCGCCTTCAGGGAACATCGCCTGCGTCACCTTCTGCTTCGTGATGAGCTGCAGGTAGGTCTCCAGCGTCCTGTGATAGAGCGGGTCCCGTTCGCCGCGGCGCACGAAGTACGAACCGAACGACTTGAAGATCCCTTCCAGCGGCCAGACACGCGCCCATTCACCCACGGCGTAGCTCACCTGCACCGAGCGGCTGAGCATGAAACCCGTGACCACGAAGTCGGCGTTGCTGCGGTGGTTCGACACGTACACCACCGACGCCCCTTCCGGGATGGCCGCCTGCGCCCGCCGCAGGCTCGCCTGGTCGAGGCGGACGTTGTAGAGCGCGTAGGCGAACGTGCGGCCCAGCGCGTACCCGACCTTGTAGTAGGCGAACAGGTTGAACTGGGGCACGATCTCATCGAGCCAATGGCGCACACGTTCGCGCACCTGGGCGACGCTCGTCCCATCGGCGCGGGCCCGGGCGGCCATCGCCTCGACCAGGCCCGGCTCCGCCAGCACCGTCTCCTTGACCACCACGCGGTGGGTGTGCCGGTAGTTGTCCGTCGGGATCTCGTTCTCGCGCAGGAACCGGTCCACCTGAGCCTCGTAGCGGGCCTTCGCCGTGCGGACGACGAGGTAGCGCAAGACTTCGTAGACGAGCCACGCCGCCCCCAACACGGGCAGCCACCACCAACCACTCGGGGTCCAGACCAACGGCGGTCCAGCCGGGGCGTGCCACTTGAGGGTGCCGAGAGGGTAGCCGCACCAAAGGAACCCTGAGCGTGGGCATCGCGGTGAGCCCCGGTCGCTTAATCAGGCGAACAAGGATTTTAACCGCACAGAACTTTGGCCGGTCATGCGCAAAGCCCTGGCCTTCGCAGCCTGCTCGTTGCTGATACTCGTTGCCGTTCCTTCCGTGCATGCGTTTGGCGGTATGCAAGAATGTGTCGGCCAGCCTGGCTATCTCTCCTGGCAGACCTGCGTATCTGTTTACCATGGTCGTGGCAGCTGCACCGGCGTCGAGATGTGGAAAACTGAAACCGGTCCAAACCACTTCGTATTCTCGTGCCTGCAGGAGGAATGCCAGCTGGAAAACAACCTGGCACAGCCCCATTGTCTATCGCTCGTCGCCACGGTTGAACAGCTCCGGGATGAATTGACGGGCAATCCTGTCGTGGCGCAGGTCCTCGGGCTCGTGGCATGGGCCCTGTACCAAGCCGAGGGCCAGGTCGGAAAGGTTTGGGATGACGTCCGTTGCAACGAGATCGGGTCCGGGTTGGCGTGGCCGGCAGGAGATGATGTTGTCCGGTACTGTGTTGAGCCCGGCGCGCACCCCAAAGATACCGTGGAGGTTTGCTACCACGGGCAGATTGGATGGCAAGTGGTCAATCACCTGTACTGCACCGATCGGTGACCAGAAGCGCGCCGCCGAGCCGATTCCAATCGCGGCTTCCTAGCCGTGGCACGGAAGGAGCGCCTCGTGAGCTCCGCAAGGTTTCGACCCCTCGAATCGCATACGGTTATCAAGCGCCCCTTGGGTTCTTGGTCAGAGCGTGCCCCAATGACCCGCGTCATCACCAGTGCCTGCATCGGCACCAAGGACACCAGTTGCGTGGACGTCTGCCCTGTCGACTGCATCCACCCCCACAGCGGCTCCGACGGCGAGAACGCCAAGCAGACCCTGGAACAGGCCGAGCAGCTCTACATCAACCCGGACGAGTGCATCGACTGCGGTGCCTGCGAGTCCGCCTGCCCCGTGGAAGCCATCTACCCTGATGACGAGATCCCCGAGGGCGAAGAGAAGTACGAGCAGATCAACGCCGATTACTTCGCCTGAGCGATAGCGAAGGTGAAGGAATCGGTGTGATGCTGGCGGCGCTTGCGTCGCCAGGGGACTGCGGACTACTTCGCCTGAGTCGCCTGGCCCTTCGGCCGACCTTTCTCGTTTCCTCTCCTTCTTATCGTGCGGCTATGGCTCGACAAGGCCGCCCCCGAACGTTTGGCTAGTTCAGGACGATCGCGGGTTCAAGATCACCCAGCACCGGTCCGTACAGGATCAGACGGTGGCCCGCCGAAGGCATCGCCGTCGGGTCCGCCTCGTCAGGATCCACGTCGGCGTCCACGAGCACGCCGCACAGCACGATCGCCGTGGCCGCAAGCACCGTGATCTTCTGGCCCGCCGCCTCGACCTCCACTTCGCCGCCCGCGACCGGGCAGTAGCAACCGCAAGGGCCGAACGCCAGCCAATGGGCCTCGTGTTCGTCGTGGCCGTCGCCGTCCCGGTCTTCACTGGAGACATGGGGCTGCCAGGGCAAGGCGGCGAACGGGTCCACGGCGGTCGCGGAAGCGTGCGGGGCCAGGGCGATCAGGAGGCAAGCAGCCAGCAACGAGGGGAGACCACGCATGTGGATCGAGGATGCACGTCTGCGCCGCTAGGTAAGCGTGTGGATGTGTCACACGGGAGCCAATCTCTTCGCGATCGCCGCTGACCGGAGCCACAACAGGAGGCCCCCGGTCCCAGCGGCGCCAAGGAGTAGGCCGTGGCCGGCGTGCTCCTCGAAGTCCAATGCCATGATGGCGACCGCCAGCGAGTAGCCGGTCCAGCAGGCCAGGATCCCGACCAGACGGATGACATTGCGCAGGAACGCCTGCTCGTCGGTGAGGCCGTCTGGCCGCGCCAGTGGGTCGGGCTCGTCAGCAACGGCCGTTGAAGGAGAGGAAGGGGAAGAAGGAGCGGCTGCCGCGTGCGCGGCATCCGCCATCAGTGGCCACCGCTGAAGGAGCCGTTCATCCAGGGGACGATGTAGAGCACCGTGAACACGAAGACCCAGACCAGGTCCACGAAGTGCCAGTACATGGCCGCCGTCTGCGGGCCCACGTGGCGCTTGTCGTCGAACTGGCCCTTCAGGCTACGGTACCACACGATGATGAGGTACACCAGGCCGCCCGCGACGTGAGCACCGTGGGTGCCGGTGATCATGTAGAAGCTGCTCATGAACTGACCAGCCGTCAGGCCCTGGCCCTCCTGGACGAGCGTCATGTATTCGTCCGCCTGACCGTACAGGAAGATCAGGCCGAGGAGGATCGTGGCGCCCCACCAGGTGTTGAAGCCCTTCTTGTCGCCCTTGGCCAGCAGCGCCTCGGCGCGGTGGATCGTGGCGCTCGAGGCGAACAGGAACAGGGTGAAGATGCCGGTCTTGACGATCGGTAGGTGGACCTCCGTGTCGGGCCACTGGCCGGCCTGCGCCTTGAACGTGAAGTAGCTCGCGAACAGGGCGCCGAAGATGAACACCTCACTGGAGATGAACATGATGAGGCCGCTCCGGACGAGGCCCGGACCGGTTCCGATGTTGTTCTTCCACCAGCCCATGTCCTCGTTGACCCATCCCAGGATGGAGACGGCAAGGGCGATGAGGCCCGGCACCAGCAGGTACATGCCGAAGATGAGGCCGAGGCACACGAGGGCGATCGACATGGCCAGGATGACCGGCCAGATGCTGCCGTGCGGCAGGTGCATCTCGTCGTGGTCGGCGTGCGCGGCGTCGTGGTGCGTCATTCAGTAACCTCCCTTCTTGGCGGCCAGTTCACGCTCTTGCTGGATGGCCAGCGGCTCCGGCTCGTGGTCGACGATGAGGCCTTCGCCGTGGACGACGCGGCCTTCTTCCCAGAGCTTCCATTCGATGGTCTTCACACCGCCCCAGGGGTCGGCACTGATGCGTTCCCGCTTGGGCCAGCTGACGACCACATTGATCAGGAACAGCAGGACGCTGAAGGCGATCAGGAAGGCGCCGACGGTGGAGACGGCGTTGAGCATCTCCAGTTCGGGCACGTAGTCGATCACACGCCGCGGCATGCCCTGCAGGCCGAGCATGAACTGCGGGAAGAAGGTCAGGTTGAAGCCGCCGAACATCAGCCAGAAGTGCCATTCGGCCAGGCCCTTGTGGTACATGCGCCCTCCCGACAGGAAGGGGTACCAGTAGTAGACGGCTGCAAAGATGCCGAACACGGCGCCGCCCACCATGGTGTAGTGGAAGTGCGCCACGACGAAGTAGGAGTCGTGCAAGGCGTAGTCGACGGGGATGGCACCCAGCATGACGCCGGTGATGCCACCGATCACGAAGAGCCAGATGAAGCCCAGGCAGTGCTTCATGGGCGCATCCAGGTGGATGACGCCGCCCCACATGGTGGCCAGCCAGTTGAACACCTTGATGCCGGTAGGGACACCCACGAGCATCGTGTTGAACATGAACACCGCGCGGACGCGGGGGTCGATGCCGGTCGTGAACATGTGGTGGGCCCACACCAGGAAGCCGACCACCGCGATGCCGAGCATGGCGTACGCCATCGACTTGTAACCGAAGACGGTGCGGCGGCTGAACTTGGGGATGATCTCGTTGAGCACACCCATGACCGGCAGCACCAGCACGTACACTTCAGGGTGGCCGAAGAACCAGAACAGGTGCTGGTACAGGATCGGGTCACCGGCGCCGTAGAAGAACTGGGTGCCGAAGTTGCGGTCGAAGAACAGCATGATGAACGCGACCGTCACCACGGGCAGGCTGTAGACCAGCAGGATGCTGGTGGCCATCTGCGCCCACACGAACAGGGGCATGTCGTGGAGCTTGATGCCGGGGCCGCGCATCTTGAAGATGGTGACCAGGAAGTTGACGCTACCGAGCGTCGAACCCAGACCCAAGAGGATGAGGCTGGCGAGCCACAGGTCCAGGCCCTTGTTGGCCAGCGTCACCGAGTGCGGCGGGTAACCGACCCAGGTGACGTTCACCGTGACGAGTTGGGGGATGAGCATGGGCGCCCACAGCATGATGCCGGCGGGCACGATGAGCCAGAAGGAGAGGGCGTTGACACGAGGGAACGCCATGTCCTTCGCCTTGATCATCACTGGGACGAAGTAGTTGCCAAGCCCCGCCAAGGCCGGCATGATCCACAGGAACACCATGGTGGTGCCGTGCAGCGACAGCAGTTCGCTGAACGCCTCCGGGTTCGCCGACTCGATGCCGGGCCGGAGCAGTTCCAGCCGGATCAGGAGTGCCGCGATGCCGCCCAGGATGAAGTAGAGGAAACCGGTCCATAGGTACATGATACCGATTTCCTTGTGGTCTGTGGTGGTTAGCCAGCGCATCAGACCACGCTTCTTGTGGGACTCGTGGGCCATGACGAAGTCCGGGTTCATGGTACGTTGCGCGGCTACTTGGGGCCCCTAAAAAACCGTGCGGGTGGCCGCGGCGCGCTCCCTCCTGTTGGCGGCTGCCCCAAGCGAAAGCCCGGCGGCCGCTCCGCTGCACAACCCTTTTCATAACTCGGCAGTGGTCGGCGGCCCGAACACCATGCAGAAGTGGATCCTTGGGCTGCCGTTGGCAGCGCTGCTTCTTGTCCCGACCGCCGCAGCCTTCAGCTGGGGCATGCCGAAGGCCCTCACGGAGCGCGGCAAGATCGTCGAGGACATCTACGTGCAGATCGCCATCGCCGGCGCCATCGTCTTCCTCATCGTGTTCGCCTGGCTCGTTTTGGTGCTCGTGCGCTACCGCCACGGCACCGGCAAGGGGCGCGCCACCTTCGAACATGAGCGTGAGAACCTGAAGGCCGAGCTCGGTTGGACGATCATCCCCCTGATGATCGTGCTCTGGGTCGGCTGGATCGCCTACGGCGGTCTCCTGGCCCTCGACACCGAGGCCGACGAGATGGAGCCTGAGTTCACGCTCCACGTCACCGGTGTCCGTTACTCCTGGATCGGCGACTACGGCCCCGGCGCCGGCGACGCCCCGGTGCGCGTCACCTCCAGCTTCGACCCCTTCAACCCGGACGCGACGATGCCCTTGTTGGTACCAGCGGACGTCCCGGTCAAGATTAACCTCACGGCGGACAGCGAGGACATCCTGCACGCCATGAACATCCTGGACGCCAACAACGCGTACGTGTGGATCAGCGACGCCAACACGGGCGGCCCCACCAAGTACACCCATGGCACCATCGTGTTCCCTGAAGGCGAGTACATGGTGCAGTGCAAGGAGCACTGCTTCAACCCCGGCCACGCCTACATGCGTGGCAAGATTTCCGCGGTCCCGATGGCCGAGTTCCAGGAGTGGCTCGCGGTCAAGCAGCTCGAGGCCGGCGCCGAGCGCGTCGTCCACATCGACGTCGACGTCACCCAGGACGGCCTCGTGACGGAAGCCCCCCTCGAGCAGGTGAAGGGCTCTCGCATCATCGCCAAGGTGACCAACCAGCTCGCCCAGGACGTCACCGTCAGCGCCCGCACGAGCAGCATCGACGTCCCCTCCGGCCGCTACCAGTACCTCGCCTTCGATGCGCCGGCTCCTGGCAGCATCGACATGGCCGTCAGCACCGGCGACAAGATCACCTTCACGATCCTGGACGCGGAAGTGGTGCGCGTGGTGCTCGGCGAGTACTTCATCGACCCGACGCACGCCCGCCTGGAAGCCGGCAAGACCTACCTGATGCAGGTGGTCAACGAGGGCGCCCAGGGCCACAACATCTTCATCGGTGACTTCGGCACCAACCGCGTCGACTGGAAGAGCATCGACATCGCCGGTGGCCAGACCACGGCGTTCGTCGTGCAGACCACGACCCCGGTCAGCCTCAACACGTGGTGCAACATCCCTGGTCACTACGACCTGGGCATGTTCGGTACGATGACCGTCAGTTGACAGTGGCCGCATCGGCGCACACGCCGAAAGGCTCAACGGCCCCGTGCCCGCTGCACCCTCATGCGTGAGTTGGCAGCCTGTGGCGTCCTGATCCTCCTTCTGTCCCTGGCGGCGCCCGCCGCGACCCAGGTGATCCCGCCGCAACCCGTACCCGAAGTGGCCGCGGGCTTCACCTTGGCACCGCTCGCCGCCATGCCGGCCCCCACGGCCATCACCTGGGGCCCTGGCGGCGACGACGGCCCCGACCTGTACGCCACGACCCTCACCGGGGATGTTTGGCAGGCCCAGTTGCTCTGGACCATCGCCGGTCCGATCGTGACGGGCATCGAGACGTACGCCACCGGCTTCGGCCAACCCCTTGGCCTGGCCTTCGTCGGCGACCGGTTGGCGGTGGCCGACAGTCATGGCTACGAGGACCACGCGGACTACAGCAGCGCCGGCCGCGTCACGCTCCTCCATGAAGGCGGCGGCGACCAGACGACGGGCACGGTCATCGTGGACGGCCTCCCCCAGGGCCAACACAACGTCAACAACCTTCGCGTGGGCCCCGATCGGCGTCTCTACCTGCCCAACGGCAACCCCAACGACCAAGGGACGGGCACCGGCACGGGTCACCCGGACGCCTTCCCACTCACGGGCGCCTTCCTGTCCGTGGACGTGGACCAGGTGGCGGCCAGCCCCGCGATCCTGCGCTGGAACGACGCCGGCGGCAACGACATCGCCCCCGGCGACCTGGCACTCCACCCGGGCAACGCGGACTTCATGGGCAAGGTGGACGTCTTCGCACACGGCTTCCGCAACATCTACGACATCGCCTTCGCGCCAGACCACCTCCCCTTCGGGGGTGAAGCCTACACCGGCACCAACGGCGCCGACGACCCGGCGAGCCAGGACCTGCTCTACCAGATCGAGGCGGGCGCGGACCACGGCTTCCCGTACTGCACCAACAGTGGCCCCTCCGGCGGCGTCGGCGACGACATCGCCGTGGGCGACTCGCCGGCCGTCCCGGCCGCACTGCCCCCTGGCCCTGACTGCGCCACGGTCCCCAAGGCGACGGCCAACCTGGGCTGGCATGTCTGTGCCACCGGCCTCGACTTCCCGACCGCGACCGGCAACTGGGCGTTCCCCGACAGCCATCAGCAGAGTGTCTACGTCGGCGAATGCGGGCCGTTCGATCCTTTCTCCGTGGCCAGCAACAGCCTGGCCGATCCGGCCAACGCCTCCCACAACACGGGCCACAAGGTGGTGCGCGTCGCACTGGACGAGAATGGCGAGGCGATGGAAGTGAAGGACTTCGTCAGCGGCATCCCGCTGCCGCTCGACGTGCTCTTTGGCCCCGACGGCGCCCTGTACATCGCCAACGCCAACGGTGTGAGCCGCGTCGCTCCCGTCGTCCCCGCGGGCACGGATGGCCCCCTCGTCGGCGACCTGCCTGTGCCCGATCCGGGCGTGCCGCTGCCGCCGCTGCCCGAGCCTCCTGCCGCGAACGAGGTCACCGTGGCCGCCGCCCTGTTCAGCTTCCTGAGCCCCGTCGTCGCGGTCCCCGCCGGCACCACCGTCGTCTGGGATGGCCTGCTCCTGGGCCACACGGTCACCACGACGACCGAGATCGGTGGCACCACGTACGACACGCCGCCCGGCCCCGACAGCTTCAACGAGCCGTTGCCACAGGGCGGCGAGGTGCGTCACACGTACGAGACGCCGGGCATCTTCAACTACTACTGCATCCCCCACGCCGCCGTCGGCATGGTGGGCGTGGTGGTCGTGACAGACGATCCTATGGGGTGACCCTTGCGTTCCCCGTGACCGCAAGCGGTTCCGCCATCTCCCCGAGTGATCCCTACGGGGTCACCCGTCCATCCGCTGGGGCTGCAAGCAGCCCCAGCATCTCCCCGAGTGACCCCTACGGGGTCACCCGTTGCAGATCTCGCGGGAACAGGATCGCTTCGCGGATGTTGGAGAGCCCAAGCATTTGCATCAGGATGCGCTCGATGCCGATGCCGCAGCCGCCGTGGGGAGGCATGCCGTACTTGAACGCCTCCAGGTAGTCGGTGAAATCGGCAGGGTCGAGGCCCCAGCGCTTGATGCCGGCTTCGAGGAGGTCGGCGTCGTGGATGCGCTGGGCGCCGCTGATGAGCTCCACGCCGCGGTAGTCCAAGTCGAAGGCACGGCACAGGCGCGCGTCCTGGTCCTCGCCGTCGGGGTGGACATAGAACGGCTTGGGCGCCAGGGGCCACTTGGTGATGAAGTAGAAGTCGTGGCCCTCGGTGGCCATCGCTTCGCCCAGGATGCGTTCCGCTTCGGTGCCGATGTCGTCACCGAAGGCGAGGGGCGCATCCAGGCGGTCGGTGCCCTCGGCGAGCTGGTTGACAATCTCCAGGGCCTCTTCGTAGGTGACGCGGCGGAACGGCAGCGCCGGCACCGGCACGTCGGCGCCGAGGGCCTCCAACTGGGGGCCGCAGTTCTCCACGACGCTCTTCCAGATGTGGTGCAGCAGCCCTTCGATGACCTCCATGACGTCCTCTTCGGACTCCACCCAGGCGACCTCCAGGTCGAACGCGGTGGATTCGTTGAGGTGGCGGGTGGTGGCGTGCTTCTCGGCGCGGAAGTACCGGGCGATCTCGAAGACGCGGTCCATGCCGCTGGCCATCATCATCTGCTTGTACAGCTGGGGCGACTGGCTGAGGAAGCATTCCTTGCCGAACCAGTCCACCTTGTAGGTGTCCGTGCCGCCCTCGCTGGAGGCGGCGATGATGTTGCTGGTGGTGATCTCCGTGAAGCCATGCTCGCCGAAGTATTCGCGGCCGGCGCGCAGCACCTCGTGGCGGATGCGGAAAATGGCGTCGGCGCGGGGGGTGCGGACGTCCAGGTAGCGGTTGTCGAGGCGGGTGTCCAGGCCGGTCTCGATCTCATCGTCCCAGAGCGCCATGGGCAGCGGCGCGGCGGCCACGTTCTGCACCTTGGCACCGGTGGGGAGAACCTCGAAGCCGCTGGCGGCCTTGTCGGACTCCTTGACAAGCCCGGTGATGCTAACGGCGGACTCGGGCATGAGCTTGGTGAGCTCCTCGAACAGGCCGGGGGCGTCCTCGGCGAGCTTCTTCTTGAGGAGGACGAACTGGACCGTGCCGGTGCGGTCGCGCAGTACCAGGAAGGCGATGTTGCCCTTGGCGCGCAGGGTGTGCACCCATCCGGCGAACGTCTGCTCGGTCCCGTAGTGTTCAGGCTGCACCTCGCCGCAGCCCAGCGTCCGGAGCGTCATGGGCGGCGCGACCCGAATGGCCTTGAAAAGGCCAGAGGGCGCGTTGCCAGCGAGCCAAAGGGGAGCGGACCCTACGGTATCGCTAGCGATACCGTAGGGAGAAAGCAGGGGCTGAATCACGCGTGTTCCTAGGGAGGGGCAGGGCGAGTGCTCGTCGAGTTCTGACTAGAAGGTCGCAGGATGTTCCTCAGGAGCAACCGCGCAACCCTGTGGGCCTTCAGACATCAATGGATGAATCTGAGGAAACCACGACTACCGGAGGCCCTGAAGTCGCCGAGGTTGGTTCCATGGGAGCATCAAGCCCGCATGAAGGGATGGGCTGTGCGTGGTGCCGAGGGGGCCTCGATAGGAGCTTGCATGGCCGTCCTCCCTGCAGGGCAAGGGTGCGTGAAGGCTTTTGAACGCAACTTCTCCTGTGAGTGGACTTGGCTTTCAACTATCAGACCGCAAAGAGCCTAGCGCGGCTCGAAGTTCTGCCAACTCTGTGCGTAGTGCCAACAATTCCATTTGCTGCTGTTCAATCCTAGAATTTTGATTCATGATGAGGTCGTCCAGTTCTTGGATTGCATTAATGCTGACAAATGTAAGCGCACTGGGGTTTACTACTAGAAGATCGATGTGCTCGGTATCATTTTCCGTCAAGTGGGAGCGTACTTCCGTCACGGTATACGGGGCAATTGGCTGAATCTCTTGTGCGATTACACCAATTTGAGGTAGGCCTTGCGGCGTGTTCGCGAGGCCATTGTATTCGAACGAAACTGGTCGGATGGACTTCACAACACTTAGGCCGTCTCGAAAATCCTCAATATCTTTTTTGACGCGGGCATCTGAGGGAGAGCTCCACGATGATCCAGTAGGCTTCATCGCGTCGCTGCGCACCTCGAGGTCATCATGAATATATACATCATTGCTCGAAGAAATAATTGATGAAGTGGGGGATGGATCTCCGAACGTGTTGAAGGCAAAGGATTGGGAAGGATGTCCGCCGACTGCCAAGTTGTCTTCGATGGCGACCATATCATCAAATTCGAATCGACTCGATGTATGCTCGAATCGTCGCTGGGCATCGCCCATCCTTAGTTCGCCGGATATATAGGTGTCGTCAGCCTGTGAGCCCCCTAAGAAAAGATCCAGATTTGAGCCATCGATATGAAGCGTTGCCGGACTGCCCTCTACGGACAATTCTGTGTCGTCATCCAACGTGAATTGCCCCTCGATTTCGAGTTCAGAACCTGAATCAAATCTAAGCCGAGAACCGGAAAAAACATCCGACGAGTCTGCCCGCAGGAATTGCGAGCTCTCAAGGCCGTCGAGCTCGTCGGAATCATCAACCTTGTCGCCTTCTTCGTAGTAGCGGCTGTCGTGGTCGCTGGAGGACTTGTGGGCATCAAGTTCGGATTGAGTTGCGACGTTGAAATCGAGGTGAGATTGAGAGATCTCGCCGGCCGCAACTTTTGTGCCCACAATACCATTGTCGGCCAACTGGCTACTGCCAATACCTCCGTCGGCTACGTTGAACGTATCTCCTCCCGTCAATGTCAGACCCGTACCCGCCTGGTACGTCTGCCCGCCTCCGTCGGTGCCACAGGTGAGTCGTCCCGCGACGCTATCCCACAGCACCTTGTCATTGGCTCCCGTGCAAGAGGAGAGGTCGGTGGAATCGATGCTGAGCGTCTGAGAGCTGGTCAAGGCGCCGCCTCCGGAAAGACCGGAGGCCCCGGTCACGGATGGCACGCCGGAGAGGTCGGCCCAGGCTACCGTGCCGACGAAGCTGTCGGCGGTGACGGTGCCTGACGGCGCGATGGACATCGTGGAACTTCCGCCGCTTTCGAATTCCATTGTCCCGACGTGGTCGATCTTGGAGTTTATGAACAGGGTTCCGAACCTGTTGCCGGTGGCGCCGAGGGCGGAGCCGCTTGTTGCGGGCGTGATGTCGCCTTCGACGGTCAGAGCAGAGACCGGCGAGTCGGTGTTGATGCCGACGCCGCCATCGGCGCGCAGAAGGGCTTGGTTGATGCCGGTGCTTTCGAAGCTGCTGCCTTGGTTATCTGCCCAAACGAAGGCGCCGTCGTGGATGGCTCTGGCCTGGTTGCCCGCGGCGAAGCTGGCAGCACCCGATGCAAGGTTGTTCGTGCCGCCGGGCACAGTGGCATGGCTCCCACTCGCCGTGTTCATGAGGCCGCCGCCGACGCTGGCGTATTCTCCCGACGTGGTCGTGATGAGCGCGTCCCCGGCTTGGTTGTTGGCGCCGCCGGCGATGGTCGCGTAGTTGTCCCTGAGGAGGTTGTCTGCGCCACCACTGATGACGGCGCCGAAGCCGTAGGCAAAGTTGGAGTCTCCGCCGCAGACTGTCGCAAACTGACGCTTCGCGTCATTGTTACGCCCGCCGCATACGGTCGTGAACGGGCTATGGGCGTCGTTTCCTCGGCCGCCTGAAACCGTAGAAAAATCGCCGTCCGCATTGTTGTTCATACCACCGCCGATCGTGGAGCCCACCCCGCCACCATCAAGTGTGTCGCTCAATGCAACAGGGATAACGACGACCACAACGGCAAGAATAAGCCAGCCCGAAATTCGAGTACTTGAGAACCTCAATGCAACCACCAAGGAACCAAATTCTGGATGCGGAAGCAATAGAATTTTCGGTTAGGCTGCGCTGCTGTGCAGGCTTTTCCCTGCGCTATGGAGAACGACTGGACCCCCAGCCGCTTTCACGGGGTTCAGCCCGGGGCACCGTGCTTGTGGCTCGTTCAATCTGAGCTATGTTGCTGGAGCCGATGGTTCGATCCGTTCCCGTCCCCCCACGTACGGCCGCAGGACTTCGGGGATCGTGACGCTGCCGTTCTCGTTCTGGAAGTTCTCCAGGATGGCGACGAGGGTGCGCTGGACGGCGATGGCGGTGCTGTTGAGCGTATGGACGAACGCGGTCGGCTCGCCGGGTGCCTTGCGGTGGCGGGTGTTGTAGCGGCGGGCCTGATAGTCGGTGCAGTTGGAGCAGCTGACCACTTCGCGGTAGGCGCCCTGGACCGGCATCCAGGCCTCGATGTCGTACTTCTTGGCCGCCACGGTGCCCAGGTCGCCCGTACAGATCGTCACGACGCGGTAGGGGATGCCGAGGGCCTGGTAGAGCGCCTCGGCGTTGGCCAGCAGCTCTTCGTGCAGGTCCCACGACTGTTCGGCGGTGGCGTAGACGAACTGCTCCACCTTGGAGAACTGGTGGACGCGGAAGATGCCCTTGGAGTCCTTGCCATGGGCGCCCGCCTCCTTGCGGAAACAAGGGCTCACACCGGCGTACTTGAGGGGCAATTGGGGGTCTTCGAGGATCTCGCCCATGTGGAGCGCCGCCAGAGGGTGCTCGCTCGTGGCGATGAGGAACAGCTCCGGCGCGTCGCCCTTCTCAGCATCGGCGCCGCCGCCGGCCTCCACCTTGTAGATGACGTCCTCGAAGTCGGAGAGGTCCACCGCGCCCTCCACGGCCTCGCGGCGTAGCATGTAGGGGGGCTCGACAGGGGTGTAGCCGCGTTCGGCCAGGTGGCTGAGGGCCAGGAACTCCAAGCCACGCGCCAAGAGCACCAGGTCGCCCTTCAGGTAGGCGAACCGGCTGCCGGCGGCGCGCGCGGCGCGTTCCAGGTCGGCCACGTCGAGGCTGTCCAGGAGGTCCACGTGGCTCACGGCGTTGAAGTCGTGGGTGGGCTGGCCGCCCCAGTCGCGCAGGAGCACGTTCTGGGTGTCGTCATCGCCGACCGGGACCGACTCGTGCATGATGTTGGGCAGCGAACGCAGCAGGGCGTCGCGGGCGGCTGCCGCGTCGGTGACCTTCTGCTCGGCGGCCTTGATGGCTGCACCGACCTTGCCCATGGCTGCGATGGCCGGCTGGGCGTCCTCCCCCGCCTTCTTCGCTGCCGCGATCGCCTTGGCCGCCTGGTTGCGCTCCGCACGCAGGTCGTTCTGCTCCTGCTGCGCCGCGCGCCACGCCGCATCATGGGCCAACAGCTCGTCCACGACGGCCTCGTCGCGGCCCCGCTTGCGCAGGTCGGCCTTGACCACCTCGGGCGTCTCCCGCAGCAGCTTGATGTCCAACATCGACGGCGCGCGCCAGATGGGGCGGCGTGAAAGGGTTGCCTACCGACCCGTCGTGGACGCCGTGTAGCTGGCCGTGCGCAGGGCGTGGAACCGTTCGTACCAGGCGTCCGCCTCGGTGGCGGTGGGCAGCGGGGTCTCGCCGGTGAGGACGGCCGTGGCCGCTTCCGCGGAGGCGTTGTTCAGTTCGCCGTAGCCTTGGAACTGGGCACGGACGTCCATGGGCACGCCACCGTCATCGGTGATGCCGCGGGCCGTCACCGTGCAGGGGTTGGCGCCATCGGAGTCGTCGTCGGTGCCGTCCGGCAGGGCGGTGTGGTAGAGGACGTCCTTGAACTCCTGTAGGGTGAAGACACCGTCGGCCAGGGGGCCGTCGGTGATGCCGCGCAGGGCCGGGTCACCGGCGGCCAGGATGACGCTCGCGTCGCCGGGCGCCAGGGAGTCCCAGGCGTTCCAGCTGGCCACCGGCGCGTCGGCGTAGCGTGGGCCCACGTGGGTGTCACCCAGGAGGTAGCGGGCCTGCCAGAGGATCTCAGCACCGGTGCCGGCGCTGTACGGCGCGGCGCTGCTCGTGCCGCCGCCCGTGTCCGTCACCTCGTCCGCCGATTCGTCCTCAGCGGCCGGGTTGGCGCAGCCATCGGCGACCACGTAGGGCTGCCAGTTGTGCCAGATCGCCATGTCGCCGTTCTCGTTGGCACCGACGCTGATGGCGTCAGGGATGCCGCTGGGACCGCGCAGCCACGTCGGGAAGCCGGCCGTGCCGGTGTTGCCCACGCCGTTGCCGCTGGAGGCGAAGAACGGCTTCGCCTCGGCGAGCGCCTGGTACGCCTGCATCATGTTGGGCGACAGCGCGTTGGCGGCACCGGGGGCGAAGATGCCCAAGGAGGCACCGCTGCTGATGCTCACCATGTCGATCCACTCCTGTTCGGCCACCCATTGGACCGACTCCAGGGTGATGCCGACCACAACGACCACGCGGATCTTCTCGCCGCCGACGCTCACCGTGTTGCCCACGGCCCGGCTGGCGGTCATGGTGCCGTGGCCACCGCCAGGCAGAAGACCAGCGCCGGTGCCGATGGAGGGGTCGCCGCTGCCGGTGATGCTGATGAGGCCGACGATCTTGCTGTTGTTGACCCGGTACAGGGTGTCCGGCTCGGTGGCCCCCCAGATGGCCGTGTCCTTGTTGTCGTGGTTGAAGCCGTCGCCCGGTGCCTCCCAGTCGGAGAGGTCCAGCACTTCGGCGCCAGGGTAGTTAGGGATGTAAGAGGCGGGATCTCCGTGCTCGTAGTGCTCCGCGAACTCACTGTGGTAGGGGTTGACGCCGGAGTCGAGCACCGCGACGACCACGTTGGGCTGGAAGTCCGGGTGGGTCGGGTCACGGTGCGGGTGGAGCCCCCTGTCCGTGTCATCGGTGGTGGGGCTTCCGTCATCGCCGCCGAGGCAGCCAGCAAGGCCGGCCGCCACGAGGAGCGAGGCGAGTAGGAGGATTCGCATGGGCCGCGAGGCCAGCTCCGGCGCCTTAAGGGTTCACGCGGCCGTCTCGGGCCCCGCACCTTCGAGCGCCCGCAGGCAGACCATGACGTCGTCGAGGGTGCGCAAGAGGCCGGGCCAACTCGCCGCCTCCGCCTCCACATGGAGGGTGGTCCCTTCGACGCGGCACACGGCATGCCCTTCGTTGTCCGGTGCCAGCGCAGCCGCGGCCGCCTGGGCCTCGTCAGGGCTCGGGAAGCTCAACCGAAGGGCCCCGAAGGCCTTCGTAGGGGGCGGGGCGTCGGTCACTCGCGGTTCCCCTTGAAGCTCTCCGACCAGAGGATCATCACGAGCGTCCAGGCGATGACGATGACCGCCGCCATGAAGAGGAACTGCACCGAGCGCGTGGGGTCGGGGCCACTGTAGACCACGCCGAGGCCGACGACCAGGGCCGCCATCATCACCGTGAACGCCATCTTGAGCACGCCGCGCCCCTGCGCCTGCTTGATGCCCTCCAGCCCAGCCAGCTCGATGCGCGTCGAGAGTTCGTTGCGCTCCACCTTGCGCACCAGCGTGTTGAGAGCATGGGGGAACGTGCGGGCGAACTTCAGCAGCTCCCCGAACGTCTCCTCCACGAGCTCCTTCTGTTTCTTCGGGCTGCTGATGTTCTTCCAGATCAGCTGCGCCACGAACGGCTCCAGGATGCTGACGATCTCGTAGTCGGGGTCGAGGTCGCGGCAGAAGCCGTCGAACTGGAAGAGCGCGCGGCTGATGAGCATGAAGTCCGGCGGCAGCAGCATCTTGTGCCGGGTCGCCAGGTCGAGGATCATCTCCATGATCCGCGGGTCGGCCACCGAGACCATCTCCCGTTCGAAGAAATCGAGGATCTTCTCCACGTCCGTCTGGAACCGCTTCGTGTCCAGTTCGCCGAACTGGTCACAGAGGTCGATGATCGCCTCGCTGGTCGACTCCACGTCCCCCTTGGCGATGCCCGTGATGAGCTGCAGGATCGCCTTCGATCGCCGCTCCGTTACCATGCCGACGGCACCCCAGTCCAGGAAGACCACCTGGTTGGAGTGCATGATCATCATGTTGCCTGGGCTCGGGTCGGCGTGGAAGAAGCGGTCCAGGAAGATCTGCTTCGCCATGGCGTGGGTGACGATCTTGGCCACGTTCTTGCGGTCCACGCCCTTCTCCTCCAGGCCGTCCACGGTGGCGAACTTGATGCCGTCGATGAACTCCATCACCATGATGCGGCGGGCGCAGAGTTCCTTGTACATGTGGGGGATCTTCACCGTGTCATCGTGGCGGAAGCTGTGGGCCGCCCGGAGCGTGTTCTTGACCTCGAACCGGTAATCGAGCTCCCGGTCCATCATGAGCTTCAGCTCCTCCAGGTGCGCCGTGGGCTGCCAGATGCGGCTGGCGGAGAAGGTCTTCTCGATGAACTGGACGAGCCCCCGCAGGATCTCGAAGTCCATGATCATGGCGTCCTCGATGCCGACGTGCTGCACCTTCACGGCGACCTTGGTGCCGTCCTTCAGGTGGGCCACGTGGACCTGGCCGACGCTCGCCGATGCCAGTGCCTTCTCGCCGAAGGTGGCAAACAGCTCCTCGATCGGCTTGCCCAGCTGCTCCTGCACCACTTCGCGCACTTCGCTGTACGGGCTGGGCTCCGTGCCGTCGTAGAGCTTCTTGAACTCCTCCACGTACTCCGCCGGCACCAGGTCCGGGCGCGTCGCCATCAGCTGACCGAGCTTGATGAACGTGGGGCCGAGCTCTTCGAGGATCTGCCGCAGGCGTTCCGGCGCCGTGGCACCCTTGGTCGCGGCCGGGTCTTCGGCGGGTGCCAGCATCTCGCGCAGCAGTCCCCAGAAGTCGTTGCGCAGCAGGATGTTGACGATCTCGTTGAAACGAGCGGTCTTGGAGCGGCGCATGGAACGCTGCAACGCCATAACACCCCAGCCGTCGGGGCGGTCAAAAGGGGTCCGCTCGGACGCCGCAGCCTAGCCGATGTAGTGCATGTCGCCCTCGGGGCCACTGCCGCGGCCTGCCGCGCCGCCCGGTCCGGGGCCTTCTTGGAGCTGCCTGGCGACGTGGTCGATGTCGTCCGCCTTCGCCTCCAGGTCCTCCGTCTCGAACGTGGTGCCCAGGAGTTCGCCGAGCTTGCCCAGCACCGCGCGGGCGCTGCGGGGGTCCACGAGGTAGCCGCTGGTCTCACCCATGAGGCAGGCGCCGTGCAGGCCGTCCATCTGGCCGAGGCCCAGGAAGAGGCCGCTGGCGCCGATGATGCCGCCGCCCGGCTCCTCTTCCGGCTTGGCAATGCCCAGCTTCTCCAGACGGGCCATCATCTTGTCGTCCGTCGCGGCACCGAGCACGCCCGGCTCTTCGACGGCGACGCCGAGGCCATAGCCGCCAAGCGTGTAGAGCTCCTTGCAGCCGAGGGCCGCAAGGCGTGCGAGCACTTGGGTGACCAGTTCGTACTGGCCGTGACTGGAGAGGGGTTGGAAGTCGCCGGTGAGGAACGCCAGGTCCCGCTTGCCGGCGCCGCCCTTGGCGAACCAGAGCTGGCAGCGCACGAGGCGCACCGTGCCGTCCTCTTCGATGGTCACCTGGGGCGGGAAATCATGGCCGAACACGTCCGCCCACAACTTGGCGCCCAGCACGTCGACGAGGTGCTCCGTGGCGAGCTTGCCCACGTTGCCCACGCCGGGCAGGCCCTCGATGAAGACCAGGTCCTTCGCCTGCTTGGGGACGTGGTGTTCGACGAAGCGCAGGAGCTCCATCAGTGGTCCTCGCCGAACTTCAGCTTGCGGCGGTAGGAGCCGTAGGGGTCCTCGGGGCTGAACTTGGCCGGGGCCTTGGTGTGGGCGGGGCCGTGGCAGCGCGGGCACGTCGCCTGCAGCGTGTACTCGTCGCAGACGTCACAGAACTGCATCACCGTCCGGCCCATCGCTTTGCTCCCTGTTTCCCCGCCTCGCTCAGGCCGCCGCTTCCATCTCGCGGTGGAAGATCGCCTTGCCGCCGGCCTTGGTGAGGGCCTTGACGGCCCGGTCGGCCGCCTTGCGCAGCTCCTCTTCGGCGATCTTGTAGTCGGGCGCCTTGACGTTGACGCGGTAGTGGGGGGCGCCCATGTAGGCGACCTCGATCTCCACGTCGTCGTACTCGCCCTTCTCCGCTTCGCCGAGCGCCTTGGAGAGCACCGCAACACCGTCGGGGTCGCGGGTGGTCGCCTCCAGGAAGCCGTTGATCTCCACGAAGGTGGCGGCGATGTTCTCCTTGGCGAACTCGATGAACGCCGGGATCCAGTCGCCTTCGATCTTCTCCTCGTCGAAGACCTCCTGGCCGTACTCCGCCGCCTCCTCGAAGGCCGTGTACAGACTGCCGAAGGTCGTGATGAGCTGGTTGCCGTACGCCTCCATGAGGGCCTCCACGGTGGTCTCGTTGCGCTCGGCGAGCAGCTCGAAGAACTTGTCCGCCTTCTGCTCGTTCTTCCACGCCTGGATCGTCTCCCGGCGCTGGTGGTCGTTGACCGCCTTGAGGGAGAGGTCGATGTGGCCCTTGGACTCGTTTACGCCGTGGACCTTGCACACGACGCGCTGGCGCTCGCGCACGAAGTCACGGATGCGCTTGACCCAACCGGCGGCGACCTCACGGATGTGGCAGAAGCCCTCCTTGCCGGGGTACTCTTCGAGCACGATGAACGCGCCGAAGTTCTGCACCTCGCGGACGGTACCGACGACCAGTTCGCCCTCCTCTGGGAATTCGCGGGTCTTGGCCATGTGAACAGGGCGGCCACTCCGCTCCGCTATAAAGGCCAATGGACGAAGCGGCGCGCGGCGGCGCAGCGGCAGCGGCGCTGGCGGAATGGGACCAACAGAAGGGGAGAGGGAAGGGAAAGGGGAACCCGGATGGGTTACTCGAGCGTGGCGAGGACTTCCGCCTTGATGAGGGACTCACCGCCGCGGGGCTCGGCGAGGAGCGCACCGCAGACGGCGCACTTCACCTGGCTGGCGGCGTGGTCGAAGATCACTTGCTCGTTGCTGCAGTCACCGCAGCGGACCTTGAGGAACTTGGCTCGTTGGTGCATCTTGATCACTCCGTCAGCTCGAAGCGCTTGGCGCGCTTGCTGGCAGGCTGGTGGGCCTTGCCACAGTCGTTGCACGTGTAACGCAGGGCGATGCGCTTGGTGGGCTTCTCACGGCCGTCCGGCTTGGGACGGGGGAAACCACGGTAACCGGCGGTCACGCGACGGAAACGACGCTGACCCCAGGCGAGTTCGCTCGCCTTGCGCTTCTTGATGCGCTCCACATCGTGGAGCGTGTGCTTCTTGCAGTCCTTGTGGGGACAGTACCGCTTGATCTTACGCGGGCGCTTCATGTGTTGACCTCATGCCTCTGAGGTGCGCGGCATCCGATCTGACGACTCGGGGACGCGGTGAAACGTTGAGAGGCAAGCCGGCCGACTGGGAGGTTGTATATGAAGGTGGGGGCGGACCTTCGGTACTCACGGGGGGTCAGATTACATCCATTCCCCAGAGAGTTGCCAACAAGGAGCCGATGCCAACCAACGTGGCAACGAGGGCCAACCCGACGGTTGCTTTCGTCAGCTGGCGGATGGATGCGTTGATGCGGTTACTCTGAACGTTTACGACCAGGTCCAACACTGCCCCGATGCGGCGGGCCAATCCTTCTAAGATTTGGGATGATTCTCGCTCGATGTCAACCTTGGTTTCCTTCAGATACGCGGTCGTGTAGTTCGTACCAAACAGGAGTGGCCAGGCATCCAGATCCTGGAATTCATGCTCGATGTAGTTACCCCAAGAGTCGATAGTCTCTGAGGTGGCCGGAGATCGAGCAGCCCCCTGGTGTAGTTCAACTTGGAGTCGAAGGATTCCGGCCTGAAGGGTTCCAATTTCATGTTGGATCTCTAGTTCCTTGGCGGGGCCGGCTGGCTTCCCGTGCGCGAGGTTCAGGTCTATTGCTAAGCGAGAGAATGCTTCGTCGAGTCGACCGGCCTCAATCGCTACGTGTCGGGCATGTCGAATGGAGGCATGAAGAAAAGGATGGAAATTGAAATCATTCCATCCAGTTAGCCCCATTCCAGGAGGAATCCAGAAGGGCAAATTCATCAAGGTTTCTCCCGCATGCCCAAGATTTCCGTGGGAGAAGATGAACGCTCGGATGGGCCCAACAGTTGTTCGGCGACCGGGGCCATCTATGAACCGGGACATTACGCCTTCAACATAGAGAACGTTGGGAAATGGGCTCTGGACAGTTGCCTGCGAAATCGAGCCCATTGGTAGCAAAAGGCCTTGCTCTAAGAGGCGAATCGTTTCATGAGCGGCATTTTCGGTAGAAGGAGGCGCCCGAATCTGGGCCAATCGCTCTGAAGAAATTTTTGCCATGAAAAGAGATTGAGCTTCGGCGGTCGGGAGGCGGTTGTCAGGCTTCAATCGACCAGGTAGTAAAGAAAAGAACGAGTCGCAAGCGTTAACAAAGCCAGGTGGAGGGGCTGAATCACAAATTCGAATGGTTGCTACCACAAAGGGAAGGAAATCCGCCCATTGAACAATGAGTTCGGCCTTGGCCTTCTGAAGAGCCTCTCGCTCGTCTTGATCGATATAGCGAAGCTTTCCAATGTCCTTCTCCAGCCAATTGACTCTCCATGCCCGACGGGAAATCCCGCCAAGCATGAATGGTCCTCCCCTTGGCAACTCGTTCTGGTTGGGATCGGTGGTAGCTTCTGTGATGCCTTCACCCAAGAGTGCTTCAATCGCTTTAATCAACTCGGAAATGGCACGCCTTTCATAGGCATCCATCGCTTGATGGATCGTTGCTAGCATCCCCTCCGAAGTCTCGTCATTTCCATCGATTGTCTCGGTTTCGACTGGGTTCTTTATGGCTCTCGTCACGCCCTGTCGAATTGATACAAGACTATTGAACCAATGCAATCGGGGCAAGCGCGCCATCTCCAGGTTACAGCTACCTTGTCGGCCTTCACGGGAAGGCTTTCGTGAATGGGCCCACACGTTGAATCAAGGTCGCTCCAGGGGGAAACGGGGCCTGTATTCCTTCGATGAATTTCAAAGACTCAACTGTGAAGGAAGTGCGGCCTGTGGGACTAGCCTGCCCCTCATGGTCACCAGTCGGGGAGATGGCCGGATTGTGTTTCGCTAGCTCGTTCGATACCCGAACAGGGCGTCGTATTCGTGGTGGTCGCCGATCCATACGATCGTGACGACGATGGGGTCGAGTGGGGAGGCGGATGAGACTTCGTAGATGGCGCGGAAGCGGTGGGGTAGCTCAGGGATGAGGTACAGGGTATGGTGGTCCTGGAAGGCGGCGGGTCGGAGGCGTTTGGGGATCGGTTCGCCCATCTGGACATCGGCTGCCAGAGGGCCCGCGCGTGCCACGAGTCCCTCCCAGGCGGCTTCGGCCCGTTGCCGGTCCTTCTTGTGCCTTTTGAGGAAACGCTCCTTGAGTCCTTGGAGGACGCGGACCTCATCCGCTTGGGGCCAGGGGCTCATGCGAGGGCTTCGGTGGCCTGGTCGGCCAGTGCTGGGCTGCGCGCAAGGAGGTCGACGCCTTTGCTGCCCACCATGGCGCGGCCTTGGCGCACCAGTTCATTGACGCAGGCGCGGATGACGGCGGGGCGGACGCTCTTGGCGCGCATGCGTCGGCCGATCTCCGCGAAGGAGAGGGGGCCTTCCCAGTCGGCGAGGTTCTGGACGAGGATCGCTTCTACTTCGAGGAGCGTGGAGAGGCGCGGATTGGCATCTGGCGGTGGTCGGGGCGTTTCCAGCTGCACGATGACGTATGTGTCACGGGATGTATATGTAGATTCGTCCTACAACCCCCGCTCCACCTGCCACTCCCGTTCCACATCCGGATCGACGAACCGGGGCCTGATGCCTTCACTGAACAGCCGCCGGGGCGTGGCGGGCTCGGGCTTGGGTGCAGGTTCCGCCACGGCGGCCACGGCGACCACCGACGCGGCCGGCGTCGCCGGCCTGGCAGGCGCGTCCTCCGGCGCCGGGTTGCGCGCCCGCTTGGGGACGCCGAGGCGGTCGGGGACGAAGCTGGCGAGCACCGGCAGCAGGGTGAGGCTGACGATGAACGCGCAGGTGACCACGATGGCTGCGACGATGCCAAAGTGGCGCAGCGGCACGAGGCTGCTGAAGCCGAGGACGCTGAACGCGAACACGGTCGTGATGCTGGCGGCGAGGACGGGGCGGCCGACGGAGCGCATGGCGGCATCCGCAGCGTCCCGGCTGGTGCGCCCCTTGGCCCGTTCCTCCTGGAAGTGGGCCATGATGTGGAGACTGTAGTCGACGCCGACACCGATGATCATGGCGGTCATCACACCGGTGATGGGGTTGATCGGGATGTCCACGAGGGTCTGGACGCCGAGCTGCCAGACGACAGTGATGACAAGGGGCGCGAAGGCGAGGCCGGCGGCGACGGGGTGGCGGAAGACCACGAGGAGCAGGAGGACGACGAGCACGAGGGCGATGGCGGTACTCTTGAACAGGCTGTCCAGGAAGACCGCTTGGCTCTCCCGTTCCATGACGTCCACGCCGGTGAGGCCCGCGGTGAGGGGGCTGGCCTCGGCGATTGCTTCCACTCCGGCCAGGGCCGCTTCCCGGTCGTCGTAGCGGTAGCCGACGGTGACGAGCCAATGCTCCTGGGTGGCGACCCCTTCGGTGGCGGGGCCGACCAGGGGGCCATCCGGGGTGCCGGCGCGTTCCAGGCGGTGGATGGGGCCGTCGACGAAGCCCACCAGCGGGTGGAATTCGAAGGAGCGTTCCAGGATCTCCAGGTCGTCGCGGTCGCCCGCGTCGATGAGGAAGGAGGCGATGTTCTGGCCGCCGAAGCGGTCCTGGATCTCGTTGAAGTCCATGATGACCGGGACGTCTTCGTCCGGTTCGAACTCGATGCTGTCTTCGACGGAGACGAAGGCGGCGGCGGTGCCGAGGCCGGCGGTGGCGACGAGGACGAGGATGAGGACGGGGACGCGGTGGCGCATGATGCGGTCGGTGAGGCCGTTCATGGCGCCGTCGAGGGGGAGTCGGGTGACGCGGGGCTTCTTGCGGCGCAGCTTGTAGAGGGCGGGCAGCAGCAGGAAGCCGAGGATGAAGGCGTACAGGGCGCCGCTGCCGATGAGGAGGCCCCAGGTGCGGATCTGGGGGATGTTGCTGGCGAGGAAGCTGCCGAAGCCGATGAGCGTCGTGGCGGCGGTGAAGAAGACCGGGTAGCCGACGTGGCCGCTGGCGCCCCGGAACCGTTCGGGCACCGGCTTGTCCTGGGGCTGTTCGCGGTAGGCATAGACGATGTGGAGCATGTAGTCGATGCCGAGGCCAAGCAGGAGCGGCATGACGATGAAGCTGGGCGGGGCGAGGGCCATGCCGGCCCAGGCGACGGTGCCGTACGCCATCACGATGGCGAGCAGGACGGTGATGAGGGGGACGGCGACGTCCTGGAAGCGGCGGAACAGGGCGCCCAGGAGGACGATGACGGCGACGAGACTGAGGGGCATGAGGAAGCCCACGTCGCCACCGGCGCTGTTGTTCTGGTAGTCCTCGATGAAGAGGATGCCTGCGGCACGGACATCGGTGCCCAGGGGAACGGCGGCGCTGGCGTCCCGGATCGCTTCCAGGTCGGCGACCGTGGCCGGGATGTCGTCCACCCGTTCGAGGGTGACGCGCATGAGGAGGGCATCGGAGGCGGCGAAGGCGTCGGCCTGGCCGCTGGTGATCGCCTGCTGGGCGGCGCTACGGAGCTGGGGGTCAGGTACCTGGTCGAGGTCGCCCATGCGGGCTTCGAGCACCTGCGCCAAGGAGGCGACGCCGAGGACGCCGTCCAGCTCGAGGAGCGTCTCGCCGTCGTCGGCCACGGCGCGCAACAGGGCTGGGTCGGTGGGGTCGTCGTCGATGTACAGGAAGAAGCTGCCTTCCGTCTCACCCCAGATCTCCTCGATGTCCCGCTGCACCGCAAGGGCCGGCAGGTCGTCGGGGACGAACAGTTCGTTGATGCGTCCCTCTTCGGCTTGGCTCATGCCTGCGCCGGCACCGCCGACGGCGACGAGCGCGATCAGGATGGCGGCCCAGGGGTGGCTGGAGGACCAGGCGGAGAGGGCGGCGAACGGGTTGGCCACGTGCCCGCGAGGAAGGTTCGCTACTAAACCGTTTAGTCCAAAACCATTTACCGGGGTGCCCTCTGCTTGGCCGGTGGACGACGAGACCGTCCGCGGCATCCTGCTGCGCCTGCGCACCTTCACCCACGTCATGCACGACCGGGTGCGCCAAGAGGCCCCGCCCGGCCTGAGCATGCAGCACATGCTCCTCCTGAAGACACTCATCGAGGCAGGGCCCCAACCGCAAGGTCGTCTCGTCGAGCACCTGGGCGTCACCAAGGGCGCCGTCAGCCAGGCCGTGGGGCAACTGGAGGCGGCAGGCCTCGTCGAACGCCGCAAGGACGAGACCGACGGCCGCATCCAATGGGTCCACCCGACGGCCAAGGCGGACGCCAAGCGAGAGCAGGTGGAGGGACGGATGACCGCCCTCTTCGCCGACCTCTTTGACACCTGGAGCGACCAGGACGCCCAGCGCTTCGCCGACCTCCTCGACGGCCTCATCGAACGGGCCAAGGGAAGTCTCGCCGCCTGCGACGACGCCTGAACCACCTAAACCCGCCCCGCCGCTGCCGCCCCGTGACGCGCATCCTGGTCATCGGCCCCGGGGCCCTTGGCATCCCCACCGCCATCCGACTCCACAACGCCGGCCACGACGTGCTCCTCGCCGTCCGCAACAAGGAGAAGGCCGAGCGGCTCGAAGCGATAGGCCTCACCATGACCGCCCCGGACGGAGGCCAAGAGACCGCCACCGTCGCCTGCGTCCACGACCCCGCCCAGCTCGCCGACGTGCCCGTCGACCTGCTCATCCACACGACGAAATGTTCCGTCGCCGCCGACGTCCTACGCCACTGGCTCGCCGCGCTCGCGCCGGACGGCCACGTGATCCCGTTTCAGAACGGCCTCATGGCCGGCGAACTGCAACCGATCGCCGGCGACCGCTACGTCGAATGCAGCGTCTACTGGCCCGCCACCCTCACGAAGGTTGGCCACAGCCACATGACCGGCCCCGGCCACCAGGTCCTGGGGCCCTACCCCAAAGGCGAGCCAGGCCCGGAACACCAGGAACTCGCCCGCCTCCTTGGCGCCGTGACGCCCACCGAGGCCCACGCCGACATGCAGGCCGTCAAGTGGAGCAAGCTGACCCTCAACAGCGCCATGACGTGCCTCGGCGTCGCCACGGGCGCGACCATGCGGGAGATGATGGCCCACAAGCCGACCCGCGCGGCCTTCCTCGCCGTCATCAGGGAAGGGCTCGCGGTCATGGCCGCCCAAGGCATCCAGCCGGTCGCCATTGGCAACAGCAAGCCGGGCCTCCTTTCACGGCTGCCCGACCCCGTCGCCCACCTGGTGCTGCGGCTCTTGGCACGCAAGTACGGTGACTACCGCTCCAGCAGCACACAAAGCCTGGCGCGGGGCGAACCGACGGAGGTGCCCTACCTCAACGGTGTCATCGTGGCAGCCGGCCAGGAGTATGGCGTGGCCACGCCGGTCAACGCGGGCCTCGTCGAAGCGGTGGCGCGCGTCGAGGCGGGTCAGGTCAAGTCGGGATTCGGTCTCGTCGAACAGGTCATGGGCGCCTGAAGCGCCCCTCCTCCGCCCGCTTGGCTGCCATCGTCTCCTCGTACCAGGCCTGCACGTCCGGGTCTTCGAAGCGCGGCGTCACCGTGAAGCGGCGCGGTGTGGCCGCGGTCGTCCGGGTCGCGGGGGCTCGATCTGCCGGAGGCGCAGGGGCACCCGTCGGCGCCGTGGAAGGCCCGTAGTCCGCCTTGACCCTGAAGCTGGTGAGCACCGGCATGACGACGAGGCTCACCAGGAACGCCGACAGGACCACGATGCCGGCGACCACACCGAACTGGGACAACTGGGTCGACTGGCTGAACCCGAGAACGAAGAACGCCGCCGCCGTCGTGATGGAGCCGGCGACCACCGGCTTGCCCACGTGCACGATGGCGTCGCGGCTGGCGGCCACCGCATCCTTGCCCTCCTGTTTGGCGTACCGGAACCGGCTCATCAAGTGCAGCGAGTAGTCGACGCCGACGCCGAGGACCATGGCCGTCGTGACGCCGGTGACGGCGTTGAGGGGGATGCCGATGAGGCCCTGGATGCCGAACTGCCACAGGACCACGAAGACCAGCGGCAGGAACGTGATGAGGGCGTCCAGCGGCCGTCGCAGCACCACGAGCAGCAGTACGAGGATCAGGCCGGCGGCGACCGCCGTCGAGTAGATGAGGCTGTCCAGCACGTCGCCTTGGCTCTGCCGCTGGATGGCGCCCTGGCCGGTGGCGATGGCATCGAGGCCCGCGTCGTCCGTCACCTCCAGCACGCCGTCGATCACCAGTTCCTCTTCGTCGAACGGGTACGCGAAGATGACGAGCGCCGCATCACCGCGCACGATGTCCGAGAGCGCCTCGGAGCGCAGCGCCTCCCGGTAGGCTTCCCCTTCCGGCACGCTGCCTTGGAGACGCTCCATGCGGGTCGTGGGTCCGTCCACCGTCGCCACGCCCGGCAGACCGGCCAGCTGCCGCTCGAAGGCGAGCAGATCGTCGCGCTCCGTGGGCACGTCGTCGCGGACGTAGATGAGGCCCGTGACGGCGCCGCCGAAGCGGTCGTTGATGCGCTCCATCGCCTGGATGTACGGATGGCTGTCGTCCAGGTCCACTTCCAAGGTGCGCTCCACGTCCATCTGTGTCGCCGCCACGCCGAGGCCAAGGGTCAACACGCCGACCACGGACAGGGCGGCGACGCGATGGGTGAGGACCAGGTCGCCGAAGCGCTCCAGTCCGCGCTCCAGCCCCTTACCGACCTCGCTGCGTTTCTTGGGCCGCCGCGTCAAGCGATACAGCGCCGGCATCAGGAGGAAGCCGAGCAGGAAGGAGAAGAGAGCGCCGGCGCCGATGAGGGCGCCCCAGTAGCGAACCTGCGGGATGGGGCTCACCAGGAAGGAGCCGAAGCCGATGCCGGTGGTCAGCGCCGTGTAGAAGACCGGCTTGCCCACCCGCGCCGCCGTGAACTCGAACCGCTTCTCCGATGGCAACGCCGGGTCCTCCTCCCGGTAGTCGTAGACGATGTGGAGCAGGTAGTCGATGCCCAGGCCCAGGATGAGCGGCATCACGGAGAACATGAGAGGGCTGAACGGCACCCCGAAGAACGGCATCACACCGTACGTCATGACGATCGCCGTGAACACCGTCGCCAACGGGATCACCACGTCGCCAGGGCGGCGGAACAACGCGCCCAGGAAGAGGGCGATGAGGCCGATGGAGAGGGGCAGCAGCAGGGCGACATCGGACGCCCCGGATTCGTCGTAGGCGACGACACCGAACGGGTAGCCACCCGCGATGACATCGCCCGTGGTGAATTCGTCCACTGCGGCGAGGATCGTTTCCACCGCCGTCGGCGCATCGGTGTTGATCTCCAACGCGATCGGCATCTGGAGCGCGTCGTCCCGGAGCAGCCGCGCCGCCGCGTCGGGTCGCTCTTGCAGGTATACCTGGGTCGCCGACCGGATCTCCTGATCGCTGGCGTCCTCCAGGTCGCCCACGCGTTCCGCCACCGCTTCCGCCAGTCCAGACGCCTGCACCACGAACGACTCGGCGCGCAGTGACGCCCCCACGGCCGCCTGTTCACGGAGGATGCGGGGTGACGTCGGGTCGTCGTCGATCCAGACCACGGATGCCCGGTCGCCCAGCTCGAAGCGCGCCTGCACCTCGTCGAACGCCTTCTTGGCCGGCATCTCCGGGTCCACGAACAGCTCCGAGATGTCGGCGGTGTCCGCGAACGCGAAGCCGGAGCCAAGGCCCACGGTCAACAGGAGGACAAGGCCGCCGGCGAGCCACGGGTGGCCGTTCGACCAGGCAGCAAGGCGAGACAGGGGATCCACGATGGGTGACTGGAGGGTGGCCTTGTGGTCCTTACGGGAGGAGCAAGGCCGGCATCTAGCGGCGGGAACGTCGGTGTGCTCCCGTGCCGACCGCGGGCTTGCTCGCGTCGCTCGCAACCCCACGACCATCCGCCGGCCTTGCCAGCAAGGCCGGCATCAAGTCGCAGGCTGAGACGCTGCGCGTCTTCAGCCT
>JBMYRW010000006.1:0-79323 GCA_049602735.1 Thermoplasmatota archaeon
GTCGCTCTCCCATTGCAGGACGTGCCGGTTGCCGTAGACGGGGACCTCCACCTTCTCGAAGGCGGCGGTGCCCATGTATTCGATGAGACTGCCGTGGGGGACGATGATGGTGTTCTTCTCCCGCAGCATGGCAGCATCGTCCGCCAGCTTGGACCAGTCATCGTATCGGATGATCTCGTCGGGGGTGGCGCCGGGGTAGGCGTCGTAGTAGCGGAGGTCGCGGTCGCCGTTGGCCAGCGCGATGGTGTTGAAGCCCATCTGCTTGGCGCCGTGGAAGATCTGCAGGCTGCTGTGGCTGGCGGCCGTGGCGATGGTGAGGTCGCTCGGATCGTAGTCGGCCAGCCAGTCTTCGACCTGTCCCATGCCGGGGCGACCTGCGCCCCCTATTTCACGGGTGCGTCGGTCGGCCTACTGTGACGGACCTGGCCGCGGCCAAGGATGCCCTGCGCGCGGACATGCGTGCCCGCCTCGCCGCCCTGAAGCCCCTGGAGCGGGCGCTGGAGGAGGAGGTGGTCAACGCGGCGGTGCAGGCGACGCCTGAGTGGACGGCCGCCCGGACGGTGCTGCTCTACAAGGCGAAGGCGCCGGAGCTGTCCGTGGTCTACCTGGGCAATGCGGCGCTGCGCACGGGGAAGCGCCTGGTCCTGCCTCGGGTGGCCGACCGGGCCACGGGCGCCCTCGGCCTGCATCACGTCGCGGATTGGCTGCAACTGGAGAAGGGCGCGTTCGGCCTGATGGAGCCCCGCGCCGACCTCCCCGTGGTGGCCCCGGAGGAGGTGGAGCTCGCCGTGGTACCTGGGCTGGCCTGGGACGCGGCCGGCGGGCGGCTGGGCCAGGGGGGCGGCTTCTTCGACCGCTTGTTGCCCCACCTGGGCGGTCCGGCGTGGGGCGTCGGCTTCGACTGCCAGGTCGTGGACGAGGTGCCGCGGGAGCCCCATGACGCCGCTGTGGAACGGGCCTGGACGATGGGCAGCATCGTCGGGCCTTGACCTGAACATGTTCAGGAACTCCGTTCATATCAGGCATCTGTCGTGAATAGGGACTTGATATTTCGTGGATCGCCGAACAGGCGGCGATAACGGTTATCCCGGGACGGCGCTGCTGCGGAGGCATGAACGCAACGGGCCGCCACCCGATCCACGAGTTGCTGCACGACGAGATGGGCATCGACTCCTTCGCCCTCGACGGCGACGAGACCGTCGTCGTGGAGAGTTGGCAGGACCGCCCGCGCCGGTAGGCAGACGGCACTACGACGCGGCGCCGGCCGGCAGCAGGTCCTGCCAGTTCCACCCGTACAGTTCGTCCAAGCGGGCGCTGATCCAACCCCACGTCACCGTGGCGCCGGCTGTCTCTTGCCCCGGCAGGACGCCCGCTCCGACGCCCCGCTCAGAACCTATCACCTGTGACGTGAAGGACAGCGAACCGGGCCCTTCGTCGACGTGCGCCAAGGCCACCACTGAGGCCGGCTGAAGACCGGCGACACTCACCGCGACCGGGGGCTGGAGGCCCGCGGCGCGGGCCCAGGTACCTTCGACCTCATGCTGGATGTCTCCCAGCGTGAACGAGGCGTTCCAGGTCTGGACGCCGGCCACCGGCGCCGCGAACGCCGCGACGACAGCCGTGCCGTTGGCGCCGATCGGGTGAGCCCCCGTGGCCGTGAAGCCTTCCAGTGGCAGACCCGTCTTCTCGACCTCGATCTCGCCGACCGTGCGTTCCTGCCACGCCCCTTCTTCGAAGCGGACGCTGTAGCTGCCGGCAAATCCGTCCCGGCCGAGCACCTCAGGCCGCAGGACCACCGGCACGGGGGCCTCTGCGGCATCCGCGAGCGGTCCGCCCGCCAGGATGATCTCCAGGTCGTCGCCCACGAAGAACGCGATCTCGGCGCCCGGTGGCGGCGTCCCATCCATCGTGATCATCGTCCGATCGCCGGGCGCCAGCGCGACAGGGAACAGGAGAGACGGCACCTGAGGCCCCAGGTTCACGCCCACGAACAGGAACCCTTGCCCCAACGCCGGGTCCCCCTGGGCCTCGACGACGAGCGGATTGGGCAAGGTGGCGACGGCCAATCGGGCGGAGGTCCAACTGTCCCCGTACGCCGAGAGCCGCAGGCGCTGCTCGTCCCAGGTCGCAGCGTCGACCGCGAGGCCGTCGAGGGCATCCGGCAACAACTCCGGGGGGACCGGCAGCCAATCCGCGCCGGTGCGGGCCATCTCTGCCTCCACTAAGGACAGCTCGAATCCTGGCGGTGCGTCCGGGGCGCGGTCGTCGTCCTGGCCTGGCCCGCCCAGGCAACCAGCCAGGAGCAGAACGGCCACCACCAGGAGCGTGCCACGCATAGGCCAACCTCCGTTCGAGGCCCCTTAAGGCTTGCCGACACCTCCAAGAAGAAGCACCTCCAGGCAGGGGCGTGGACCACACCCCGACGGTGCCCGCCACCGACGACCGGCCCCTCAAGCTGCTCGAACGCGCCGACGTGGACGACGACCACCGCGCGCTCCTGCTCGACCTCGTGCGCCACGCCCAACAGGTGGCCGTCGCCGCTGGCGCCGAGTTGCAATCGGAGTTCGGCAAGACCCACGTGGCCCTCATCGTCGGCTGCCAGCAGTTCCTACGGATCCACCGGGCCGGCGACGCGCTTGGCCGGGTGGAGCTTCTCCTCGATGCCCCCGACAAGGAGGCCCTGGCTGCCGCAGGCTTCGAACTGGGCGAACCGGAGGGCCAGATCTTCAAGCTGTTCGGGTGGACCAGCATCGACCCGCGCCAGGGCGAAGGCGGTGCCGCCAAGCGCGCGGCAGAAGCGGCGTTCCGTAAGGCCCAGGGCAGCAAGGCCCCAGCGGGACCGGGCGGACTCGCCTAGGAACGGCGACGCACGAACGCAACCACCGCAAGGCCCACGGCGACAAGGCCGACCGGCGCGAACGGCACGGAGGTGTCGTCGTCCTCCTCGCAGTCGCCGCCATCATCGAAGCCGGCATCGCCACCGTCATCCTCGATGTCATCGCCTCCGTCGTAGCCGGCGCCCAGGTCGACGTCCCCGACGCTGGGGCCTTCGTCGAACCGTTGCGCCGTCCAGCCACTGGACGTGCTGCCACCGAGGCGCACATCCTGGATGTTGGCCCAGCCGTCCGGGCGGGTGTCCAGGAACTCGACGCCCCGAGGGGTCACCTCGGCGACCCTGGACCCGTCGTCGACGTACACTTCGCCGGCCCGGATGCGGGTGTCCGTGATGCGGACCGGGCTGCACGTGATGGGGTGATCGTTGCCCAGAGCGCTGCCGGCCGTACCCGTGTCATAGAACGGCTCACCGGCGTCGGCACGGCCGTTGCCGTTGACATCCAGCACCAACGTGTTGCCCGAGAAGCCGAGACGTGCATCGGGGCGCGGCGTGGTCGACGGGGTCGCCGTGTCGTCGTCGCCCTCCCGCACCGCCACGTCGTAGAAGCCAGGAGGCGGCCCCTCATCGCGCGGCTCTGCGCCTGCCGCGAACGGCCCCACACGGATGTCCTCCTGGCGGGCCCCGTGGACGCCGAAGCCCTGCAGCCAGTACAGGTTGTCGCCGCCGTTGTAGTCGGCCTGGGCGTCGTTGTCACTGAAAGCGAGGCTCGTGGTGCCCACGGGCACGCGGATGAGCGGACGGGACTCGTCGGGGTCGCCGCTGGCGACACGGGTGCCGGCCGCCAGGACGCCCATCTCGTTGTTGGCGAAGCGGATGTCGCCGGCCGAGACGCTGCCGCTGGCGTCCATGTCGATGTAGAAGTGGTCGTCGCTGCTCCAGCCGTTGTCGCCGTCGTTGTCGTAGTAGGCCAGCTTGCTCTCGCCGGGGTGCCGGAAGCGCAGCTCGACGCCGTGCTCAGGGTCGAAGATGCCCAACTGCTCGAAGGCGCCCTTGCGCAGAGACGGCGTCAAGGTGAGGTCGAACGGGGACGCGATGCCGTCGCCGTCGGCGTCCAGGATGCCCGTCTCGCCCGTGTCGAAGATGCCGTTGCCGTTGCCGTCCACGTAGCCGAACGCGTCGGATTCGTCCACGGGCAACGGACCGGAGAGGCCGCGCCCGAAATCGAAGTCGCCGACCTTGATGAGGCGCCCTGACAGGCGGTCCAGTTCGTCGGCCAAGGTCTGGTCCAGGTCGTCGCTGCCATGCAGGGGGCCCGCCAGCCTCCAGGCTCCAGGCTTCACGTGCGTGGCCGTGCCATCATGCGCGTAGGCGGCCATCGAGTCGACGGGGCCGCCGCTTACCACGAGATCGATCCGAGCGTCGCCCTGGGCCGGTCCGAGGGACTGACCGATGCGCGGGTCGCCGTTGCGGATCAGCGCCTGGAACGCATCCTCCAACAGGAGGCCGCGGTCATCGGGCGTGATGCTGCCGGAGCCGTCCATGTCGATGATCAGGTCCCCGTCCGGCGAGCTCCCGACATCCAAGGGCACCTCGTTGAACGCCTCGTCCAGTTGCCGCAGCTTGATGCGCTGTTCAGCGGTCAGCGTGAGCCGGACGTCGGGCGCCACGGGCCAACTGAGGGCCTCATTGATGTCGAACTCGCCGTCATCGTCCTCGTCGAGGAACTTCACGGCCGACAAGGGAGCGCCAAGACCCGGTTCGTAGTGATGGACCGCGACCGGGTCGAACAGCTCGTAGACCTGCGCCTGGGCGGCGCCGGCGGCCAGCAGCACGGCGACCAGCGTGAGGGCAAGACGGGGACGGGACACGCGCCTTCAGCCTGGGGGGCTCACATGGCGTTTGCGGCGCCAGGGGCGGCAGCGTCGGGCTGCCATCGTCGCATCAGGAGCGCGTTGCCCATGACGCTGAGACTACTGGCTGCCATGGCCGCGGCGGCCACCATGGGATTGAGCAGGAAACCGAAGGCGGGGTACAGGGCGCCCATGGCGATCGGGATGGCGGCGACGTTGTAACCGAGGGCCCAGAAGAGGTTCTGGCGCACCTTGCGCACCGTGAAGGCACTCAGTTCGAGGGCTTCCACGGCCCCCATGAGGTCGCCCTTCACGAGGACGACATCGCCGGTCTCCTTGGCCACGTCCGTGCCCGTGCCCAGCGCGATGCCTACGTCGGCTCCCGCCAGCGCCGGCGCGTCATTGACACCGTCGCCCACCATGGCGACCACGTGGCCCTCCTGTTGCAGCGCCTCGATGACCGCCGCCTTCTCGGTCGGCAGTACGCCCGCACGCACCTGATCCTCGGGCCGGAAGCCGACTTCGGCGGCCACCGCCTGGGCGGTCCGTTGGTTGTCGCCGGTCAGCAGCACCACCGGGCGCCCGGCCTTCTGGAACGCCGCGATGGCGTCCCGGCTCGTGGGTCGGATGGGGTCGGCGATGGCGAGGACCGCCGCGGCTTCGCCGTCGAGGGCCACCAGGACCGCCGTGCGGCCCCGTTCCTCGTGGGCGACGAGCAGGGCCTCCAAGGGGGCAGGGTCGATGCCCCGGTCGGCCAGCAGCCGGCGGCTGCCGACCACCACGTCCACGCCGTCGCTCCAGGCGGCGACACCATGGCCGGGGACGCTCTCGAAATCGCGCACGTTGGGGACCTGGATGCCCCGCGCCTGGGCGCCCGCGACCACCGCCGCGGCCAACGGATGCTCCGAACGGCTCTCGGCGGCAGCGGCCAAGGCGAGCACGAAGTCCTCGCGCAGCCCGGCGGCCGGGGCGAGGTCGATGGCGACCAGGCTCGGGCGCCCTTCCGTCACGGTTCCTGTCTTGTCGAGCACCACCACGTCCACGTCCCGTGCCCGCTCGAGCGCTTCGCCGCCCTTCACGAGGATGCCGCGCTTGGCACCCAGGCCGGTGCCGACCATGATGGCGGCCGGCGTGGCGAGGCCGAGGGCACAGGGGCAGGCGATCACGAGCACGGCGACGGCGACCAGGAGACTGAAGGTGCCCGGTGCGAGCCCTGCGGGAGGCGCCCAGAGCCCCGTCCCAAGGCCCCACCAGAACAGTCCCGCGCCGCCGGCCAACAGGAGGACGATCGGGACAAAGACGCCGCTCACCTGGTCGGCGATGCGCTGCAGAGGCGCCTTGCGGGCGTTCGCCTCTTCGACGAAACGGACGATCTGCGCCAGCGTCGTGTCCTCGCCCACCCGCGTCGCTTCCACCACGAGGGCGCCGCCCGAGACGATCGTCGCGCCCAGGACCTCGTCGCCTGGGCCCTTGGCCACGGGCACCGGTTCGCCCGTCATGCTCGATTCGTCCACGGACGCCTCGCCCTCCACGACGCGGCCATCGACGGGGACCGCCTCACCCGGCTTGACGAGCAGGCGGTCCCCGACGCGAACGGCCTCCACGTCCACCTCTTCCACCTCACCGCCCCCATCCGGCAACACGCGGCGGGCGGTCTTCGCACCCTGTTCCAGCAGCGCGCGGACCTCTTGGCCGGCCACCCGCTTCGCCCGCGCCTCCAGGTACTTCCCCACGCCGACCAAGGTGATGATGACGGCACTCGTCTCGAAGTAGGTCGCATGCGCCGACGCGCCGCCCGCCACCAGCCACAGGCTCAGCCCGAACGCCGCCGACGTGCCCAACGCCACCAGGGTGTCCATGTTGGCGCTCCGGGCCCGCAACGCGCGCCAGGCGCCGGTGTAGAAGCCCAGCCCGGCCCAGAACTGCACGGGCGTCGCCAGGGCCAGCGCGAGCCAGCCGTCGTAGGGCAGGTGGAGGAGCCCCAGGGGCAGCAGGACCATGGTGTACAGGAACAACGGCACGGTGAACGCCGCCGCCACGCGGACCTGCCGCAGCCGCCGGGCCGCCTCGTCCGCCACTTCCTGCACCGCCGCATCCGGCCGCACGACGCCGTAGCCCGCCGCCTCGACGGCCGCGGCGACCGTGCCCCAGTCCAGGTCAGGGTCATGCTCCACGGCGGCCCGCTCGGAGGCCAGGTTGACCTGCACCGCCGCAACGCCGGGCACGGCGGCGACGGCGCGCTCCACGTGCACCACGCAGTTGGCACACGTCATTCCGGTCACGGGCAGGCGGGTACGGCGAAGAGACGGGGGCTGTTCCACGGAGACAGATAGGCCCGGGAGGTCTACGTCCCTTGTGCTTTGCAAATGGAAAGTGGCCGCTCGGAGCGGGGCATCGAACACCTTTCCCGCCCCGGCGCAGTCCCCCTGGCGTGCAACCCCGGCTGCCCATGGATCCCACCCGCCTCGTGGAGCACCTGGTGGCCCCGGCGCGCAAGCGGCTCTACATCGACCTGGCCGGCGAGGTGCCCATCGGCGCGCGGCGCGTGCTGCACCTCGACTGCGGCCCGGCGGACCTGGCCCACGCGGTCGCCCATTACAACAAGGACGTGCGAGTGACGGGGTGCGATGGCGACCCGGTGCAGACGACGCTCGCCAAGCAGCGCCACCGTGGCCAGGAGCGCCTCAAGTTCACGCGGGCGCGGCCGGAGGCGACGGGCTTCGACGACGATCGCTTCGATCTCGTGGTGACCGCCGAGCGTTGGCCCTCCTGGGAGGACCCCCTGGCGGTGCTCGATGAGGCCTGGCGTATCCTACGGCCGGGTGGCGCGCTGTGGCTGCTCACAGGCCGAGGGGACCTGACGGAGGAGGAGATGCGGGAGAGCCTGGACGTGCCGGACCTGCCCGGCGTCTACGCCGCCACGCGGGCGGGCTTCTACCTGTTCGGTCACAGTGACCGCCGCATCGAGGAGGAGATCGTCCCGGTCTTCGAGAAGAGCCGCTTCCGTGGCGCCTCATTGGAGAAGCGCGGGGCCTTCGCCCTCCTGGTGGCCCGCAAATCGTCCTAAGCGCCCAGCAGGCGGCTCACCTGGTTGGTCAGCACCGTCGCCGTCGTGCTCCCCGCCGCCTGCTCCAACACCCGACGGACGCTCCCGAGCGCCTCCCGCAGCACCCCCGGCCGCGGGTCCTCCGCGCCCAGCTGCCGTTCGATCGTGGCGAGCTGCTCCCGCAGGTCCCGCCACAGCTCCAGGCCGATCTCCAACTGGTCCATGCGTTCGCGCAGCGCGAAGACCAGGTCCACGACACCGTCCAGGGGCGGCCCGCCCGCCTGGATGCTCGCTGGACCAAGCGGCACAAGACACGCCTGACTCGTCGCCGGCAGGCGCTGGCGGGCCAAGGCGGCCTCCGCTTGCAGGATGCCATCATGTGTCAGCCTAACGCGACCGTCCAGGGATGCCACGAGCAGCCAGCGCTCCGCCTGCAGGTACTGGATCACCCGGTACAGGGCATCATCCGCCATGCCGAGCCCCGCCGCCACCTGGTACAGGTCCGCCATGGCCGCCTCGTCACCCCGCGTCGCTTCATACACGCCGCACAGGAACCGCAGCCGCAGCGCCCGTTCCGCCTCCACCTCCGATGCTCCCACGACCGTCATGCAGCTCCCTCGACCCAACACGGCCGGACCAAGGTAAGCCTCTTTGCAGGGGAGAGAGGGACGAGCGAAAGCGCGGCTCGTCGAAGGGGGCACGAAGGGTGCCCCGGCAAAGATGAAAAGGGCTCCAGGAGTGGCTTGCCTGGTTGCCATGCGTACGACCGTCGTAGCATCCTTGCTCCTGAGCGCCAGTCTTGTGGCGATGAGCCTCCCTGGCGTCGCCCAGAGCGGCCTCCACGTCATCCAGTACGAGGACGTCACCGAAGCCGCCGGCCTGGGCGACTTCAACCTGGCCGGCGAGATCCACCCGGAAAGCGGCCACAACGGCATCACATACCCCGCGTTCCCTGAGATCATGGGCAGCGGCGGCTGCTTCTTCGACTACGACGGCGACGGCTACGAGGACATCTACCTCGTCAACCAGTACTACAACCCGGAGAACCCGTACTCCGACCCGTGGCGCCACCTGATGGACCCGCACAACAAGCTGTACCGCAACAACGGCGACGGCACGTTCGAGGACGTCAGCGCCCAGAGCGGCACGGACAGCCGCGCGTTCGGCTACGGGTGCACCGCCGCCGACTACGACGCCGACGGCGACCTCGACCTCTACCTGGCCAACTTCGGTGACAACGAACTCCTGCGCAACAACGGCGACGGCACCTTCACGGACGTCACGGCCGCTGCTGGCGTCGCCAAGGGCGACCAGGCCGGCTGCGGCGTCGACCCCTGCATGAGCATCCTGTCCGCCTGGGCCGACTACGACCTCGACGGCGACCTGGACTTCTTCGTGGGCAACTACGTGCAGACCAACTTCGAGGAGCTCACGCGCGGCCCCGAACACCACGGCAGCCAACTCAACTGGCTCTTCCGCAACAACGGCGACGGCACGTTCACCGAGGTCGGCGAACAGGCCGGCGTGGAGGGCATCATGGCCGAGCCCACGCAGCACCTGCGCAGCGACACGCTGGGTGCCCTGTGGAGCGACATGGACCTGGACGGCGACCTCGACCTCTACGTCGCCAACGACCTGACGCCCAACGAGTTCTACGTCAACAACGGCGACGGCACCTTCAGCGACCACTCCATCAGTAGCGGCCTCGACGACGACCGGGCCGGCATGGGTGTCGCCAGCGGCGACTTCGACCGCGACGGCTACCCTGACCTCTACTTCACCCACTACCAGAACCAGTTCAACGGCTTCTACCGCAACAACGGCGACCTGACGTTCGAGGACTGGAGCGGCTACGGCGACCTGCAGGTGGAGACGCCGTTCGTCGGCTGGGGCACGGCTTTCGTGGACCTGGACCGCGACGGCGACCTGGACATCGTGGCCGCCAACGGCCACACGGAGTCCGCCACGCCGGACTACGAGCAGGAGACCTTGGTGTTCTACAACGTCCCCGATGCGCTGGGCCCCGGTGGCCGCGGCTTCGTCGACGTGACCGCCGAGTCGGGCCCTGGCATCACCGCCGAGAAGGTGACCCGTGGCGCCGCGTTCGCCGACTACGACCTGGACGGCGACACGGACATCCTGCTGGTCAACAACAACAATGACACGGTGCAGCTCCTGCGCGGCTCCGGCGTCACGAACCAATGGCTCAGCGTCCTGCTGGACGGCGACGCCCCGAACACGTTCGGCATCGGCGCCCGCGTCCTGGCCACCACCGGCACGATCACGCAGGTGCTGGAACTGCAAGCCGGTAGCAGCTACGAATCCCAGAACTCCATGCGGCTCGACTTCGGCCTCGGTGACGCGACCGTCGTCGACAAGCTGACGATCCATTGGCCCGACGGCCTCATGACCGAGACCCTGGACATCGCGGCCGGCCAGGCCATCCGCGTGGACCGGACCGGCTCCTACGTCACCGACACCCTCTCGCCGGCCACGACGCTCGTGACCGACATCACGGCCGGCGTCGAGTCCTGGTACCCTGGCCCCGTCGATGTGACCCTTGACACGGTCGACCGCAACGTCGGCGCCCCCAGCGGCGTCGCCTGGGTGGAAGCGTCCGTCGATGGCGGTGCGTGGGCCCCGTACAACGGGGAGACGCTCTCCTTCGCCTCGGAGGGGACCTACACGATCCAGTGCAAGAGCGCCGACATGGTGGGCAACCTGGAACCGGTGCGTTCGCAGACGTTCGGTGTCGACCTGACGCCGCCCACCGCCAGCCACCACCTGGACCAGGTGCCCACGTTCGGCTCCTGGTACGCTGGCGACGTGACCGTGACCCTGGAGGGCAGCGATGCCCTGAGCGGCCTGCACGAACTGCGCTACCGCTCCAACGGTGGCCCCTGGATGGTCTACGAAGGGCCGTTCCAGGTGTCGGAGGCCGGCAGCACCGTGATCGACTACTACGCCTTGGACAAGGCCGGCCACCAGAGCGCCTTGGGCACCGTCGAGGTCCTCGTGGACCTGGAGCGCCCGCAGGCGGACCTGGAGCGCCCCAACGAAGGCGAGCTGCACCTGGCGGGCCGTGTGCTGGACTGGCCCCAAGGCGGCCGCATGGTCGTCGTGGCCTCGCCCACCGGCATGCCGGGCTCCAAGCTCCTGGTGAAGGTGGACGTGGAGGATGACCACAGCGGCATCGACCGCGTGGCGTTCTACATCGACAACGACCTGCAGCACACGGCGTACGGCGCCGGCACGCACACGTGGCATTGGCAGGTCTCGGAGGCCGAGGCGGGCAACCAGAAGCTCCGCGTGGTCGCGTATGACAACGTGGGCAACCAGGCGACCCGGGCGGTCAGCACGACGGTCCTTCCAGGCGCGCTGCCCTTGTAGCAAGGCCGGGGCTCCAGCGGACAGACAGGGGGCGCCGCAGGCGTCTTGAAGCGCGGCCGCCATGAGCACCCATGCTGCGGTCCCTGGCCATCCTGCCCTTGCTCCTTGCGGCCTTGGCGCCTTCGGTGGCGTTGGAGGCCCCCTTCCACGGGGATGCCGATCCGACCCTGGCGGCCTGGCTACCCGCTGGCCTCGATTGCCTGCTTCCCGTCCAGCTGCCGCTGCCGCCGGACAGCCCCACGGAGGCGCTACCGGAGCCGACGGCGCAGACGTGCAGCGGTATCCGTCCAGGTGCCAAGTTCAGCAACCGGGGTTGCACCATGGCGTTCGTCCTCACGGACCTGACGGACACATACGTCGCCACGGCCGGCCACTGCGTCCGTGAAGGTCAGCGGATGTCCGCCCATGGTGTGGGCGCCTTCGGGACCGTCGTCTTCGATTCGGATGGCCTGGACCGGGATTTCGCCCTCATCAAGGTGGATGCGGACAAGCGTGGCCTCGTCAACCCGGCCATGTGCCGGTGGGGCGGACCGACGACGATGGGTGCTCCTGGCGTTCCGGGCGCCCTGTACCGGGTGTACGGGTGGGGCGGCGAGACGCGGCACCACGATGACACGCGGGCCCGCAGCGGCGTCGAACTGATGCCCCCGAACGCGTTGTTGGCCTGGGAGGGTCGCGTGAGCCCCGGTGATTCGGGCGGCCCTGTCATGTCGGCCGATGGTCGCGCCATGGGTGTCATGATCGTGACGGCGCGGCTGGGCCTCGGCAGCGTGGGCGGCGAGCCCTTGACCGTGGGTGCCGGCGTGGGTACGTCCTTGGCCAGCGGTCTTGCACTGGCGCAAGCGGCCGGTATCGGGCCGTTGGTGGTGGTGCCGGGTGGACCCTTGCGGGTGCCGGATCCGACGGACCTGCCGGAACTGTAGTGCCCTGGCTGCCTAGAGGTAGGCGGCCTGGAGCTGGGTGACCGTGAGCTCCTCTTCGGGGTCAGGCGTGTGGACCATCAACGCAGGATCACCGAGCGCGATACTTGAACATGTTCATCTTCGAACTGAACATGGTAAGGCAATGGGAACCGGTTCGGTTGCTGGAACGGAAGAGCGGGCAAAGGATCCGGGTGGATCAGCAGCATCCGGGGGCGCAACAGTCGTCCATGGGACACCTCCATGATGGCCACCCGCGCAGGGCGTGTCAACGCGAGCGTGTGGGCCGAGGACGGCCCGGACCGCAACAGGCCCAAATCACTGCCGGCCATGGGCACCTGTGCATCCGTTGGAGGCGTACGTGCGGGCCCACCAGGGCGGCGATCCGGCCGCGTTCCTGGCCCCGGGGTTGGCGGCGAAGCTGGATGGCGTGCGGCTCGACCGAGAGGGTGTCGTCGCGGCGATCGGGCGGCGACCCACGGGGGCTCTGGTAGAGATCGTCGGTCAACTCGACCGTGACGGCGAAGTGGCGATCATTTGGCGTCTCGTAAAGGATGGTCGCGCGGTGTTGGAGATGGCGAGCCGAGGCCGGGCTGGCTCCGACGGGCTGCTCGTGAGCCTGGCGGAGCGGACGACGGGGCCCTGACCGGAGTCCCCGGCGGCCCCCACCCGCAAGGCTACGGGCGGCGTTCCCCTGCGAAGCCCATGCAACGGACCGTCAGCCGCGTCGTGGACGCCGTCCGGACCCTCGAAGGCGAAGGCATGGAGGTGCGCCGGGCGTTCCCGACGCAGGCCGTGGGGCGGCTCGACCCGTTCCTGCTGCTCGACCACATGGGCCCCTGGGACTTCGCGCCCGGCGCGGCCAAGGGCGCCCCCGACCACCCGCACCGTGGCTTCGAGACGGTGAGCTACATCATGGAGGGCTCCTGGGAGCACAAGGATTCCCAGGGCAACCATGGCCGCCTGGAGGCCGGGGGCGTGCAATGGATGACGGCCGGTGACGGCGTCGTCCATTCGGAGATGCCGAGCCAGGAGGTCCTCGAGCAGGGTGGTCGTCTGCACGGCATCCAGCTCTGGGTCAACCTGCCCGTGGCGGACAAACGCATGGCGCCCCGCTACCAGGACCTGCCGCCAGCAGCGATCCCTCAAGTGGCCTTGCCGGAGGGGGCGGGCACGGTCCGCGTCATCGCAGGCGCGTTCGCGGGCCGCTCGGCCGCCATCGACACCCGGACGCCGATCACGTTCCTGCATGCCAAGCTGGCTCCGGGAGGCAGCGTGGAGCTTCCGGCCCCAGCGGACCATGCGGCGTTCCTGTACGTCCTGACGGGCGACGGCGCCCTCGCGGAGACCCCCTTGAAGGAGGGGCAACTCGCGGTGCTTTCGGAAGGTGACCACGCCACGGTGCAGGCCGGCAGCGATGGCTTCGACTTGCTGCTCCTGACGGGCCGGCCGTTGGGCGAGCCGGTCTTTCAGTGGGGGCCGTTCGTCATGACGGACCGGCGTGAGATCCTCGAGGCGATCGAGGACTACCAGGCGGGGCGCATGGGCAGCATCCCGGCGACGTTCGCCTAGAGGCGGGGCGTAAAGAGAAGCGGTGCCGAGACGGCGTTTCAGGTGGCGCGAGGGACTTCGTCGTCTGCTTCGTCGTCATCCTGGTCGTCGGCAGGGGGCACCATCATCAGGCTGCCCCAGGCGCCGAGGCGACCGGCGGGCGACGCAGGGACCGCGGTGACCCGAAGGCGGTCGTTGGCGAACGGTCGGTCGGCCGTGGGGCGGGCGCGGGGGGCCTGAGGGCGCAGCAGGTAGGCGCCGAACACCAGGGCCATCACAAGCAGGGCAGCAACGGGAAGCATCGCCATCGGGATCATCGAAACACTCCAAGCCACACTGGCCCACAATCCTACTTAGTGGTTGAGTCTGCACGTGAGGACGCAGACCCGAACGGTGCGCGTTGGCTCGGCTTCCGGGCCTTAGCGGGTGGCGACAGGGCCTCGAGGCCTCCGGTCGCGTGGTTCCGTTGCCTTTGCGCCTGTGACTTTCCCGTGCGACAGTCACTGCCTCCTGGCCGCGTGGCCTCCTTAACTGTCCTACGAACATTTGCTTTCCTAAGTGCAGCAGCTTGCTGCACGACATCGGAGACCGACCATGACCGACCTGCTTGCCGCCACCGCCGCCACGACCATCCTTGCCCTCGCCGCCCTCCTGTTCCTGCCCCGCACCGGCCGCCGCACCCTTTAGCCCGGCCGCCGCTGCCCCCGCATGACGTACTTCACCGACAGCGGCTTCCGCTTCCTGGAGGACCTGGCGCGCAACAACGACCGCGACTGGTTCAAGGCCAACCAGGACGACTTCGAGGCGCACCTGCGCAGCCCCTCCTTGGCGTTCATCGAGGACGTGGCCGCCTGGTTCGAGATGGAAGGCCTCCCGTACGTCGCCGAGGCCAAGAAAGTGGGCGGCAGCCTCAGCCGCATCCAGCGCGACGTGCGTTTCTCGAAGGACAAGACCCCATACCACGGCCACCTCACCATCCATTTCCGCCACCGCGACGGCAGCAAGGACCAGCCCGCCCCCGCCATCGGCATCCGGTTCGGGCCCGACGACATCGGCATGGGTGGCGGCCTCTACGGCGCCCAGACCCCGACGCTCAACACCGTCCGCGACGCCATCGTCGCCGACCCCAAGGGATGGCAGGCGGCCACGAAGGGCCTGGAACTGTGGGGCGAGAGCCTCAAGACGGCGCCCAAAGGCTACGACAAGGAGCACCCGCTCATCGAGGACCTACGGCGCAAGCAGTTCATGGCCAGCGCCCCCATGGACCGCGCCACCTTCACCGGGGACCTGATGCCCGCGTTCCAGGCCGGGGTCGCCCGCCTCACGCCGTTCAACGACTTCCTGCACCGCGCCTTGGTGCGCTGACCCGCGTCGAAGCCGGCCGGCTACAGTTTGTTGACGATGTGCTGGGCGCAGGCAATCGTCACTTCCTGCAACGTGCCCCCGCGGAACGTGGTGTCCACGCACCACATGCTCCAACTACCCGGGCCGGCGCCCTTGGCCGTCTCATACGCGTACCATGCGCAGGCCACGACCATCGGTGTGGGCGGCTTGGGGATCGGGCCCTCCCAACATTCCAGTTCGGGCTCCGCCTGGGCCCCCGGAAGGGCCGCTAGGCCGACGCTCAGCAACATCACGTTCACCAACAGCACGGTCTTCAAGGAACATCACCTGCGGCGCGAGGCCGCAAAGAGCAGGAGAAAGAAGGGAGGAGAAAGCCGTTTGCGCGGCCGGGCTGCCAGACTACTGGGGCACTTCGTTCTCGATCCAGCCACGGATGACCGACTTCGAGAGCGTGCTGAAGGCGGGCAGGATGCCCGGCGTGTAGCCCTGGATCATGATCGACGCCATGTGCTGCTCCACGTGGTTGCCGTAATGGTGGTGGGCACCGAAGATGTGGCCCAGCTCGTGGGCAAGCGCGGTCATGTGGAACACGGTGTAGTCCTCAGCCCAGTTGAGCGGCGTGAACGTGTAACCCACGTCGGGGTGACCGGCGCCACCGATGCAGTTGGCCATGGCGAAGCTGGACTCGCGGCCCGTCACCAGGTTGACCACGTCGCGCTCGTCGTCGCGCTGGTTCCAGTAGTCCGCCAGGACGCCGAGGGGCGGCTCGGCGGCCGGGTCAGGGAAGTGCTCCATCTCGGTGTGGGCGTGCAGGCCGGCCAGGCGCAGGCGGACGTCCACCTGCTGCTGGTAGATGCCATCCACCTCGTGCAGCATCGCCGCCAGGATCGGCAGGGTGTCGTCACCCAAGCGGTGGTACGCTTCGGCATCGGCGTCCATGATGATGTCGACGACCTGCGTGCCGCCGCTGGCCAGGGGGCCCCAGGCAGCGTACGGCGGCACGAGCTCCAGGCAGTCGCGGTCGTAGACCATACCGGGGCCATCGAAGGCGACCGGCTGGCTCATGGCGCGCTCCTCGGCCGGCAGCCAGGCACCGTCGCTGGCGCCGCCGCGGCCACTGGACTCCGGCCATTCGCCAGGAGGCAGGTTGCCTTCCAGGCCCATGCGGATCAGCTGGTAGCCGGCGCCATCGGAGACGAGGTGACCGGGGCCGACCACCTGGTCGAGGGGCAGCACGAGGCCACGAGCCCAGTCGTCGGTGACCGCGAGGCGCACCAGGCGGGTCTCGTCGCCTTCGACGTGGCCTTCGTAGAGGTCGATGTCAGGCATGGCGACGGGCACATCGTCGATGCGGGCCCAGGTCCCGTTGTCGACCGTCGTGGCCGGCACGAGCACGAAGCTCAGGTCCTCTTCGGCGCCGGGGTCAGGGTCGCTGCCCGTGAGGCTCGCCACGCTGATCGTCGAGAGGCTCACGGTGCTGCCGGAGCCCACCAGGTCGGCCACTTCAAGGCGGAGATCGGTCAGCGCGCCGGGGACGTCAAGGTCCGTACCAGGCGCGGCGGCCTCTTGGACCTCAGGGTCATCGGCAAGGCAACCCGCCAAGGGTGCTAGCACCAGGAGGGCGAAGACGAGGGGCTTCATGCTGCGCCAGCCACCCTGCTCCCTCTTGAAGCTTCAGGGAGCCGTGTCAACGCTCCGCAAGCCTGCGCACGAACTTGAGCCCGGACCAGACATCGTCCACGGCGCAGACCTTGACATCCACGAGCCCCATGGCCAGACCCAGCTCGCGCACCACGTCACCCGTGAGGTCCGTGGGCACCTTGCTCGCCTTCTTGGGCCAGCTCACCCACAGCATGCCCGCGGGCCGCAGCGCGTCGCGTAGGACCGGGAAGCGTTCCTCCAGGACCGCCCGGGTGTCCGTGAACAGGTGCGCCAGGTCGAGGTCATCGGGGACCTCCAGGTGCGCCGCCTCCTGGGCGATGGTCGCCCTGTGGCTGGCCGGAGCGTCTTCCACGTAGCACCGGAAGTGAGGCTTGTAGCCCAGCTTGCGGGCCAGCGGCGTACCCGAGTAACCGGCTTCGGCCATGAATCGGAAGCGCCGGCTGAGGTCAAGAGGTCTTGTGGTCCAGTCATCCTGGGGCTACATCCGGTTTTGAAGGCATCGTATCCCCGAGGTCAGACGGCCGTGATCGGCAATGGTACAAACGCGCGGCATTCGCCTGCTCCCTGGCAATAATCGGCGCCCTCGAGCAGGGGGATGGCGGGCGGCGACGGCATGTGGATGACCGTGACCGTCGGCGCTTGCGGGATCGAGGCTGTACTCACCCATTGGCCGGCCAACGTGCCCGGGACGTTGGCGAGGGTGCCTACGTAGCCGGCCATGGCGCCGGAGACGCCGCCTCCTTGATGGCGGGATTGATCAGCCCACCGGAAGCCGTTGGGGAACGCGATGTCGTATCGGGTCAGTGCATCCACCGCCTGCGATAGATCGGGAAGGATCACGTGTGTCCATCCGGCACTGGGGACCTCGTACTCGAAGCCCACTACGCGTGGACCGACCTCGACGGGCACGTCCGAGAAAGAAGCATTCTGGATCGTCCACGGATTGATGGTCCAATCACATTCGGGCGCCTGGATGCCCATGGACCCCTCAAGCGTCCACGCCACGTCGGAACCGATGGCCAGCACAACGGCCAAGCGGTCCCCTTCGCCGGCTTCCATGTACGCTAGGTTCTCGTTGAAGGGCCCATCGCGGAAGTCCGCTACAACGGCCCTGACGAAGGGCAATGGGTTGTCCCCATGAACGACTGACCCTGGTCCAAAGACCCAATAGCGTCCATCAGGCCCGTCCGCGCTCAGATCCAACCTCCATGCCGCCGAGAAACCATCCGTCGGGCAGCCTGATTGCCAGACTAAGCCCTTCACTTCGCCCGCTTGACCGCTCCAGGTCCAATCATGCGTCTCGCCGGCGGCGACGGTAGCAGGGCCGCTGGCCGGCGCGGCATCGGGCCGTGCAGCGTCGATGCTGGAGCCGTCCAGGCACCCCGCGAGGGCGAGCGTGAGCAGGATCCCGGCACTGTACAGGTGGGCACGCGTCGTCAAAGTAGGCGGCGGAACGCCCGGTCGCAGAAAACAGGCGCGCCCCCGGCGGCTCGGACGAGCCTCAAGAACCCGGGGAACGTGCCCGATGCGTGGCCCATCACGAGCGCCAATGGCTCATCCAGAACGTCTGGGGTTGGATCGGCCTGGCGGCTTTGTTGGCCGCGCCGGCCGTCACGCTTGCCAAGGGCGAGCCGCTCGGTCCCTGGCTGCTGCTGAACGCCGCGGCGCTGGTCCTGTTGGTTTCCATCCACCTACACACGCGGTTGGAGGCCCGCAGCCTCCGCGTCGGGGTCTTTCCGTTGTGGCGACGCACCGTGGACCTCGGCGCCGTCGAGGCGGCTTGGCCCATCACCTACCGTTTCCGCGACTTCGGTGGCTGGGGCATCCGCTTCGGCGCGGGGGCCGTGGCCTACAGCATAGCGGGTGACCAGGCGGTGCGGCTGCGCTTGACGGGCGAGAAGCGGGACCTGGTGATCGGCACCCGGGACGCGGGACGCTTGCTGGCAGAGCTGAGCCTGGCCGGCGTGACGGTTCAGGAGACGGAGCCTGGCGACGACGCGGCGGCGGCCTGACGACGGCGGGCCAAGCGGCCGACGAGGGCGGTGATCGCTGCAAAGAGGAGCCCCCAGACGACGCCCAGGGCCAGCGCGAAGGCGAAGAACTGTGCGCGGACGGCTGCGTCGACGGCGGCCGGTCCGACGGTGGCATAGTCGGTGTTGTTGGTGACCAGCGTCACGGCGAAGGCGGCCTGGATGAGCCCCGTGGTGACCCCGGAGACGGCGCCTGCCCAAGCGACGGTACGGGCCGGCATGGCGGGCGCCCAGCGACGGGCGGCCAGGAGCCATCCGATGCCGAGGGCGGTCCACAGGGAGAGTTCGACGGGGGCGCCATACCAGCCGGTGAGGCTGCCGGCCCCCATGACGAGACCGACGCTGCCCAGGAGGGCACCCAGGAGCCAGGTGTTCAAGCGACCACCTCGGCGGCGAGGAGCCAGTCGAGTGCGGTGACGGCGTGGACGTTGCCCGCCGTGGCGGGGGGCGCGCCGCCGGGGCCTTGGTGGGTGTACAGGATGGGGCCGAAGCCAGCGCTCTGGGACGACGCACCTTCCGCGACGACCTTCACGAGGCCGCCGCCGCTCTCGCCGCCCCGATCGCCCGGCGCGGCCTCGTACCAACGGGCCCACAGCTCGGCACCAAAGTCACCGCTGGCCGCCTCCGTTGGGGCCAGGGGCCGGCTGGTCCAGGTCTCACCGCCGCCCTCGACGGTCACCGTGGCGCCCAAGGGACCCTCCTCGAAGGCGAAGATGGCCGGGACGACGCGCGGCCCGGCCGGGTAGGCGGCCTCGAAGCCTGGCGTGGCGAACACCTGGAGCAGGGCCACGTCGGCGCGGTCCGGGTCTGCCAGCTCCGCCGGCGGCTCCACGTGGACGCCCAGGAACGCCTCGGCTTCGTCGCCGCAACGGGTGACGTGAATCAGGAACGTGGTGAGCCCCGCGTCGTCGGCCACCACCTGGAAGCCTGGAGGCACGTCGCCTTGGAAGTCCTCGGCGCGGGCGTCGTAGTGCTGGTGCTGCTGGGTGCAGCCCGTCCAGGCGTGGCCGGCTGGGCGATCGGCGGGGGAGGCAAGATCTTGCGGCGCAGCTTGATCATCGGGCGCGTCGGTGGTGCAGCCGGCCAGCAGCAGGGCGGCCGTGAGGGCAAGGAGCATCGGGGCATGGTGCATGGGTCCTCCAATGTCTTCGGGGGGTCGACCGCTTCGCCTGCCTCGTTGCGAAAACGACCCCTTTCAAATACCACGTTGATGGGAAGGCATGGACGACGCCGACGTGCGCCTGCTGGCCGCCATGCGCCGCGACCCCTTGGGCGCCGTCTCAGGGTGGGCGCGTGAAGCCGGGCTCGGCGATGGCACCGCCCGCGCTCGGTTGGCCCGTCTGAAGGAAGATGGCGTCGACCGAGGGCTCGCCGCGGTCCCCAATGGCCGGCTCTTCGACAAGGAGGCGCTCGTCTGCATCTACCCGGAGGCGACCATGCCCTGGGAGGAGACGCTCGGCTGGGACGGGGTCATCGGCGCCAGCGTCAACCACGAGGACGTCCTCGCCCTCACCTGTTGGGTGGAGCCCGGCGGCCCGCCCCCCGCCGGCGTCGTGGACCGCCTCGGTGAACCGGCCAGGGCCTTCCGACAGGAGGACCCGCCCCTGCAGCCGGCCGGCGCCGCCCTCTCCCCGCTGCAATGGCGCATCCTGGGCGCCTTCATCGCGGAGCCTCGCCGGGCCCCCGCGGACCTGGCCCGCGACCTCGGTGTTGCCGCCAAGACCGTGCGCCGCCACCGGGACGCCTTCGTGGCCGGCGGCCACGTCCGTCTCGAACAAGGGCTCTACGCGGCCCGCGGCGACCATGTCCTGTTCCACCTGTACGCCCAAGGAGCCGGCACCCATCCCCCCGAACCCGTGCGGGCCGCCGTGGCCGGTGACGCCGACGCGTGGGTGGAGCACCTCATCGCCGAACCTCAGGGCGTGCTGCTCTTCTGCCATGCCCGCAGCCTCGCCGATGCGGCCGCCGCGCCCAAACGGGCCCTCGCCGTGGCCGGCGTGCAGCACGCCGAGCTGGTGATCAGCAAAGCTGGGGCCTACGATGTGGCCGGATTCGTCGCTGCGGCCGCCGCCCGCGCCTCGACCACCTGAGCCAACAGGGCACGGATGGCCGCTTCAGGCAGGCCGTCGGCGGGGCGCAGCTTGACGTGCCGCGCGTTCTTGCCGGTCCCCTCGACCTTCAGCGCGCCCGTGGCGTCCTTCTTGACGTGGTGGACGTAGAGCTTGACGTGCTCGTCCTCGGGGCTGATCATCGCCAGGACGTCGTTGCGTTCCGCCTGCCAGTACTGGGCGTACCCCATCATCCGAGCGCCTTGCACCGTCTCCTGGCACTCAGGTAGGGCGTCCACGACGACCGCGCGCACCTCCTTCGTCAGGCGCACGATCTCGTCGGGGTAACCAGCGTGGACGCCGGCCCAATCGGTCGGGGGCGTCTCGAAGCGGGGCGGCTTGGCCATGCCCCGGCAGCGCAGGCGGCGTTGAAGAGGGCTGGGCCCCGTGCCGACCCATGGCGTTCCCTGACCCCTCCGTGATCCTCTCGCACATCCTGGTCGTGGCGGACATGCCGCGCACGGTCGCCTGGTACCGGGACGTCCTGGGCGCCAAGCTGTTCCGGGAGTACGGGGGCACCACGGCGGTCTTCGAGGTCAACGGTGCCTGGCTCGTCCTCGTGACGGGGGGCGGACCCACGGCGGACAAGCCGGGTATCTCCATGGCCGCACCAGCCCCCACCGGCCTGGACCGCGTCAGCCACAGCATGACGTTCCGCGTCGCCGACTGCCAGGCCGCCTACGACGAGCTTTCCAGCCGTGGCGCCGAGTTCCTGACACCCCCCGTGGACCACGGCGGCGAGGTGCGGGCGTTCTTCCGCGACCCGGACGGCCACCTGTTCGAGATCAGTGAAGCACGCGGCTAGCGCCCGGCGGCCTTGCTGGCCCGGGATGTTCCAGAACCTTCAACACAGCCTCACCATGGCCCGGCCCGTGCACCTCTCCCGCGTGGCGGCCGTCGCCATGGCCACCCTGACGCTCTTTGCCGTGATGCCGACCGCCGATGCCGCCCCGTCCGGCCCCGGCGAAGGCCTGCTCCTCTTCCCCGTCGAGGACGGCATCGCCACGGCTTCCTTCGAGTACAGCCACCGCTTGGGCTTCCGCGAGTTCTGGAGCTTCACCTGGTCCGAGAACGGCGTCGAGCAGTTCACGTGCCTCGCCCGTGGCTCCATCATGACGTTCTTCTACGCCATGCCGGACTGTGCCAACCACTTCTACGTGCAGGGCATGGGCGCCGACGGCATGGAGGTCGTGCCCCATGAGGTCGACGTGTACTACGCCGGCCAGGGCGGCAAGGGCCTGATGGTCTTCCAGGCCGATTAGACGCCGGACGTCCAGGCGACCCAGCCGGCGAGCGCCGCGACCGGCACGTCGTAGACGATGCAGAACGGCACCGTGGCGGGATGAATCTTCGTCGCCAGGGGCCCAGGCTCGTGCAGTAGGTCCCAGAGGGGATGCAGCAGCCACCCGAGGGCGAGCAGCCACGGTGACCAGACGGACGCCAGCGCCAGCCCGAGCACAGGCACGCCCCCGAGTACCTCGGTGCGCAGATGGCGACGGTCGGGGTCCATGAGCGCCATGCCGATGTAGAGGCCGACGGTGAGCCAGAGCAGGCCGGCCAGGAGCGGCAACCGTGCGACCGGGGGCAACGCGAAGGTCACAGCGGCCGTGGCGGCGACACCCAGCAGAGCGGCGTAGGTGGGACGAAGGGCCATGGGGGAAGGAGCGGAGGAGGGGTCAACCGGTTGTCGCTTTGCAGATGCAAAGCACGGCGCGGTCGGGGCTCAGTCGAGCTTGGCGGCGACGCCGTCGAGCATGCCCTTGATCGCCTTCTTGTTGGCGCCCTTGGCGATCGGGTTGAGCAGGAAGCCCATCTTCATGTCGTAGTCCATGACGCAGCTGACGAGGGTCTTGCCGTCCTGTTCCTTGAAGTCGAAGGTGGCGACCATCTTCTTCATCGGGGCCTTGCGGAACGCGATGCCGGTGAACTGCATGCGTTCGCCGTCCGTCCACGCGGTCACTTCTTCGGTGATGCCGGCGCCTTTGCCGAACTCGCAGGAGCGCTGGGCGCCGACGCCGTCCTTCTTGTTCTCGCGCTTGGACGATTCGATGCCGGGGCTGATCTCCTGGACGTTGCCGATGTCGGCGAAGACGTTCCAGACCTTCTCTTTCGGAGCATCATACTGGCGGGCGACCGCGACGAGTGCCATCGACGCGGCGACACGAGGCCGGGGGCTTGAAGGTTGTCGCAGGAGCATTGGCTAACGGACCAGCGCACGCGCGACGCGCGACGCGCAACACGGAAGCCGTCCACCGTCGTGCGGCAGCCCATGGCACCAGGGGCCGGCCAGGAACGTCTGTGGCTGACGCAGCCACGGCGGGCGACCTGCCTGACCGAGGTGCAGGAGGTGCAAGGGGACCGGTTCCGTGTGGACCGGGCGCTGTTCGCTCCTCGGAGCCGCGCCTGCCGGCACCCTCAACCGGCCGACAAGGGGACGGTCTGGGTGGAGGGGGAGAAGCGCCGCCTGGCCGGCGTCATGGACGACCCGGCGGACGGCCAGGTGTGGTACCGTCTCCGTGGCACGGTGCCCGATGTGGGGGCGCGGTTGCAGTGCGAGATTGACGCCAAGACGAGGAATCTGGCCAGCCGCGCCCATACGGCGTTGCACCTGTGGTTGCTGGCGAGCCCGACCGACCTGCCGCCCCTCGTGGCCGACCCGGAGGTGCGTGGCGGGGGCCATTTCCGCCTGACGTATGCCTGGACGGTGGCGCCCGCGGTGCTGGCGGACCAGGTGAAGCGTTGCCAGGCGGCGATCGCCCGGGATGTGCCCTTGGAGCATCGCTACGTGACCCGGGACGAGGCGAAGCACCTGGCGTACCGGCAGCCGTTCCAGCCGCCGGACCCGCTGCCGGGGCCCGATCCCTTGCCCTTGGTGGGTATCGGCGACGTCTGGCTGCCTTGCGACGGGACCCACGTGGACCGGACGGGGCGCATCGGGGGGATCGTGGTCTCCCATGCCCGTGGTGGCCGCGAGGGGTTCGTGGTGGGTGGGCGCGTGATGGAACCCCGGGCCTGATTTGCTCGAAGCCCAAACGTTCCAGTTTCGGTAAAGACTAAGAAGAGTTCCAACTTTGGCAAAATCGAGCCCATGCCGATCCGCAACACGCTCCTAGCATCCCTGGCCGCCATCGCCTTGCTGGCCGCCACCACGCCTGTTGACGCCCACGACCAGGTCCAGGAGTTCACCTGCCTACTGGGCTACGAACACAACCACGGCCTCACCAGCCACGACCACCACGACCTGGGCACCTGCTACCTGGCCTTCAACATCGAAGCACTCCAGGTCGAATACTGGGAAGAGACCAACGGGCTCGAAGGGCTGCAGAAGCACGCCACCATGGTCGACGGTGTCCACTACGACGCTGACAACTTCGTCGGCGACAACGTGGGCGGCACCGGAGGCCCCCTCGAGAACCCCTCCGGCAGCGGCCACGGCGGCCACGAGCACTGAACCTGACGTTCATCCAACCAACCACCACCCAACCTTGACCCACCTTTTCCCCCTTCGACCCTGATTCTCACGACCGTTTCCACCCGGCCAGCGCAGCGTCCACGGCCGCCAGCAGCGCCTCCCGTTGGATCTCCCATTCATCCTCGTGGATCACCTCGACCTTCTCGACGCCGAGCGCCTCGATGCCGGCGATGGTCCTGGCCTGCGCGGCGAGGCTCGGCGGGCGCACGAACGCGCAGAGAATGGGATCGTCGTCCTGCGACGCGCTGAACTCCTCGCCCAGCAGGGCCAGAACGGCCGCCCGCTGCTCCGGTTCGCAGGTGACGTGCAGGTGGTAGAGCAGGTCGTCCGTCGCCCCCGTGCGCACCAGCGGGATCACCTTCACGGCCCCGGCTTCCAGGAGGGCGGCGCGGCGCTTGCGGACGGTCTTGGCGGAGAGGCCGCAGCGTTCGGCCAGCTCTTCCGCGCTGCCGCGGGGCGCTTCCACCATGGCACGGGTGACCCGCAGGTCCAGGGGACCCGGCACGGGGCCTTCGTACTGGTCCAGGTCGCTGCGGGTGGTCGGAGGGGCGCCCACGATGGCACTGGCCGCTTCCACCCAAGCGTCAGCGCTGGGCGTGTAGGCGCCCGCGAGCGTGCCGCCGCGGATGCTGTTGCCGGCCATGATGGTCCCGGGCAGTGCCAGCAGCCCGGCGGTGGGCGCCGACGTGGCCCAGGTGGCAGCCACCCCCTCCACGCCAAGCAACGACGGCGCCGGCAGGGCGACGAAACCGGTCAGCACGCCGGCGTCCTGGAGGGCCGCGAGGCGACGGCGCACGGACGAAGGGCTGCGCTCGATCACCTGGGCCAAGCGGGCGTGCGTCGCCAGGGGCTCCCGTCGCAGGGCATCCAGGAGCCGGAAGTCCACCGTGTCGATGCCAAGCCATCCCGTTCGCATTTAAAGAGGGCAGAAGGCGCCGCGGCCATGCGCACCTGCTTCAAGGCCCCGGCGGGCTGCATGGGTACTCGATGAAAGCGATGCGATACCACCGCTACGGTGGCGCCGAGGTGCTGCAGCTTGAGGACGTGCCCATGCCTGAGCCGGGCCCCGGCCAGGTGCGCCTGGCGGTCCGCGCGGCGAGCGTCAACCCGTACGAGTTCCATTTCCTGCGGGGCGATCCCCTCTTCATGCGGCTCATCACCGGCCTCCGGCGGCCCAAGGAGCCAGGCATCGGCAAGGACGTCGCCGGCGTCGTCGATGCCGTGGGCTCCGGGGTCACGGACTTCGCGCCCGGGGACGAGGTGTTCGGCAGCGGCGACGGCAGCTACGCGGAGTTCTGCCTCGCCCCGGTCGCCAAGCTGGCCCACAAGCCGGCCAGCCTGAGCTTCGAAGAGGCCGCAGCACTCCCGATGGCCGGCTACACGGGCCTCCAGGCGCTCGACCAGGCCGGCGTCGGAGCCGGCGCACCGCCTGGCAAGCGGGTGCTGGTCAACGGCGCTTCCGGCGGCATCGGCCACCTGGTCGTCCAGATGGCCAAGGCGATGGGTGCCCACGTGACGGCGACCTGCAAGACGGCCAACGTCGCATGGGTGAAGGAGCTGGGCGCCGACCGCGTCATCGACTACGCCAAGGCCTCCCTTCTCGACGGCCCTGACGACCACGACGCGATCATCGACATGGTGGTCAACCACCCGCTCCGGGCACTCGTGGGCAAGCTGGCACCCGGCGGCACCTACGCCTGGGTGGGCGCCGCCAAGATGGGCAAGGTGCTGGGCCCCCTACCGAAACTCGCCAGGCTTCAGCTCATGCGGACCAAGGACCGGCGGGCGATCGTCGTCAACGCCAAGGCGCTGCGCAGCGACCTGGAACGCATGGCCGCGTGGGCCGACGCCGGCCAGCTTCGACCGACCATCGAACAGGTGCTGGGCCTGGAGCAGGCGGGTGAAGGCATCGTCCACGTGGAGCGCGGCCACAGTAAGGGCAAGACCGTCATCCAGGTGGCAACGTGACCCCCCAGCCGGCGCGGCCCCGGACACGGCGTAGCTTCTGGGACCGGCGCGCGGCGGGCTTCGACCTCGACGTGAAACCGGACGACGAAGCGGTCGCTGCTGCCCGGCGACTGCTCGGCCCCGATGCCCAGGTCCTGGAAATCGGGTGCGCCGTTGGCGCCACGGCGCGGGCGCTGCGGCCCCGCGTCGCCTCCTGGCACGCCATCGACCTCTCCGCCGAGATGGTGGAGCTGGCCCGCGCGGAAGGGGGCGACATCACGTACCAACAGACGACCATCGACGGGGCACCGGAAGGGCCGTTCGATGCCGTGGTGGCGTTCAACGTGCTCCATTTCATGGACCTGGACACGGACCTCCAAGAGATCCGCCGTCGGCTGCGGCCGGGCGGCCTGCTCCTGGCGCAGACGCCGTGCCTGGGCGACATGAACCCGTTCTTCCGCGGGGTAATGCCGGTCATCGCCGTGGTCATCCGGCTCAAAGGCCTACGCCGGCTGCGGTTCGGCCGGCTCCGCGCGGCTGTGGTGGCGGCCGGGTTCGAGGTGATGGAGGAGCGGGCTGGCCCGCCGACGCAGACGTGGCTTGTGGCTCGTCGCCCCGCGGATGGGGCGGCTTAGGCGACGACGACCTTCTGGGCCGCCGTGCCGATGTCGTCGAGGAGGGCCTTGATCGCCTTCTTGAAGTTCGGACGCACGAGCGCCACTTCCATGAGATCGCCGAGGGGGCCGCCCTTGACCTTCATGTCCATGGTCATGCTGATCTGGCTGCCGCTGCCGGCGGGCGTCACGCGGATCGTGCCTTCCAGGTGCTTCATGGGGGCGTTGGTCTCGTAGATGCTGATGACGATGTGGTCGTCGCCGCGCTCCGTGATGCGTTCGCGGGCCCATTGTTTCCCCTTGGCATCGAAGGCGCAGAAGCGTTCCTGGCCGACGCCGACGACGTCGTTGAGCAGCTCCGCATGCGCGACGCCGCGGCTCACGTTGGCGATGCCGCCGAAGTCGTCGATCACGGCCCAGACGGCGTCCGGGGAGGCAGGCGTGGTGTGGGTTTGGGTGAAAGAGCCCATGATTCCCCATAGACGCCCAGAGGGGATACCCGGCGCGGACCGTGACCGACCGATTCGGGGCTCTTTATCTACGCCCCTCCTTTGCCAAGCCCATGACCGACCCGGATTTCGCCCTCCTGTGCGCCATCCGGGAACGCCCCCTGGATGGCCCGGCCGTGTGGGCTCGCCTCTCCGGCATGGACGCCAGCGCCGCCCGCCGCCGCATCGCCAAGCTGGAAGCCACAGGGGCCCTGCGGGGCTTCTCCGCCATCCCGGATGCCGCCGTCTTCGACCGGACCTACACGCCCCACCAGTTCGATGCCCCGGACGGCTGCGACGAGGACGCCATCCTGGCGGTCCCCGACGTCGCCTGGTTCGCCCGCACGCTGCAAGGCAACCTGTACGTCATCACCTACGAGGACGGCACCCCCCGCCGCGCAGAGCTGGAGGCCCTGCTGGGGCCCAACATCGGCACCTTCGCCCACGCTGACCAGGCCCAACGGGACCCGTCCGCCATCCTGGGACGCATCAGCCTCAAGGTGCTCCGAGAGCTGATCCTCGACCCCCGCGCCACGATCCAACAACTCACCGAACGGACCGGCCTCGGCGCCAAGACGGTCCGCAACCACCGCGCCGAGCTGCTCGCCAAACGCCACGTCACCATCGACCCGCTGCTGCGCACGCCCAACGTGCCGGGCCGCCTGTTCTACAACCTGGCCGTCGAGGTGGACGACAACCAGCACCGACAGGCCGTGGCCGACGCGGTCCCCGACGCCGTCCTGGTCAACCATTTCGACGAGCCGCCGGTCGCCTACATGTTCGCCACCGCGGCCGGCCTCATCGAACAAGGGCAGCACCTGCAGGCGATCGGTCGCATCCCCCACGTGGCCGACGTGCGCCTCATCGTGAACCAGGAGTACGGCGTCGCCACGGAGCGCCTGGTGGGCTGGTGTGACGAGGCGATCGCCGCCTGGTCGCGCTGAATCAGGGCACGCGTTCCGGCACAAGCCGCAGCTCCACGAAGCCTTCACCCAGCATGCGGGCCGACGTGAACCGCAGCCGTACCGCGGTCGGCAGCAAGGGCTTGCCCGAGCCCAGCGTCGAGGCCGCCACCGTCAGGATCAGCTCGTCAAGCAGGCCCGCTTCGAGGAACGCCGCCGCCAGGCCGCCACCGCCGCAGACCCAGACATCCGGCTTTCCGGCCGTCTCTGCCGCGGCCACCATCTCCGCGTGGACCGGCGGCACGTCGCCGCTCGCGAACCGCACATCCGCCCCCTCAGGTGCCTGCCGGGGCTTGCTGGTGAAGACGCAGACCGGGTGGTCCTGGTACGGCCAAGGGTTCCCTTGGGCCATGTGACGCTCCAGGAACTCGAACGTCGCCGAGCCCATGCAGATGGCGCCCACCGTCTCGATGAACGGCGCATAGGTGTCCTCCGAAGGCTGCGGCAGGGCATCAAGCCAGTCGACGCTGTCGTCGTCCGTCGCGAGGAACCCATCCAGCGAGGTCGCCGTGTAGAAACGCGTGGCCACGGCCTTGCATCGCGCGCGGCTTGACGAAACCGCCGGTCGCTGGCGCAACGCCCAACCGTGCCCGCCAAGATGGCCCAGCATGGCCCGCTGCCCTCACTGCCAGCAAGGATTCCAGCACCCCACGGTCCAGAAGATCCCACGCGGGACCTCTGCCTGGGGCTTCCTCACCGCCTACACCGCCACGTGCCCCCGCTGCGACGTGGTCCTTGGCGTCTTTGGCGGCTGATCCTCCCCGCCGATGGCCCCGCGCCCATACGGCTTTGCCGACCTCGGGCGTGGACGGCGCGTGTTCCAAGAGAAGGCCGCCGAAGCGACGGCGCGCTACTTCCGTTTGAGCTTCCACCTCGTGCGCATCCTCGCAGTCGACCTCTGGACGACGTTTGGTGCCCTCCTCGTCGGCACGATCTTCCTGTTCTTCGACGAGCCCCGCGTCGCCGGCATCATCATGGTCAGCATCGCCGGCCCCTTGTTCCTGGCCGAGATCCTGTTCACCAACTGGTTCGCCAAGCAGGCCGCCGCCAACCTGGGCTACACCCTCGGCAAGGACGAGCTGGTCGTGGAGTCCGGGGTGTTCATCCGCAAGAAGGCCAAGATCCCGTTCAGCCGCATCCAGGACGTGACGCGCACGCAGGGGCCCATCGAGCGCGCCTTCGGCATCAGCACACTCCTGGTCCAGACCGCCGGCATCAGCGGCCCGCAAGGCCCTGAGGGCAAGCTCCGCGGCATCATCGACGCCGACGCCATGGCAGAGACCATCATGGCGGAAGTGAAACGCGTCAAGTAGTGCCGGCGCGCCGACGCCCCACGAAGGCCGCCAGGGCCAACGCCAGGAGGATGAACGCCGCACCGGCGCCGGGCGCTTCCTCATCTCCGTCGTCGCCCGCTCCGGCATCATCCGCGAGGTCGCCCTCCTCTCCGCCTTGCGACGGGGCGGCCATGAGCCCGATGTCTGCCGCCTGGATGACGCCCGCAAGATCCACGGCGAACACCATGCCGTCCCAGGAGCCGAAGCCTTCGGCGACGCGCACAGAGGTCGGCGAATCCGCATGCTCGAAGAGGACGCAGGCCTCCCCCGTCGCCGGGTCGCCCATGAGGGTCTTGAAGCGCTCGTGGGACGTGAGCAGCACCCGGCCATCGGCGGTCACCGCCACATCGTCCATGAGGTGCGGCACCACGGGCGCGCCAGGATCGGAGGCTACCGGCGCGCCGGTGTTGACGGCGTTGAACGCGAAGAGCTGCTCGCGCTGCGACGGGTCGGCGAGGCTCCAGGCCTCCACGCCGCTGCCCAGTTCACCCACTTGGCCGACAACGAGCCGGTCGCCGTCCGGGTGCAGGGACAGGCCGTTGGGCACCAGCCCTTCGGCCCAGGTCGTCCATGAGCCGTCGGGGGCAATGCGGTAGAGCTCCGTCCGGAAGCCGTGCGCGAGGTAGAGGTGGCCGTCCGGTGCGGCGACCATGCCGTTGGCACCGCCGAAGCCCGTGGCGAACACCTCGAATGCCGGCAGGCCGGGTTCCGGGAAGCGCAGCACGCGGCCGTCCACGTCGGTGGTGACCCCGAGCCCTTGCGAGACGTAGAGGGCGCCGTCCATACTGGCCAACCCCATGACCTCAGGACCGTTGCGGCCAGGGTCGGGCGTGGTGATGTGCTCCACGCGGCCGTTAGCAAACGCCTGGTAGAGGCCGTCCTCGAACGCCGTCAGGTAGAGCACGCCTTCCAGGAAGTGGAGGTTCTCGAAGCCGACCTCGGCATCCGCGAAGACCACGGGCTCGATGCCGCACGACGGCCATGGCTGGGGTTCGGGGAGCTCGTTGTAGAAGGGGATGACCTGGCTCGATGCGACGGGCAACAGGAGAAGCAGCGGCAGGGCCGCCATGATGCGCATGGGCTTCCAGCCTGGCCGCCCGCCTTGAACGTTATGGGACAGCGTGCTCTGTGCCGAAACCCGCGCCGGGAGGGATTCTTGATGCAGAGCCGCCCACCGCATGGCATAGCGCGGTCGCAGAACCAGTTTGATGGATGTCGCAACGGCGTCGCAACGGTCCATATGCGGCAATGGGCCGCGGTGGCATAACCGGGAGCGACAGGAAGGAGAAGCCACCCAATGGGTGGAAAACGGGACAATAGCGAGTTAACCTTCCCCCCCGCAAACCACGGCAAGATTCTTTGACACTGTGATGTCTTCTCAGTCTTGATGGCAGACGGGTTTTCGGTGCGTATGCTCCTCTTGGATGGCGACGTCGACGGCGTGCGGTTCCTTGAGGTTGCAAACTGGACGGGGCTCGGGGTCCTGGCCCCCCGAGACCGTTATTCCGAGATCCGTCGAGAGGCTGAATACGACCGAACCGGCGTCTACTTGCTTTTGGGGCCCGACCCAGACAACGATGCACGGACCCGCGCGTATATTGGACGCGCTGAGAAATTGCAAACGCGGCTAGATGCCCACGCCAAAGAGAAAGGCTGGTGGGACACTTGCATGTGCTTCACCACGTCGGACAATTCACTGACACTGACACATATTCAATACCTTGAAGCAGCGCTTCTCGACCAGGCCCGAGAGGCCGGCCAAGTGGTTTTGGACAATACACAGTATCCCGATGTTCCTGATTTGGGGAGAGCCGACCGCGAAGATTTGCAGCGATTCCTGGAAAAAGTCCTCCTCCTCGCGGGGATGGCCGGGTTGCCCATCTTTGATGTCGTAGATTCAACGCCAGCCGAGCAGGGGTACGGAACGACTGCGACCCCGGACGAAGCGCAATTCCCCGGCGTAGAGTTCTCGTATTCTGGTTCGGGGAATTATGACGCCTCCGGACGATTTGTAGGGCATCGCCGATTCCTAGTCACCCGCGGTTCAGAAGCGCGTTCGGACGAAACCGGCAGCTGCCCGGCAAAGGTTCGAGCCGTCCGTGCCAAGCTCCGAGACGAAGGTATTCTCGTCCAACGAGGAGACAAGCTGGCGTTTACGGCCGACCACGTCTTCAATTCCCCAAGTCTGGCCGCCGGGGTTGTTTATGGCGGCTCGTCGAACGGTCGAACTGCGTGGTCCAACGACGAAGGTCGAACCATCAATGAACTGGATCGCTTGGACATCGAAGCGCAAGAAACCGACGAAGCAGAAGGCCCACTCATTGATGAAGACGAAAACAATGGTCGCCCCAACGCCGAACCGGCTGCCACGGTTACTGCGCTTGCCGACGGCACGCCGCTAGATCCCATTCAAGCTGGGGAAGGATAACAAGTCACTCGACCCAACGCTCGCTGCGCTTGCCCACTCACTTCGCTCGCGGAGGCTTAGCTCAACCATTAGGCCCGCCTTTCCGTATTCGTGTAACCGTACAGCCAGCGAGGCTTAGTGCCTAAACACACCTCGGAAGGAGGGTTTAGACGTAGAGCCTGCAGACCGGGCCACACGCGGCTGCGACCGAACCCGTATGAGTCCGGCGGCTGGACGCCGCTCAACTCGGAGGCTGCACGACGCCCAAGATGTTCCCGTCCGGATCCTTGAACCACGCCGCCTTGGGGCCGCCTTCCTGGTACTGGGAGATGCCGCGGGCGTCCTGGTCGAAGCCGTCGAAGCGCTCCATCTTGACGCCCTGGCCGACGAGCCAGTCGACGGTCGCCTCGATGTCGTCCACGTCCCAGTTGGCCACCGTGTGGTCGGCCTTGGGGGCGCCTTCCCGCTGGTAGATGAAGAGGGGTGCGCCGCCGGCGTGGAAGAACGCGGCGGAGCCGTAGTCGGCCTTCTGTTCGAGGCCGAGGGTGTCGCGGTAGAAGGCGACGGCGCGCTGGATGTCCGTGGTGCAGATGTTGGTGGTGATGGGCGTGTTGGCGAGCATCGAGGCGGAGAGAGGCCGGGCTTACTTAGGCCTCGTAGGGACACGGTGGATACTATCCCATTGATATCGTCCGGTCGCCTGCTGCGCCCATGGAGATTATCGGCTGCCCCATCGCCAGCAGCATGGGCGTCCTGGGCCACAAGTGGGCGATGGTGATCATGCGCGACGCGGTCATGATGCAGCGCACCCGGTTCCGTGACTTCCTGCAGGACAACCCTGGCCTGACGCCCCGGGTGCTCAGCCGCCGCCTCCAGGACCTGGTCGAAGCCGGCTACCTGGCCAAGCAGGGCACCGAGGAGCGACCCACCTACGCACCGACGGCCAAAGGCGCGGACCTTGCGCCCGTGCTCACCGCCCTGGCGGCATTCGGGCTGCAGCACCACGCCGACCAGGTGTTCGCCGACGGCCAGCCGCGCCCCTTAGAGGCGTTCGTCACCGTGTGAGCCGGACCGACCCCCGCCGCCGAAGCGCTCCGGCAGCCGGCGGTAGAGCGGCCACCACAGGAAACCCCCGACGAGACCCACGGCGGCGCCGAGCAGCGGCATGGCCCAGACGGCGTTGAGCGCCAAGGCCGTCCCCACGTTCAAGCCCGTCGTGGCCAGGTCCGCGAACACGCCGCCGACGCCGTACAGCAGGCCACAACAGAGTCCGATGAAGCCGCCGAAGGCACCGAAGTGGCGCGCTGCGTCCAGCGGCCCGGACAGTGACCCATGGGGTGCTTCCGCCATGGACCAGGATGGGGGTGCGTTCCTCTTAGGGGTACCCGGGGCGGCAAGTAGATGCCCGCCCGAATGGTTCCCCTGTCGTGGACGTGACGCTGGGCCGCCTCCGCCTGTTCGTCTGGATCGCCGGACCGCTCGTTCCCCTCTCCTACGTCATCGGCATCGCCCGGGCACCGGAGCCCGAAGCGCTGTGGGGTGGCATCGTGGGGGCCGAACGCCTCGCCGTCGTGCCGTTCATGTTCCTGGCCGCCGCCGGCTTCTTGACGTTCGCCTACCACGTGCTGTACCGCCTCGACCAGGATCAGTTGGCGAGCCTCCGGTGGCCGTGGGGCCAGCAGGACGGCCGAGGGCTCCAGCGCCTGCTCGCCGCGTACGCGTTGTACCTCATCCCGTCGGCACTTTGGCTGGAGGCGACCCTGCTGCACCTGGAACGCGGCCAGGTCTGGACGCAGGTGCTCACGATCGCGGTCCTGACCCTCGTCTCCATCGGCATCCTGATGCTCGGACTCCTCTCCTGGAGCGCCCGCCGCGATGGCGTGCCGGGCGCCCCCTGGATGTTGGCGGCGGTCGTCGCCATGGGCATCCAGTCCATCCTCAATGACAACATCATCTGGGTGTGGAAGTTCCCTTGGGGCGGGGCCGGCTGACCGACGGCCTGGACGCGAAACCAGGGGGCAAGGCCAAGGCCTGTTCGAGCCGCCTGCGAAGTGAGCAAACCCTGATGCCAGCCCCCGCCTTTTGGCCCTGCATGCCCCGCGACGCCTCCGTCGACGACTGGTTCGCCGCCAAGGACCACCCCCAGGAGCCGGCGATGCAGGCGGTCCGCGACGTGATCCTGGAGGACGAGCGGATGGGGGAGTGCATCAAGTGGTCCACGCCGACCTTCACGTTCAACGGCAACCTCTGCTCCTTCAACCCGGCCAAGAAGTTCGTCTCCCTGCTGTTCCACCGCGGCGCCGAGATCCCCGGCGACCACCCGCTACTCGTTGGAGACGGCAAGCTGGCGCGCACGGCACGGTTCGCCGACGTGGACGACGTAGCGGCCAAAGCCGACCAATTGCGGGCGGTCGTGGCGGCTTGGTGCGAGGTCAAGGCCTAGGCCGTCGCCGCGAGCACCTGTTCCAACGTGCGGGGCCGCCCGTCGCAGAACACGTCGCGCGCGTGGTGCTTGGCGCCGAAGCGCAGGAGCTCCATGAGGATCGGCATGGTGTCCATGCCCATCGCGGTCGGCGCATAGCGGGGCCCGGTGGGGGTCTCGCGCTTGGAGAGGAGCCCCGCATCGACGAGCTCGCCCAGGCGCATGGAGAGCACGCGGCCACTGAGGCCCGGGTTGGCCTCCAAGTACTCGCTGAAGCGCGTCTTGCCCATCATCGCCGCATCCCGGAGGACCATGAACGCCCACTTGCGCCCCAGGACGCCCAGGGAGGCCGTGATGGGGCAGGACATGGGGATGTCATCGGCGGACACGCGGTCGCCACCGCTGGTCACTATTTGTTCTTGGCTGCAGCCGCTGGCCCTTGGTTTCCCCGGCCCTCCGATCGCGGCATGGTTACATCTTGTTCCCTAGGCCTTTGAAGTACGCCCGCGCTTTGGCCGGTCTGGAGCGATCTCCATGGCGAAGTACATGTACCTCTACAGCGGCGGACCGGGAATGGAAATGGACGAAGCGAAGCGCAACCAGGTGATGGCCGAGTGGGAAGCCTACTACGGCAAGATCGGCGGCAACCTCGCTGACCCTGGAGCCCCGTTCGGCGAGCGCGAGGCGGTCGGCGGCCAGCCCAGCGGCGTCAACGGCTACACGATCGTCGAGGCGGCGGACCTTGCGGCGGCCAAGGCGATGACCGACGGCCACCCGCACGTGGCCCACGGCGGCTCGATCGAGATCGTCGAGTGCATCGACATGTCCGGCTGAGCGCTCGCGACAGCCCCTTCCCCACCCTCCCCCCTCGACCCTCGTCCCTCTCGATCCTTCCCTCGCCCCGGCCAGGCGCTTCTAAGGGGGCCGCTCCTTGCGCCCGCGTGCGCGAACAGCTCCCCTTCGGGGGCCACCACTTCTTCGACCGCGTCGTCGCGCGTCGGCTCATGGCGTTCTACCAGCGCATCGCCGAGCGAAGGCCGGAGGCCCGCGCCATCGTGGACATGGGATGCGGGCCCGGGCACCTGGCAGCCGCGCTTGCCGAGGCCCACCCGGAGGCCACGGTGACCGGCATGGACGTCGACCCGGCTCAGGTGCGCATCGCGCGGCGCAACCATCCTGGCACGCGGTTCCAGGTGGGCTCCAGTGACGCCACCGGCCTCCCGGCGGAATCGGCGGACTGGGTGCTGGCCACGGAGACCTATCACCACTGGTCGCGCCCCGCCGAGGCGCTCGCCGAGATCCACCGCATCCTGCGCCCGGGCGGCCGGTTCTGGATCGTCGAAGGCTGCGGCGACATGACCAAGGCGGAGCTAGCCGCGTGGACCGGCCGGCGTCCGTTTCCGGGGCTCATCTTCTGGGTCCGCCTCATCTTCACCCGCCATGGCTACCGCGCCGCCGCGTTGCAACGGGACGTCGTCGAACGGCTGGAGGCCTCACCGTTCGGCGGCTGCGACGTGCAGCGCGAAGACGGATGGTGGATCGTCACGGCGACGAAGGCCCACTGAACGGCCGCACGTGGGGCGCACAAACGTAAACGGCCGGCGGCGCTGCCCGCTGCATGCCTCGCCGCCCATGGCCAGCGTCACTCATTGTGGCCGCTCTTCTTGCCGGTCTCCTTGCAGGCTGCACGTCGACGGAGCCCGAGGGAAGCGATGCACAGCCGATCACGACCGGACGCCCGGCGCTGATCGACGGCTTCCCACCCGAAGGCGAGCTGCTCGGGTTCGAACGGCTGGCGAGCCTCGCGACACCCCGCGCCGGCACGCCGGCCAACCCGTACAACCTGGCCCTGGGCGAGGACCTGCTCCTGGCAAGCGTGGGCAACCCGGCTGGCGGCCTCGTGCCCCCCATGGACCTGGCGGTCTTCGATGCTTCAGACCCGGCCCAAGCCCGGCTGGTGTCGCAGGTGAGCCTGCCCGGCGGCGGCGTGGAGTCGGTCGCCGTGACGCCCGACGACGCGTTCGGCTTCCTGGGCACAGAATTCAGCGGCGGTGTGGGCATCTGGGTGGTCGATCTCACGGACCCGGCGCAGCCGGTCCCCGTCGGTTACACGCCGATCGCCACGGAGGGGCCGCACAACATCCGCTACGCCAGCTTCGGCGGCCAGGAGTACCTCTTGGCGAGCATCAGCCACGTGGCCACCCCCCTGGCGCTCGTCGGCTTCCCCCAAGACCCCCTCCCGGTGGTGGACCTGCGCGTGGACCTCTTCCGCTTCGACCGCGCCTCCCCGGAGACGCCCATGGAGCTGGTCTCGTCCTATCAGGCGGTCGACCCGGCTGGCGACGAACGGGGCGTGCGCCTCGTGCATGACGCCGTCCACCAGACCCACCCCGTGACCGGCCAGGAGCTGATGTACGTGGCCCACTGGGACGCCGGCGTGCGCATCGTGGACATCACCGACCCTGCCGCGCCCCAAGAGATCGGCGTCCACGCCGACCCGGCGCCCACGGACTTCCTCATCATCCACACCGTCAAGCCCCACCCGGGCCTCCTGGGCGGTCGCCACATCACGGTCGCCACCAGCCAATGCGCCTACGCGCCGGATTCGCCGTGCCACCTGCGCATCCTGGACACCACGGACCCTGCCAACATCACCCAGATCGCCACGTGGGAACTCCCCGACGGCACGCACGGCAGCGGCCTCACCAGTGAGATCTTCGACCTGCGGGACGGCCTGGCGGTCGTGCCCTGGGGCGGCGCCGGTACGTGGGCCCTGGACATCACCGACCCGACGGCCCCGGTGGCGTTCGGCTACGACCGTGTGCCGGGCTTCGCCAACGCAGCGGCGCTCAAGGGGGACGTCGCCTTCGTGGCGGACGCACAGGGCGGCCTCGACGTGCTACGCCTGCCCAACTAGGCTGCAGGAACCGTCAGCAGCTGTTCGACGAACGCCCCGATGCGTCGCTCCCGGTCGACGAAATGGACCTCCAGGATCCATTCCAACCGGTGGCCGTTGCCGTCCAGGCCCCGCATGGGGCGGTCATTGCCGGGCATGACGAAGTTGTGGACCTTCTCGGGCGGCCGATCATGGGGGAACTCCCCGACCAGGTGGCCGCTGTGCCATTGCCCCAGCTCCCAGCCCCGCGCCCAGGCCAGCTCGCCCATGAAATCGAACAGCCCAGATGCGGTGAGGTCCGGCGTGGCGTCGTAATGGGCCTTCCCGAGGGTCCAGCACGCCTCGGCATCGGCGACGAGCCGGCGCTTCACCGGCTCATCCCCCAGGACGTAGGTGCGGCCGTAGTCGGCCTCCCAGTCGTCGAAGACCGGCCCCAGGTCGATGAAGACGATGTCGTCGTCCTCGATGCGGAGGTCCGGTGGGTTGTCATCGTAGGGGCAGAGGGTGTTGGCTCCGGCACGCACGATGCGCTTGTGCCAATGGGTGGACGTGCCGAACTCTGCGGCAGCAAGCGCATGGATGTCGGCGTTGACCTCCGATTCCAAGCGGCCCGGGGCGATGAAGCCCAACTCCTCCACGCGGTCGAACAGGGCGACGGCCTTCGCCTCGGCGGTCCGGAGGGCGGCCTTCCGTTCGGCGGTCATGGCAGATTGATCGCCTTGGCGAGCTTGGTGGCCTTCGCGCCGGCGTTGAACTCCATGAGCATCTCGCCGTAGAGGATCAGGAGCAGGTTGCCCCGCACTTCCGCCGACAGCCTGCTCGCCGGCACGGTCTCCTTGACGGCGCCCCGGAAGACCACCTGGCCCTTCTGGACATCCGCGATCGCCTTGGCGCCCGTGCCCTTGACGATCCCTACGAGTTCAGGCACGCAGGATCTTCTCCATCGCCTTGCCTCGGGCAAGCTCGTCCACCAGTTTGTCCAGCCACCGGATCTTCTGCATGAGTGGGTCCTCCACGTCCTCGACGCGCACGCCGCAGACCACGCCCTTGATGAGGCCCACGTTGGGGTTGAGCGCCGGCGCCTGGGCGAAGAACGCCTCGAAGGAGCGCTCGTCGGCCACCGCAGCCGCCAGGCCCTCGACGTCGTAGCCCGTGAGCCACAGGATCACCTCGTCCACCTCGGCCTTCGTGCGGCCCTTCTTCTCGGCCTTCTCAACGTACATCGGGTAGACCTTGGCGAAGGCCATCTGGAAGATGTTGTGCGCCATTCAATCGACCCGTTCGGCGTTGCGGGCCAGCGTCTTGAAGCGGACGCCGTCGGCCTGGGCGACCGTGATGGTGACATGGCCGGTCTTGCTGGTCTTCATGTCCTGCACGACACCGGATTTTCCGGCGTGGGTCCCCTTGACGACGCGGCAGGCATCGCCGTCGGCCAACTCCACCTCTTCGCTCACGCTTCCGCCGCCTTCTTGATGTCCTCAAGGTCCTCGGTGAGCGCCTTCTTCATGGGCTTGGTGGCCATCCAGCCGGTGAGCGCCCACAGCAGCTTGGCGCCGAACGTCTGAGGCGTCCCCTCGAAGGTCATGGTGAGGCGGCTGCCGGCCCCGTCACTGGTGGGGTCGACGGACATGCGGGTCTGGTAGATGGAGCCGTGGCTCTCGGCGCGGGTGTCGTAGTAGGACGGCTCCTCGGCGGCGGTGATCCACATGGTCTCTGTGGCGTCGCGGCCGGCGAACGTGCGCGTCTCCTTCCACTTCAGCCCGACGATGGACGGGCCGGTCGCCGGCTCCAGGACCTCCAGGCTGTTGATGCCGCGGATGCGGTCGGCGGCGTTCTCGATGTCGGCGATGACATCCCAGACCGCCTGCGTGCTGGCCTCGATGTCGATGGAGAGGCTCATCTTCATGCTGCCAGCAGCGGCGGCGCGCCTCAAAAGGGGGCGCCTTCAGGAGGCAGGGAGGCCCACCAGGGCGGCGTCACCGGCGACCAGCTCCCAGGCCACCGGGCCCGTGGCGATCGACAACCGATGGCGGGTCTCGCTGCCGTCCTCTGTATAGCCTGCATCGAGCTTGAAGGACGCCGCAGGGTGGCCCGCCGCCTGGGCGCCGGCATAGATGGCGCCGAAGGAGTCCGCGATGGCCTCCAAGGGCCCGTGATGGTCTGCCTGCCAGGCCTCATGCGAAGGGATGCTGACCGCCACCATGCCTTCCGGGACAGCCACGCCGTCGGGCAAGGCCGCGACGGCGGCGCCCACCAGTTGCACGTAGTGACCGTCCTGTTCCAGGAGGGAGACGTCCAAGACGGAGCCCGTGGGGTCACGGATCTCTGTGCGGCGTGACCAGAACTTCCGCCAGGCCGCTGGCATCTGGGTCCAGAGCTCCTTCCAGGTGGCGCAGACCGGTATGCCCACGATGAGCATCGCCGGGGTCTCGACGCGTTCCAGGGACGGGTGCTCCATGGCGGTGGCGATGCCGGATGCCTGGTTTGAAGCAGCCGACCCCGTCAGTACTCGTTGAACCCCTTGCCGGCCAACACCTTGGGTCGGAAGCGGACGATGCGGGCCACGCGGGTCTCCGCTTTCTTGGCGCCGGCGAGGTGGATGACGTAGCTGCGTTGGCGGCCGGGGGTCAAGGCGTGGAACGCTTCCGCCATCTCCGGGTCGGCGTCCATGGCGCCCACCAGCTCCTCCGGCAGCTCCAGTTCGCGTTCGACCTTGGGCGGCTTGATCCCTGCCTCCGCGTATCCCTTCGCCTCCTCCAGATAGGCCCGGATCGTCGCCTCCACCGCGGCGACGGCGCCGTTCTCGGTGAACTGGAACATGTCCGGGTGCTGGGTGTTGGGCCCCTGGCGCAGGAGGACGCCTTCCGGATCCTTCATCAGGGCGGCGTTGAAGAACGACAGGCGGAAGTCCCCCTGGAGGGCGCCGATGATGACGATGTTGCGCCCCGCGTGCATGTACGTCGGATGGCCCCACTTGACGTGCTCCGAGAGCCCGGCATCGAGGCAGATGCGTCGCAGGGCGGCCACGCCATCCGCCCAGAGCTTCGTTGAGCACTCCGCCGTGTCGAACCGGTCGCAACGGCCACAGCCCTTGGCGAAGTAGTCCTCGATGTCGGTGATCATCTCCGGCATGCGCAAGGCTCGCAGCCGTCGACGGGCATAGAGCCTTGGCCCATGCGCCACGGCTTCAAAGCCGGGCGCCGCTTGCGCCGCATGGCCCGGTATACGCTCAAGGACCGCCCTCTTCGCTGCCAGCTTTGCGGTCACGACGACTTCCATTGGCATGAAGGCCTGCAGGAGTCCCGCCTCAGCACGTTCTTCGGCTTCGACTGGGCCAAGCCCGGCGTCGACAAGTTCACCTGCCGAGGCTGCGGCCTCACCCTCACGTTCGCCAGGCTGGCCGCGCCCCACGCGCCTGTCCAGGAGGGGCGCGAACCCGGCCCGGACCCCTTGTCGGCCCCAGGCCTCTAACCGTCACGCGCGGCGCGGGGCGGCCGCACGTAGCTCCCCTGCGCGATCGCGACCGGCGCCTCCGGGCCATCCGTCCAGACCGCGACGGAGCCCACCACGGAACGCCCCGTCGCCTTGGCCAGCTCCGCCCGCGCGAACACCTTCTCCCCCTTGGCCGGCCGCAGGAACCGGATGGCAAGGTCCGACGTCAACGCGAGGGGCTCGATGCGCCCAGCGGCGCCGAAGCACAGGAACCACAACGCCGCATCCGCCACGCCAAAGAGCGTCGGCCCCGACACGAAGCCACCAGGACGTAGGTCCGACTCCACGCAGGCCAGCTCGGCCACCGCGTGGCGCTCGCTCACCTCCACGCAGCGGGCACGGGCGTCCGGCCACTGTTCGGCGAGGAGGTCGTTGATGGCGGCGGGGGTGACCATGGCGTGGGGCGGGCAGCGACGGAGTGCGTCAAAGGGGCGTCGGACGGCTACCGGCGTCGGATGGCTCGAACAGGCCACGGCCTGTGTGGGCAACATCCAAGTATTACCCACGCCCAGTAGAACCCATGGCCACGACGCTTCACTTCGACACCAGGGGGCGCCTCACCATCCCCGCCCGGCTGCGACGCCATCTCGGCACCCACGTCGTCGCCATCCCGACGCCCAAAGGCATCGAACTCTACACCGCGCCTGAACACGTCGACCTGCCCGCCGACGCCGCCAACGTCACCGGCGAAGACGCCGCCACGGCCGAAGTCGATGGTTGACTACGCCGACGCCGACCTGGTCACGGCCATCCTCAAACCCACGGACCACCTCAAGGCCCGCGCCGAGGCCCACCTCGCCCTGCACGACGTGGTCGTACCCTTCAGCGTCGGCATCGAACTGCTCTTCGTCGCCCGCAAACACGGCGTCCCGTGCCGCGACTGGATCGCCGCTGCCACCCGCCACTTCGACGTGGAGCGTGCCGACATTCTCCTCGCCGCCGCGCGCGCCCTGGACCTGGAACAGGTGGGCACCGTGTTCGACGCCGTCCATGCCGCCAGCGCCCTACAGGACGACGGGCGGCTGCACACCACCGACCGGAAGATCAGGGCGTCGGGGTTTCCGATCAAGGGTTGGTGAGCGGGCCGTTTCCGAGCAACACCACTTGGCGGCCCCTTGGAGCGATAATGCGATTCACTCTTGCATTATCGGCCGTTAATGGGATTTCCGAGCGAATTCATCGAGCAGGTTGCCACCGTAGACCGGCTTCAGGTAGGCCGTGGCCAACCGATATTCGCGGCCGCGCTTCTCTCCGCGATGCACCAAGTAACCTTGGTCCGGAGGAGATTAGCAGGCGTTTGTCAGGGGCGGTCCACCGAATTCCATTGATTTTGGCACGTCGGCGCCTGCCACTTGATGCATTCCTCGATGCGACCGCCGGCGGAGAGGATTGCTTCACGGACCCCCTGGATCACCGGTTTCATCGGGTTGTAGTAGGCAGCGAGCCATGTTTTTTCCAGAGGTCATGCGGGGCCCATTGCGTTGCGGGAAACGTTCGGATTGAGGGCAGAGAGGCCAGCCCTGCTGCGCGTTGCATTTTCCGTGGCGCGCCCCATTTCTTAGGAGTCGTCTGCCTGAGTCAAGACTCGTCCCAAGGGGACGTATTGGCTTAATCGGGCTTCCGTCGACTTGCCCGTAGCGAAGCCGGTTTGCATGTCCTCACTGGACCAGAATGCAACGGCGGCGTCACGAAGGTCGGTGCGGGGCCTACGGCCATTGGCAAGTTGGTGCCCGACTCCCAGCGCAAAGATTTCGAACGCCGTAATCAGGAAAGGACGCCGGAAACTCTGTTTGGCATCATCCCACTTTCGCAACGAATCTCCGGCCCCATGTTCTAGAATGTGGTCGAACGTTTCGGTAAAAATTTGACGCAATCTGGCATCCCCCTTGGGGTTCTTATAAGCAAGCTCCGCCGAAATGTGGTCTAGCACCTGAGGGAAGTCTCGTAGGTTGGAGGTTGTGATTTGCTGTTCTGGCATGTTGTGGAGGGCCAGGAAACGTAGCACAAGCTCCAGGTCAAAGCGTTCCTGAAGTTGTTTCTCTGAAAGGTCAGTGCATTCGACGAATGACGGATGCGCAGCGAGCTGTTCAAGCCACTTGTGAAAGTCTGGCGACACGGCCACGATCATCGCTGAACGCATCTCCTGTGCGGTTGCAACCGACCCGTAGCTATTGAGTCGCTGGAACAAATCATACTTTGCTTGAGGCGAGGATTCGCGCTTGATAATCTTGAGATCCAACTTAGTTCTCTTGATGTCCAGCCGGTGCGCATCTGAAAGCGAAAGTTCGGCGTTCTCGTTGCTCCAGTAGCGCCCATCGAGAGCGGGAATTAGCGCAGTGCCTTGCAACTGCAATGGCGGCCGGAGTTTGCCTTGTTCATCGCGCAGTTCTCCTTGCAGTTCGAGGATTGTTGACACGCGTTGCAGCCCATCGACAAGCTCCCACGTCCCGTCCTGAGATTGTGCCACGAAAATGCTTGGAATGGGGATGCCTAGTAAGAGACTCTCAATAAGACGGGATTTCTGCGTTTCTGTCCAGCGGTAAAAACGTTGAAACTCCGGCCGAATAATCAACTCGCCATCCCGGTATAAATTCGTGAGCTCCCCAATGCTCATGGGGTATCCGTCTGAGGCAATTGTCCGACGCGTGTCCGAAAGTTGCTGCTCCAGCGGATCCTGCTGTAAGTCACTCATCAGTCCATCCCTCCGTTCGCGTTAATTCCTTGGCAAGGGAGTCGAGATCGGGGAAGACCATAGTTTCCGTGAAGCCCGTGAGCCTTAGCTGATCAAGCATTTGTTCCTTGTCGCCAGTGAGATCTACCTGCCAAAGGTTCTGGGGGTTATCGCCGGCAAGCTCCTTCAGGTCACGAGTTTCTTCACCCCAGACTGTGAACGTACCTCGCTGAGCAACAATGCGCTCCGTATTGTGGGTGCCGTAGATGGCCACCGGGAACTTCAAGCGCTTCTTTTCGCAGAAAGGCGCATATGCATCGACGGAATCTTCATTCGTCGTCAGAACGGTTACACTCTCCCCGTATTCGGAAAATACGGGTGCCGATCTGTTCCACGCAACAGGGTCAATACACCAAACGGTTGGGATACACGGTCCCTCATGCTCTCCAGCCTCGTGGCCGTGGCCAGACAAGGCAAAGTGGGCCGACGCAAGGAGGCTTTCACTCCAATCAAGCAGCCTTGTCGGCGCGCCGTAGTGTTGCATCGCGAACAGCTGTTCCCAGTTGGTTTGAGGATAGCCTGAGGGCCAATATGCTACGCTGCGCTGGCGGAATCGCGTAAGAAGGCGTTCTTCCCGAGCAAAGATTGCGGCAACGTCTTTGTCGTCTCGTAGAAGCCCTGGGTGGAGTGAATATTCGCGGCATGATACGCCCCGATACCACAGTCCTGCGATGCGCGCCGTTGTATCTCCGATGCTGACCGCCTGGTGCACTAGCTCCTCTATGGAGCCAGCAGTCATTTGTTCAACAGGCAAGGTGTTGGCGACGGGGCTTCGGCATTATGGGCGTTTCCTTGGCCCGGCGGCCTACTTGTGAAACCCCTACGTCACAATCTCCCGGAGCAACCCTTCCGACGCGGCCATCTTGACCTCCCTCGCGACCCGCCGCCCGGTCGACATCTGGGTGCGCCACAGCGCGTTGCCGTAGGGGTGGCCCATGCCGACGTGGACGTTGGTGCCGCCGCCGATGCGGGGGGCGACGTCGTAGATGAAGAAGTTCATGTCCTTGTCCACGCAGGTCTGGAGGCAGAAGGGTCCGATGATGCCGGGGTTATAGTGTTCCTCCGCGGCCTTGACCCATTGTTCGCCCAGGTCGAACACCTTGCCCAGGAGGGACTCGCGGACGGTGGCGGTGTTGTGGCCGACGACGGTCATCTCGGGGATCATCTGGTGGTCCGGGAGGGTCATCTGCTGCGGCGCCGGGATGCGCACGTGGCCGTCGAGGCTGCTCTCGAAGCGCCAGTCGATGCCCAGCAGCTCCAAGGGTTCCTCGCCGTTGGCCTTGTTGACCGGGCTGTAGAAGAAGTTGAAGTTGAACACGGGGCCGATCACGTACTCCTCGATGCGCGCCGTCTCCAGGGAGGGCTCGTCGATGACACCCTGCGCGATGAGCTTCTGGGCCTTCTCGTGGAACTCTTCGGTCGACGCGCAGGTGAAGAAGCCGCGCTCCAGGGGCTTCTGGGAGTGATGCAGCTTGACGATCGAGAGCTGCTCGATGTCGTTGTAGTGGTCGATCTTCTTGGGGAACGGCATGCCGGCCTTCTCCAATAGCCAGTAGTAGTCCTGCTGCTCCTCGCGTTCCTCCGAGCGCAGGAGGTTGCGGCTTCCGATCATGGGCACCGCGAAGTCGTCCTCGCAGGCATCGATGGAGCAGTAGGAGGTCCAGGCGCGGTTGGGCACCCAGACGACGTTGCGGTCGCGCAGGCGCTGCTGCTGGTCCGGCGCCATGATGCCGTTGTACTTCGGGTACGTCCAGCACTCGTCCACGGCGCCGCGGCCGCTGGCGGTCTTCTTGAAGAACCGGTCGTACACCGCCGAGCGTCCCTCCTGGGCGATGGCGATGTTGGGCATGCCCTCGTCGGTGGCGCCGTCGTAGACGTCCAGGCCGCTGTGGCTGGCGACACAGGCGAGCTCCAGCTTCTTCGGGTCGTACGCTTCGACTGCGTCCTGCATCGCGCCGCGGTCCATCATTGCGGCGGCGAGTTGGGGGCCGCTGATAGGGGTGACGGGGGCACTTCAGACGGAGGTGACCGCGATGTTGCTGCCAGAGAGCTGCACCGTCGCCTGGTGGTCCGCGTCCGCGAAGCCCGCGCTCCGGCCCCGCGCGGAGGTCCGCTGCTGCTCCATCTCGACGCCTTGCAGGTCGAAGCTCATGACCCCCCGGCTGCGGGCGGCGATGTCGTAGCCCAGGCTGGCCCGTTCCACGAGCTCCACGGTCAGGTTGGCCCCGCGCGCCGTCGCTGCCACCTTGGACGTGCCCGTCCGCGCCGGGTCGAACGCGAGTTCCAGGTCGCCTCCTTCCGTGGTCGCCTGCAGGTCGCTCCAGGAACCGGACAGGTCGGCCGACCCTTCGACGCTGGCCACCAGTTCACCGCCAAGCCCGTTGACGATGAGGTGTCCCGTCGTGGCGATGCGGACCTCGGGCGTGCTCTGTGGCACCCGCAGGCTCAGGTCGGCGCCGGAGCGCTCGTCGCCACTCAACGCCACGGGGCCGCTGCCGGCCGTACTGAAGAGCGCCTGGAAGATGAGGGCCACGCGGTTGCCGGCAGCCACGTCCTCCGCTTGGAACAGCACGCGGCCCAGCGCCGCTTCCGCCTCGGAGGCCGTGGCACCTTCGCCGAACAGGAGGGCGCTCAGGCGGTAGTCGTCCCGCGGCTCCCCTACGACGGAGAGGAGCCCTTCGAAGGTCCCCGCCTCGACGTTCACGGCGCGGGGCAAGGCGTGGTCGTTGCTGATGTTGACCCATTGGGTCGCCCGCCATCGGTCGATGGCCACCTGTTCCACGAGGGGTTGTGTCTCGGTCCGGTTGGCGGGGGGCCGTGGCGGCCGCCCCTCGTCGGCCGGCTCGTCATCGGGCCCCGGATCGCTGTCCTGGTCATCCGCCGGGCTCTCGGCGGGGACGTCGTCCGCATCGGAGTCGTCTGCGGGGACCTCGCTGTCACCCAGGCAGCCCGCCAAGGGCACCAGGAGGGCAAGGACCAGCCACAGGCGCACAGGGTGGCCAGGTGCGTCCGCGTGGAAAGGCTTGCGCGCGGCGCAGGGGTCTCCTCCCCGAGCAGAAGCCAGAAGAACCGGCAAGCGTCCAAGGGGGCCCATGCGCAGCTTGTCCCTGGTGCTGCTCTTTGCGGCCACGACGCTGGCCGGATGCACCGCCACCGATGACAGCGACCTGCAACCGGACTACGTGGGCACCTGCCCGGCGTGGACGCAAGGACTCGACCGGTTCACCGTCAACGGCCTGTTCCACGTCAACAGCACGAAGTTCAACGACACGGACGAGATCCGCAGCCTCCCCTTGGAGCGAAACGACCGCGAACTGGACCATTACGTCCTGGAGTTCAGCGGTGTCTTCGTCCAGGACGGCCGCCTGACCGCCCGTGCGTACCGCGAGGACACAGGCGCTGCGCTCCTGATCCGTGACTTCCGGTACGCCGCCCAACGGGAGATGGTGCCCCAGCTCACCTTCGAGTCTGGCCTGGCGCAGAACCTGACGTTCTTCGTCCACCTAGGCCCCCCGGACGAGCCGCCGCAGCCCACGGCGATCCGCATCGAGTGGCTCTTCGAGCGCAACCTGGACAACGACCCTGAGACCGCCAGCGACGCGGCGTACGCGTACACGGCGCGGGGCATGTACCGGGTCTGCGGCGCCGACGCCCTCTCCTAGGCCCTAGGAGACGGATCAGCTGAAGCGCTTCACCACGTCCTGGACCACGCGCTCGTGGTCCTCGTGGTCGTGCTCTTCGTCGTCGCCCATGTCATGCTGGGCCGCCTGGTGGCCAGCCACGACGTTGCCGTTGCTGGTGGCCAGGTCGACCTGGACCTGCACGGGGCGGGCGTCGTAGTCGATGGTGCGCACGTGGCGCGTGGACTCCGTCGGCTGACCGACCTCTTCCACGTCCTCGAGGTCAAGGGTGACGGCGCCGTTGCTCGTGGCGGCGCGCAACTCGTAGGCCAGCTCGTCGCCGCCGGGGACGGAGACGACCACGTCGCCGTTGCTGGAGGCGATCGTGAGGTTGCCGCTGGCAACAGGGGTGTGGTCGACGTGCACGTCGCCGCTGCTGGTGGCCGCAGCGACGTTTGCCGCCTTCGCCTGGACGATGATGTCGCCGTTGCTGGAGACGGCAGCGATGAGGCCTGCCTCGGTCTCGTGGATGTGCACGTCGCCGTTGCTGGACTCCAGCAGCACGGAGGGGCCACGGATGCCGCTGGCGGAGAGGTCGCCGTTGCTGGTGGCCGATTGGAGGTTGTGGCCGGGGGCGCGGGGCAGGTACACCGTGATGTGGGCGTTGCCGGCGCTGTTGAAGCTGAGGAGCGGAAGGTCACCGGGGCGCTCTTCCACGTCGATCACGGTGGCCAGGCGCAGGCGGTCGCCCTCGACGTTGTCCGTGTGATCGATCCGGATCGTCTCCAGGTTGTCCTCGGCCTCCTGGGGCGTCATGCCCCGGGCGCTCTTCTCGATGACGACCTGGTAGTCGCCTTCGTCCCAGCCCATGACGTGGATGTCGCCGTTGCTGTTGGCGAACTGGGCGTCACTCCAGATCGCGCCGCCGAAGTCGTTGCGGATGGTCACGGTCTGCGTGGCGCGCCAGCCGAGGCCATCGAACTGGGTGTCCACGTCGCCGTCGTCGCGGGTGGGTTCACCGTGGTCGGCGGCCGTGCCGCTGCCGGCGCTGTAGGGCAGTCCGGTGTCCTGTACGGGCGCGTCGCCGCCGCTGTCGAGGCAGCCGGCGGTGGCGGCCAGGACGGCGAGCAAGGCGATGGTGAGGGCCTTCATACCGCTTCGAGCCCGCGGCGGCCTATTCAAACGTTGCCGAGGGGGTCTCGAAGCGCGACCAACCGTTGACTGACCAGGATGCCCAGAAAGGAGCCGAGGCGTTGCTCGATCTGCTCTTCTTCTGGCCGGTCGGCGCGAAGGCAGTCGGCCACCTGGGCGACGGTGCGCTTGCCGTCCATGAGCTGCCATGCCGCAGCGCCGAGGTCGTCGAGCTTGACCACCAGGTCGGGACTGATGCGAAGGACACGCAGGACGAGGGTGCCGAAGCGGCCGAACTTGCGCCGCCGCAGCCGCAGGTGGCCGTCGTCGCCCACCTCCGCTTCCACGAGGGGCTCGGCCACGTGGTCGGCCACGTCGCGCGCTTCACCCCGACTCACGACTTCACCAGGTGCTTGCGGACGCCCATGTAGCCCAGGACCACCAGAAGGTACAGGAGCAACAGGAGGCCGGGCCATTGCAGGCCACCATCGGAGAGGTACAGGCTGCTGGCGAAGGCGCGCCCCTGCTCCACTTCGAGGGCGACGAGGCTGGCGATGACGATGCCGATGAGCGCTTCACCGGTGATGAGGCCGCTGGCGAAGAGGACACCATCGTGGGCTCCCTCGCTTTCGTCCTCGCCGCTGCCTTCCTTCCCATCCTTCGCTTCCTTGCGGCGGCGCAGGTAGCGGGCGACGAAGGAGGCACACAGGCCACCGAGGAAGATGGGCGCCGAGAGACCGACGGGAAGATAGATGCCCACCGCCACCGGCATGACCGGCGTGCGGATGTTGCTGCCGCGCTTCTCCAGGAACTCATCGAGGGTGATGAGGGCCACGGCGAGAGCGGCGCCGATGCCGATCATCCCGTACGGGAGCTCCTCCGTGCCGAAGATGCCCCCCGCCACACTCGCCATGAGGGTCGCCTGGGGTGCTGCGAGGTCGCCGCTGCCCAGTTCGTACGCCTTGGTGAGCGCCCAGACGGCCCAGGCGACCGTGGCGCCCGCCGCCAGCACGCCGACGATCTGCATCGCCTGCTGCCTGCGTGGCGTGCTGCCCAGGAGGTAGCCCGCCTTGAGGTCCTGCATGTTGTCGCCACCGATGGCGGCGGCGCTGGCGATGACCGCGGCGACCATGATGGCCGCAGCGGGGCCGACCTCGACGTCGACGCCCAGCAGGTACAGGAGGCCCGCGGCGGCGAGGACCGTGATGATCGTGACACCGCTGATGGGGTTCTGGCTGCTGCCGACCAGGCCGGCCATGTAGGCGGCGACGGCCGAGAACAGGAAGCCCAGGATCACCATCAGGACCGCGAGCAGGCCGGCGACGATGGGGTCCTTGGTGGCGAACCAGTAGATGCCGAAGACCGGGATGGAGAGGGCGGCGACGCTGAGGTAGGTCGCCTTCATGCCGATCTCGCGGTCCGTGCGCAGCACTTCGCCGGCGTCCGCCTGCTTGGTGCGCTTGGAGCCAAGGGCCGCGGCCAGGGGCTTGCGCAGCTTGACGAGGCTCCAGAGGCCACCGACGAGCATGGCGCCGACGCCCAGGTAACGGATCTGCTTGCTCCAGATGGTGTAGGCCGCATCGACGGGGGACAGGCCTGCCGTGAGCGCAGCCGCATCCGAGGCGAATGCGGTGTAGAGGGGGATGCCCACGAGCCAGCCCAAGACACCGCCGGCGAAGACGAGGGTGGCGATGGGGAGGCCGACGATGAAGCCGACCGCCAGGAGTGCAGGGCTGAGCGTGGCACCGAACGCCACGACGGATTCACCGGCCTTGCGGGCCGCAATCGCTTCCGCGCCGAAGAGCTTCAGGCCGCCCTCCATGAACTTGTAGACGGCGCCCGCGGCAGCACCCAGGGCGAGGGCGACGATGCCGGCCGCCTTGCCCCCTTCGCCCGCCTTCAGGACCTCCGCCGTCGCGATGCCTTCCGGGAACTTCAGTTGCGCTTCGACGATGAGCGCCCGGCGCAGCGGGACGGTGAAGAACACACCCAGCACGCCGCCCACCAGGGCGATGATGGTGGTCTCCCAGTAGTGGATCTCGGTCCAGTAGCCCATCACTAGCAGCGCGGGCACGGTGAAGATGACGCCCGCCGCCAGGGACTCGCCGGCGCTCGCCGCCGTCTGCACGGCGTTGTTCTCCAGGATGCTGCGGTTCTTGAAGAAGCGAAGCAGCGCCATCGACACCACGGCCGCCGGGATGCTGGCGCTGACCGTCTGACCGACGCGCAGGCCCAGGTAGGCGTTGGCAGCACCCAGGATGATGGCCAGCAGGACGCCGAGCACCACCGCTTTGATCGTGATCTCCGGCAGGTTGCGCGACGGTGCGATGTAAGGCACGTGCGGCTTGGGCTCGGACACGCCGCCGCACCCGCCTGTCCCTTATCAGATGTGTCCGTTCTATCGCCAAACGTCAAGACTCGGCCACCGGTGCCCCAAGACATGCGTACCCTGTTGCTCTGTGGTCTTCTGGCCACGGCGGTCCTGGCGGGCTGCCTTGATGACGAACCCGACGAGGAGCCCGCTCCCGCCGAAGAAGCACCCGTCACCCAAGCACCGGAGCGTCCCGAGAACATCACCGAATCGGGGTCCTGGATCGTCGAGACGGCGGAGATCCCGCTTTGCGTCGGCGAGTGCCTGTATGCCTACGACTTCGACCTCGGCGTCAACGCCAGCCTGGACCTGCACCTCGTCTGGGACAACGGTCTCAGCGACCTCGACCTGTACCTGTACGAAGGCTCCGACCTGGTCGGGTTCAGCAACGAGCTCACGGGAAGCTCCGAGACCGTGAGCGTCCGGTTGGATCCTGGTAGCTACCGCATCGAGGTGATCCCCTACCGCGCCGTGTCGGCCACCTTCCAACTGGAAGGGACATTCGAGGTCGATACGTGATGCGCCCGAAGGCCGGTGCGGCCACGGCGGTCGCTCTCCTGATGGCCTTCACCGTGGCCGGCTGCCTGGACGATGAGCCGGCCGACCAGCAGCCCTTGCCTCCCGTGCAGGAGGCGGTCTCGTTCCTGCCACCTGTCGACCTGATCTGCCCCGATTACGTGGTCTACGTGCGCGGCTGCGGCGACTTCGGCGAGCCCCAACTGGAGGTGGCCGGCGACGGCACCATCTGGTACAGTGCTGTGTGCTGCATCGGCCAATCGCCGCCGATCTGGCGCTCCTTCGACGGCGGCCTCACCTTCGAGGCCCTGCCGTTTGCCGACGGCACCGGCGCGGCGCGGGACGCCTTCGGCATCGAAGGGGACTTCGCCATCGATGATGCCGGCAACGTCTACTTCTTTGACATCGCGGCGGCCACGGCCTACTTCACCAAGTACGAAGCCGACGCCACGCACGTCCATACGAAGCCCGACGTGTTCCCTCCGTTGGTGGACCGACCCTGGGTGCGCGCCGGTGTGGAGGACGAGGTGTTCATCGCGTACAACACCGGCTCGTCGACCTGGTTCTACGCCAGCACTGACGGCGGGTTCACCTGGGATCGCCTGGGAGCGACCGAGTTCCCGTGCGCGCTCATGTCGCTGGGCCAGGGGCCTGTGCGTGACCACCTGATCATGGCGGGATGCTCCGGTGACCCGGCGGCGTGGATCAGCCTCGACGGCGGTGCCACGTGGGGCGGCCGCATCGACCTGGCGCTCGAAGGGGACCAGGAAGGGACAGAGGCTTACATGCAGCCGGCGGCCGACGGGGCGGGCATCACGTATGTCCCTGTGACCCACAGCACGTTCGGCGACGCCTCGACGCGCGCCAACGACCAGATCAGCGTCTTCGCCATCCACCCGGACGGCGCCGTCAAGGGCCCCTTCGTGGTCAGCCCCGACGACGGCATCGTGGACAAGCCGTGGCTCGTGGCCGGCAAGGAGGGCGTGGTGGCGCTCGCGTACTACGCGGCGGACGGTGTCAAGCGCGCGGCGGAGGCCGACGACGCCGAGTGGTACCTGAAGATCACGTACAGCACGGACGCCAACACCGAGAGCCCGACCTGGACAACGGTCGTCGCCGACCCGGAGCCGGTCCTGGAGGGGACGTTCGGTCGCGGCCTCGGCGATTTCCTGCAACTGCGTCAGACCCCCGACGGGGACCTCGTGGTCGCCTATGCGGCCCGGCCTGACGGCGGGGACCTGGTCAACCGGTTCGTACGCACGGCGCCAGGCGGCGTCGATTTCGCCCCGGACGTGTTCCGGAACGGGCCGCAGCCAGCTTAGGCAGCCAGCATCTCGGCCAATTCGCCGCTTTCCAGCAGCTCCAGGGCGATGTCGCTGCCGCCCACGAGCTCGCCCTTCACCCACACCTGGGGCAGGGTCGGGAACTGGGCCCATTCGGCCAGGGCCTGGATCGTCGTCCACGGGTCGGGACCGGCCTCGAAGACGTTGACCGACTGGAACGGGTGGCCGCTCTGTTGCATGACCGCGGCGGCGCGGGCGCTGAAGCCGCACTGGGGCTGCTCGGGGGTCCCCTTCATGAAGAGCACCAGGTCGTTGGACTGCACGAGGCTGTCCCACGCCTGCTTCTGGTCAGCGGTGAGGGCACCAGCGGGAGCGGAGCCGGCAGGGGCCGGGGCGCCGGCCATCGGGATGTCCATGCTGCTGCCTGTGCGGCGCGGGACTTCAAGGTTGGGGACGCGGCGGGTCGGGCCAGGTCAGTGCTTGTGCATGCCCGGGGTGCCTCCGGCGTGGGGGTGGAACGGCTTGGGCAGCTCGCCGCCGTGCTTCTCCTCAAGCTCCTGGGGCGTGATGCACTTCAGGTCGAGGGCGTGGATGGCGCCGCTCTGGAAGTGCGGGGTCGCGGCGGCCAGGAGGGGGCGTTGGCGTTGGAAGCTGCGGCTGCCTTCGAAGCTCTCGGCCACGACGACGCAGAACCAGTGGTCACCGGTGCCGTTGAGGTCGGTGGCGTGCACGTCGGCGTCCGGGACGACGCCTTGGATGAGGTCGGCGAGCGCTCGGGGATCCATGGGCTGCCCACGGCGGGCCGGCGCTTGGGGCTTGCGGGCCGGGCCATGCCAGGCCGTTCAGATGCGCACGCGGATGGCGGCCCGGTTGTTGGCGTAGTCGGACTCGTCGTAGACGCGGCCCGGGTTGATCTCCACTTCGAGCACGTAGCGGCCAGGGCCCACGTCGGTGATGTCGACCCATTGGCCATCCAGGTAGGCGCCGTAGACGTCGGCCCAGCCGGCGGTGATGCCCTGATCGGTGGAGCAGGAGTGGTACTTGGACGGGACGGCCCAGTAGCTGCGGATGTCGATGACGCAGAAGCCTTGCTTGCGTCCCTCCAGGAGGTGGTCGGCGTAGCGCGGGTCGGTCGCCATGACGTCCTCCGGCATCGCGTCGGGATCTGCGGCCCGCGCCCGGTCCCAGGCCTTCCAGCCGCGCATGGTCCAGAGGCGGTAGTCGACGTAGTCGGTGAAGTGGTAGTGGCTGTGGCAGGGGCTGAAGATGAACCAGTCCGGGTGGTCTGCGGGGGCGCCCACGATCAGGTCGCCGTCTCCGAGGTTGGCGCTGGCGGTCGGGAAGCGCAGGAGGTGGCGTGTACCAGGAACGGTGGCGCCTTCGATGACGGCGCAGTGGCCCGCGCCGAACGTCCGGGTCTCCTTGAACGCCTGGCGTAGGTCACGGGGATCGATGCGGAGGTCCGGGCAGCCGGCAGGGTCGCTGCAAGGGACGGTACTGGGCGGCATCTCGGCGGTCGCATCGAAGCTGGTGCCTCGAAGGATGCGCGTGCGCACCCGCTGGTCGTCGCCCACATCGCACGCCTGGGTGCGCTCGTCGCACTGGAGCTTCTCCTGGGTCGCCACGTCGCCCCCGTACGAGGGCTGCAGTGCGTCGTCGGCCGACACCATGCCCAGGGGGAGCGCCAACAGCAGCGTGCAGGCGAGAAGGCGCGGGAAGTGGTCCATGGGGGCTGGACCGGCGACCTGGCGGAAGTACGTTATCGCGTGGCGGCGGCCAGTTGGTCGATCTTGGCGGCCAGAATGAAATCGTTCTCCGTGAGGCCCCCGGCGGCGTGGGTCCAGAGGGCGACGCGGAGGTTGCGGTAGCCGGTCAAGTGGAGGTCGGGGTGGTGCCCCTCCGCTTCTGCCAGGGCCCCGATGCGGTTCGTGAGGTCCAGGGCGGCGGTGAAGTCGGCCAGGCGCCAGCAGCGTTGCAGCCGCGGGATGCGGTCCTCTCCTTCGCAGAGGCTCCAGCCGGGCACCTGGGCCACCAGGTCGCGGGCTTCGTCGCTGGCGAGGGACGGGGTACCACCTTCGCAAGGGACGCAGTGTCTGGAGACGAGTTCGGCCATGCCCTTGATGGGCGCTCGGGGGCCTTGGACCTTGCTCAGGCAGCCTCGGCCGATGACGGGGCCGCTAGAGCCGCCGCGGCGAGACCACGTTCCAGGTCCTCTTGCAGGTCGTCCAGGTCCTCGATGCCGACAGAGAGGCGCACGAGGCCGTCCGTGACCCCCGCCGCACGGCGTTCATCGGGGCTGGCGTAGGCATGGCTGGTCTCCAACGGGAGGCTGACGAGGCTCTCGACGCCGCCGAGGCTGGCGGCCGGGGCGAACCACTGCACGGCGCGGCGGAACGCCTGCGCAGCGGCGAGACTGCCCAGGTCCAGGCTCAACATGGCGCCGTAGCCATCCAGCACCCGCGCGGCGATGGCGTGGTCCGGGTGGTCCGGGAGTCCTGGGTGGTGCGCGGCCATGACGCGGGGGTCGTCGGCCATCGCCTGGGCCAGCGCCAGGGCGTTCTCGCTCTGGCGCCGCAGCCGCAGGTCCAAGGTCTTCATGCCGCGGCCCACCTGGTAGGCGGCGTGGGGATCCAGGGTGGCGCCCAGGTTGCGGCGGCGCTGCCAGAGGGCCGGCAGCAGCTCCTCGTCGGCCGCCACGACGCCCGCCGTGACGTCGCCGTGGCCGTTGAGGTACTTGGTGGCGGAGTGGACGACCACGTCAGCGCCCAGGGCGAGGGGACGTTGCAGGAGCGGCGTGGCGAAGGTGGCATCCACCACGAGCCGGGCGCCCGCGTCGTGGGCGGCGTCGGCCCAGTCGGACACGTCGGGCACGCGCAAGAGCGGATTGGTGATCGACTCGATCCACACGATGTCGGTGCCGTCCGGGATCTCGGGCTCGTCGTCGGGCGACGCAGCGGCGACGGTGACGCCGCGCGGGGCCAACTCCTCGTGGAAGAGGGCGGTCGTGCCGCCGTAGATGCCGGCCAGGTGGACGATGGAGCCGCGCCGCCCTGCGTCGGGCCCTGGAAGGAGGGCGTTGCAGGTCGCCTGGATGGCACCCATGCCGCTCGCGAACAGATACGCGCCGTCGGCGTCCTCCAGGGCCGCCAGCTTCGCCTCCACCGCCTGCAACGTCGGGTTGTCGTAGCGGCTGTAGATGTGCGTCGCCGGCTCGCCGCCCGCCCCTTCAGGGAACAGGTACGTCGTCGAGGGATGGATCGGCGTGTTGAGGGCCCCGCTGGCCGCATCGGGACGTTCGCCGGCGTGGACGCATCGCGTAGAGGGGCCTGGGCGGCCGGAAGGAGCCACGCGGCGGCCAGGGGCGACGGCTATTTGCTCATGGCGGCCAGGGTCGCTTCGCGGACCTCGACGGCACGGGGGTGGAACCAGGTATCGAGCCACAGGTCGAGGCTGGCGTCGGCGCTCGCTTCCCAGTCGGCCAGGGCGCGGCGCCGCAGGCCCTCCTTGATGTGGGCGAAGCCGAGGCCGGGCAGGTCGGCGAGCTCCTGGGCCCGCTTGACCGCCATGCCGACGAGCCGGTCCTGGGCGACCACCTGTTGGATGAGCCCACAGGCGACCCCTTCACTCGGGTCGTAGCTGCGTCCTTCAAGCGCCAGCGGCACGAGGTGGGGCGGCGCCACGGCGAGGCGGAGCGGCTCGATGACGGCGGAAGGGAGCCCGACGCCCAGGACGACCTCTTTGAGGCAGAGGCTGAGCTTGGTGTTGGCGCAGTACCGTTCGTCCGCCTGGAGGGCAAGGACGAGGCCGCCCGCGATGGCGTGGCCGTTCACGGCGGCGACCACGGGGCCCGGCCAGGTGAAGAGCCGGCGCATGACGGCGTCGAAGCGCTCCATCATCTGGGCCATGCCGTGGCGGTCCAACTCGTGGAGGGAGGCCAGGTCGAGGCCGGCGGAGAAGAAGCGCTCGTACCCTGTCAAGACCATCGCACGGGCGTTGGCCTGTTCCACTTGGTCAAGGCAGCCGTCGAGGGCCTCCAGCATGGCCGGGTTCATGGCGTTCGCCTTGCCGCCTTCGATGTGGACGACCGCCACGTCGCCCTGTTGTTCCACGCGCATGCAGTTGCGCAAGATGGGCGGGGTTTACAGAACTGGTGACGTGTCCCAGGATGCGCCACGACGTGTTTCTGGGAGGCGGCTGATAGGAAGGCCATGCGAAGGCGGGGCAGCGCCCCGTCGAGCATGGCCTGACGCCTCAGACGGCCGCAGAAACAGGTCCCAGGCCGCTTTGCGGTCTGGGCGCCGAAGGCGCGTGGCGTTTGCAAGGGGCACGGAACCAGTTCACGTCTCTTGCCAGCGTGCAGCGTCCGCCTTGAGGTGCCCTTCGAGGTCCGGCTGCCAGCCCAGGGTCCGCGCCTTGGTGGTGTCGTAGTGCATGGGGGCCTTGAGGCCGCGCAGGAGTTCCAGGCCGAGATCGGCGCGTTTGCCGGTGAAGCGGCCGGCGAGGTCCAGGCCCGCGGCGACGGGCCAGAGGGCGTCCATGGGGAAGCGGCGGCGGGGCGCGGCGACGCCGGTGGTCGCTTCGAAGAGCGACATGAGCCCCTCTTGCGTCAGGCTGCGGTCGCTCAGGATGTACGCCCCCTCTCCCTGTTCCAGGACCTGGAGGCTGCCGGCGGCCACGTCCTCGACGTGGACATATCCAGTGGGGCGGTCGCCGGTGAGGACCACGGGGAGCTTGCCCTGGAGGTAGCGCTTGAGCAGCAGGCCGCTGCTGGTGTCGCCGATGCCGAGGACGACGGAGGGCTGCACCGCCACCACGTCGACGCCGTGGTCACCGTGGAGTGCCACCTGGTGCGCCTCGTACTTGCTGCGTTCATACGTGGACTGGAAGCGGGTGCGGGGTTCGTCGGCCAGGGCCTCGGTGGCCGGCTCCTTGAACTTGCGGCCGAGCGCCGCGACGCTGGAGACATGCAAGACGCGCTCCACGTCCGCCTTGGCCGCGGCCGCCAGGACGTTGACGGTGCCGCCGACGTTGGTGTCGAGCATGAGCTGCCGCTTGGCAGGGGGCAGGCCGAAGCCGACCCAGGCGGCCGCATGGATCACCACGTCCGCCTCCGAGAAATCGAGGCTCGCGGGGTCCGTCACGTCCCCTTTGCGGGCCGCCACACCATCCGGCATCCCCGCACCGCGCACCCCGCGACGGCTCACCGTCTCCACCTGGCAGCCCCGCTCCAAGAGATGCCGCGCCAGCGCTTCGCCGATGAGCCCCGTGCCGCCGGTGATCGCCACCCGTTTGCCGTCCAACTTCACGGCCCAGGCAGCCCGGCCGGGCCGTTTCAGCGTGCCGTCGCACCCCCTGCGCACCCTCCGGGCACTTTCACTCACCCCAGCGCCTGTTCCATACCCCTCATCTACCTCGCTCACAGTCCATGCGAGCAATGAGCCTGGTCGAGGAAGAGCTGGGCGGCCCGACCGTCTTCAAGGACCTGGCGAAGCTCGACTTCGACTACGTCCCGGAGGAGCTGCCGCACCGCGACGACGCCATCCGCTTCCTCGTGCGCACCTACAAGGGGCTCGGCCAGGGCAGCACCCACGAGAACGTCCTCATCTGGGGCCCCGTCGGCTGCGGCAAGACCGCCCTCGCCAAGCGCTTCAGCCACGACCTGGCCACGGCGCTCGGCCGCCAAGGTCGCCGCATGGAGGTGGCGCACGTCAACTGCCGCCGCCGCAAGACCGCCGGCCTCGCCATGCTGGGCATCCTCAACCGCTTCGATGCCAACTATCCGGAGCGCGGCTTCAGCGTCGGCGAGATGGCCCGCGACCTGCGCACCCATCTGCAACGCCGCGACAGCCACCTCATCGTCATCCTGGACGAAGTGGATGCCCTGCTACGCGCCGACGGCGGCAACCTGGTCTACGACCTCACCCGCTTCAACGACGAAGTCGGCACCTCCTGGACCGGCATCAGCCTCATCATGGTGAGCCAGCAGAACGTCCTCGAGCACCTGGACGACGCGGCGCTCTCCACCTTCAAGCGCGGCAACGTCCTGCAGCTCTCCCCGTACCCCCGCGACGAGATGGAAGGCATCCTGGAACACCGCAGCGACCTCGCCTTCCACCCTGGCGCCATGGATCCGGAATCCGTCAGCCTCATCGCCGACATCGCCGGCGAGGCCCCCGGCGGCTCTAGCGGCGGCCCCGGTGACGCCCGCCTCGGCATCGAGCTCCTCTGGAAGGCCGGCCTCATGGCGGACGACCAGCGCACCGACCTGGTGGAACCCGAACACGTGCGCGCCGCCAAGGCAGAGACGTTCAGCGTCGTCACCGAGAGCAAGCTGCGCAACCTCCCCAAGCACCCGCTTCTGGCCTTGATGGCGATCGGCCGGAGGCTTGGGCGGGACGGCGGCGCCTACACCACCACCGGCGCGGCGGAGGAGGCGTACCAATTGGTCTGCGAGGAGTTCGGCGAAGAGCCTCGCGGCCACACCCAGTACTGGAAGTACCTCAAACAGCTCCAGGACGCCGGGTTCCTGTTCAGCAAGCTCTCCGGCCGCGGCCACGCCGGGACGACGCAGCTGCTCTCCGTGCCCGACGTGCCCACCAAGGTGCTTGAGGAGAAGGTGCAGGAGATCCTCGGCCGTCCCGCCTGAGGGGCTTTGGTCCCTTTTCACAAGCTACTTCCCCCGGGAGAGAACATATCGTATCACTCCATGCAGGACATCCGATCCCAGCGCCGATCCGAACGGGAGGCCCTGCTGGCGGAGATCGAACTCGCAGGTTACCTGACCGACCCGCTCGTCGAAGACGCCATGATGCGCGTGCCGCGCCATCTGTTCGTCCCCGAGGAGCTGGAGGACCTGGCCTATGAGGACCGGCCGCTGCCCATCGCCTTCGAGCAGACCATCAGCGCACCGCACATGGTGGCCATGATGACCAGCGCCTTGCAGCTCCAGCCGGGCGACAAGGTGCTCGAAGTGGGCACCGGCGCCGGCTACCACGCGGCCATCCTAGAGCACGTGGTGGGCCCGGAAGGGAGCGTCACGTCCGTCGAGTACCTGCCGGAGCTGGCGCAGCTCGCCCGTGACAACCTGGCCAAGATCGACTCGAAGGTGAAGGTCGTGGTGGGCGACGGCGCGGACGGTCACCGGGACGGCGCCCCCTACGACGCCGTGCTGGTCACCTGCGCCATCCCCCGCATCCCCGAGACACTCATGGCCCAGGTGCGCGAGGGCGGCCACCTGGTCGCCCCCGTCGGCATCACCCGGTGCAGCCTGCTTGCGGGCAAGCTCACGACGGGGCACTTCCACGCGGACGATCTGGGCCCGTGCCTGTTCGTCAACGTCCAGGGCTCCCTGGCGCCGCCGAAGGAACTGCCGAGCCCCTCTGACGAAGAAGAGTAGGGGTGCTGCGGGCCCGTTCAGTCCGCCGTCTCGATGTCCTCCAGGCCGGGCGCCGGGGCGGGCAGCCCTCCCGGTACGCCGCCGTAGAAGCTCCGCTTGGCATCGACGAGGAAGCGACCCCGCACGGCGCGTCGGCCCAGCAGCATCCGGAAGCCCATGGCGTCCCGGTCGGCCAGCGTCACCTCGGTGCGCCACTGGTGGCCTGCGAAATCGAGGGTCGTGCGGATCGCCGGCCGCAGCGTCTCGTGGCCGCCGCTGTCGCGCACCAGGCGCTCGCCGGCCAGCTTGGCCTCGGCGGTCACTTGGTGGTCCGCGTCCTTCTGGAACGGCCGCACGGTGAAGCGCACCCAAGGCACCCCTTTGTGCTCGAACCGCTCCACGTCGAAGGCGTGCAGGGCGCTCGTGCGGGCGCCGGTGTCGACCTTGACCTTGACGGCGTCGATCCCGAGTCGTGGCAGGCCGATCCATTCCCGCCAGCCGATCACCGGGGTCGAGGCCGCATCCAGGTCCACGACGCGGCGACCCAGAGGCGGGCAAAAACGGCTCGGCTGCTAGCGTAGCCCTTCGTCGCCAGGTTCGTCCGTCTCCGGCCTGGCTGCAGCCGGCGGCGGCGAAGGCACCGACAAGGAGCCGCTTGGGTCCCCCGACTGCTCCTTGGGCGCCAGGCGCTCCTTCCATTCCTGTAGGAACGCCTCGTCGGCCACCCGGTCGGTGTCCAGGAACAGCACCGGCACCGGGCAGTCGTGCAACGACTGCTGGACCTCGACCCGCATCCAGGCACCCAGGCGCACCCGTTGGCTCTCGCCGAGGACCACGAGCCGGGCGCCCACCTCCGCCACCACCTTGTTGACGGCAGCGGCGAAGTCTCCCACTTCAAGGCGTCCCTGCGCCGGCACGCCCTTGGCCTGCGCCTTGGCCATGTACAGGTTGATGGCCGCCTGCGGGTCGTGGACCTTCAGTTCATCCTGGGGCGGCCGCACGTTGAGGACCATGAGGCGCCCACCGACGCCGGCCACGAACTCCAGCACGCGGTCCGCCATCGCCTGCGCGCCCCGGCTGCCCCGCGTGCACACCAGGACCACGGGCTTGCGGGCGGCGTCGCCCTTGTGGAACTCCGGCGTCGGCGCGGGCTCGGGCAGGTCCTTGTGGTACGTGATGGTGCGCTGAGGGAACGGCACCGCGACGCCGACCTCGTTGAAGCGCCGCAGCATCTGCCGCAGCAGGGCGTCCTGCACGGCCGCCTTGTCCTGCGCCCGCCCCAGCCAGCACCGTAGCTCCAGGTCGAGGCTGCTTTGGCCCAGGTTGCGCAGCCGCACCACCGGTTCCGGGAACGCCAGCACGCCGACGTGGCTCCGCGCAGCCGCCAGGGCCACGGATTCCGCCAGTTCGACGCTGGATTCGTAGCTGATGCCGAACGGTACCTCCAGCCGCAACGTCCCCGTCTCGTGACGGGTGTAGTTCCAGACCTCCTGGGTGTCCAGGATGGCGTTGGGCACCACGACGTATTCACCTGACGTGGTCGTGATGCGGGTACTGCGCAGGCCGATCGACTCCACGTCGCCCCATGTCTGGCCGACCCGGATGCGGTCGCCCACGTCGAACGGCTTGTCCATGGTGAGCCCGATGCCGGCGGCGATGTTGGCCACCGTGTTCTGGAGACCGAAGCCGAGCGCCAAGGACACGATGCCCAGCGTCGCCACCATGCCGAGCGGGTCGACGCCGTAGACCGCGCTCAAGCCGACGCTCAGGCCCACGGCGAGGCTGGCGAGCATGAGTGCCCGACCGACGAAGAGCTGGCCGCTGGTGGGGCGGCTTCGGCGGGCCCGTTCGTAGAGTGCCCGCAGCCCGCGGCCGATCAGGTACGCCACGGCCAGGACCAGGAGGAAGGCCCCCAGATCGCCACCGATGCGGCTCGCCTCCGAGAGCGCCGTGTCGAGGACAGAGTCAAGGGGCCCGTCGGAGCCCCCCGATGGCGGCGTCGCGGTGGCGTTGTCCGCCGTCGCATTGCCGTCACCGTGCCCGGTCATGCCCAAGCATCGGCGTCGCGGGCTTGAAGGCTTGCGATGCCAAGCGCCGCCCGGCTAGTCGCAGTTGCTGAACAAGTGGACCGCCGAATCGACCACGTGGACCTGCAGATTAGGATCACCGCATCGAGACGGGTCGATCGTCTTGAAGCCGGTCGGGTTGGCTCCATCGAAGGTCTCGATCTTGAGCGCCCCGGCCTTCGCCGTCGCGGTGAACAGCACCTCGTAGTCATCCACGGCCTTGCCAGCGGTCGTGTAGGTGCCGCGCTTGAGCTCCTGGCCATCCTGACTGACCTTCACGGTGATGGTCCGATCATCGCCCGCCAGAGCGTGCGCCGCTTCGATGGGCACCTGATAGGTGGTCGCCGATCCACCTGGGCCTCCCGCCGCATCGTCGTCCGTCGAGCTTGTGCAACCGGCCAGGACAAGAGCCAAGGCCGTCAACAACGCCATCACGCGCATGGACCGGCCCAGTCGCGGCCCTGGCAAGGCGATTGGCTTCGGGGTGCCTCCGACGAACTTCGCCCGTGCCGATCCTGGTCGGACGGTCTTGGTGGCCGGCGCCCCCACCGGCTCGTTTTCGGTGGACCCCCCTGTGGTGCGCCCATGAAGGCGCTTCTTCCCATCGTCCTCCTGCTCGTGACCGGCCTGGCCGGTTGTCTGGGAGGCGACGAAGGTGAATTCACGTACCGTCCCGGCGAGGACTTCACACCCACTGGTCGGACCATCGACCTGCGAGCGACCGTCCTCGACCTGGTGGCCAAGGAGATCTATCCCGGCTTTTCCGCAAACATGTGGGCGTTCTGCTTCAAACCCGCCGACCCCGACGACGAGGTCAGCGCAGCCGCCATCGAGTACCCGCCGCTTGGCGGCGTGGACACGGACCAAGAGGCCTGGAAAGGGACCTGCAGTACGCCGGGCCCGACGCTGCGCGTCCAGCAGGGCGACCGCGTGATCGTCCGGTTCGAGAACAACCACGTCCACCCACATACGATCCATTGGCACGGCCAGTACGTACCGTGGGACAGTGACGGCGTACCGGGCAGCACGCAGGATAGCGTCAAGCCCGGGCAGTCGTTCAAGTATGACTTCATCGCCAGCCGTGCTGGCACGCTCTGGTACCACTGTCACGTGGATACCCAGTTCCATGTGATGCAGGGCCTGTACGGCGTGATGATCGTGGAGCCGCAGGACGAACGCTGGGAGCCCGAGACCGACCGCGACATGGTGTGGACCCTTGGCACCTTGCAGCGCGACCTGGTGGAGGCGACCCCCCGTCGCGTCGCGGACCCCCATGCGGACCACCAGGGACTCGGGTCCTGTGGTGTCACGGGCGAGCAGCAATGCCAGAACCCTCCCGTGGACGTCACGCCAGACGTGTTCATGATCAACGGCGTCAGTTTCCCCAATACGCTCGATCGGGAGGACACGTTCATCCTGCTGGAGCCGGACGAAAAGGTGCGGCTACGGATACTGAACGCCGGCACCACCATCGAGACCATCCACACCCATGGCCACGACATGCTGGTGACGCACGTGGACGGCAACCCCCTCCCCCCTGCGGCCCGCTACTACGTCGACACGATCCCGGTCATGCCGGCCCAGCGCATTGATGTCGTCATCGAAGGGCGAGAGGGCAACGAAGGCGTCTGGGTGGTCCACACCCATGTGGTCGACCACGTCGTCAACGACGGTCAATACCCCGGCGGCATGCTCACGAAGATCGTCTACCCTGAGTTCCTGGATGACAAGACGCCGTTCGCCGGCGTCGAGCTGCCCGGCGGCCTGCCGTATGAGCCGCCGCTGGAGCTGCCGGAGGACCTGGAGCTGCGCTCGGCATGGGAATTCGGCACCGCGATGAACACGACGGTCACCATGGACATCCCGATCGAGTTGCCTTGCGCGGTGCGGGCATTCACGCTGAGCGTCGAATCCGATTCGGCGACCGGGCCGACCCAGTTGCTCAACGAGATCCACTTGAAGCTCATCGCGCCGGACGGCGACGAGCTCTTCGAGGAGGACCTGGCTGCGGGTCGCCTCTTCACGTGGAGCTTCGATGGCGAAGGCCACTTGGAGGCCGGCAACTACACCTTGGAGATTCAAGGCCGTACCGTCGATTCGGTGATCCGTGCCGTCGCGGCGGTGGACTACGCCGACACCGAGGAGGAGCTCGCCCGCTTCGGCCTCGACTGCGACGAGGACCATTAGGTCCTCTCGTCCAGAGGCTACCTTCTCCTTCCATCCGATTCTATCTGATGACGCGCCAAGCCCGGGCGTCCATCCCCCCCTTACGCGAACGCCCGGCTGTTGAAAGCACGGTGTTCCCGTCCGGTTGCAGGGGACGGCATCGCCTTGCCGGCCCGTGCCGCGGTGGCCTGGCACCGCTACAAATCATGCCGCGCGACTTGCAATGACAAAGAGGCCATGGTCAGAAAGCGAGCAGCAGAAAACAAGAGCGAAGGGGAGAGGGGGAAGGTGGACGAATGGGGCCGGTCAGGGAGAGCCCTTGCGGACGATCGCCGCGATAATCAAGCCGAAGGCCAACGCGACGATGATCCAGAAGAGGGCGTTCCCTTGCGATCCATCATCATGGACGTGATCATGGCCGTCACCGGCCTGGCTGCCTGCACTCCCACCCCCCATGCTCGCGATGTGGTCGGCGTGCTCGCCCCCCGTCTCTGCGACCTTGTGCATGATGGCACCTGTGTTGCGCCAGGTCACCGTGTCGCCGACGCGCACCGTCAGCTGTTCCGGTGTGAACGACCATTGTTGGTAGTCCTCCGGCTCCTCGATCTCGATCACCACCTCTTGGGGCTCGTAGCCTTCGGGAGCCTCTTCGATGATGATGGTGGCCTGCATCCACGGATGCGGGTGGCAGTGGTATTCGAAGGTGCCAGGCTCGGTGAAGATGTGCGACCAGTCCTCTCCGGGCTGTTGCTGAGGCCCCGCAAGGGCGTCTTCTCCGTGGGCGTGGTCATCGTGGCCATCCTGTGCCATCGTCATCGGGGCCGCCAGCACCAGCAGGCAGGCCAACAACGCGGTGCGTACCATGCTCTTCGACACCAGCGAGGCTATTTAGGGCTCATTTGACGAAATTGGCTGAGGCGACCACCAAAGTGCCTCTTTTGCCAAGCACGTCTTCCCGCGGCTATGTCCGACTACACGACCGCCTCGTCCCTGCTGTTGGCCATCGTGGCTGGCGGTGCCTTGGCCTTGGCCCTGGTGACCTGGAGTGCAGCGGACCGACTAGGGGATGTTCGGCTCCGCTGGATCGCCGCAGCCTTCGGGATTTTCTTCGTCAAGTCGTGCTACTCGATTTATACCATCCAGGTCCCTGTTTGGCATCATGAGCTAACGGAGCTGGCCGGCGCCGTTTTCGACGTGGCGATGGTGGCATGCCTCGCAGCCCCTTTGATGCGACGTGGTGCGCAGTAGATGCCGCCCGAAGCGGAGCTGCGTGGCCGCATCCTCCAACTCGTCGACCGGTACCCCGGCCTCCATCTGCGCGAGATCCAGCGCCGCATGGAATGTAGTGCCATGTTGGCCGAATACCATCTCAACGCTCTGGAGAACCTGGACCTTGTCCAGAGCACGCAAGAAGGGCGGTACAGGGTCTTCTTCGCGACGCGCGGCACCGCCGTGGCCCTCAGCCGTGCGGACCGTCGGTGGCTGACCCTCATGCGACGGCCGCCGATCCTTGGCCTCGTCCTGCTGCTGCTCGACCGGGGCCCCCTGCGACCCCTGGAGATCGCCCAGGCCTTGGAGCAACCGACCAGTACGGCGGCCTACCAGCTGGGCGTGTGCGAGAAGGGAGGCCTCGTCGTGCGGGTGGTCCAAGGGGGTGGCAAGGTGATCGCGCTGGCACACCCGGAGCGGATCACGGAGCTCCTGAGGGCGCATCACCCGACCCCCGATCTGCTGGCCGACTATGGTTCCCTCTGGCAGGGGATCTTCCGAAGACCGAAGGGCAGCGGAGGGCACCACCACGAGGCGACCCATCCTTTGCCTGAGGCGATCCAGGGCGAACGCAGCAGCGTCGCCACCATCTACATGGCGTTGTTGGCAGGCCCCCAGACCCAGAAGGAGATCTGCCTGGAGACCGGATTGGCGCGGCGGACCGTGTACGGGGCTCTGCGTCGTCTGCGGGCGCTCGGCCTGACCGAGGAACGCGCCCACCTCTTGGACACGCGGCAGACACGCTTCTGGCTCAAGGACCCGCCCGAACGGTCTTCGGACGAAGGGGCCGGCAGCCCAAGCGACAAGCCTGGGTCGTGATGCGAAGCAGCATGGATGGTCGAACGACCCTGGCCTCTGCGTGCGCGCTCATGGCGCTGGTGGCTTTGCTTACCGCCTCGACGCCGGCGACTGCGCAGTTGCCGGCTGAGGGCGCCACGCTACAGGTCGCGATGCCTGCGCACCTGGAACCAGGGACGGCGACGCAAGTCCCGGTCGTCTTCGAGGTAGGCTGCGCCGAGATCGCCCTCTCCGGCTCCACGGTCTTGGTGGATCTTGAAGCAGCGCCTTCCTGGCTGGCCGTCGATGGCCCATCGTGGACCGTGGGTCTTCTCGATTGCCTTGGTCTGGAGAAGGTGACCCTGACAGGCCAACTCAACCTGACCCCCACGGCGGAGGCCCCCGGCCTCGAGCCGTTCACGGTGGACGCCCTCGGCCGCATCGACGACCACGAGTACCTCGTGGAGGGACTCACCAGCGAGCTCCTCTACCGCCCGGGCCACACCATGGACCCCAGCGGCGACCAGACGTTCACCGTCGATGGCCCCACCTACACCTTCGATCTCCAGGTGGAGATCACGGCCAACGCCAAGACGATGGTGATGTTCGAGGACAAGGTCGTCAGCGGCCAAGCGTTCCTCACGGGACTGCGCGCCAAGGTGTTCGATGTGCCCAACGGCGAACGGACGGCCACGTTGCCGATCACGTTCGAGGCCCCGGAAGGCCCCTGGACGGAAGAGACGGCCACCTTCTACAACTACAGTCATTGTCTGGGCGGCGAAGACTGTGGGGAAGAGCTGGCCCGCACCATCACCTGGACCTTCGTGAACGCTGACCCGGATGCCGGGTCTGCCACGACGGACCAGCCGCACGATGGTGGCAAGGAAGGCAAGGGCACGCCTGGCCTCGCTCTCCCGGGGTTGGTGGCATCAGTGGCTGTCGGAGCCCGCTTGGCGCGACGGGGCGCCAAGCGGTAGGGGCCGCACAGGCCAAGTGACCCACCCGCCTGCCCGGCCCCGTGTCGGACCTGCTGCTCAACCTCTCCAACAGCCACCTATTCTGGCAGGGCAAGGAGCCGCAGGAGATCGAACCCCTTCACCGCCCCAATTTCTTGGCGTTCCCCAAGGACCCCACGGAGTCCATCGATGCGGCCATGGAGCGGCTGGGGCTGCTGGCCGCCGAGGCGGGCGACCCGGAATCGGATCCGTTGGGCAAGATCCACGCCGTCGGGCAGCCGCTGGAGTACCGGTCGTTCTGGAACCACGGCGAACGGCGCCAGGTCGTGCCCGTGGCCGCCAAGCGGAGCTACTGGGTGCCGGACATCAGCGACGAGCTGTTCTTCGAGCACGGCTTCTACACCTGCGAACACGACATCCCGTACATGGAACGGGCGCTCGCCGACCTGGGCGCCGAGCATGACTGGTGGCTCCTGGACAGCCGCGGCCGCGAAGCGACCCTCAACGTCCTCACCTACGACATCGAGACGACCCAGTACGGGACGGGGGCGAAAGAGATCCCCATCGACGTCATCGGCTACAGCGACTTCCCGGTCTCCTTCGAGAGCGACAAGGACCTGGAGACGGAGGCGCTCGACTTCCGCTTCACCGACCTGCCCACCGATTGGGCCGACCGCGAGGTCCTGCAGCTCGTCGCCCACAACGAGGACGAAGAGATCGACAACCTGGACACGTTCACCCGCATGGCGGTCGGCCATGACCTCATCGCCGGCCACAACGTCCTGGGCTTCGACAACCTACAGATCCACGAACGCATCAAAACGTTCCTCGGCCGCGACCAGCGCCAAGAGTTCCTGAGCCCCACACAGCGCGACTGGTTCCTCCGCTTCACGGACCTCTACAGCCGCCGCGACCGCAGCTTCCACTTCGGGACCCAGAGCGAGATCGCCGTCTGGCACCCCGCGACGCTCGACACGTTCCACGCGGCGCGGAAGTTCTTCTTCTTCCACGACGACTTCACCTTGAAGGGCCTGGCCCCGTGGCTCGGCATCGAGGTAGAAGGCCGGCAATACCTGGAGCCGGAGTCCATGAAGCTGGACGCCACGACGCTCCTCTACAACAAACACGACGTGCAGGAACAGGTCGGCATCACGCAGCAGCTGATCGCCCAGGCGCTGCCCCTCTGCTTCACCGTCAACCTCCCGTTGGAGAGCCTGCTCACCGGTGGCAACACCAAGATGTGGGACCACATGGCGCTCCTGCGCGCCCGCCGCCAGCGCAAGATCATGCCCGCGACGTGCCGCGCCCAGGCGGTGGCGCAGGCGGTCCACGCCATGGTCCCCGGCGAACGGTTCCCCAGCCGCGAACAGGTGGCCGACGCCGCCGCCAAGATCACGATTGACGACCGCACCCGCCGCAAGGAGGTCATCCGCGTCGCCAAACAGGGGCCCGAGATGCCGTTCTGGGTGGAGCACCCCAGCGTCATCGTGCAACCCGGCGGCGGCCCCGCCATCCACGGCTACGCCATCCCCGGCGGCATGACGCTCAAGCCGGACAGTGACCTCAAGAGCCACTTCACGCCCTGGTTCCACGTGGTCGCCGCCGACGTGGGCGCCATGTACCCCACGATCCTCAAGGCCCGCAACCTGACTGCCGACACCGTCCGCCCGGCCCGCGTCGACGAGGAGCCGGACGACTTCCTGTGGCTCTTCGAGTTGGACGCTGACTTCGTCGCCAGCGGCAAGTACCACGTCCGCAAGGCCGAAGCGGACCGCCCCGGCGAAGGCTACACGAAGGGACGAGGCTGGATCGTCGGCCTCAAGCATGCCCCTGACGACGGGCTGGTCAACCTGGCGATGACCGGCATCCTGGACACGATCCAGAAGGTGAAGGACGCCCGCGCCGAGGCCAAGGAATCGGGCGCGCCGAAGGACGAGGTGCGCATCCACGACATGACCTACGCCAGCCTCAAGGCGGCCCGCAACGCCGGCACCCACGGCATCCTTGTGGCCGTCAACGTGAGCTGCCGGCAGTTCAACGTCTGGGGCGGCGCCAACATCACCACCATCGGCCAACGCATCCTGCACGAGAGCCTGGAGGACTTCGAGAAGAAGGGCATCCGCGTCGTGTACGGTGACACGGACGGCATCTACCTCGGTTGCAGCAAGTCCGCCGGGAACCTGCTCCATTTCGCTGCCGGGCTCGATGCCAAGGAGGAACCGGAGCAGGACAAGTGGATCACGCTCCCCGAGGACGCCCTGGCCGCCGTGGCGGAGGCCAACAAGAAATGGCGCGACCTGCTCGATTACCCCGGCTTCGAGCTGGAGCCGGAGCTCCACGACGCCATGGTCTTCGTGGTCCACAAGAACTACCTCATCTTCGACGCCGTGGACGGCGGCGCCGGCGGCATCAAGATGGAGACCAAGGGGAACAACTTCAAGGGCAGCGACAAGGCGCCCTTGGCCCAGAACCTCCTGCGGGACATCATGACCCGCGCCCTGCGCGACGTCGCGTCGTGGGACGACGAAGAGGACGGCCGTGAGCGCATGAAGACCGCCATCAAGCGCGCCACCAAGGACGTGGTCGCGGGCGTCAACGTGGACGACTGGGACCGCAACCAGTTCATCCTGCGGCAGTCCGTCAGCCCCGTCAAGAGCTACAAGCCCAACCCGGACGGCTCCATGCGCACCCAGGCGGTCCGCAGCGCCGCGTTGGAGAACCTGCTCGGCGAGAACCTCAACGCCAAGCGGAAGTTCAAGTTCATCGTCTGCAAGCGGCCGCTACCCCTCTACGAGGACCCACGCGCGCAGCAGGAGATGGCAGAACACTTGGCTCGCCAAGGCCACCGCCTGGTCGCCAAGGCGAAGCCGTCCAAGAGCGGCCTGAAGCCCATCGAGTTCATGTGGCCCGAGGAGAAAGTGGAGCCCCACATGATCGACCGCGACTGGTACAAGGAGATGGTCGAAGAGTACGTCAAGGGCGCCTTCGGGTTCGACTCCCTCGAGTTGGCGGTGCAGAGGGATCTATCGTCGTGGTTCTGAAGGAACCACGACGCGGACTCCGGCCCGCAGGGCTGGACGATTCCTCGTGGTTCTAAAGGGGCGGCCCGCTCGCCGCCTCGTGCCCCGCTACTGGCTGATGAAATCGGAGCCGGAAAGCTACTCCATCGACGACCTGGAACGGGACGGCAGCACCCACTGGGACGGCGTGCGCAACTACCAGGCGCGCAACGCGATGCGGGACCTCATGCTTGTCGGCGACCGGGTCATCTTCTACCACTCCAACGCCAAGCCCCCGGGCGCCGTCGGCATCGCCGAGGTCTGCAAGGAGGCGTACCCGGACTTCACCGCCTGGGACCCGAAGCACCACTACTTCGATGCCAAGAGCGACCCGGAGAACCCGCGCTGGATGATGGTGGACATCCGGTTCGTCGAGAAGTTCGAACGGCCCGTGCCCCTGGCGGAGCTCAAAGAGAACCCGAAACTGGACGGCATGCCCCTCCTACAGCGGGGCCAGCGCCTCAGCGTCCAGCCCGTCGACGCCGCACACTTTGATGAGGTGGTGCGGATGGCAGGGCGTTGAATCCGGCCTTCCTTTCCCTCGCTTTCGTCGCCTTCACCGTGGCCGCCGGCTGCCTCGCCGGGCCATCCGATACGGCAGTGCCTTGGTCCGATGGTGAGCCTGGCTGCCAGGTCCAGGCATCGACGGAACCGGCCGATGGTGCCTCCTGGATTACGTCCGAACGGCTGCAGGCGGTGGCGCCGACCATGGCATCCTTCTTGGAGCGGGACACGCCCCTCGGCGGCAGCCGCACCTACGAACTTCCCTGCGACGAGGCCACTGCGATCATGGACCACGTCGACGAGACGGGCAGCCCAGTCGGCGCTGACTGCCGCGTCGTGGTGACGGCGTGGAGCAACGAGACATTGTACATCCGAGCCTGCCCGAGCTGGTACGGCTAAGCGCAACGAGACGCGCCCGAGCAGGGCGCGCCGGGGAGGGGCTCGAAAAAGCTCAGGCGGTCATGTTCCGGTAGATGCGCAGGTTCAGCAGGGACAGGAGGACGGCCACGACGACAGCCCCTCCGAGCGCGATGGCGAGGTCCACGGCGGCGTCGCCCCAGCCTTCGAGCATGAGGCCCCTGAGGCCTTGGATGAGGTAGTCGATGGGGTTGAATTTCACCGCCGTCTGCAACCAGCCCGGCAGCAGCTGCTCCGGCATGTAGGCCGTGGAGAGGAAGATGAAGACGAAGAACAACGGGAAGGCGCTCTGCGTCGCTTGGTCGCTCTTGGTCTTCATGGCGAGCGCCATCACCAGGAGTCCGACGGTGAGCGTGCTGAAGACGACGGAGCAAAGGACCATGACGAGGGCGCCCAAGGGGCCGGTCTCGACGCGGGCACCCAGGAGCAGCGCGATGAGCAGGATGAGGCAGGCCTGGAGGGCGACGCGGGTCATGTCGGCGCCGAGGCGGGCGGCGATGAAGGTGGCCGGGCTTGCCGGTGTCGTGCGCAGCTTGTCGAAGTACCCTGTGCGCAGGTCCACGAGGAACGCGGCGGAGGCGTTGGCCATGCCGAGGAACGTCGTCAGGAGCACGATGGCGGGCGCGATGAACGCGTAGTACTCGATGCCGGCGTAGGGGTGGCCGGGCAGGTCCGTGGTGGCACTGAAGATGCTGCCGAAGAGCACGAGCTGGATGACGGGCATCATGATGCCGAAGACAAGCACGGTCGGGATGCGGGGGATCTGCCGCAGGTTGCGCATGTAGAGCAACGGCAGCGACTTGAAGCTCAAGCGTCCACCTCCTCGTCGGCCGCGGCTTCCCCGAGACGGCTGCCCGTGTACTGGAGGAACACGTCGTCGAGCGTCGGGGTCAGGACCCTCGTGGAGGCCACCTTGAGGCCGGCCGCCGTCACTTCGTCAAGGGCGGGTAGCAGCGCTTCGCCGCCGTCGCGCACCTTGACCTCGACCACGTCGCCGTCGACGCTGACATGCGACCCGAAGGTGCTGCGCAGGGCCGCCTGTTGTTGGGTCGTCGGGGGGGCCTGGACGCGGATGCGGACGGTGTCGGCGCCCACGGAGCGCTTGAGGGCCTCGGGGGTGTCGATGGCGCTCAGGCGACCCTGGTTCATGATGCCGATGCGGTCGCAAAGGACCTCCGCCTCCTCCATGTAATGGGTGCTCATGAAGATCGTCAGGCCGTGGTCGCGGCGCAGGCGGTGCAGGATGTCCCATAGATCGCTGCGGCTCTTGGGGTCCAGGCCCGTGCTGGGCTCGTCCAAGAACAGCACTTCGGGGTCGTGGATGAGGCTCACGGCCAGGTCGAGGCGGCGCTGCATGCCGCCGCTGAACCGGGTGACGCGGCGGTCGGCGTGCTCCGCGAGGTCGAAGGTGGCCAGCAGTTCGTCGGCGCGGCGACGGGCATCGGTCTTGGAGATGCCGTAGAGGCGCGCGTGCAGCATGAGCATCTCGCGGGCGGTGGCCAGGTCGTCCATGCCGACCTCCTGCATGGCGAAGCCGATGCGGCGACGCACCTCGGAGCCCTGTTTGGCCACGTCGAGGCCCAGCACGCGAGCGTCGCCGCCGGTCTGACGGTGCAAGGTCCCCAGGATGCGCATGGTGGTCGTCTTGCCGGCGCCGTTGGGGCCCAGGAGGCCGAAGATCTCGCCGGGTGCGACGTCGAAGGTGACATCGGCCACCGCTTCCGTGCCGTCAGGGTAGGTCTTGCGCAGTGCTTCGACCTCGACCACAGGCTCCATGGTCGCGCCGACAGGGGCCCCCCGTTTGACGCCTTCGCAGTGGGCGCCACCTGGCGAGACACCGTGTCATGATAATTCTTGAAACATCGAAAACGTTTACGAACGGGACCTTCTTGGTAGCATCGTGGAATTGGAAGACATTCCCAAGATGGGGCCGGTCAAGGCCGAAAAACTGCGCGCCGCGGGCATCACCACCGTGCAGCAGATCGCCGAACTGGACCTCCGAAAAAAGCCCGACCTGGGCGTGAACCACGAGATGCTCAAGGGCTACAAGCAAGCGGCCCGCAAGATGATCAAGGACGCCGGCGGCTCCTTCTCGAAGGCTGCCTATGGTGACGCGCCGCGCGCCAAGCCCGCTGCGAAGCCGACCAACGGCTCTGCTGCCAAGCCCGCGGCCAAGGCCAAGCCGGCTGCTGCGCCCGCGGCGACCGTCACGGAGACCGCGCCTGAAGCCCCCGCCAAGGGTGGCCTGTTCAAGCGGCTCTTTGGCCGCCGTGACTAAGAACAAGGCCACGGTCGAACGCCTGTCCATGCGCATCGCCATCATGGGTGAGCCGGGCTCCTATTCGGATGAAGCCCTGGCCGCCTACGCCCAAGCCCACGGCCTCGACCTGGAAGGGGTCTCCTGCCGTGGCTTCCGCGCCGCCATGGACGCCGTGGCGAGCGGTGACGCCGACGAAGCGTTCCTCCCACTGGAGAACAGCCTCCAGGGCACGGTGGCCGAGAGCCTGGAAGCGATCCTCGCCAGCGACCTCCACATCGTCGGCGAGCATCGTCACAAGATCGTCCACTGCCTCATCGGTCAGCCGGACGCCGAACTGGGCGACATCAAGGAGGCGTTCAGCCACGAGCAGGCGATCCGGCAATGCCGGGACTTCTTGGACGCCCACGGCATCCGTGGCCATCACGGCCGGGACACGGCCGGCAGCCTTCAGGACGTCAAGGCGCGCGGCTCGAAGACCGAGGCCGGCATCGCGGGGCAGCGCGCGGCGGAGCTGACGGGCATGAAGATCCTACGAGAGGGTATCCAGAGCCGGGAGCACAATTTCACGCGCTTCGTGCATGTCTCTGCCAAGGAGCACGACCGCAGCGGGGACCCGGCGGAGGCCAAGTACCTCACTACGCTCATGTTCACGACCCGCCACCGGCCGGGCGCCCTACATGCCTGCCTCGGGGTCTTCGCGGACCGGGGTATCAACCTCTCCAAGCTGGAGAGCCGGCCGCGCCTGGACAAGCCCTGGAGCTACATCTTCCTCGTCGACCTGGACGGCCACCGGGAGGACGAGGCCGTGAAGGATGCCCTGTCGGCCCTGTTGGTGCAGAGCGCCAGCGTCCGTGTCCTGGGCTCCTACCCCGCTTCCGCCTGAGGCGGCTCCGGCGCCTCCGCCTCCGGCGCACGCCAAAGGTACCCGGTCACCGCGGCCACGACCACCAGGATGCCCAGCCATTGCACCGCATCAGGGGCACCGCCGTAGAGCAGCCACGCGAAGAAAACGGTCCCCAGCAGCTCCACGCCGACCAGCAGGTTCACCGGCCCGGCACCCGCGAGGCGCAGTGCTTGACTGAAGAGCGCGAACGCCGCCACGCCGGGGTAGGCGGCATGGACGGCCATCCAGGCCCACGCCTCGCCTGGCACGCCTCCCAGCTGCGGCGGCCCCTCAACCACCAGCGCGGCGAGCCAGAAGTAGGCCGACGCGACCAGGAAACTCGCCGCCATGAGAGGCCATAGGGGCAGCTCCGGGCGGCCAGCGTGATTCCGCCGCCGCAGCAGGACGGTATAGAGCGCCCAGGTCACCGCAGCCCCCAGCGCATGGAGCACGCCGATACCGTCCGCCGCTAGGAACGCCTCCCAGCCGCCGCGCCCCGCCACGGCGACGGCCGCGCCCACCATGAGCGCCAACGCCGCCGGCAGGAACCAGACCCCGACGCGTTCGCCCAGGAGACGCCGGGCGAAGATCGCAGTCCAAAGGGGCGCGCTGTAGAACACGACCGTGACGATGACCGGATCGAGCCTGTCGAGGCTCCACATGGTGAAACTGAAGCTCAGGCCATAGCCAACGAGCGCCATGGCGACCACGTCCTTCTGACGCAGCAACCCCCATGCCTCCCGCCGCCGCGTCGGGCCGATGGCGACCCACAGGACGACGGCGAGCAGCGTCGCCCGGACCGCGTTCAAGGCCAACGGGTCGAAGTGGACGAGGAGCACCTTCCCGACGGGTCCGATGAGGCCCCACAAGGCGTACGCGGCGGCAGCGGCGGTCAGGCCGCGGGTGGTGGCGGACCCAGCCGTCACTGGGCCTCAGCGACCGCCCCGAGTTTGTGCATCGCCGCGAACACGTCGGCCATGTCGGCCAGGGCTTCGGGGACCTCGATGCCGTCGATGGGGGCAGCGAGGCTGAGGCCGGCCTCCTTCTTGGCCTTCCAGACGTGGCCGTTGAAGTCGAGGATCGCCTGGGTACGCGCCGGGTCCGCGGCGAGGCCGAGGGGCTCCGGCAGGCCGACGTGGTGGACGTCGAGGCCGTAGACGCGGCTGCCCAAGTAGTGGCTGATGAACGGCGCCACGGGGGCCAGGAGGACGAGGATGCGCTTGGCGACCTCGTGGAGCGTCCAGCAGGCGGCGGCGTCGCCGTCGTAGGCGCGGCCCTTCACCAGTTCGAGGTAGTGGGGCGCGAAGAGGTTCCAGACGAACGAGCGGATGGCGTTGGCGGGCCCGAAGAAGTCGAGGGCCTCGTACCCCTCCTTGGTGCGCTGGGTGACGTCGTCCAGTTCGCCAAGGATCCATTCGTCGACGGGGTGGAGGGCGGCCGGGCGCTCGGCGGGGGCCTCGAAGCCCATGGTGAACTTGACCACGTTGGCGAGCTTCTGGAGGAACTTGGCGGTGCCCTGGATCTTCTGCTCGTCGATGCGGAAGTCGTCGCCGACGGTGCATTCGCCGGCGATCCAGAGCCGGAAGGCATCGCTGCCGTGCTTGTCGAGGATCGTGTCCGGGTCGATGACGTTGCCCACGGACTTGGACATCTTGCGGCCGTGCTTGTCCATGCCCATGCCGTGGATCCAACAGTGTTCGAACGGCTTCTTCTCGGTGAGCAGTTGGCTCTTGAGGCTGGCGTAGTAGAGCCACGTGCGGATGATGTCGCGGCCGTTGACGCGGCAGCTGCACACGTGGTCGTCCCACCAGGGGGCGTCCTGGTGGTCCTTCAGGATGTACAGGTTGCTGACACTGCTGTCCATCCAGGTGTCGAACACCTTCTCCTCGCCGACGATTTCCAGCTCAGGGTGCTCTTCCAGGAACGCTTCGACGCTATCGGCCACCTGCTCCCGGGTCTCACGGTGGAGGACGCGGCTGCCGGCGGGCGGGTCGTCGTTCCACGGCTGGTAGTACGGGTGGTCCTTGGCCGTCGGGTCGTACGGTGGCACGACCACGTAGGGCATCTCGTTGCCCTCCTGGTCCTGCACGAGCCACAGCGGGATCTCCGTGTGGTAGTAGCGGCGGCGGCTGATGGGCCAGTCGATGCTCACCGTGTCGATCCAGTCCAGCAGCAGCTGACGGTGCTTGGCGGGCACGAAGTCCATCTCGTGGGCGACGCGGCGCAGGTCGTCGGTGACGTGGGTCTGGCGGACGTACCACTCCTTGAGGCTGATCGTCTCCACGGCGGCCTTGGAGCGCTCGCTGATGGGGAACTTCTGGTCGATCTTGTCGTGCTCCGGCAGCTTGCCGGCCGCTTCGAGATCCTCGATGATGCGACGGCGGGCGTCCTCCACCAGGTAGCCGGCGTACGGACCGGCGACGGCGGCCATGCGGCCGTCCATGCCGATGGCGGCGATGGCGTCCAGTTCCAGTTCGCGGAACAGTTGCACGTCCGCCTGGTCACCGTAGCTGCACACCATCATGACGCCGCTGCCGAAGTCGGTCTTGACGTGCGGGTGGGCGCTGATGGGCACCTCGTTGGTGAGCCCCGTGGGCGTGTCCTGGGGGTGCGGGTCGTCCTTGAGGGTGCGCTTCTCGAAGCCGGGCGCGGGGCCCATGGAGCGGTCGATGGGCAGCACGGCGGTCTTGCCGATCAGGTGCTTGGTCGCCTCGTTGTCCGGGTGCACGAGGACGGCGCGGCAGGCGCAGATCAGCTCCGGGCGCGTCGTGGAGATGGTGATCTCCTCGCCGGTCTCCTTGACGGTCCAGGTGACGTGGTTGAGGCGCGTCTTGCGCTCCTCGTAGTAGACCTCCGCGTCGGCGATCGTCGTGCCGAGCTTGGGGTCGTACGTGTTGGGGCGCAGCTCCTCGATGATCTGCCCTTCGTCGAAGAGCTTGAGGAACTGGGCCTGACTGAAGGCCCGGTAGTCGGGGCTGTCGGTGGCGTAGCCGTTCTCGAAGTCGCAGCTCATGCCGATGCGGCGACCGATGCGCACCATGTCGTCCGAGTACTGCGTGATCTCCTGGCGGCACGCCTCGTTGAACTCGGCGCGGTCCCAGAACCGCATGGGCTTCTTGTGCTTCTTCTCCACCGTGAACTCGATGTTGATGCCGTTGCGGTCCACGCCCCAGGGGAACAGCACGTCGAACCCGAGCATGCGGCGGCTGCGGGCGATCATGTCGATGAGGCTGTAACCGGCCACCGCGCCGATGTGCCACTTGCCACTGGGGTACGGCGGCGGCGTGTCGATGGACCAGACGGGCCGGGCGCCATCGCCGACGAACGGCTGCTCCTGCGCGGCCACCTCGACGGCCAGTTCCTTCTCCAGGTCAACACCCCACTTGCGCAGGCGTTCCTCGGTCATGCTCGCGCGCGACGAAGGGCGCCTTCTTAGAGGCTCGCGGCCCCCCAGGCCCGTCGTTCCGGGGCCCAGCGCAACCTGGCGACACCACCCTTTGTAGCATAGTCCTTTTAACGAACCAAGGTAACGACCGGACCGGACACCATGAAGCTGCCCACCCTTTTGAGCCTCCTTTTGGTGAGCGCCGCCGTCGCCGGCTGCCTCGGCGACGACGATGGCGACGACCACGGCTCCGAGACGTTCACCTGCGAAGACGGTACCATCCTGGACCTGGAGGCCATCGAAGGCCACCACGACGAAGGCTTCGACGCCGAGAGCCACTGCCCCGACGGTGACGGCCATGGCGACGGCGATGACCACGGCGACGGCAACGAGACCGTCGTCCCCAACATCCCCCCGACCATCAGCCTCTCCGTCAGTGACGCCAACGGCACCACCAACAGCACGATGCTCGGTGGCAGCCTGACGTTCGACGCCACCGGCAGCGCTGACGAGGACGGCACCCTGGAGGGTGTCGCGGTCGTCGTGACGGACAGCAACCAGACCCGCGCCGCGAGCCTCTTCGCCAACGGCGCCTTCACCCCCCAGACCTTCATGTTCGACCGCCCCGGCGTGGTCAGCGTCATCGTGAGTGCGCTGGACGACAGCGGCGACATCACGACGCTGGAGACTGAGGTCTACGTCAACCACCCGCAGCCCGGCAAGGGCTTCGGTTTCAACCTGGCGGACTACGGCGCCAACAGCGCGACCGATTGCCAGGGCTTCTTCGAAAGCCTGGGCGGCGCCAACCCCGTTGACCCCCTCATCTTCGCCGCGTTCAAGTTCGACGTCCTCGACGGCGCGACCTCCGTGACCGCCGAAGTCGTCAGCGGCACGGCTGAAATCGCCATCTGCGACCCCGAACTCAATGCGATCAGTGAGGCCGGCTCCTCCGTCACGACCGCCGACGGCACCAACTTCACCAAGAGCATCGACTACTTCGTGGCCGCCATTCCGCAAGGGGTCCCCCCTGTTGGCAACGACGTGGTCATCGATGTGACCGTCTTCTACGACGGTTGATCGGGAAGCCACCCCTCTTCCTTCCCTCTCCCCTCCTTTTGGCACAACCCTTCAAACGGTGAGCCTTGGCGCCGCCGTGGCCGCCACCCGGTTCCACTGGCTCCGCCTCCGCACCACGTGCCACGCCACCGAAGACCCCGACCGCGTCGCGGCGGCCCTGGCGACCGTACTGGCCCTGGAGGACGATGAAGCGGCCGCCGCAGCCGTCGAAGGGACCAGCCTGCCGAGCCAGTTCGGCGGCGACGTGCTCGTGATGGAAGCGACGCTCACCCGGCAACGGGAGGTGCGCGCCGCCGCGGCGGGGCTGCTGGCGGCGTTCGATGCGGCCCGGCTCCTGGAGGAGCTGCAGCAGCGCGTGGACGACGACGGGGTGCTCTACCTGCGCCTCGACAAGCAAGAGGCCTACCTGGGCGACCTGGTGGCAGGCAGCGGCGACGACACGATCCAGGTGCGGCTCAAGGTGGAGGTCCACCCCGCCGGCCGGGAGCGTGCGCTGGCCGCCTGGCGGGCCTGGCTCGAGGCCGCCTGACAGGGTCCGTGGCCCGTTTCGGTCAAACCTCCCCTTCGATGGCGTTTAAGCAAGGCACCGCCGTCCACCGCTGCTTTCGGAGGAACCTTTTCCGTGTCCGGTCCCGAGTTCGAGACGACATGCCCGCAGTGCGACAAGGATTTCGACGTCGCCGCCGACGCGGAAAGCGCCACGTGC